>CAJUSO010000011.1 GCA_910588965.1 uncultured Lachnospiraceae bacterium | reverse complement strand
AAATCGGTTCGATGGTTCGAGGACTATTATACGATACCAGATGGAGGAGGACAGGCGGGAACAGATTTTTTCAATGAAAACGGTGTAGTGGATGTGTATGCTGTCCGTGACTTGAACAGCTTTATCCGCTCTGATGATGGTTCGTTTGATTGCAGTGGAAAGCTAATCGGGTTAAAGGAATTTTCAGAAGAAGAATTTGCCGCCCGTAACATCGAAGCCATCAAAAACCCGCCCTTAAATGCTGCTATAGCTGGAGAGCCGACTTCTGCGAAAGAATTTGAAGAGATGGCAAAGGAGTACGCAGCATTTGGGGTCACTTATGAAGCGAAAGAAAATCAATGGTATTTGGGTGATGAAAAAGTACGTTTTTGCCGGGATGTATTAACTTCCAACGGAGAAAGTATGACAGGCGGAAAATTCAAAGGCTCAATGCGTACTTTTGAGAGTACGGACGGTACGATAGATATTTACACAGTCCGCGATTTTGCAAACCTGAATGATGCGGGATACGGTACATTGACGGGTATTGAAAAATACAGCCAGAAAGAGTTTGATGAACATACGAGGCCAAGTAAAGAGGTACAATCAAGTTCTGGTACTTGTACCGTAACACAAGAATAACGGCTGCCGCACGACGGCATTGCCACATAGTGGCAAAAGAAAAAAGCCGCCGTACAGTAGATTGATATGCTCCCCTTATAGTAGACAGACAAAATAATAAAACTGCCACTATAAGGAGGAGCATATCACTACTCCTTTTCTCCTCGGCTTTCTATCATCTGGTTTAAATATATTTTTTATCCTTATCTGGTTTCACGCTTATATGGAAAAAAAGAAAAATATTTTACAAAAGCATCCATGCAGGTCTTCGGCAAAATTTATAGCGAATGAATACTGTATAGAAGAACTTCCGATTGCCGGGCAGGATACCGGATGTTATCATTAAGAAAAGAACACTGAATTATATTTTTTTATTTTTTTCCACCCCTTTTGAGATATTTTCCCTTCCTAAATTGTATTCTTTATATAGGAGGTACAGAATATGAAATACGCAGAGAAACAAAAAGTACTGGAATGTTATCAGACGCACAAAGACATGATATACAAACTGGCATGGGCTTACTGCAAGGATACATACCAGGCAGAAGACGTATTTCAGGAGGTCTTTTACAAGTATCTGATTTACCATCCTAAGTTCAAGGCCAAGGAACATGAGAAGGCCTGGTTTATCCGGACCACGATTAATACCTGTAAAAACTTCCTGAAAAGCAAATGGAACTGTGACATCCTGCGGCTGGAAGAATGGGACAAGAACCGGGAAACTCCGGCAGAAGCCTGTGATGCATTTGACGCATTAAAAAATGCCATTTTAGATTTGCCAGAGAAATACCGCGTGCCAATCCATCTGTACTACTATGAAGAGTACTCTGTGCGTGAGATTTCGCATCTTCTGCACAAAAGCGAGAGCACCATCCAGACACAGCTGCAGCGTGGAAGGGAAAAAATCAAACAGACACTGGAAAGGAGTGAGCAACATGATGTTGGAGCATAACACTTACAAAGAAGCTATTTCGGATGTAAAGCTGCCGGAGGAAATCGGCATGGATATCGTAGAAGGGGCAATCCAAAGGAAAGAACGGCGCACCCAGAAGTTACGGGCACGGGCGGTAGCCGCAATTGCCGGGGTCTTCATCCTCGCCTTTGGCGCAAACGGCATCTGCTATGCGCAGACCGGGATGAATATATGGGATTTACTGGATTCTGTCCACCATAAGACCGACAGCGCAACAGCCGCTGCAATCACAGAAAATGTCCAGCAAAGCGATGACACTATCCTCTACAAAAACCTGAAATTCACCTTGGAATCTTATTATTTTGATCCAATAAACTGCGAAGCATATTATACAATCCGTACAGATTCCCTGGATGGGAGCGTGTTAAGCACAGAAAATATAGAAGGAGTTTCCGAATACTATTTTTCATCATCACCTGACCGGATGGCTTTCGAGACCGGCGGCGGCAGCTGCGCCCCGTCAAATTCAGTATATGCAAATGAAACGCATACTTCCATCCGGACCTACTACCATGATGTATACCATTTTGAAAATGATGGGCGCCCAGAAGATACCATGAAAGTCAACCTCGAAGTAAAGAGCGGGGAAACTGTGGAAAATGGGATTACCTATCACGAATATGCTATCGCTGACAACTTTGTGCTGCAGCCAACCGGGCAGATACCATGCCGTTATGCAGATGGCAGTTCCCTGGATGGATGCACCAATATTAAAATTACCACCGGCGGGATATGCTTTACCTTCGACAAATATTTCGACTTGGAGGAAAACGAACCCTACCCCATTGGCCTTGTCACCTTTACAATGAAAGACGGTACTTCATACTACATGTTCGACGCCCCTCCAGAAGGATGGGAAATGCTTGAGGCGGCAGATACACTTGACGGCACAGGATACCGGACGCCCGACGGGGAAGTACCAAAAGACTCCGTGCTTGGCACATTCGCAGGCGGCGGCGGTTTTGACGGATATGCAAAAAGCGGCTGGAAATTCGAATTTTTCAGCACATTTAACTCATTGATCAATATAGACGATATCGCTTCTATCCATGTAGACGGCGTGGAAATGCCATTAAAATAAGGATTGGTTATCCCGGAAGGGAAGCAGGGCACCTGGCTGCCCTGCTTCTTTTTCCCGTACGGACAGAGGATTGTTCACATTGGTATCAGGATTGCGATATAAAATTCCCCGCCTTCCGTCTGTATCACATAAGAACCCCCATAGGCCCCTACCACCTCCATCACATTTTTAAGCCCAATCCCATGCTCCCTAGCCCCTGCTTCCTTCGTGGTCTTAAATTCCCCATCCTTGGCCGCCAGCTGCCCTTCGTAGGTATTCCGCAGGGACAGGACAATGCCGCTCCCCTCTATGACCAGCTTCATTTTTATCATCCGCCTGCCCCGGCACTTTGCACACGCCTCAATGGCATTTTCCAGAAGGTTGGAAAGGACAGCCACCAAATCCCCATCGGAAACCCATATGCCTGACAAATCACTGATTTTCGGCACAAACAGAATATCCTTTTCCAGCATTTCCTGGTAAGCCCTGTTTATGACCGCATCTGCAATTGGGTGGTTCGTCTGGAAATTATCCAGTTCCCTGCCCAGGCTGCCGCTGATGCCTTGGACGTATGCTTCCAGTTCTGGGTACATTTTCCTGCGCAGCAGGGACTCGATGCATAGGATTTGGTTTTTATACTCATGGACTTTTTTCTGCTGCTTTTCATAATCCTCAGATAGGGTGCGGTAGAACTTGGCCTGGCCCTGCGCCTTAATATGGAACATTGCGCGGTTATAAGCCTTTCCCTCGCGTTTTAACAGGCCATCTAATAAATATAAGGTGGCAATCGCCAGGCCTAGGAATGCAAACACAATAAAAAAATAAAGCCTTTCCATTTCCGATGGCTTTATCTCCTTCCAGGCCAGGACAACAGGCAATAGGGCACACAGGGCAAAGACGGCTGCCCGCTGCCCCAGGGAAACCGGCGCACCGCCCTTGCCCCTGGCAGAAAATGATTTCCTGCGGATGCGCCAGGCTAGGAGCAGGAAGAAAAACAGGGCGCACCTGCCTGAAAGGCCAACCAAGGAACCTCCTGTATGGTAGATGTCCCGCATCAGGTAAATCCGATGGAACACTGCAATATACAGCTTGTCCGCGGCCAGATCTGCCGCAAATAACAACACCTGGAACAAGCCTGTAAGGCAGACTGCTTTGGCTGCCCGAATCTGGAAGCAAAAAGCCATGCACAAGCCCACTGCCCCCACAGAAAGGAGCTGCTGCAAGAGAAAAAAAGCACATATGGCAGCAAACCCGCCAGCCTCCCCTGCGTCCCAAAACCGGCACAGATAGGAAAAAACAGAGGAAAGCCCTGCTGGCAATCCCCCAGCGCCCACATCCAGAATACACTTCAGCGGGAACTGCATCGCAGTAAACGGGAACACAAAACAAACGCCAGCAGCCAAGGCAAGCAGCATGGCGCCTTGTTCCCATGGGGGAGGCTCCTGCTTTTGCCCTGCAAAGGCTTCCATGGATAGGGCACAGCACAAGATTTCCAATAAAACCATCAAAAAGCGTTGGGTTAGGGTAAACATTCAGATTTCTCCTTTATATGCAATAAACGCCTGCTCCACTTCCCGGTAGCGGGCTTTGGGGATATCCAGTTCTATCCCATTGTCCATCAAGGCCTTGTAACGGCGGATCCCTTCGATATGCTTCATGTTGGCCAGGTAGCTTTGGTGGAGGCGCAGGAAACCGTCCGGGGCAAGTTCCTTCTCTAGGGCATTTAAAGTCGCGTTTAGGGTATAGGAAACCAGCCGCCCTTCCATGACATGGAATGTCAGTTGATGGAGCCGGCTTTCGATATACAGCAAACGGTCCAAAAGAACCGTTTTTTTCCCTTGCTTGAAGGCAAAGGCCTTCTTCTTTACCACATAATTCATTTTCACCTGGATGGCGTCCATGCATTCGCAGACCAATGCGGGGAAATTATCCTTGTCTTTGAGGATATAACGGATGGCGTCCACCTGGTAGCCTTCCAGGAGATAAGTAATAAAAGCCGTCGTAAAGACAATAAAAATATCTTGGCTGGCCTCCCGGATTTTTTTCGCCGTCTGCAGCCCGTCCATCCCCTGCATCTGGATATCCAGGAATAAGACATGGAACCTCATCCATGCAATCCCCTGGGCTAAGAAGGCCTCCCCAGAAGGGAAGCCCTGGATTTCATATGGAATCCCCTTCCGCTCCAGATAATCCTCCAGGATTCTGCGGAGGGATGCGTAAAAATATGGCTCATCGTCACAGATTGCAATCCGGAACATAAAACATCCCCTCTCCTCTGTATTCCCTGGCAGGCATCCTCACCATGCAGGTATCCTTACACGCCCGGTTTAATAATATCCATATATCCCCCGGTAAGTGATTTCTTCCCCTGAGGCGTTCTCAATCCCTATAGAATAATAGGCTTCCGGGATGGATCCCATCTTAATGGTCCCATCCCATCCATCCTCTGTCTCTGAACCCAGGATCCGCACCTTTTCCCCTGTATCACGGTTCTTCAGCACCAGGTAGCTTTTCCCCTTCCTGCTCTGCTGCACATGGACCTGCAGGGTAGAATACATGACAGGCGTCCCCCGCTTCATCTTATTCCCCCCATAGTAGCACATCCCCGCCCCCATCTTCCATTGGAACCCTAAATAATAACTGCCGGACACCTGTCCCTGTCCAATCCCTTTTCCAAAATTGTCTGTCTCCCTCCATTCCAATACAAACCCATCTTCATCCTGCAGCGCATAGGCGGAAAGCCCTGCCGCTTTCCTCTCCCAGAACCCGGCCATGCCTTCTTCCCCCACCTTCTGTCCTGCATAAGGCGTATAAGAGCCGTCATACACCAGGACTGTCTCGGAATCTTCTGTGTGTTCGATGCAGGATATCCCCTCATAATGCAGCTCTTGGTATCCCTCCTCCAGCTGGCGGCTCTGTATCCCATTTTCATCATACCATAAATGGAATTTCCCTCCCTGGTACTCTTCTTCCTCATAGGGGCCATACCACTCGCTTTCCCATGGATACCCGTTGGGACCCTGTCCCCCGTCCCCTGCCCCGTCATCCACCAGGGCTTCCCCTTCGTCCACAGGGCTGCTTACAGGGTCATCCGATAAATACTCTCCCGCCGCCTGGCCGCTGCCTGTTTCCGGCAACACATAGGTATCTTGGTTTTCATAGGCGGCTGCCTGCCTGCCGTTTTCTTCCTGGCCGTTACCCCATACGCGGTTGGCTGTCAACCAGGCCGCCGTACCCAGGACGGCAATGGTTACGCCTAAGGCAATCTGTATTTTTTTCATTTGGGAACCTCCTTTTTTACTGCCATTGTACCGGGAAAATCCCAGGGAAGCAATAGGGCTTGCAGAAAACGGACATTTCCAGCAGAAAACGGTTATCCCACTTATTTCAGAAACCCGCCCAGCACGGAGATAAATACTTCCATATCCAATGGCTTGGCAATATGGGCGTTCATGCCGTTCTTTAACGCAGCCTCCTTATCCTCTTCCAGGGCGTTCGCTGTCATGGCAATAATCGGCAAGTCCCTAACATCTTTCCTGGGCAGGTTCCGGATAGCCCTTGTGGCCTCATAACCGTCCATAATGGGCATCTGCACATCCATTAGGATTGCATCATAATAGCCTTCCTCGGACTGCCCCACCATGGCTACCGCATCTGTCCCATCTGGTGCGGATTCCACCGCAAAGCCTGCCTCTGTCAGGATAAGCTCGGCAATCTCCCGGTTCATCTCGATATCTTCCACCAGCAGCACCCGCTTCCCGCTAAAATCAGCCATAGCCCAGGATGCCGTATCCTTCTCTTCTTTCTCCACCAAATGATTGGCCGCCAGCAGCACAAATTTCAAATCCGACATGAACAGGGGCTTGGCGCAGAAGGCCGTAACCCCGGCTTCCTTTGCCTCTTCTTCAATGTCCGTCCAGTCATATGCCGTTAGGATGATTATGGGCGCCTCTTCGCCCACTGCCTTCCGGATCCGCCTCGTAGTCTCCACCCCGCTGGTCTCCGGCATCTGCCAGTCAATAATAAAGGTATGGTAGGAATCCCCTTCCTCATAAGCGCTCTTTGCACGGAACACAGCTTCCCTCCCGGAAGTCGTCCATTCCGCGCGCAGCCCAATCTGTTTCAGCATTTTGCTCACGCTGTCGCAAGTATTGAAATCATCATCTACCACCAGGGCGCGCAGCCCCTCCAGTTCTTTAATCTGCGCCGCATTCCGCTCCACATCCTGCAGCTTCAGGCTGAAATTCACGGTAAAGGCGCTCCCCTTGCCTACTTCGCTTTCCACGCTGATGGTGCCGTCCATCATTTCGACGATATTTTTTGTGATTGCCATCCCAAGCCCTGTCCCCTGGATCCCGTTCTGGGTGGCAGTCACTTCCCGCTCAAAAGGTTCAAAAATATGTTCTACAAACTCCCGGGACATGCCGATGCCGTTGTCCTTGACCACGAAGGTGTAATCCCCATACCCATGGCGGAACGTGGTCTTTTGCATAATCCGGAATGTGACCGTGCCGCCTGCCGGCGTGTATTTTACCGCATTGCTTAAAAGGTTAATAAATACCTGGTTCAGCTTCAGGGCATCTGCAATCACATCCTCATTGGCCACCTCAAAGGTATCAATGAACAATTCCAGCTGCTTTGCCTTTACCTGGGGCTGGATAATGTTCACCAGGTTATGCATCAGTTCAGAAATATTGCATTCCTGTTCCTTAATCTGCACCTTCCCGCTCTCAATCCGGCTCATATCCAGGATATCATTGATGAGGCTGAGCAGGTGGTTGCTGGAGGACAGCACCTTATGCAGGCAGTCCCGCACCTGGTCCTTGTTGTCAATATGGGTGACGGCAATCGTGGCAAACCCGATAATCGCGTTCATCGGCGTGCGGATATCATGGGACATGTTGGACAGGAACGTGCTCTTCGCCCGGTTGGCATGCTGGGCCTGCATCAAGGCATCCTGCAGCGCCTGGGTCTGCGCCCTCTGCTCCCGGACCTGGTTGGTAATCTCCTTAGACACCACCATTACCATAATGTCGTCCGTCTCATTATCCCGGGTCATGATAAAGGTCTGCCGGACACACATCTGTTCCTCAGAAGAGGCCCATGCCCAGTAATCTAAAATCACTTCCGCATCCCCTTGCTCAAAACGGTTTTGCAGGTAGCTTATATTTACGGTAGCGCAAAACTCTTTTTGGAATTCCTCCAAGACAAATTTTTTCCAACGCCCAAAGCACTCAGAAGCCTTACAGGGCGCTTCCAACCCGACAGCTTCCAGCAACGACACGGAATGCCCGTTTATGGTACGCACAACGTCATGCTCCATCCTATCCTGGGTCAGGTTGAACTCAAAGGTACAGAAAGAATTGGAGGTAATGGCAATCCGATACTGCCGTTCCTTACGGTCTGCAAGGGACATTTCCGCACGCATCTTAAGTTCCTTTTCCTTTAATTCCGTAATATTCTGGCGGATGAAAAGGAGTTTGCATGGCCTGCCGTCTTTCCTTTCCAGGCAGACTACATTCAAGTGTTCCCACTCAGCATCCCCTGCCTGCAGCACATGGTATTCAAAACGGAGGTCATCCCGTTTCTCCAAGGACTGTATGATGCGGCCCTTATCAATAAACGCCATAAATTCCTGCCGCACGCTCTCCTCTTCCATCAGAGAGCCCAGGTATTCCAGTAAATCCTGGTATGGGCCAGCCTCCGGAAGGACGCTCCCCTCCGACCTCGTGCCAGATAGGTACTGGTAGGAATCGGTCTCAAAATCCACCATCGCATACCGGGGAAATAATTTATTGACGCCCGTAATAATATACCCCATTTCCTGGTTCTCCTGCTTTAGCAGCTTCTTTTTCCGGCTGGAACGGACAATTAAAATAACCACATAGATAAGGAACAGCCCGATCAGCATGGCCTCCAGCTGGATCCCCACAAGATTCTCCGCCTTTACCATAGCCTGCGTAACGCTGGTTGGGAATGCCTGCACCAGGACATAGCCGTTCTCTGGCAGATGGGCCACACAGATATTGTCCGTCTTGCTGCCAGGGCCGCACAGGAAAGCGCCATCCCCGCCGTTTTGGAATGCGTCCCTTACCTTCCCTGCCGTGCCTTGGTCAATGATGCCTCCCCCCAATAATATCTCCAGTAAATCCCCTTCTATTTTGTTAACATCAGAACTGGCAATCACCCTGCCCTCTGGGGTACACAAAAATACATCTGCCTTTTCCCCGAAATAACTGGCAGCCAGCATATCCTTCAGGTACTCCTCCGCCAGATAAGACCCCCGCAGCACGCCGGTAACCTCGCCCCCATAAGAAATGGGCGCATAGAAACACGCCATGGTCTCCTGGAAAAAATGCGGGTCAAACACCACGGAGGCGCCGACTTCCCCTTTCATGCCCTTTTGGTAAAACTCACGGCCTGACACATCTGAGGTCCGCCCGTCTGAGGTATAATCCACCCCCTTTGCATCCGTAAACAGCACAGCGTCAAATTGGGAGCTGCCCTCTATCTTTTGGAGCATATCTGCTGAGACTTCCGGCCCTGCCAGGGTTTCCCCTATAAAATATGTATATGCATTTATCAAGTGCTGGGCATTATTCAGTTCCTTATCAATCTGCATGGCCTTCTGCCAGGCAGAATCTGCTGCATATCTTTTATTCCGCTCCTCCATGCGCCTGTTATTCTGCATGGTATACCAGCGAAATATCAGAACAATTGCCAAGAACAGCAGGATAATGTAGATTATTTCCCGCAAAGTATTTCTTTTTATCATAAAACCCATCCTCCTCCATCCATAAATTCTGATGATATCCCTGTCTGCCCTTATTTTATCATAACAGGTGCCTGCATACAACGGAAAGGCATTGAAATATTTTACAGCCCCTTTAAATATTGGTAAAAACGTTCTGCCGCCAGGCTTTTGGGGCGCTCTTTCCCTGAGACAATCTGGATGGAGCGCCTGGGGATCCTGCTGCCAACTGGGATCTGCACCAGCCGCTTTTCCAGAAGCAGCGGTTTTGCCAGGCTTTCCGGTACAAACCCAATCCCAAAGCCATTTTGGATCAAAGGCAGCATCAGGCCGGAGGTCGCCACTTCCATATCCAGTTCCATCTCCAAGTTATGCTTTAAGAAGAAATCCCTGTAGAAATCATATGTGGATGTGCCTTTTCCCAAACCGACCCAGGAATACGCCATAAGTTCTTCCAGCCCCACAGCCCCGCCGCACAAGAAGCCATATTTTACCCCGCCCACCAGTATTTCCTGAAACTCCAGAACTGGTTCGCAAAAGAAGCCATGGGGAGGCAGGATGGGGGTAGTAGCCACGGCAAACTCTAATTTCCCGCTGGATAAGAAGTTTAAGATTTCCGGGGTGGCATGGTTGTGGATTTTAATTCTCATCTGCGGGTACTCCTTCCGGAAGTCCTGCATTGCATCCAACAGGAACAGATGGAGCGCCGTCTCCGTCACGCCAATCTCTATGGTCCGGACTGCCTGCGTGCCATGCCTGCCCAGTTCCTTTTGGGCATTGAAAAAATGCTGGCAGGCAACCTCTACATGGGAGTACAGCATCTCCCCTTCCTCTGTCAGGCAGATGCCCCTGGGCTTCCGCACCATAAGCTGGCAGCCTAACTGGGCTTCCAGCAATTTTATGACGCGGGTAATATTGGGCTGGTTGCTCCCTAACAGGGCGGCAGCTTTTGTCATGTTCCGGTACTTGGCCACATAGTAGAAGATTTTGTAATATTCAAAGTTTATATCCATATGTATATGATATCCTTTCTATATTATATATGTATTTTTCATATTGTGTGATAGAGAGTATAATACAGTTCTGGAGAAATGTAAAGAAAAAATTACAGCCCACGGCAGCTGTGCCATGCTGCAGGTCCCGTGGGGACATGGTTTCGGAAGGATGGATTATCATGAATAAAGACTTAACGCAAGGAAACCCCCAAAAAGCCCTTTGGGCCTTTTGCATGCCTATGTTTGGGAGCATCGTCTTCCAGCAGCTCTATAACATCGCAGATTCCCTGGTGGCCGGCAAATATATTGGTGAGAATGCCCTTGCCGCCGTGGGGAACAGCTATAATATCACGCTAATCTTTATCGCCTTCGCCTTTGGGTGCAATATCGGCTGTTCCGTCATTGTATCCCAGCTTTTTGGGGCAAAGGATTACCGTACGATGAAATCCTCTGTCTCTACGGCCCTAATCGCCGGAGGGGTTTTATGCGCCGCCCTCGTTGCCATCGGCCTGCTGTCCTGCGGCACGCTGCTGCGCCTTATGAACACCCAGCCGGAAATCATGGCGGACGCTTCCCTTTACCTGCGGATTTACATATGGGGGCTCCCCTTCTTGTTTTTCTATAATATTGCCACCGGCATATTTTCTGCCTTAGGGGATTCCAAGACGCCGTTCCTCTTCTTGGCCGTATCATCCAGCGCAAACATTTTGGCGGACATCCTGTTTGTAAAAGCGTTTTCCATGGGCATTGCCGGCGTCGCATGGGCTACCTTCCTCTGCCAGGGGGTAAGCTGCCTGGTGTCCGTGGCGCTGGTCCTAAAGCGGCTGGGCAGCATCCATACCCCGGGGCGGCCCTGCCTGTTCTCCTGGGGGCTGCTCCAGAAAATCGCCGCCATCGCCATCCCCAGCATCCTGCAGCAATCCTTTATTTCCGTCGGGAATATGGTCATACAGGGCTGCATCAACAGCTTCGGGATAAGCGTGGCTGCCGGGTATTCTGCCGCCGTAAAGCTGAATAACCTGGTGATTACCTCTTTTACTACCATTGGGAATGGCATTTCTAATTTTTCTGCCCAGAACCTAGGGGCGCAAAAATACGGGCGGATAAAGGAATGCTTCCAGGCGGGGCTTTGGCTGGTGTGGGGGCTGTGCATCCCTTTTTGTATCTTTTACCTTTGGGCTGGGAAATACCTGCTGCTTTTATTCCTTAACCAGGAATCTGGGACGGCCCTCCTGACAGGGCAGGAGTTTTTGTGGATCCTGTCGCCTTTTTATTTCGTTGTGTCGGCAAAGCTGGTGGCAGACGGCATCCTCCGTGGGGTGGGCGCCATGGGCCAATTCATGGCGGCCACCTTCTTAGACCTGGGCCTGCGGGTAATCCTGTCTTTTGTGCTGTCTGGATGGATGGGATCCGCCACTGGGATTTGGTGCGCCTGGCCCATTAGCTGGTCTATTGCAATGTGCCTTTCCATCTACTTTTACAGGAAACGGCTTAGACAGTTCCCTACCCTGGGATAACCCGGCCCATCCTCTTATTCCCGCAGGCAAAAGCCCACGCAGCCGCGCCTGCGCGGGTATTTGTCGGATACCGCAAGGGTAAGTATCCTTTGGGTGCAACCCCCGCCCCTTAGGGCAGAAAGAACGGGCTAGGCCAAGTTAAGCGCTTGCTACGGGGTACCTGGCTTTGTCCGGATGGAAGCAGCCAGTTGCACGGCTTCCCCTGCCAGCCTGCGGATTTCCTTAAAATCCCCGTCCTGGATTAGGCTTTCCTTTACCATCCACGTACCGCCGCAGCAGAGCACCTTGCCAAAGGACAGGTAATCCCTCAGGTTTTTTGTACCGATCCCGCCCGTGGGCATAAACTTGACAGAGCGGTAGGGAGCCGCCAGGGCCTGCATCATGGGGACGCCTCCTGCCTGTTCTGCCGGGAAGAATTTTATGACCCTAAGGCCGCGCTTCACTGCCTGGGCTACCTCTGTAGGCGTAACGCAGCCCGGATATACGGGGATTCCCCTTTCCAGGCAGTGATCTACCACTTCCGGGTCAAAGCCTGGGCTTACAATGAATTTTGCCCCTGCCTTGACCGCCTTGTCCGCCTGCTCCACAGACAGGACTGTCCCTGCACCCACCAGCATGTCCGGCCGTTTGCCTGCAATCAGCCGGATGGACTCTTCCGCCGCCTCTGTCCGGAATGTAATTTCCGCACAGGGAAGGCCGCCCTCTTCCAAGGCCTCCGCTAAGGGGAGGGCGTCCTTGGAATCCTCCAAGGCCACCACTGGGACTACCGCATATTGGTAAAACCGTTCTTCTATCGTCTTCATACTCTTTTGCTTCCTTTCCCTCCGAGATTCTAGGCCCATCATGGATTCCTGCATTTTGCCAGGCCAATACAGGGCTGTCTATCCTTACGGTATTATGTTTCCCAATTCTTCCAAGCCTATTCCCCGGATATGCCCCTTTCCTTTTGCGCAAGAAGTACATCCTTCCGGAAGGGAAGTCAATTTACCGATAAAAAGGGGGCAAACCTGCGCGATAGAAACAGATTTGCCCCTGCCTTATTTCCTGCCCTGTGCACGGTTCCTGTACTGCACCGGCGTTAATTCATATTTTTTCTTAAATAGACGGTTAAAATGCTCTACATTCTGGTATCCTACGCTCTCTGCAATGTTCTCCACCGTCATGCTGCTGTTTTTCAGCAGCGTCCGTGCCTTCTTCATCCGTACGTTTTTGACAATCTCGCCAAAAGTCTTCCCTGATTTCTCTTTGATGTACTTGGAGAGGTAAGGCTTTGACAGATGCATCTTCTCTGCAAGGGCATCCAAAGTCACGCCCAGGTAATGCTCCTGGATATAATTCATAATCTCATTCAGCCTCTCATCCCGGCAATGGCTGTCCTGCTGGATCTGCTCTAGCTTATTCACGGCCACGCACAAGGCCTCAATGGATGACTTGATGATATCCTCATCAATCCCAACGCCCCAATACAGGCGGTTGTTACAGGAAATCCCCACATAGGACATGGCCTTTGCAGAAGATCCCTTGGACAGGGAATGCTCCTCATATACGGACAGTTCATAGCTAATGTTGAAATACTGCTTTAAGGCGTTGCTGACAGCGTCCAGGCGCCCATTCCCATTCCCTGCGACGCTGCGCACTTGGCCGCCATGGGAAATCACTGCCTCTGCCAGGATCCCGTCTTTCTGGCGGAAATGGCATTCCGGGATTTGGAAATAAGGCATGCAGCCCACATAGTGCTCTTCAAAAATCTGGTATATCAGCTGCGGGGACAGTTCCATATGGCGGCGGTCTGACACGCCCTTAACCATATAGCCTACCTCTTCCTTCATTTTATCCGGGATGGTAATCCCATAATTCTGTTTCAGGATATAGCCCACGCCGCCTTTGCCGGACTGGCTGTTGATGCGGATGACATCTGAATCGTAAGTACGCCCCACATCTTTGGGGTCAATGGGCAGGTACGGCACCGTCCAGGCGCCTTCTGGATTCTTATCCCGGCAGGCCATGCCCTTAGCGATGGCATCCTGATGGGATCCGGAAAATGCCGTAAACACAAGCTCGCCGGCATAGGGCTGCCTGGGGGATACCTGCATGCGGGTGCACCGTTCATAGGTCTCTGCAATCTTGGACATATTGCTGAAATCCAGCTTAGGGTCTACCCCATGGGAAAACATATTCATGGCAAGGGTCACGATATCCACGTTCCCGGTGCGTTCCCCATTCCCAAACAGGGTCCCCTCAATCCTGTCTGCCCCTGCCAGTATGCCAAATTCCGCATCGCAGATGCCTACGCCCCTGTCATTGTGCGGGTGCAGTGACAGCACTACATGCTCCCGGTATTTCATATGCTTGCTCATGTATTCTACCTGCCCTGCGAAAATATGGGGCATGGCGTTTTCCACGGTAGTGGGCAGATTGATGATAGCCTTACTGCCTGGGCCAGGCTTCCATACGTCAAGGACAGCGTTGCATACATCCAGCGCATAATCCACCTCCGTGCCGGAGAAACTCTCCGGGCTGTATTCAAAGGTAAAATTGCCTTCTGTCTCTTCAGCCAGCTTTTTCAGCAGTTTTGCGCCGTCCACGGCAATCTGCTTAATTTCCTCCTTGCCCTTCTTAAACACCTGCTCCCTCTGTGCCACAGAGGTGGAGTTATAGAGGTGCACCACTGCATGGGGGGCGCCTTCTACAGCCTCAAAGGTCTTGCGGATAATATGCTCCCTGGCCTGGGTCAGCACCTGTACCGTCACGTCATCTGGTATCATATCCCGGTCAATCAGCGCCCGCATAAAATTATATTCCGTTTCTGAAGCTGCCGGGAACCCCACTTCAATTTCCTTAAAGCCCACATCTACCAACAACTGGAAAAACTCCAGCTTCTCTTCCAGGCTCATAGGCTCAATCAAGGCCTGGTTCCCATCCCGCAAATCAACGCTGCACCATACCGGCGGTGATGTGATGTACTCTTTTTTTACCCAGTCATAGGTTACTTCTGGGGGCATAAAATATTGCCTCTCGTATTTTCCATAGTTCTCCATGTCCTAATCCCTCCCTAATTCTGCTGCAAGATATTTAAGGGCGCGAAAAATCCTTATAATATAAAAAAACTTCCATTCCCATTACCCCTGACGGATAATAGAGACGAAAGATAAAAATACCCTGCGCGGTACCACTCTACTTCATGTATTTCATTTACATGCACTTATCGGCGCATCTACGCCTATCCCTGTAACGGGAGACCCCGTCCCGGCTTATGGGAACCCTGCTGGGAACCAGTTCAGCCAAGAAGCTCCAAGGCCAGTTCACTGCACCGCCCCTGCCATTTCCCACCGCCAATGGCTCTCTGTAAGTTCCTTTGCAGCTACTATTCCTTTTCATCGCATTTACGGGTTTAATCTTACCATAGTTTGTTTCCCTTGTATAGTGATAATTTTAATCAGTTTTATTGATATATTTTATCTTTTTTATCATCAGGTAAAATATTATATACAATATACCCAAAACATAGACAAAACAGAGCCGTTATATTATAATAAAAAACTGAATGGGGTAAACCCATTTCATCTACATAGCAAAATATGTTTTTGGAGGAAAGAAAGGAGGGTAAGCATGGGAATTGCATCATTGGTTTTAGGCATCATTGCAATTATAATTGGCGTATTTAGCATCGGGATATTAGGATGGGCCGGCGCAGTCGTAGGCATTATCGGTATTATCCTTGGCGCAATCGGGAGGAGCACCGCCCCGCCTGAGAAAAGGGGGATGGCAACCGCCGGCTTGGTTTGCTCCATTGTCGGAACGATTCTGTGCCTGTTATTCTATATTGCCTGTGTAGCATGTATTGGCGGCCTGGCGTCCCTATAATACGCCAGATATCATACAGAAGCGATGACATGGAAACTTGTCATCGCTTTCCCTCATTAGAAAGGTTTCTTATGGGTGAGATTGGTTTTTATTTTTTTGGCCATTTTATTGCTTATTATGGCCTAATGATTGTCCTTGGGCTTTTGGCCGGCTCTTTTTTTGCCTATCTGCAGATAAAGCGGTTTGGGCTGGTTTTGGATTATTTCATTATCCTATGCTCTATTTCCGGCCTATCTGGGATTTTGGGCGCCAAAATATTATATCTGGCTGTTTCCTTCCCAGATATAGATTTTTCCAGGCTGCAAGATCCTGTTTATATCAGCGCCCTCATGAGCGGGGGATTTGTTTTTTTAGGCGGCGTTACCGCTGCCCTTCCCACTTTGCTGTTTTGCCAGAAAAAACTCCATATCCCTGTATCGGCATATGTCCAGCCATGTATCGGCTGCCTGCCTATTGCGCACGCTTTCGGCAGGATTGGGTGCTTCCTGGTAGGATGCTGTTATGGGCGGCCTTACACCGGGCCTTTTTCCGTCACCTATACCCAATCTGCCTTTGCCCCAAACCAGACCCCTCTTTTTCCGGTACAGCTTGCAGAAGCGCTTTTTGAATTTACCATCGGCATCTGCCTGGTAGCCTTCAGCCGGCGGTTAAAAGGATATATGAGCGTGTGGGTATATTTGGCAGCCTACTCCATTGCCCGCTTTTTCCTTGAATATATGCGGTATGACCAGGCACGCGGCATGATTGCCGGCCTATCCACTTCCCAGATAATCAGCATCTTCCTTTTTGTTGGTTCCCTCTTGTTCCTTTTAAGGGAAATGCACCTGCCCCATCCCCAGAGATAACCCCTCCCCCAGGGCCAATGGGATACCCATTCCTTTTTGCGCATTGGCACAAACAGGCCTGCCTGGACGCAGGGCTGCCCGTGCCGTCTTTTTCCCAGGTATCCCAAGCTTTCTATCCCATGCCTCTTTGGTGCAGGTATTTTTCCTTGGTTGCCAGCCCGCCGCGGATATGCCGTTCTGATTTATTTACATCCAAAACCCTCCGGGCCTGGCTGGCAAGGGCTGGGTTGATTTGCATCAAACGTTCTGTTACGTCCTTATGTACTGTGCTTTTACTAATCCCAAACCTTTTTGCCGTCTGCCTGACTGTCGCGTTTTCCTCAATTATATAATTAGCAATATTAACTGCCCGTTCTTCTATGTAACCTTTCAACGAAATTCCCCATATACTGTTTTTTTACAATGTATGAACAGACTCTGGGGATTATGACTTATCCGGGCATTAATAAAACGCTGTCCCTCTTTTTGCCCCCTTTAGCGGATGAAATCCGTCGGGGTGGCAGGCTCCTTGGCTGGGATGCCGTAGGCTTCTTTCCCGAGGGCGATGCTCTTCATCAAAAAGGCCATGTTCCTTGCCAACGTCCGCATAATCTGAAGTCCCTCGGCGTCTTGGCTGGCTTCCCCCGGCAGCTTGCCATGGATGCTGTTCCAGTATTGGCTGGAAGCGACTGGCATCCCTGAAATCGTAAAAAATTTGTTCAGCCCGTCAAAGGCCGTGGAAAGGCCGCCGCGCCGTGCGGCTACCACGGCTGCGCCTACCTTCATGGATTTGTCAAAATGGGCGCTGTAAAAGAGCCTTGTCAAAAAGGCCGTCAGGGTAGCATTTGCAGATGCATAGTAGACAGGGCTGCCCACCACCAGGCCGCTGCACTCCTGGAATTTGGGCGCCGTCTCATTTACGGCGTCCAAAAAAACGCATTTCCCCGTTTGGGAACAGGTTCCGCAGGCGATGCAGCCTCGGATATCCATGCCGCCAACCTGCAGGATCTCAGATTCTATCCCCTCGGCTTGGAATACTTTTTCCATTTCATGGAGGGCAACTGAGGTGTTGCCGTTAGGCCGCGGGCTCCCGTTGAGCATTAATACTTTCATCTAGTTCCTCCTTTTGGGTCTTTTTTCCTTCCGTTTTATTCTATGGCTTTTGATGCCGCAATATATCACTTCTGGGGCCATAACCGCAAGGGTTCTGGCTCCAGGTCCCTGCCTTTTGCCAAGCAGCGGCTATAGCTTCAGCTTGGCAAAAGCATCCGCAAAGGCATTGTTCACAGGCTCCTTTGCTTCTTTTTTCATTTTATTCATATAATTGGCCACATCCTTTTTGGAAACGCCGCCGCCGCTTTCCTTTTTGCGTTTCTCAAAAGCAGAAAGCTTCTCCCGGTAGCCGCAGGCACAGATAAATTTCTGGCCGTCCCCTTCCCCTACCAGTTCCATCTTTTTGTGGCACTGGGGGCAGCGGGCATTCGTCACGCGGGATAGGGTCTTGCGGTAGCCGCACTCCCTATCCTGGCATACCAGCATCCGCCCGTTTTTGTGGTTGACCTCTAACAAGAGTTTCCCGCAGTCCGGGCATTTCTTGCTGGTCAGGTTGTCGTGGCGGTAGGTTTTGGAGGAAGCGGCGATGTCTTTGACGATATCCACCGTATAGCTGCGAATCTCTGCTTCAAAGTCCTTCTTTTTGGCTTTCCCTTTGGCAATATCTGCAAGTTCCTGCTCCCACCGCGCCGTCAGTTCCGGGGAGGTTAAGCCTTGGGGGGCTAGTTCCAGCACCTGCCTGCCCTTAGAGGTCAGGTGGATGTATTGTTCTTTTTTCTCAATCATAAAGCTGTTGAAAAGCTTTTCAATAATATCCGCCCTGGTGGCGACTGTACCAAGCCCCCCTGTTTCCCCCAGGGTCTTTTTCAGGCTTTGGTCCGTGCTTTCCATATATTTGACAGGGTTTTCCATCGCGGCCAGAAGGGTGGCTTCCGTAAAGGGCACAGGGGGCTTTGTCTTGCCTTCTGTTATTTTCGCTTCCCCAAAACGGATTTTCTGCCCTTGGGAAAAATCCGGGATGCTGCCTGCCGCAGGTTCTTCCCCCTCTTCTTCCTCCCCAGCTATGCCGCTGCTTTCCTGCAAGGCCTTGATTTCCTGCCAGCCTGGCTTCTCTATGACTTTCCCCTTCAAGGTGAGGCGTTCGCCGTTACAAAAGGCTACCACCTCCGTCTGCTGGTACTCGCAAGGCGGCAGGAGGGCTGCCAGGAAACGGGATACTACCAGTTCATAGATTTTCCGCTCCCCATAATCCAGCTCGCTTAAGCGGATGCCCTGCTCCGTAGGGATAATGGCATGATGGTCTGAGACCTTCTTGTCATCCACAAAGGATTTGTTCCCCTTGATAGGGGCTTTCAGAAGCTTGGCACAGACCGGCGTATAAGCCCCCCCGCGGCAGGCCTTTACCCGCTCCTGCAGGGTATCTACGATATCTGCCGTCAGGTAACGGGAATCCGTCCGTGGATAGGTAACCACCTTATAATGCTCATAGAGGCGCTGCATAAAATCCAGCGTCTGCTTTGCAGAAAACCCAAACATGCGGTTTGCATCCTGCTGCAGGGAAGTCAAGTCATATAACTGGGGCGCATAGGATTTTTGCTGTTTCTTCCTGACTTCCTGTACCGTTCCTGTGCTGTTTGTAATTTTTTCCGCCGCCTTTTTTATCTCTTCCCTGGAAAAGGTGGACGTACTGTTGTCCTTGGATTTCCAGTTCCAGGAGGCGTCTGCGCCTTTTACTTTTAGACCATAGTACTCCTTGGGCTGGAACGCTTTTATCTGCGCCTGGCGCTTTGCAATCATAGCAAGGGTAGGGGTCTGGACACGGCCGCAGGATAGCTGGGCATTGTGTTTTACCGTAAGCGCCCTGGTAGCGTTCAGCCCCACCAGCCAGTCTGCCTCCGCCCTTGCAACGGCCGCCTCATAAAGCTTTTGGTATTCCCTGGCATCCTTCAGCTGGGAAAACCCCTGCCGGATGGCCTTATCTGTCACAGAAGAAATCCAAAGGCGCTTCATAGGTTTTTTAACGCCGGCTTTCTTGATAATCCAGCGGGCTACCAGCTCCCCTTCCCGGCCGGCATCCGTAGCAATAATGATTTCCTTGATATCCTTCCGATGCATCTGGGTTTTCACCGTCTGGTACTGCTTCCCCGTCTTTTTAATGACTTGGATTTCCAGCCGCTCCGGGAGCATCGGGAGGGTTTCCATTTTCCAAACCTTCCATTGCTCCCCATAGCTTTCTGGGTCTGAAAGCTCAATCAGATGGCCCAATGCCCATGTCACCACGTAATCCTTCCCTTCCAGGAAGCCATTCCCGCCCTGCTTACACCCCAAGACCCTGGCGATATCCCTGCCAACGCTTGGTTTTTCTGCTATTACTAATGATTTCATAATCCTTGTACCTCACTATTTCCATACGACTTTATCCGTATACATGCTACGGCAGCTGGCTCCTCCCATGCTTCCTAGAGCCGCATCTTTACCTTAAGTATCCGCATCACGGACGCATCCAGCCTTTCCTCTGTGATTGCCCCCTGCGCCAGGGCGTCTAACATCCCTTGGTAAGCGCTCCGGAAATCTGCCGGCATCAGCAGCATGTCGCTGCCTGCCAAAAACGCTTTCACAGCCGCCTGGGCAGATGTATACTGCTCTACCACCGCCCCCATGTTCAGCGCGTCTGTCAGCACAATCCCATCATATCCCAATTCCCCCCGCAGGTAATCCTGGATAACTGCCTGGGAACAGGACGCAGGCACATCATCCCCGGTTGCCTGGGGCAGGGAAATATGCCCTACCATCACAAAGGAAATCCCTTCTGCCATACACCTCTTAAATGGGATGAAATCGCTGTTTTCCAGTTCCTCCCAGGTCTTATCCGTATAGGCGTAGCCATTATGGGTATCCCCCAGCGTAGCCCCATGGCCTGGGAAATGCTTGATACATCCATACACCCGGTGGGATTCCAGCCCCTTAAGGTTCTGGGCTGCCATTTCAGCAACAGCCTGGGGGTCGCTCCCATAGGACCGCCGCTTCACCACAGTATTGTCCGGGTTGGTCAGGGTATCCCCCACAGGCGCAAAATCCAGGTTAAAGCCCATCCGGCTTAGATAGGCGCCAATCGCATCCCCGGAAGCATACGCCCTGGATGCATCCCCGGAAGCCCCAATTTGGGCATTGTCTTCAAATTCCGGCACGTCAATATTGGCGCAGGAAGCCACACGGGTTACCTGCCCCCCTTCCTCGTCCACGGAAACCAAAAGCGGCAGGCCAATCCTCTCTTGGGAAAATTGCTGCTGCTTCTTAACCATCTCCGTAACTTGGGGCTCCGATACAATATTCCCCTGGAAATAAATCAGGCCGCCCACAGGGTATTGGCCCAATGCCGCTTTGGTCGCTTCTCCTGCCTGCGTCACAGACCCTGCCCCGGTCAGGGCCTCCGGCGTAATCAGGAAAAGCTGGGCTACCTTTTCCTCCAGGCTCATGGAGGCAAGCTTTTCCTGGGCTCTTTCCTGTAAGGCCTTTTCTTCCTCCTCACTTACAGCGCCAAACCCCGTGCCTTGACCGGCTCCTGCCATTCCTGCTTCTGGCTTTTGGCCGCTTCCTGTCCCATCCGCACTTCCGCCCTGGCCGGCTCCTTCCCCTCCTGCCTCTTGCCCTTGCCCGTTTCCTAGCCCATCTGCACTCCCCCCTTGGCTGTCCCCTAGCCCATCTGCACTCCCTTCTTGGCTGGCTCCTTCCCCTCCTGCCTCTTGGCCCTGGCTGCCTCCTAGCCCATCTGCACTCCCCCCTTGGCCGGCTCCTTCCCCTCCTGCCTCTCGGCCCTGGCTGCCTCCTAGCCCATTCCCTCCTGCCTCTTGCCCTTGGCCGTTCCCTGTGCGGTCAGCGCCTCCCCCCTGGCCGCCTGCACCTTCCACGCCTGGCTCCCGGCTGCTTTCCGTCCCAGGTAAGGCCGGCTGGAATAGGCTCTTCGATTGGTACACGGCCAAAAGGGCTGCCAGCAGCAAAAAGCTGCCTGCCAGTCCCATCAAAAAACGGTTCTTCCTTTTTTTCCTTCTTCTCATAATTCTCCCATACCCTTAAATTTTCCTGGTTCCCCTGCAGCCTGGGAAGCTGCTGCATCCATAGAACTCACCATACATTCCCTTACGCCTGACCATCCCTGCCCCGCACCTCGGGCAAAGCACCTCAGGCTCTTTTGGATTCCTCGCCTGCAGCATCCCCCCTAATTTCTCATAGCATTCCTGGTTCATCCTGCAGTCCTGCAGCGCCCGGTGGGCGCCGCTGGTACTGATGCCGAAATGCCCTGCCACATCCAAAAGCCTGTGGTGGGGAAGCTGCGGCAGGCACTGCCTTGCCAGAAACAGGGTGTCAATGTAGTCATTCCCGATTTCCTTCCCATACAAGCGCATGGCTGCCTGGCTGATAAATTTCATGTCAAAGGTATGTATATTATGCCCCACCAATATGCTGTCCCCGATGAACTCCAAAAAGCCGTCCATAGCCTCCCCCAGCAGGGGCGCATCCTTGACCATCCCATCTGTGATGTGGTTGACCTTGGAAGCGCCCGCCGGGATATGCCTCTGGGGATTGACCAGCGTGCTGTACTGGGCCGCTGGCTGATGCCCCTGCACCCGGATGGCAGATATTTCTATGATTTCATCTGTTTGCCAGCGGATACCCGTGGTCTCCAGATCGAACACCACGTAATCCCCCACATACTGGCTGAGCCGTTTTCCTTTGTCCTGCGCCATGCTTATCCCTCCACTGCCTTTAACACATAAATCCTGGATTCAAAGTCACAGGAAGGATCCCTGTCCGGCGGCACTTCCCCGGCAGTCACATCGGAAGTAATCAGCCCAAAGCCCATCAGTTCATCCCCGAAATGCCTGGAGCCGTCAAAACTGTTTTCGTAACAGAAATCAGGGCACAGGCCTGCAAGCGGTATGCGGGTGAACCGGGCGTTCACCTGGTTCAGGACGCGGTACCACCCTACAAGGGCTGTCTTTTTGTCTGGGCTCACCACCATCCAGGACATCTCGTTCCCTTCAAAGGGGCTCTTTAGGCGGTAAAATGTGCCAAACTGCAAGATGCTGCGGTATTCCTTCATAAAGGAAACCTGCTTCTTCACCTCTTGGATTTCTTCTTCTGTCAGGCTGTTCAGATCCAGTTCATAACCAAAGGTCCCAAAATAAGCCACATTTGCCCTAGTGTGGAAAGGCGTGCTGCGGGACACCTGATGGTTGGGGATGACGGAAACATGGGCGCCGAGGCTGCTAATCGGATAGCACAAGGACGTACCATACTGAATTTTCATTCGTTCCACCGCATCTGTATCATCACTTACCCATCCCTGGGGCGCATAGTAGAGCATGCCCGGGTCAAACCTGCCCCCGCCGCTGGCGCAGGACTCAAAAAGGATATGCGGGAACTCTTCTGTCAGCCGCCTGTACAGTTCATAGACGCCCAGGATATAGCGATGGAACACCTCGCCCTGCTGGTCTGGCGGCAATGCCTTGCTGTAGCATTCCGTAATGCTGCGGTTCATATCCCATTTGATATAGGAAACCTTTGCTTCCCGCAGGATCTTTACCATCATGCCATGGATGGCGTCCACTACCTCCGCCCTGGAAAAATCCAGGACAAACTGGTTCCTGCCATGGTTCTTTATCCGTTTTGGCACCTCCAGGATCCAATCCGGGTGGCTGCGGTACAAATCAGAATCCAGGTTCACCATTTCCGGCTCAAACCAAAGGCCAAACTTCATCCCAAGGCCTTCGATACGCTCTGCCAGACCAGCAATCCCATGGGGCAGGCGGCTTTTATTCGCTACCCAGTCCCCCAGCCCGGCAAACTCGCTGCTCCTTTTACCGAACCAGCCGTCATCCAGCACAAACAGTTCTACGCCGCACTCAGCGGCCTTCCTTGCAATCTCCAGCAGCGCTTCCTCTGTAAAATCAAAATATGTGGCCTCCCAGTTATTAATCAGGATTGGCCGCACCCTATCCCGCCAATAGCCCTTGGCCAGGCGGGTCCGGTACAGACGGTGGAAGTCCTGGCTCATGGCGTTCAGCCCCTGGCAGCTATATGCCATGACAGCCTCTGGAGCCTGGAAGGACTCCCCTGGCTCCAGCTTCCAGGCAAACGTATCGGGATGGAGCCCCACCAGCACCCGGGTGCTGTCATGGGCATCCACCTCTGCCTGCATCAGGAAATTGCCGCTGTAGACAAAACTGAACCCAATGGCTTCCCCATGCTCCTCTGTGGCGTCAGGCCGCTTCAAAACCAAAAAGGGATTGTGGTGGTGCGAAGAACTGCCGCGCATGCTGCCAATGGACTGCACGCCCATTGCAAGCTTACGGGCAATGATATGCCGTTCCCTTGCCCAAGCGCCGGACAGCTGCACCCATTCATACCTGCAGTCCGGCAAATCCAGGCACAGGCTCATGGCACGTTCCAGGCGCACAGGCTCCCCGCCCTCATTGACATAACGGACACTTTTGGCCAACAGGCCTCCCTGGGCAAAAATAGTATAGGAAAGCTCTGCCTTCATCCCTGTCACTTGGTCTTTCAGCTCTACCACAAGGGTCTCCGCCTCCCCGGGATCTTCCACATAAGTGGCGGGAAGCCCCGCAAGCTTTGGCTTGCCAGGCTCTATGCGGTAGCCCTGGTACTGGAAGTCCGAAATCCTGCTCCCATTCTCCTGCTGTATTTCCACTGCGGGGCTGCGGAAATCCCCAGATCCATAAGAAGGCAGCTCCTGCTTCACATGTTCCAGTGAAAATACCTTATCCCCCAGCCGGGGGCAGGCCGCTATCGCCCGGGGGGCCAATTCCAGCAAATTTGAAAAATCCTCCCTGTCATGCATCCCTTTCCCAAAATAGAGCTGCCCCAAATGCCCATTTTCCAAGACAATCATAAGGTAGCTGATTTCCCCGTTAAACAGATGAAATGTTTTTGATGATTTGTGATATACGATACCCATATTTTCCTCCATTCCTGCTTTCGTGATTTCCGGCACTGCCTGCCTTTGCAATTACACCCATTATAAACAGCGCCCAGAGAATCCGAATAGAAACTTTTGTATCATTAATCAGTCGAAATGTTTCATAATATCCTTTATCCTCTGTTCCTGCCCCAACAGCCGCTCCTGCACATCCCTGCGGTTCTCCTTGCGGTAAACGCTGGGCGGGACCCCCATAATCCTCTTAAACGTCTTCGAATACACCATGGCGTCCCCATAGCCGCAGGACATGGCCACCCCTTCTACAGACAAATCCGTCACCGTAAGGAGGTCTTTGGACCTGGTAATCCGGAACTGGGTCAGGAACTCCTTGGGCGACACCCCTAAATATTCCTCAAACAGCTTATAGAGATAGCTGCGGCTAATACAGACATGCCCTGCGATATCCGCCACCCCAATCCCCCTGGAAAAATTGTTGCGGATAAATGCAACTGCCTGCTGCACATATATGCTCTCCTTCTCCCCCCTGGCAATCCCCTCCATCTGCTGTACATTCCTGGCCAGCACCGCAAAGAACTCATAGAGCAGGCTTTGGAGATGATACTGGTGTTCCTGAAAAAATGAATTCTGCTTTAGCATACGCAGCACAACCTCCCGCATGGCTTCCCCCTGCCCGTTCTGGAAAATCGGATGCGCACTGTCCATCCCTAAGTCCTGCAGGTGCGCCTTGGCCCGCTGCCCATCAAAGGCCACCCAAAGGTACGTCCAGGGCTGCTGCCTGTCCGCTTTGTAAAACGTAACCGTCTCCGGCTCAATCAAAAACCCCTGCCCCTGGCACAGGCAGTACTTACAGTCACCCACCTGGAAAATGCCTTTTCCGGATAAAATATAATGGATGATATAATTCGGGCGGACGGCAGGCCCAAAGCTATGCCCTGCCCTGCATTCCGATATGCCGCAATGGCACAGGTATAAATCCTGGAACTTGGAACCCTCCATCTGCAATATATACGCATCTTCCATAGGCTACCCCCTAGGCCTGTCTAATATATCCGGCACACCCCATATCTGCGTAACCTGCGTCTTTTCCTTACAGAAAGCGCCAGGCCGCGCATCCTGCGGGAAGATCGTATCGGGGCGGGGGCGGTTGTTACACTGCGAACCGCAGCCAAACCCGCAGCGCCCTGTACAGATACTGAAATTTCTACTGGAAATTTGCCGATACTTTGATTATAATGGATTTTGAGTAATTGTAAAGACATAATCAATGATAAGAGAGGAATTTTCCTATGGCAGAGTATCAACAGCATACGCATGAGTTTCAGCCGGTTTTTAATAAGGATTCCAGAATCCTTATTTTGGGAACCTTTCCCTCGGTAAAATCCAGGGAACAGCATTTTTACTATGGGCATCCGCAGAACCGTTTCTGGAAGGTACTGGCGGCAATTACGGGGGAGAAGGTGCCAGGGGAAATAGCAGAAAAGAAACGGTTATTGCTGCAGCATGGGATTGCCATTTGGGACGTCATCCAAAGCTGCGAGATTATGGGGTCTTCTGACAGCAGCATACGGAACGTCGTCCCCTCGGATATCTATCAGGTTTTAAAAGGGACGCAGATCCGTGCAATTTTTGGGAATGGGAACAAGGCCTGCGAATTCTATGGGAAATATGCCCTTCCCCTGCTGCAGGAAAAATGCCCTGGGGATTGGAAGGACTGGAAAGAGACCTGCACCATCCGCAGGCTCCCCTCCACCAGCCCCGCCAACGCAGCATGGTCCTTAGACCGGCTGATTGCCAGCTGGGGGGAAGAGATAAAGGGCGTATTAGACACTATAGCGTCCAGCTATTAGGAAGGAGGGCATTATGCTTTGGGATACGCATATGCACACATATTTTTCCAGTGACAGCGAGGCAGGCATCCATGAAATGATAAAGGCGGCCAAGGACGCCGGCCTGGCTGGCATCTGCTTTACAGACCATATGGATATAGATTACCCCTGTGACAAGCCCCAGGCATTTTTCTTCAGCCTGCCGGAATATTACCAGAAAATGACAGCCATCCAGGCAGAATTCCAAGGGATATTCCCCATCCGGATAGGGATGGAACTAGGCCTGCAGGTACACCTTAAGGATAAGCTGCCTGGCGTCACAGCCGCTTACCCGCTGGATTTTGTCATTGGCTCTTCCCATCTGGTACATGGGATGGATCCTTATTACCCGGAATATTTCCAGGGAAAGGAAGAAGACGCTGCTTACCGCGGATACTTTGAGTCTATTTTAGAAAACCTGGCGGTATTTGACTGTTTTGACGTCTACGGCCACATTGACTACATCGTAAGGTACGGCCCCAACCAGAACCAGTTTTATTCTTATGGGAAATTTGCAGATGTGATAGATGAAATCCTGCGGGTATTGATACAGAAGGGGAAAGGCATCGAGATTAATACTGCGGGCTTCAAATATGGCTTAGGGCACCCGCACCCCACGGAACAGATCCTGAAACGTTACCGGGAACTGGGCGGGGAAATCATAACTGTGGGGGCAGATGCACATAAGGCGGAACATGTGGCTTTTGCATTTGAAAAAGTCCCTGCCCTTTTAACGGAGGCAGGGTTCCGGTATTACACAGTGTTCCGGCAAAGGAAAGCGGAATTTTATCCTTTGTAAACGTTATATCCCCTTAACCCATCGCCATTCCATCCTCCCATGGCTCAATCCTCCCCGGGCGGGAGCAGTTCCCCCATCTTGCTCCCGTCTGCCAGTCGGTAAGACTCCACTCTCCCGCTGCCATACATGAGGTAGAACACATCCCCAATATAAGTCCCCCGCAGGCTGTCTGAACCATCCGTTCCCAAATCTGCGCACTCCAGTTCCATGCGTTTCTTGAATCCTCCGTCCTCATAAGAAAACAGCAGATACCGGACGGCATAATCCCCTTCATAGCTTTCAGCAGCAAAGCCAAACAGGTTCTTCCCCGGATCGATGAAAACCGCTTTATAATCGTACAGGGCGTTTGCATAGCCATATTCTTCCAGGTGCATGGTGGACTGCGCCTTTACGTCTGCCGGATCTGAAATATCGAACATCGTCAGCTTCAGCCCATCTGTAGCCCCTGTATTTTCATCCGCTTCCATGCCGATGCCAAGGAGCTGGCTGCCCGTATAGAAATGCAGGTATTCTGAGAAACCGCTGATTTTCAGTTCACCCAGGATTTTCGGTTCCTGGGGGTTAGACAAATCTACGGAAAACAGGGGATCCACCTGGCGGAAGGTAACAAAATAACCTGTATCCCCCATAAACCTTGCAGAATAGACCTTCTCATCCTTGGCAAGGTTTTCTATTTTCCCGGCAACCTCCAAATCCATATCCAACACATACAGGCTGTTGGTGTCAGGCATCCCTACGCTGCTAGTTCCAATCTCCTCCCCTGTGATGTCGTCCACCACTTTTGACACGGTCACTTCCTCCACTGTGGTGACCAGGCGGAGATAACCCTTGTGCTCGTTCATGGCAAAATCATCCCGGAGGGTCCCTTTGACCGTGCCCTCTGCTTCTTTTTCCATTTTCCCGTCCTGATAGGAAAAGCGGTAAATCTGCGTGCTGTCGCTTACCGTCCCTTCCTGGCTATGGCCTGCATACCTGGTGTTTGCTATATATATGTTGCCCGTGCTCACATAAAAATGGCCTGGCTGGCACACAATGGCCTTGGTATCCGTAAATGCGTCCGGCTGCCCCATATCAATGGACGCCATCACCAGATAGGAGGTGTCCTCCGTTTCTTCTGGAAGGTAAATCCGTCCTTCCTCCAGAGGCTCGTTGTCCACTTCCGGGACATACGCCCTATAATCCATCTCCATCCTGGGCTTGCTAGCATCGTACCCAGCAAAAAGATAGAGATACCCATCAGAAATCCGTGAATCCTGATAACTGCCCTTTATGGTAAATTCATGGAATTTCTTGGGCTTGGTGCGGTCTTTGATATCATAAATGTGGATCCTGCTGAAAGGGGCCTGGGAGCCTTCGTACGCCACATCATCCCTAACCACCCCTTCCGCCGTGCCGCTGCCTGTGTCAGCCCATCCCGTTTCCACGACCACCAAAGTATCCTTCCATACATAAATTTCATTGATGCGCCCCCCTGAAAACCCCCTTATCAAAGCCGCCCTCTGCAGGCCTCCTTTGGTATCTGTAATCTGCACGGCTTCCCTGCCTGCCCTATCATCTATCGTGATGGGACGGTAAAGATACCTGCCGTCATTTTTGATGATATCCGCTTCCTCTACCCCTTCTTCCTGCTGGTTCGTCCTGCCATAATCCCCAGATAGTTCCGCCTGGCCTTCCGACGTGGATCCGGCTGCCGCGTCGGCTGCCGCATCATCCGTTGCATCCATTCCCATTTCAATCCCCAGCGCTATTGAATCTTCTTCCGCAGCTGCTTCCTGCGTTTCTTCTAACTCTTGCCCCCTCTCCCCCTCCGTAGACATTTGTGCCTGTTTTTCCCAGGATTTACAAAAGGATTGGTAGAGCTCCTGGTAGGTAGTCCCTTCCTTAAGGCTGCCAGATGCGTTGTCTTCCATTACGCCTTCTCCCTCATCGCTGCCCAAATATATCTCCTCTTCCATCCTGCCTGGATCCGAATCAGATAGTTCTGTCTTCCAACTGTGGGAACGCCCTGCCACCAATAAAACGGCTGCCAGGCAGGCTGCTGCCGCCGTCCCATACCACCATTTACGGTAATGCTTCTTTGGCCTGGTAGGATGCGGGCTGCCCTGCCCTCCCTCTGGCCTGGCAGGCGCTTCTTGCCCTGGGAGCCCCTTCCTGGCCGCTGCTTCCTTAAGCCAAGCTTCCATCTGCTTCGGCTGCAGGCTCTCTGGTATCTGTTCCGCTTCCGCCGCTTTCTGCAGGGACTGCTTTATGGCATCTTCTTCCCTTCTTACCATTCCTTCGCGCTTTCCCATCCTCACACCTCCAATTTCTTTCTCATTTTCTGGAGCGCCCTCCGATACTTGGAACGGATTGTGCTGTGGTTCTTCCCTAATATGCCTGCGATTTCTTCCCCGGTATACCCACCGAAAACAGATAAGGCCACAATCACGCGTTCCTCTTCCTTTAATTCCCCAAATACCTGCCTTACTGCCGACGCCATGGCAAAGTCCGGGGCTTTTGACAATTCCATCTCTTGGGAAGGGGAAATGTCCTCTATGCCCTTCTCCTTACGGAACCAGGACTTCATACGCCTCCGGCACCGGTTCACTAAAATCTGCATAATCCACGGGGCGAATTTCTCCTTGTCCCGAAGCTGGTGGAATTTCTCATAAGCTGCCAGCACTGCATCCTGCACTGCATCCTCTGCTTCTTGCTGGTTCTGCAGATAGAACAGGGCAGTCCGGTATAACTGTGGATATACTTTCTCATAATATTGCATAAACTCTTCCATAAATCTACCTGTCCTCTCCGGCAAGCTTGACAGACTTACGCCTCTCCCTTGCCTTTTAAGAGCCGTCCCCCGCTGAAAATGTTGCATGCCCTATTGGAATACTTCAAGGATATTCCGGAAAATACCCGGGGTTGTACTATCTTTTCTTGTAACCTAAGCCCCCTCCCCCATGCTTCTTTGCTGTAAGCATCTTACCATATAAAGACGGGGAAAATAAACGCCTTGTTTATATAAGAGGCATTTCCCTTGTAAAATGTTGCATATTTTTTTATTTTTTATCTGCAAGTAAAAAATCTTGTACAAACACAAAGGAGAGGATGGAAAATTTTGTGATTTCTTGTGACAAAACTATATTTTAAGGGTATAATAGAAATGTTCCTACAAATATGTTTACTAAATAAAGGTAAAAATTATGGATATAGATATCAAAGAAAATGTAGAGAAAATGTTAAACGCCAGAAAAGAGTACGGTAACATAAAAACAACAACGATTACACAACTATTGAATGATTTGGGGATACATTCGGAAGAGAAATATAATGAAATTATCGAATTGATAGAAGAAAGGAGCCTTAGTCTAATTGTAGATTCCACAGAACAGCGAAATATGATATTAGATTCTAGTAAAATATCTATTATGCCTAAAACATTGAGCGTTGAAGCCATAATCAAAAAATTAAAATACAAAGAGATAGATTTGGATACAGAGTTTCAAAGGAAACGTAGTTTGTGGACTAACACTGTAAAGAGCCAGCTTATAGAATCCCTAATGATCCAGTTACCGATCCCTCCAATGTATTTTGATGCAAGAGATATAAATAAATGGAAAATTATAGATGGCTTACAAAGATTGTGTACATTGAATGAGTTTCTTTTGGAGAAAAAATGGCGGTTGGCTAATTTAGAATATTTAGCAGATTATAATGATTGCAGTATGGATGACTTACCCCGAATTTACCAGAGAAGAATAGAAGAAGGGCAATTAGCTTTTTATTTAATATTGCCAGAAACGCCAGAGGAAGTAAAATATAGCCTATTTAAAAGAATAAACACTCCTGGATTACCTTTGGAACCACAGGAGATACGGCATGCCCTATTTCAAGGTAAGGCTACCGAACTATTAAAAGAGTTGGCAGAAACAAAACTCTTCCGCGATGCTACAGGAAATGATGTGCCTTCCTCCCGGATGCAAGACAGAGAGATGGTATTGAGATATTTGGCACTGCATTATTTGGGCCCGAACGAATATAAAAACTGCAGCATTGATGAATATTTAAATAAAGCCATGGCATTTTTAAATGAACAGGATGATAACTTTATCGAGCAATGCAAAGACTTATATTTTGAATCTTTAGAATGCGTATACTGTGTATTTGGGAGATATGCATTTAGGCGCATCTCTAAAATAAGAGAGCAGGATATAAAGCCAATTAATACGGCTTTATTTGAGGGATGGGTAAATGGGGTATCCAAGTTGAATGCCCAAGAAAGAATTCTGTTGGTGCAAAAAAAAGATGCTGTCAAAAAGTTATATATTGAAGAATTAGACAAAAAAAGTTCATTTTACAGTGATATAGGATCTGGAAAATACCGATCATTTATTCGCAGAAATGAAACCATTCAAAAAATAATTTCGGAGGCCTTGAATGAAAATAGCTAGAATGCAATTAATTAATTTTAAGTGTCTGCCAGATGTTACATTTGAATTTGGCAATTTAAATATATTAGCAGGTGCCAATGGCTGTGGGAAATCTTCTTGCATCCATTCATTGCTTTTATTGCGCCAGTCTTATGAGCAGTATAGGAATTTGGATAAGTTATTGCTATGCGGCAAATATATCAACTTAGGTTCTGCGAAAGACTTGCTATATGAGCATGCAGGAAAAGATGAAGGGATTTCATATCGTATTTTTAATGAAAAAAATGAAAAATTAGAGTTATCTTATGAATATGTTCCTGAAAACCGTATACTTCATATCTTAGAACACAAAAATAGCAACTTGATAAATTTAAATTTTTTTAAGGATGGATTTGAGTACTTATCCGCTGAAAGAATAGTACCACAAACCACTTATTCTTCCATTAGCCAAGATGATTTGTTAGGCAGCCATGGGGAAAATGCACTTAATTTTTTAGAAAAGTATGGTGCTACATTTAAAGTAGACAAAATCTTTCAAGACGAAACAAAAAATGAGTACCTGCTTTATTATATAAATAAGTGGATGGAGAGAATTTTTCAGGGGTTCCGCCTACAATTATCCCCAATTGCAGAAGCAGATGCTGTCGGTTTACGGTATACGGAAAAAAGTAGGGATCGGGTAAGTAATTCGTATAGGGCAATTAATGTAGGATTCGGCATTACATACGTCCTTCCGATCCTTGTTGCATTATTAAAAGCAAAGAAAAATGATTTAATCCTTATTGAAAATCCAGAAGCGCATTTACACCCAAAAGCCCAAAGGATTATTGGGGAATTATTGTCAAAAGCTGCATCGATAGGTGCACAGATTATAGTTGAGACCCACAGCGACCATATATTAAACGGTATACGGATTTCAGCGAAAAACAAAATAATCCGTTCAGCCGATGTAAAACTGTTTTTCTTTATGAAAGAAGATGTTGGGACAAAATATCATACAAATATCTATTCCCCCCAAATGGATAACGAGGGGAATATTGACATATGGCCAGAAGGTTTTTTTGATGAGTGGGATAATGCTTTAACACAGCTTTTTTGAAAGGATAGCTAAACGGAGATTATTTTTAATGATATAGCAATGCATTACCAATTCAAAGACAAATATGATGCTATAGAGAAAATGAAAATAGGAATCGAAACTTTATTATATCTTCGTAAGCAGGATTCAACTTTTAAGATATGTTCACAAGGGAAAATCACCGGTTCCGAAATAGCCCCAGGATATTATTTCCCACAAATATTTAGTGAGAATAATAACTCCCTAAACCATAACCATAAAACAGCAATAAGGACATTCTTTACAAACTTTAATAACCTAACCTGTGGAACAGATAAATTTGTTTTTGAAGGTATAGAATCTGTCCAATGCGGAATGGCTTATAGGACAAATAGCCTATTATTTAGCCTTGGAACAAGGGATTCTTTTTTAGGACAACAAATTCCTGGTGATTACGTTTTTGGTGAAACAACTAAAAAAGATGTAAAAATTGATAATGCCGCCAAAAAAGAACATGTTGATATACATTGGCTTAAATTAAATAGGAAAATCTACGAACCGAACCCTAAACACAAAGCCAACTACGGATGGGGAAGTATAATGGATTTGGAAGAGAAAGAGGCCCAATATGTTTTGGATAGGGCAATTATGGCTGATAAAGACGAGAAACATCTGATAGCAAGATATCATGATGTATATTATTCATTTAGATGTCATTGGCGAAACTTTTATCATGGCTATCAGGATAACTCAATGCCAGAAGATATGAAACGCAGGCTTACGAATATTCCTCCTATTACATAATACCTGAACCCTCCCAAATTATACACCATAAACTGCCTGAAAATTTCCTTTGGGCTGCTTGTTTCCTTTGCGCAAAATGCCAAAAGCCCCTCAAGGCACAAGTTCCGCTTTGAGGGGCTTTTGGCATTTTGATAGTATTCCTTATGGCACCCCAGGGGGCTTGCACACCTCATCTGACACGCTCCCTCCTAGGTATTCTGCCATCCCGGCCATATCCCATCCCCTAATCAACAGGGTCTGGCTGCATGCCGGCATTGGGGTTCTTAATTTTTGCGGCCTTCCCTTTATTGCCAGCTGCATCTTTTAAGTACACTTGGAAATCCGCACGGCCGCCGTCTGCACCGGTCCCGACAAGCTGCCATCCGCTGCCCAGGACTGCCCCCACATATCTCCAGCCCTTCTTACCCTTGAGGTAAATCTTTGCCCCCAATTCCCCCTTCACATAGAGGCTGCCGCCCTTCACCTTCAGCTTTGGTGCATCCGGGGCAACTACATCCTTCACCTTCCTGGAAACCACGCTGCTCCTTAGGCTCCCTTTCCTGGTATAGAAATACAGCGTGCCGCCATCCTGCCTGGGTATGGTAATCTTCTTCTCCCCGCTTTTCTTAAAGGGTACGGTCTTTATCACCTTCTTATCATTCTTGATGACAAGGGTCGTGCCTTTGTAACCAATCACCACGATTTTCGTACTCTTATTCGTAGGCGAGCATTTGCAAAGATCCGGCGCCCGGAGGGCAACATCAAACCTCTCGGGGGCAATTACGGGGAGCGCGGTTACGGTCCTGGTGACAGTCTTGCCTTTCTTCCCTGAGCGTTTTGCCACAAGGTAGAACTTTAATTTGCTGCCGCCCTTCTGCTTTTTCATCTTCACGGTCTTAATCCCTTCCTTGGGATAGGTCTTCTGGAAGACGGTCTTGCTGCCGTTCTTTATATAAAGGGTAGTGTCGTCGTAGACATACACTGGGACGGAGGCCATGCCCTCTGTAATCTCCTTTACCAATACAGACGGCGTAAAGACAGCTTCTTTCGATGGGAGTACTGTCTTCGCAAATACGGCCTGTAAGTCTGTGAATGCCAGCACACATGCCAACAGGCATAAAATGAATTTCTTCCTGATATCCTTCATACTCTCTCTTCCTTTCTTTCCCCACTTGCTGCCCAGCCAGCAATACTGCCTATCCCCTGCTTCCCCCAGAAACTGTGCCACCTCCCTCTTTTGCTTCCTGCCGGCCTGGACGTTGGATTCCTACAGGCAAGCCTTACCTGCTTGCATCTATAGAGCGGCTTGCTGCCCAAAATGTTGCGTAGGGCCATAAAAAACATCAAATTATAAGATAACTTTATTTTACTACGCACGGGGCTTTTTTTCAACCTCCCTGCAGAAACCCTGCTGGAAATCCATGGATCCTATATCCTGGCATCAAACCCTACCCAGGCGCTGGCTATTCTTCTGCCGCAGCCCCTAACCCCGGCGTCTTCCCTGTATAAAGCTGGTAATAGCGGCCTTGCTGGCCAATCAGCTCTTCATGGGTGCCCCGTTCGATGACCCTGCCCTTTTCCAATACCATGATACAGTCGCTGTTCTTGACTGTGGACAGCCTGTGGGCAATCACGAAGGTGGTCCTGCCCTGCATCAGCTTATCCATGCCGTCCTGCACCAGCCGCTCGGTACGGGTGTCAATGGAACTGGTGGCCTCATCCAAAATCAGCACAGGCGGGTCGGCCACCGCCGCGCGTGCAATGGCCAATAACTGCCTTTGGCCTTGGCTCAGGTTAGCCCCATCCCCGGTCAGCATCGTATGGTAGCCCTCCGGCAGCCTGCGGATGAACTGGTCTGCGTTCGCCAGTTTCGCAGCGGCGATGACTTCCTCATCTGAAGCGTCTAATTTCCCATAGCGGATATTTTCCATAACGGTATCTGTAAACAAATGGGTATCCTGGAGCACAATCCCCAGGGAACGGCGCAGGTCTGCCTTCTTGATTTTGTTGATGTTGATGCCGTCGTAACGGATTTTGCCGTCCTGGATATCGTAAAAACGGTTGATAAGGTTGGTAATTGTCGTCTTCCCCGCCCCCGTGGAGCCTACGAATGCGATTTTCTGCCCCGCGTTGGCATACATCTTCACATCATGCAGCACAATCTTTTCTGGGTTATAGCCAAAATCCACGCCGTCAAATACCACATCCCCTGTCAGTTCAATGTAGTCTGTAGTGCCGTCTGCCTGATGGAAATGCTTCCAAGCCCACAGGCCGGTCCGCTCCTTGGATTCCACTAACTTCCCCTGTTCCCTTTTTGCGTTTACCAGCGTTACATACCCCCCGTCCGTCTCTGGCTCCTCATCCAGCAGTGCAAAGATACGCTCCGCGCCGGCCATAGCCATGACTACGCTATTCAGCTGCTGGCTCACCTGGCTGATTGGCATATTGAAGCTGCGGTTAAAGGTCAGGAAGCTGGCCAAGCCGCCCAGGGTAAACCCGCCGGTTTGGTTCATGGCCAGGATACCGCCCAGGATTGCGCAGGCCACATAGCTTAAATTGCCCAGCTGGGCGTTGACCGGCCCCAGCATATTGGCAAACTTATTCGCATTATCAGCGCTTACAAACAGGCTGTCATTCAGCTCCCGGAAGCGCTCCCGGCTCTCTTCCTCGTGGCAGAATACTTTTACGACCTTCTGCCCTTCCATCATTTCCTCAATGTAGCCGTTCACCCTGCCGATTTCCTTCTGCTGGGCAATGAAGTATTTCCCGCTCCTTCCTGCATATGACTTGGTGGCAAAAAGCATGATGCCGACCATAAGAAGCGTTGCGAAGGTCAGCGGCACGCTCAGGATAAACATGCTGGCCAGGATACTCACAACCATAATAACGCTGGACAGAAGCTGGGGCATGCTCTGGCTAATCATCTGGCGCAGGGTGTCAATGTCATTGGTGTAGACAGACATGATATCCCCATGGGCGTGGGTATCAAAATATTTAACCGGAAGGCTCTCCATATGGGTAAACATATCGTCACGCAGATCCCGGAGCGTCCCTTGGGTGACCTTGACCATGACGCGGTTATACATCCAGGTGGACAATGCGCCAATCCCATAAAACATGCCTACGCGCAGGATTGCTGCCGCCAGCGGGGCAAAATCAGGCTCCTTAGCGCCAACCATAGGCAGGATATACACATCTATCAAAGTCTGCATAAATAACGTCCCCTGCACATTGGCAAGCACGCCTACAAAAATGCCAACCACTACAAGCAATAGGTGGAATTTGTATTTTGCCAGGATATATTTCATCAGCCTGGAAAACAATTTCCCCGGGTTCTTAATCCGGGGTTTTAAGGCCCGATGGCCTGTGGGCCGGCCCTCCTTCTTTTCCCCAGCCTGCTGCTGTTTTTCTTTCCCTATCCCTGCCATTACCTGCCACCTCCTTCTTCATCAAAGTCACCGCCGCCGCCAGTCTGCGACTCATAGACATCGCGGTAAATCTCACTGGTTTCCAACAATTCCCCATGGGTGCCGAACGCTGCCACCCGCCCTTTGTCCATGACGATAATCCTGTCCGCATCCTGCACGCTGGAAATACGCTGGGCAATGATCAGCTTGGTGGTATTTGGGATTTCCGTAGCAAAGGCCTTGCGGATTTTACTGTCCGTAGCGGTATCCACAGCGCTGGTGGAATCATCCAGGATCAGGATTTTCGGCTTCTTCAGCAAAGCCCTGGCAATGCACAGGCGCTGCTTCTGCCCGCCGGACACATTGCTGCCCCCTTGCTCGATATAAGTGTCATATTTGTCTGGAAGCTGCTGGATAAATTCATCGGCGCATGCCATCTGGCAGGCACGGACGCATTCCTCCTTTGTGGCGTTTTTATCGCCCCAGCGCAGGTTCTCTAAGATTGTGCCCGAAAACAGCACATTCTTCTGGAGCACCACGGCCACCTGGTTCCGCAGCTGTTCCATGTCATATTCTTTTACATTGATGCCGCCGACAGATACGCTTCCCCCTGTCACGTCATAGAGGCGGCTAACCAGGCTTACCAGGCTTGATTTGGCGCTTCCCGTACCGCCGATAATGCCAATGGTCTCCCCCGCATGGATATGCAGGCTGATATCCTTCAGCACAGGCTCCCCGCTATTCTCGCGGTAAGCAAAATCCACATGGTCGAACACAATGCTTCCGTCCGGCACTTCCCGGATGGGATCCGAGGGGTTTGACAAGGTGCTCTCCTCCTGTATGACCTCCGCAATACGCTCTGCGCTGGCCGTGCTCATGGTGACCATGACAAAAATCATAGACAGCATCATCAGGCTCATCAGGATATTCATACAGTAAGCCATCAGGCTCATCAGCTGGCCGGTGGTCAGGGCGTCTGTGACAATCATCTTAGCCCCCAGCCAGCTAATGGCAAGGATGCAGCCATAGACCGTCACTTGCATCAGCGGCGCATTCCAGGTAAGGATGTTCTCGGCCTTGCTGAACATCTTGTAGATATTGCCGCTGGCTTTCGTAAAGCGCCCGTTCTCATAGCCTTCCCGCACATAAGCCTTGACCACCCGGATAGCCGACACATTTTCCTGGACGCTGGCGTTCATGTCGTCATATTTTGGGAAAATCTGCTTGAAATAACGGGTCGCCTTCCCCATAATAAAAAAGAGGCTCGCCCCCAGCAGGACCACGGCAACCAGGTAAATACTTGCCAGCTTTGCATTAATCCAGAAAGCCATGATCATAGCAATTACCATACTAAACGGCGCACGGACGCACATGCGCAGGATCATCTGGTATGCATTCTGGATATTCGTCACATCCGTAGTCAGGCGCGTCACAAGGCCTGCCGTGGAAAATTTATCAATGTTGGCAAAGGAAAACCCTTGGATATTATCAAACATTGCCATCCTTAAATTCTTCGCAAGGCCCGTAGACGCGCGGGCGGCATATTTTGCGCCCAGCATCCCTGCTGCAAGCCCAAACACCGCCAGCCCAACCATAATTGCACCTGTCTTGTAAATATAGGGCATATCGCCTTTTTCCACGCCGTTGTCGATAATGGCAGCCATCAGCAGCGGGATAACCATCTCCATGACGACTTCCAGGACCATACAGGCCGGCGTCAGCAAGGAATCCTTTTTGAATTCCTTGACCTGGCTTAAAATCGTTTTAACCATTCTGAATCCTCCTCTTTCCCTTATCTATTTCCCCAAAGATACCAAGCCTCTGGAGCAACCATCCTTCCCTTCCCAAAGAAATGCCAGCATTATTTCTTCTTGGGCATTTTGGGATAATAACGTGCAATATCTTCTTCCAGGTTCCGCTTTAGTTTCTCAGCCACAGCACGGAATGCCCGCATCTCTTCCGGGGCAATGCCCCGCATGCTCTGCGCTTCCAGGGTATCTATGTGGCTGATATGCCGCTCATGGACCTGCCTGCCTAGGTCTGTCAGCGCCAGCCTTTTCAGGCGTGCATCCGACTGGACAGCTTCCCGCTGGATATAGCCTTTCTTTTCCATCAGCTTCACAATGCAGGTCACGGTGGATTTGGCGATGGAAAACTCTGCCTCAATATCCTTCTGGAAAATCAGCCGCTCCTGGTTCTCATAGAGGAACCCCAGGATCCAGGCATGCATGACCGTGACCTCATCCATCCCCTCCTGGCTGATTTCATAGGCAACCATGTTCCGGAAGAACAGGTTATCCAGGGTCTTAACCCAAAAGCACAACATATCTTCCCTCTTCATACTGTCTTTTGGCTCCCTCCCTTTCATTCGTTTTATATAGAATTGTTCTGTATGGAATTGTTTGATACAGAACTATTATACCCATCTTGGGGGAATTGTCAAGAATCATTTTGGTTTCTCCCTGTTTCAAACCGGCGCAGGCACCGCTTACTTGCAGTTAATCACTGCTTGTTCTTTCCGCCCCAAGGGACAGGGTATCTAACCCTTGTGGCATCCGCCAAATATCCGCACACATACAATCCGAAAAAAGAAAGGGACTGCTGCAAAACAGTCCCTTTCTTTATCCTATCATAAAATACGGTTTAGGGCTAAGGCCATGGCCTATAATCCTCTGGGCAGGGCGGCACGCTGTTCCGGTCCCAACTCGTGCCAAACTGGCGGGCAAAGGTAGTATCGCTCACCAGGAACACGGCATAGAAGCCAGAGGAATCATTGCACTGCACGTCAATAATGTACCATTTCCCATTCACACAGACCTCATTCCACTGGTGGCTGGGGTTGGAGGAATTCGCATCTGCATGGACGTAATAACAGCCAATCCCAATCCCATCGCACAAGGCCTTCATTGCCCTGGCATAACCGGAGCACTGCGCCTCCCCATAGACCAGCGCACCCCAGGCCGTGTTCGCCCGGTTCAAAGCCCAGCTTGGCGCATAGGAGCAGACAGAAGCCAGGTAGTCGTGGGCCATTTTCACCTTCATATAGTCCGTCATCGTATCGTCAATATAATGGTCTTTAAACTCCTGCACCTTTTCCCGTACCTGGTTCAGTTCTGCCTGGCTCAAGGAAGGGCCGTATACGCTTCCAGGAGAATAATTCCCCCCATTCAGGGCCGAGCCCTGGGAGCTGATGGACACCGTCCTCTGGCAGTAAGGGCCATACTCCTTTTTGCCGCCAGATTCCCGGTAAGCGCGGATCCGGAAGGTATAGCTGGCGCCTTCCTGGAGCTTGAACATGTACAGCGTATCCCCCACATTCCTGGAAACTTTGCTGATTTTTTTGAACCCCTCTTTCCCTTTCCGGTAAGAGAGCTCCAGCCCGGAGGCCTTCTTCACTTTGCCCCAGCTAATCCTGGCCTGCCCTTTCCGTTCAGAAACCACACTCAAACTGGGGGCAGAAACTCTGGTCTGTACCTTCAGCACCTTGGAGTATGCGCCGTAATAAGTGGATTTCCCAGATTTTTTATACGCACGGATTTTAAACTTATAAGAGGTACAGGGGGCAAGCTTCTTCACCACCATGGATACAGACTTGGCTTTTAGGGTCTTTATTTTCTTATACTTTTTGGACTTCGGCTGGTACTGGTATACCTGATAACCTGTCACGGAAGCGGATTTTTTCCATTTCAGCGTAATAGAGTTAGCTGTCCGTTTCCCAGCCTTAAAAGAGGACACCTTGCGGGGCAAAATCTGGAACGTGCGCTGGATCGTGCCTGTGTAATTCCCCTTCCCCGTAATCTTAGCCGTTGCCTTCCCCGTCTGCTTGTTATCCTTATACGTGATAACATAATCCTTATTGCGTTTTAGTTTCTTGCTGCCGTCCTTCAGCTGCACAGACGGCTCTATTTTCTTCCCCGTATAGGTCTTGTTGGGAATCTTGGGGCAAGACAGCTTTTTCATACTCTTGGGCAAAATCCGGAAAGAAGCCTGTTTGACACCGGTATAAGCGCCTTTGCCGGTAACTGTAACCTGCGCCGTCCCTGCGTCCACATTATTCTTGTAAGTAACACTGTATGCAGACTGGGGGATTGCCTTCCCTTGGTATGTCAAAGTAACCCGAGGCTGAACTGCCTTCCCGGTGTATGTAACATCTGGAATCTTCCCAATGGAAGCCCCTGCAATATCCTGGGCAAACTGTTCCAGCTGGACCGTAACAGGGAGCCGATACCTGCTTCCCGTATCATAGGTATAAGTAACCTCCTGCGCAGATGCCGTAAAAAAGCCATTCCCCTGTGATGTATCCCAGGATGCGCCTCGCAGGCCGGCAACCCTTGCCTCGCTGCCTGGAAGCGTAAAGGGAAGGGCAAACCGGTTGCCTGCTTCCGCTGCCACAACCCGGACATTCCCTTCACATACAAATTCCTCCAGCCTATCCAGGGCGGATAAATCCAACTCAATCAGGCTATTCTGGCTGCAGTCTAAGGATTTCAGCCCCCAAAAGACTTCAATCCCCTTTAGGTCCAGAATCCCAAGCCCAGATACATCCATGGACACCATACCTGCAACCTCCTCCGCAGACAGCTGGCCATCCTTGTCTGTATCCACCGTTTCTAACAGATATGCCGCAAAGGCTGGGTCTGGGAACCGTGCGCTGTCTATCGCAATCAGGCGCTCCTTTGGCGCCTTCCCCTCTTCTGGAAGCTGTTCTGGGACAGATTCCTCCTCTTCTGGAAGCTGCCCTTGGGCAGCCGCCCCATCTTCCTTTGGCACGCCCTCCTGGGTTCCTTCCTTCCTTTGGGCAGCTGCCTCATCTTCCTTTGGCACGCCATCCCAGGTTCCTTCCTTTCCTCCAGAATCCGCTTCCCCGGAAATCTGCTCCATGATGGCCTTCCCTTCCTGCAGCGCCTGGGAATAAACAGCAGCAGGTTCCCCTGCCATCCCCAAACCCAAACTGCATGCCAGCAGCCATGTTACAAATTTTTTTCCTTTCATATCCATTCCTCCTCCATTCCTTCTTCCTTCTCTCTACCGTTCACCTGTACCCCTCTCTCTTCTGCTGTGCGGTATTTTCCCTCATTCCCTGCACCTTGCTGCTCCTGCCTGGGCCAGCGCACGCCGCACTTCCAAAGATACCCCTATTATAAACGAAAACCCCCACAATAGCAAATGGTAACATTGCCAGGCGCACAGTTGCCAAAACAAGCTTTTGCATATATAATTAAGAAGCATAGGAAGCTGTCCTGGTTTGGCTCCCTAAGGCCCTGCCTAGGCAGAAACAAAAAATCAGATAACCCGCGGGAAATTAAATTTTATCGGCAAAAGGAGAACCCTATGGAAAGACAAGAAATCTTGAAAAAAGTAGACCATACCTTACTGGCACCAACCGCTACCTGGGAAGAAATCCGCACCATCCTGGATGACGCCATGGCTTATGGCGCAGCCTCTGCCTGCATCCCTGCCTCTTATGTCAGCCAAGCGGCAGGATATGTGGGCGGGAACCTGCCTATCTGCACGGTGATTGGCTTCCCCAACGGCTACAGCACCACCGCTGCCAAGCTATATGAAACAAAAGACGCCATTGCAAACGGCGCATCAGAAATCGACATGGTAATTAACCTTGGTTTCCTCAAGGATAAAAAATTCCAGGAAACCGAACAGGAAATCCGTCAGATCCGCGCTGCCTGCGGCAGCAAGGTATTGAAAGTAATTATCGAGACATGCCTCCTTACGGAGGAAGAAAAAATCAAAATGTGCGGAATCGTCACTTCTGCCGGTGCAGATTACATCAAAACCTCCACGGGCTTTTCCGCCTCTGGCGCCACATTCGAAGATGTGGCCTTAATGAAAGCCCACATCGGCAGCAATGTCAAAATCAAGGCCGCTGGCGGCATTGCATCTTTTGAAGACGCAGAAAAATTTATCCGCCTTGGAGCCAGCCGCTTAGGGACCAGCCGGCTAATCCATTTGTTGAAATAATCCTCCATTTTTCCTTTCCTGCACTCAGCACCCTGCATCTTGGCCAACGCTGCCTTGCCCAGGCCATTGGAAGGCCCGGCTAGAACCCGGATATCCCTCCCCTCCATCAGAGCCTGGGCAAGGCCTAAGCACTGTTTCATGCTTCCCTGTAACCCCTCTACTTATTAGACACATAGATTTTCCAAAATGTGACATTAATTCAGCTATTTTTTATATTTTTTTTATTTTTTTGTATTTGATTTCCCACACGTATCCCTATTGTATGCCTTTTAAGGATGCATACACCAAAGATACCGCTAGGGCAGCATGTGCCAGCAGAACAATGTGATAAAAACCAATATTCCCTGCTGGCAGCATCATTCCCCCAAAAATGGATTTATCCCATACGCCTCTTTACAGAAACCCCTGCATGGAAGGCTGCCAATACCAGAATTTCCGTAATTTTTCCCAAAACATAATAAGAGCCATAAAGACGGAATTCCAAAGGGCACAGGACCCCTATGAAAACATGGTTTGATATCAGCAGGCCAACCGCCAAAACTAAGTATATGGCCAACCCCGCCGCATATTTTTGCGCCGCACCAAAGCACACTCGGCATAACAAAATAAAGATAGCTAGCTTTAAGCATACGGAAGCTGCCAAACAGGCAGATATAGCATTTCCCGTAAGGACAACCCCTGCCGTTAGGCTCATGCATAGATAGGCAATGCTAAAAATGCCTGCGGCAGACAGGTCAAACAGAAGCCCATACAAGAGGCCTGAAGCCGTTTTTGTCTGCACAACCGTCCGCATGATTTCCCTGTTTTTGTCTGAAAACCTGGCGTAATACACCAACGGCAAGGATAACGCTATCAGGATGGAGCAGACGGCATAAGCTGTCCATACGCTTTCTTCTGTTTTTCCCCTGCCAAGTACCATCAACACGGCATAGCAAAATGCCACGGCAGCCAAAGCCCCCTTCAGGGCAACATTCCGCTTCACATCCATATATACCGCCCGGCATAGGCCCTTCATGTTATCCATCCTTTTGAATCCTCCTTAAGACCTCTTTATAAGCGCCGTCTGAAAAGGCCTCCACATCCAGTTCAGGCAAGCCTGAGATTTTTCCCAGTTCCTGGTAAAGCCGGAACAGTTCCCCTTCTGCTTTTAACATGCACTCTTCCACCACGCATTGCTTTGGGGACACACAGGAGCCGTAATCGTTCACCAGGCTGTCATAGGAATATTTCTGCAATTCCTCCGGCTTTTCCTTCTTTAATACTTGGCTTGGGACATCCTGGGCCAACAGATCTAAGACCACTTCCTGGAAGCTTGTAGACGGCTTTATAACAGCGTATAAATACCTTACAATGATTTCTTCATCTGAAAGGTTCCGCAGCGTTTCCGCATAGCAATCCACAGATACTTTGCTGCCCTGCCGGCGCATGAACACCTTGGCGCTTGGCCCATCCCACGGAAAATATATGGAGCGCCCTACCTCATACCGTTCTGTCTTTATGTCAAACCCATATGCCTGCAGCACCCCATCTGCCCCATGCAGCAGCCTTGCCAGATGCCCTGCGTACGCTTCCCCCAAAGATTCTTTATATTCCAACACATACCCACCGGCTTCCTCTGCGGCCCATCTGCCGGACGCAAGCTGCTGCTCCGCAAAAGACTCCCCTGTTGTTACCGCTGCAATCCCTGCAAGGTACAAAAGCACAGCCTTCGCCTGCCCCTTGGCAGAACGCGCAGAGACAAACAGGATCCCAACCGCAGAAGCCAATACAATCCCTAGGATGCAGAATACATTCTCCTTTTTTTCGAACAGCAGCAAAGGGGAAGCATAGCGGAAGTACAATTCATGCACCAGGGGTTTCTGCAGAAGCCAGAAGGCCACTGCCACAATTGCCGTATATGCCGCCAGCCCATCTTTTGCAGCCACCCCTATCACATCCCCCAATACCGTAAAAAAAAGGCACCCTAAGGCTGCATAAAGAACGGTATGCCAAGGCATCCCGGAAATCATAATCTTTACTATCTCTGCCATAAACCACGGCACTGCCAGCAGAAGGGATACCCCTAATATGTACTTTGCCCGGTTCTTCTGAAAGCCGCCAAACCCATAATTAATGCAATTGATATTTACCTGTGAAAAAAAGGCGGCAGCCTGCTGGGCAGTCACCATGGCCATCCCAGACAAGATTATCCTTGATACGTCCCACCGTGCAAGCAAAGTCGCAGCCCCTGGCAATATGTAATACAGAATAATCCATTTCCGGTATCTTTCCTTCCCGTATGTACGCGCTAACTCCCTAACGGCCATTGTCCTGCCTCCTAAATGAATATGACGTATGGTGGATATAGGCATCCTCCAGGCTCTTTTTTTCTTTCTTCAGGCTCCCATTGCGGTAGGGTGCCTTACTCCTGCAGGCCTCCCCGTTATTTACTGAAAAACGGATAGCCAGCTCTTCCCCATCCCTCTTAATGGATATGATGCTGATTTCGTCCCCTATCCCTGCCAGTTCCCCCCTTGGGATCCGAAGGGAATATACTAGCTTTTTATCTGCTTTGATAAACCCAGCCACGCTTCCCGCATACATCACCTTGCCGCCCTGCAGGCTTACCATCCTCTCACAGGCGCTCTCAACATCATCCAATATATGCGTGGAAATCAATACCGTTTTATTGTCGCCCACTTCATTCACCATATTCCGGAAGGCAAGGCGTTCCTGGGGATCCAGCCCCACCGTAGGCTCATCCAACAGTATGATATCCGGCTCCCCAAGAAATGCCTGGGCAATCCCAAGCCTCTGTTTCATCCCCCCAGACAATTCCTTTATCTTTTTCCCTGCCTCCCCAGAAAGGTTCAGGTAATCCAGCCACTTTGCAATCTGCCCCTTTTCATCCGCAATGGCAATCCCCCGGACATGCAGGAGGTAAACCATAGATTCCCACACCGTTAAATTACGGAAAAAATCAAACTGCTGCGGCAGGTAGCCAACCTTGGCCTTATGCCTGTCCGACCAGGCTTCCCCCTCATATACGATGCTCCCTTTATCCTGACGGATCTGCCTTGTCAGTATTTTCATGATGGTGCTTTTCCCTGCACCGTTTTCCCCAACCAAACCGCACACGCCCTTCCCAAGGGCAAACGTAACATCATCCAGGGCAACGTTGCGTTTATATCTTTTTGTCAGATTTGATATCTGCAGCATTTTCTGTCTTTTCCTCCCAATCTTTCCAACAGTCCCTATTTGGCGCCTGCTTTTTCCTTGGTTTATGGATTATCCCCTCCATCTTCGGCGAGCACCACCCGGCATTTCTTCTTGTAGAAAGCAATCCCATATTTTAGGATATGCCCCACCCCTTCCTCCAGAAGATCTTCTGCATACCGTTTCTGCCCGATCTGCTCCAACGCCTTCTTGCAGGCTGTATCCAGTTTCCCATCCTCTGCATATTTCAGTTCAAGTACAATGCCGGTTTCCCCATCTTCTGTTTCTACCAAGATATCGCTATATCCCTCCCCAGATTCTTTATTTGACGACACGCCCCATGTATCCTGGAACCCTAATATGCCCAGCAGGATACCATGATAGAAATTTTCTTTCATTTGCTTTTTTACAAACGTGTCACGGATGCTGATTGTCCGCTTCAGATATCCTCCCAACAATTCTTCCACCCGCTTTGGCTCACCGTTCTCCAACGCTTGGCAGAATTCCCTCCATGCTTCCCCATGCTTTGGTATGCTCTCCCTGAAAAAATCCATGATTTGTGCCGTAAAAACGTTCCGGATTTCCATATTCGGGATTGCCAGCCGGAAGCTGTCCCCTTCTGGTTTTCCTCTCTGGGTAAGGTATCCTGTTGTGAATAAAACGCTCCACAGGTTATCAACAGAAGCATACATCTCTTTATATGTCAGTTCCTGATGGATTTCCTTTGTGATTTCCTCCCCTGCGACCAGCTTTTCAATCTCACGCCTGACGGCTGCTTTATCCGACTCCTGGATAAAGCGCCTGACCGCTTCATTGCTGCTGGTATTCACCCAGTAATTCTTCGGCTGTGTATCTGGATCCCCCCGCAAGGCATCGCAATAATTGATTACATCCCATGGGCAATAGACTTCCGCCTCCCCGAACTGATACCCGTCATACCATTCCTTTATCTCATTATAATGCGCCTGGAAACCATAATATCCCAACATTTCCCTTACTTCCCTGTCCGTAAAACCAAAATACCCAGCAAATGGGACGTCTGCTACGGACAAAACCTTGAGATTATTTAAACCCGTAAAAATACTTTCTTTCGAGATACGCATACATCCGGTCAATACTGCAAATTTCAGGCTGTCATTGGATTTCAGTGCATATTCAAACATATTCCGGATGAACATCACCATCTGGCCATAATACCCCCGTTCAAATGCTTTTGCCAAGGGCACGTCATACTCGTCAACCAGCAGGATTACCTTACGGTTATGGTGCTTTTCCAAAAGTTCTGACAGGACTTTCAGGCTGCCGCACAGAACGCCCTCATTCATATGTTCCCGTAAAAGCGCCAAGAATGCATCCTTATCATAGCAAGACAGGCGTTCACTGTCCAAAAGATATTGGAACCTCCTTGCTTCTGCGCGGATTATCTGGATTGCCATCTCAAGCGCTTTTTCATAAGTGCCTGCGTTCATCCCTTTTAAAGAAACTGATATGACCGGAAATTTACCCATATACGATTCGCAAAGAGCCGTCTCTTCCGATATCCTCAACCTACAGAAAATCCTTTTATCCCTGCCTAACTCAAAAAAACTTTTCAGCATGCTCATATTCAAAGACTTTCCAAACCTTCTCGGACGCGTAAATAGGTTTACCTTTGCCCAATGATCCAAAAGTTCTGCAATAAAACCTGTCTTATCTACATAGTAAAAACCTTCTGTCTGTAATTCCTCAAAATTCTCAATCCCGATTGGAAGTTTCTTTTTCCTGGTTTCCATCCTATCACCTCACATAATGTCCCTTTCATTATAGCAGATATCACAAAATCCTACTACTGCTTTTCATGGACTTTCACGCTTTACAGCAACATGGTCCTTCCTATGAAAAGAATAAAACGGGCAAGCCCGCTTCAACTCCCCTATCCCCTCAATCTTGAGGGGGTTGCACGCTTTGACGCGCCGAGCACAATTGCGAAGCAATCTTTTACCTAGTGTGCGGGTGCGCATCCCCCGGAGGGTTTTTGTTTCATAGGACGCACTTTCCTATGAAACAAAAAGGCACCCCCAGAATCCCTTGGATCCCGGAAGTGCCTCCTACCCCCTGGCTTGGGATTCCCCCAGCCAAAGAGCCATTAAATCCCTTACCTGGCTTTAGTTCTCGCCGTATAAGGTAATCAATTTATTCAGATATTCATAACGCTCTTTTGCGTTCTGCTCGGAAACTGCAAACAGTTCTTCTGCTCTTTCCGGGTTGAACCTTGCAAGGGCATTGTAACGTACTTCGCCGTTTAAGAATGCCTTGTAATCGCCTGTCGGAGCCTTGCTGTCTAAGGAGAATGCAGCCTTGCCTTCCTTCTTCAGCTGTGGGTTGAAGCGGAAGTTATGCCAGTAACCTGCCTCTACAGCATTCTTCTCTTCGGTCTGGGCTTTGCTCATGCCAATCTTGATGCCGTGGTTGATACATGGAGCGTAAGCGATAATGAGGGATGGCCCTGGATATGCCTCTGCCTCTGCGATTGCCTTTACGCACTGGTTGTAATCAGCGCCCATAGCAATCTGTGCCACGTATACATAGCCGTAGCTCATAGCGATGGAAGCAAGGTCTTTCTTCTTCACTTCTTTGCCGCCTGCTGCGAACTGTGCGATAGCGCCGGTCGGGGTAGCCTTGGAGGACTGTCCGCCCGTATTGGAGTAAACCTCAGTATCGAATACCATTACGTTGATATCCTGGCCGCTTGCTAAAATATGGTCAACGCCGCCGAAGCCGATGTCATATGCCCATCCGTCGCCGCCGAATACCCACTGGGATTTCTTTGCCAGGAAGTCTTTCTCAGCCAGGATTTCCTTGGAAGCATCGCATCCGCAGGCTTCTAATGCTGCCACTAACTTATCGGTAGCTGTCCCGTTCAGGGCACCGACACCGAAGGTATCCAGCCATTCTTTCCCTGCTGCTGCAACGTCTGCATTGTGGCCGTCTGCGACCAGGGCTTCTACCTTGGATTTTAATTTGCCGCGGATTGCCTTCTGGGCTAACAGCATACCATAGCCGAACTCTGCCGCATCCTCGAATAAGGAGTTAGACCAAGCCGGGCCTTGTCCTCTTTCATTTACGGTATATGGTGTGGACGGTGAGGAGTTACCCCAGATGGAGGAACATCCTGTTGCATTTGCGATATACATCCTCTCACCGAACAGCTGCGTGATTAATTTTGCGTAAGGTGTCTCGCCGCATCCGCCGCAAGCGCCTGAGAACTCAAGCAACGGCTGTTTGAACTGGGAGCCCTTTACGGTTGTCTCTTTGAATTTCTCTACTACGTCAATCTTCTTCCCTACGGTTAAGCCATAGTCGAAGTAAGCCTGCTCGCCAACGTTTGCCTCGCAGTTCTGCATCGTAAGGGCTTTCTCACCCTTCTTGCCTGGGCAGACATTTGCACAGGAGCCGCACCCGGTACAGTCAAGGGCAGAAATCGTCATGCTGAACTTGTACTCTGGCATACCTGTCATTGGGAGCGCCTGCATCCCTTCCGGAACCTTGGAAGCCTCATCCTCTGTCATAGCGACTGGACGGATAACGGCATGCGGGCAGACATAGGCGCAGATATTACACTGGATACAGTTCTCTGGGTTCCATACAGGAACGTCTACGGCAATGCCGCGCTTCTCAAATGCTGAGGAACCAGATGGGGTCTGTCCATTTTCATATTTCTTCACAACGGATACAGGGATCTTGTTGCCTTCCTGGCCGTTTACTGGAATCTGGATATCATTTACGAAATCAACAACATCTTTCCGCTCTCCGGTTGCAACCTGTGCAAAGCTCTCATCCTGGGCATCTTTCCAGCTTGCAGGAACTTCGATTTTCACAACGCCCGTTGCGCCGGCATCGATAGCATCGTAGTTCATCTGTACAATCTTGTCGCCCTTCTTGCCATAAGTTGCTTTTGCAGCAGCCTTCATAAGCTCAATCGCGCGCTCTTCCGGGATAATGTCAGCCAGCTTGAAGAATGCAGACTGGAGCACGGTGTTGATACGCCCGCCAAGGCCGATTTCCTTACCAATCTTGATACCGTCGATGGTATAGAATTCGATGTTGTTCTCAGCGATATACCTCTTTACCTGTCCTGGCAGATGGTTCTCAAGCTCTTCCGGGCTCCAGGAGCAGTTCAGGAGGAATTTGCCGCCTGGCACTAATTCCTGTACCATGTTGTACTTGCGTACATAGGCAGGGTTGTGGCAAGCTACGAAATTCGCCTGCTTAATCAGGTAAGTGGACTTGATGGCCTTCTTACCGAAACGCAGGTGGGACATGGTAACGCCGCCGGACTTCTTGGAGTCATAGTCAAAGTAAGCCTGTGCATACATGTCTGTATTGTCACCAATAATCTTGATGGAGTTCTTGTTCGCGCCAACCGTACCGTCTGCGCCAAGGCCCCAGAACTTGCAGTTGATGGTGCCTTCCGGCGTGGTAACTGGGTCTTCCTTTACCTCCAGGGAAAGGTTGGTCACATCGTCATAGATACCGATGGTGAACCTTTCTTTCTCAGTGTTGTTATATACAGCGATAATCTGGCCAGGTGTAGTATCCTTGGAGCCCAAGCCATAACGGCCGCTGGTAATCTTCACAGCGTCAAACTTGCTGCCCTTCAGTGCGGCAACAACGTCTAAGTATAATGGCTCGCCAAGGGATCCTGGCTCTTTGGTCCTGTCTAATACAGCAATCATCTTAACAGTCTCAGGGATAGCTGCAATCAAAGCCTCCTTGCAGAACGGACGGTACAGGCGTACCTTTACAACGCCGACCTTCTCGCCCTTTGCCATTAAGTAGTCAATTGTCTCATCAATGGTATCGCATACGGAACCCATAGCGATGATAACCCTATCGGCATCAGCAGCGCCATAGTAGTTGAACAGCTTATAGTCTGTCCCAATCTTCTCATTGACCTTGTCCATATATTTCTGTACGATTGCCGGCAAAGCATCGTATGTGGAGTTGCAGGACTCCCTGGTCTGGAAGAAGATATCCGGGTTCTGTGCGGAACCGTCCTGACGTGGGTGGTTCGGGTTCAATGCGTTCTTGCGGAATGCATCGATGGCATCCAAATCTACCATGTCTTTCAAATCTTCGTAATCCCATGTCTCAATTTTCTGGATCTCATGGGAAGTACGGAACCCATCAAAGAAGTTGATGAAGGGAAGGTGCCCTTCCAAACCTGCGCAATGTGCTACCGGCGTTAAGTCCATAACTTCCTGTACGGAGGACTCGCAGAGCATTGCTGCACCAGTCTGGCGGCAGGCATATACATCGGAATGGTCGCCGAAGATGTTCAGCGCATGGGTTGCAACGCAGCGCGCAGATACGTTGAATACGCCTGGAAGCCCTTCACCGGCAATTTTGTAAAGGTTCGGGATCATCAGCAGCAAACCTTGGGATGCTGTGTAGGTCGTGGTCAGTGCGCCTGCTGCCAAAGAGCCGTGCACCGTACCTGCAGCGCCTGCCTCGGACTGCATCTCTGTCACCTGTACGGTCTGGCCAAAGATGTTCTTCCTGCCCTGGGTTGCCCATTCATCAGTAGCTTCTGCCATAACAGATGAAGGAGTGATGGGGTAGATGGCCGCAACATCGGTATATGCATAGGAAGCATGTGCTGCTGCGTGGTTGCCATCCATGGTTTTCATAGATCTTTTCATTGGATTTTCCCTCCTGCCTGAATTTGTGGAATCTGTGCATACCGCTTGCTGCCGTATGCAGAATTTTCCTTCTTTTATACTATAATAATTATGAAGGAAAAAATCAAGGGGTTTCGGCTTTTTTCGTGTATTTTTCTGGGAACACGGAAGGGATGCGGCTATGGGCAGGCAAGCCCCCCTGCCAGCCATGCGGCGCCCTGGCAAAATCCACTTTTTTTAAAAAATACCTTGCAAAATAACGGATTTCCTGTAAAATAGAAAAAGATTGCAGACGCGTCTGGGTTAAGATCCATTTCCGGGTAGAAAATTTAAGCAGGTTCAGAAAGGTGTATAGAAGATGATTAGTGCAAATAATGTGACTCTCAGGATTGGGAAAAAGGCTTTATTTGAAGATGTGAATATCAAATTCACAGAGGGGAACTGTTATGGGCTGATTGGGGCGAACGGGGCTGGGAAGTCCACCTTCCTCAAGATTTTAAACGGGCAGCTGGAGCCTACCAAGGGGGATATTTTTATCACGCCGGGGGAACGGCTTTCCTTTTTGCAGCAGGACCATTTTAAGTATGACGGGTTTTCTGTGCTGGATACGGTCATCATGGGGAACCAGCGGCTGTATGACATTATGAAGGAAAAAGACGCCATCTATATGAAGGAGGATTTTTCAGATGAGGACGGCATACGGGCCAGCGAATTAGAGGCCGAATTTGCAGAGATGGATGGATGGAATGCGGAATCGGACGCGGCGCAGCTTCTGAATGGCCTGGGGATTGAGACGGACCTGCATACTGCCATTATGAAAGATATCGCCAGCGAGCTGAAGGTAAAGGTACTGCTGGCGCAGGCGCTGTTTGGGAACCCGGATATCCTGCTGCTGGATGAGCCTACCAACCATTTGGATCTGGATGCCATCGCCTGGCTGGAGGAATTCCTGATTAATTTTGAAAACACCGTCATCGTAGTATCCCATGACAGGTACTTTTTGAATAAGGTGTGCACCCATACGGCGGATATTGACTATGCCAAAATCCAGCTCTATGCGGGGAATTATGATTTCTGGTATGAATCCAGCCAGCTTTTGATTAAGCAGATGAAGGAAGCCAATAAGAAAAAAGAAGAGAAGATAAAAGAACTGCAGGAATTCATTTCCCGGTTCTCGGCGAATGCCTCTAAGTCCAAGCAGGCTACTTCCAGGAAAAAAGCCTTGGAGAAGATACAGCTGGATGAGATTAAGCCTTCCAGCCGGAAGTACCCTTATATTGATTTCCGCCCCAACCGTGAAATTGGGAATGAAGTGCTTACCGTAGAGAACTTAAGCAAGACCATTGACGGGGTGAAGGTCTTGGACAATGTGTCTTTTATCATGGGGCACAATGACAAGATTGCCTTTGTGGGGAGCAATGAATTGGCCAAGACCACACTGTTCCAGATCCTGGCTGGGGAAATGGAGCCGGACGAAGGGAATTACAAGTGGGGGGTTACCACGAGCCAGTCCTATTTCCCCAAAGATAATACGGCAATTTTTGATACGGACCTGCAGATTGTAGAATGGCTGACACAGTATTCGGAAATTAAGGACGCCACCTATGTGCGGGGCTTCTTGGGCAGGATGCTCTTTGCCGGGGATGACGGGGTGAAGAAGATGAAGGTCCTGTCCGGAGGGGAGAAGGTCCGGGTGCTTTTGTCCCGTATGATGATTATGGGGGCCAATGCGCTGATTTTAGACGAGCCCACAGACCATTTGGATATGGAATCAATTACGGCCTTGAACAACGGGCTGATCAAATTCCCTGGGGTAATCTTATTTGCCTCCCGCGACCATCAGGTCGTGCAGACGACAGCCAACCGGATTATTGAGTTCCTGCCTAATGGGGGGATGATTGACAAGATTACCACTTACGATGAATATTTAGAGAGCGACGAGATGGCCAGGAAACGGCAGGTATATTCTACCAGCAATGCGCAGGAAGAAGACGATTAGCAGGATTCCGAAAAGCCCCTCCAAAACAGCCTAACCTGTTCCGGAGGGGCTTTTTGCGCCCCATGGCCAAGCCGCCCCGGCGCTTCCCCTGGCCGTTATCGGCAACCACATAATTCCATCCGGATTTTTCATGAAATGTCTTGATATTTTCCTTTAATTTTTGTAAACTAGAACTATGCAGCTTTTTAACAAAACTTTTCCAATCTTAAAAAACCTGTGTTTTTTGACTGGAAAAGGCATCCCAACCTGACCGGACGGCAGCGGCCGCCAAAACCCTGCACAGGCACATCTGCCCCCCGTTGTTTACGGAATTAGGTTAAATTGAATACGCAGCAAGGGCAGAGGACAGCTTTCTGCTTTAATCCTGCACTGGAAGGAGTGGCCAACTATGAAAAAAGCTATGAACCAATCAACATTAACCCTTATTTTAAACGCTATCTCAATTTTAACGCTGGTTTTTATTGCAGTGAGCCTGTTTTCTTACAACCGTGTCAGTAAGCAGCTCAATACTGCCAACGATGAGCGTTTCGAATTGACTCAGAATGCCAACCGTTTTATGAACGGATCCGCTTACCTGACCAATGAGGTGAGGGCTTTTTCTGCCACAGGCAAGCAAGAGCATTATGACAATTACTGGAAGGAAGTGGACACCTTAAAAAACCGGGACAAAGGCGTTGCCGCCATGCAGGAAATCGGCATCACCACAGAAGAACAGGCGATGATTGACGAGATGTCCAGCCTTTCCAACAGCCTGGTCCCCTTAGAAGAAGAAGCTATGGATAACGTACAGGATGGGAACCTTCAGGATGCCCTGGACTATGTCTATGGCTCCGGCTACAACACTGCCATCACCAAGATAAACGCCCTGAAAGAACAGTTCTTAGATACCCTGAATATGAGGACTGCCGAGGAAATCAGCCATCTGGGCAAGCAGCAGGACTCCACCCGTGATTTTATAATCCTTGCACTAATCCTTGTGGCCTTGATACAGCTTTCCATCGTATTTATCATCAACCGCAAGCTCCTGCGCCCTGTCCATGCCGTAAAACGTCAGATGGGGGAAATCTCCCAAGGAAACCTTTCCGCAGACTTCTCCCTGCAGCCGGATACCTCTGAAATCGGGCGCCTGGTGGAATCCATCCACGAGACCAAGCGGGAGCTGAAAAAATACATAAATGACATTGACAGCAAGCTGGCAGAAATTGCGCAGGGCAATATGGACTTGTCCATTACAGACGATTACCGCGGGGAATTCCTCCCCATCCAGAATGCAATGCGCCAAATCCTGGATTCTTTGAACAATGCCCTGCTGCGTATCAATGACACGGCTGAACAGGTGGCCCATGAGTCGGAACGGATGACTTCAGACGCGCAGATCCTCTCCAGCGGCGCGGTGGCGCAGGCCTCTGCCGTACAGGAACTGTCTGCCAGCATCCAGGAACTGTCCACCGAAGTGGACCGTACCTCTGCAGACGCCAATGAAGCCCGCGAGTGCTCTACCGCCGCTGCACAGCAATTGATGTACAGCAATGGGAAGATGGAAGACCTGACCCGTGCCATGGAGGATATCTCCACTGCTTCCCAGCAGATTGGCGGGATCATTAAGACCATTGAGGATATCTCCTTCCAGACCAATATCCTGGCTTTAAACGCGGCTGTTGAGGCTGCCCGCGCCGGGGAAGCCGGAAAGGGGTTTGCCGTGGTGGCTGAGGAAGTACAGAGCCTGGCCAACAAGAGCGCTACTTCCGCTAAGGATATTACAGAATTGATTGAAAATTCTATCCGGATGATTAAGCAAGGGACGGACCTGACCTCCGAGACCACGACTGCTTTAGCCGGCGTCATGGTTGGAGCCAAAAAGGCAACAGATTTAATAGAAGAAATCGCAGAATCCGCTACCCAGCAGTCCCAGGCGCTCCACCAGCTGACCCAGGGGATGGAGCAGATTGCAGAAGTCGTGCAGACAAATGCTTCTACTGCAGAGAAATCCGTGGATTCAGCCAGAAGCCTGATGGGGCAGGCAGAGGAACTGAAGGTGGCTGTGCACCGGTTTAAATTAAGGGTCTAAGCTGCCGCCGGCATTGGCTGCACAGAGCGCCAACGCCGGCAGGGTTACCGCCAGATATTACGGGGCAGCCTGCAAAAAGGGCTGCTGCAAGATAGCATCTGTATACCATGAAGTATGTGCCATTCAGGATACTTACAATACTGGTATCAAAGCTTATTTTGCAGCAGCCCCTTTTCTATTACCTTAACGGGTACTTATCTGTCAGTTCTTTTACCATCGTGCGTACTTCCTCAGAAGCAGCCTCTCCTTCTTTTATCATCTTGGCCACGCACTCTGCCACCTTGTCCATATCCTCCCCGCCAAAGCCCCTAGAGGTAACCGCTGGGGTCCCAAGGCGGATCCCGCTGGTCACAAAGGGGGATTTCGGGTCATTGGGGATGGTATTCTTATTGCAGGTAATGTTTACGGAATCCAGCAATTTCTCCATAGCCTTCCCGGTAAGCCCATTGGGGCTTAAATCCAACAGCATTAAATGGTTGTCCGTCCCGCCGGACACAAGCTTAATGCCGCGGCCCACCAACCCCTGCGCCAAGGCCTGGGCATTGCTGGCTACCTTCTTCTGGTAATCCTTGAAGCTGTCTTCCAATGCTTCCTTGAAGCAGACTGCCTTGGCGGCGATGACATGCATCAGGGGGCCGCCCTGGGTGCCTGGGAATATCGCTTTGTTGAAGTTGAATTTCTCAGCCATCTCCTTGCTGGACAGGATCATGCCGCCCCTGGGGCCCCGCAGCGTCTTGTGGGTTGTCGTAGTCACCACGTGGGCGTACGGGATGGGGGACGGATGGACGCCAGCGGCTACCAGCCCGGCGATATGGGCCATATCCACCATCAGGTAAGCGCCGGCTTCGTCTGCAATCTCCCGGAAACGTTTGAAATCTATTATCCTGGCATATGCGCTGGCTCCGGCAATTATCAGCTTTGGCTTGCATCCTAAGGCAATTTCCCTTACCTTATCATAGTCAATATAGCCCTCGTCATTCACGCCATAGGGCACAATCTTAAAATAGGTGCCGGAGAAATTCACAGGGCTCCCATGGGTCAGGTGCCCGCCGTGGTCTAAATTCATCCCCATCACGGTGTCCCCAGGCTGGAGCATACAGAACTGCACTGCCATGTTGGCCTGTGCGCCGGAATGGGGCTGCACATTGGCATACTCACAGCCAAAGAGCTCCTTCGCCCGCTCTATGGCAAGCTCTTCCACCACATCCACGCATTCGCACCCGCCATAATAACGCTTTCCAGGATAGCCTTCCGCATATTTATTGGTCATAGGGCTTCCCATTGCTGCCATGACTGCCTTGCTTACCCAGTTTTCCGATGCAATCAACTCAATATGGCTGTTCTGGCGTTCCATTTCCGCCGTGATGGCGTCTGCCACCTGAGGGTCTGTTTTTTTCACTTCATCAAATGAATACATCTGTCCTTTTCCTTTCTCTTTTTTCTAGTATGAGATTAATCCTGGCTTCCCCGCCCAGACAATACCTAGGGCGGCAGGCGCCGGCGGGTTACCTCCGCCGCTTTCCCTTTATCTTAGTATTTTATGGGATAGAAGTCAATCATTTTTATCATTCTTCCCCTAATTTTAAGGCAGCCGCCACGCCTGCCGCCAGGGCTAACACCCCTGTCAGGAGCGCCGTAACCGTAAGGCCCCCCATCGGGTTCATAAGCAAAATGGCCACCGGGGAGGAGACAATCAGCCCAATAATTGCCCAATAAGCATAGTCCGGGAAACGCTGGAAGATAAATTCCACGATTTTGGCAATCGCAAAAATCCCAACGACAACCCCTATCCCAAAAGGCACCAGCACACAGCACCCGTCCAGGATCCCTGGGACATGGGACTTCGTCAGGTTGTCGATAAAATCATTGACCTGCTCCAGCACAGGGGTATAATATCCCATCAGCATCAGCATCATGGAACCGCTGACGCCCGGGATGACCATGGTAGCCGAGGCCACGACCCCCACGCCAAACAGCTTGAGCACATTCCAGAACTGGAAGGACAGGTCTGCGGCCTTGCCCTCCTGTTCCCCCAGCAACGCAAGCCCTGCCACCAGGCAGAAAAAGAGCAGGAAGGCAAGGATGTGGCCGCCTCGGACGGTCCTGCCCCTGACCTTACGCGCCATGGCAGGCAGGCCTCCCACAATCAGGCCGATAAAAAGCAGGTTGGTCTGGAACGGGGCTTTGGCAAACATTACTTCTATGATGCGTGCAAGCGCCACCACGCCAATGGCTGCCCCTATCAGGATTGGGATTAAGATTTCCATGCTCTTTTTAAATTCTGAGACAATATGGGTGGCGGCATGGATAATTTTATCGTAAATCCCCATGGAAACTGCCATTGTGCCCCCGCTGACGCCTGGGATGATATTGGCAATGCCGATTACCATCCCCTTGAAAACCATTTTTATCATATCTACACTCCTAATCAACGTCTTATTGCTTCGTTTTCTTTTTCAGGTAGCTTCCCAGGAACTGAAGCAGCACATCCATTTCCTGGTCCGTCCCGATGGAAATCCGCAGGTAATTGTCAATCCTGGGCTTTGGGAAATAACGGACATAAATCCCCTCCTGCTTCAGCGCTTCAAACAATTCCTGGGCAGGGCATCCTGGGTGGGTGGCAAAAATAAAGTTGCTCTGGGAATCCAGGTAAGAAAACCCCAATTTGCCCAATTCCGCCTTCACCCTCTCCCTGGTACGGATAATCTTCTGCAAGGTCCCTTTATAGTAGCTGTCCTCCTGGATGGCTGCCACGCCCGCTGCCAGGGCCGCCACGCTCATCGTATAGGAATTAAAAGAGTATTTCACGTCCTGCAGGCAGCGGATCAATCCCCTGCTCCCAAAGGCATACCCAATCCGCATGCCTGCCAGGCTCCTGGATTTGGAAAAGGTCCGCACCACCAGCAGGTTATCGTATTTCGGAAGCAGCCCTAAGGCCGATTCCCCTCCAAAATCAATATATGCCTCGTCAATAATAACAATGACACCAGGGTTCGCTTTGATGATCTCTTCCAGCCCTGCCAAGGGCTTGGCCACCCCAGTAGGGGCGTTGGGGTTGGGGATTACAATACCGCCGCACTCCCGGCAGTAATCTTCGGTACGGATATGGAAACTCCCGTCCAGGGGCTGGCGCTCATAAGGTATCCGATAGAGCCCTGCCCATACATCATAGAAGGAATAGGTGATATCTGGGAACAGGATGGGCTTCGCCCCATTGAAAAAGGTAAGGAACGCCATAGCCAGCACATCGTCAGAGCCTACCCCTACAAATACCTGCTCCTCCTGCAAGCCATAGTGGGCAGCCAGCGCTTCCACCAAGGCAGATGCACTGGGATCTGGGTATTTCCTTAAGCTGCCTGCCTCTATTTCCCGGAGCGCGCACATAACTGCAGGCGCCGGGGGGTAGGGGTTCTCGTTCGTGTTCAGTTTGATAATGCCTGCGCCTTCTGGCTGTTCTCCCGGGGTATAAGGGATTACCTTGCGCAGGTTACCTTCCCATGCTGCCATACTCCCACCTCCTGCTTAGGCTAATCGGTATTCTTCCGCCAGCTTCTTGAAAGCAGGCAGGGAACGCTCAATCATTTCATAAGAGACACAATAGGCCAGGCGGACATATCCCGGGCAGGAAAATGTGGCGCCGCCTACCAGGAGGATATGGTGCCTCTTAGCCGCTTCCACAAATTTCTTCTCGTCGGCGTCCGGGGACTTCACCCACAGATAGAAGGCGCCCTGGGGCTTTGCGCAGGTAAAGCCAAGCTTTGCCAGGCTCCCATAGATCAGCTGGCGGTTCCTGTCGTAATAAGCCACGTCTGTTTTGGCGCCCATGGAAGCTACCAGCGCCTTTTGCATCAGGGAAGGGGCATTGACAAACCCCAGCATGCGGTTTGCCACGGACAAGCCGCTCAGCGCCTGGCTGCAGCCCGCCATTTTGGGGCAGGCTGCGATATAGCCAATCCGCTCCCCTGGGATGGACAGGGATTTGCTGAAGGAATAGGTCACAAACGTATTGTCATAATAATGGGTCAGGAAGGGCACCTCATTCCCATCATAGGCCAGCTCCCGGTAGGGCTCGTCCGATACCAGGTAGATTTCCTTCCCATAAGCCGCCTGCTTCTTCCGGAGGATATCCGCCATTGCCTGGATGATCCCTGCAGGATAGATAACGCCCGTAGGGTTGACCGGGTTATTGATGATGACAGCCTTGGTCGCCTCCGTAATCTTTGCCTCAAAGTCTGCCAGATCTGGCTGGAAGGTCTTAGCGTCTGGCTTCACTTCCCGCAAGACGCCCTGGTGGTTCGCCACATAACTGCGGTATTCCCCAAAATAAGGGGCAAGGGCCAGCACCTCGTCGCCCGGATCCAACAGGGTCTTACATACGACGTTTAAAGCCCCGGCAGCGCCGACCGTCATCACGATATGCTTCCCTTCAAAATCCGTACCGAAACGCCTGTTCAAATCCTCAGCCACGGCCTGCCTGGTCTCCGGGTATCCTGCATTGTCCATATAGCCATGGAGCTCCATGGAGCTTACTGTCTGGACCGCCTCCACCACCGCCCGGTTAAATTCTGCCGGGACAGGGGTCATGGGGTTCCCCAGGCTGAAATCATATACATTTTCTGCGCCGAATTCCTGGGCCATCGCCCTCCCCTCCTGGAACATGGCGCGGATTGTTGCGCTTCCTTTTATTTCCTGCTGCATTTTCTTTGAAATCATCTCTATCCTCCTCTTCATTTGCTGCATGGGTTTTATTCTACCATAAGTTTTTACAAAAAAAAAGAGCGTACTGTAAAAAGTTATCCTAAGCTGGCACATGCTAAGGCGCCGCCCCACAATACCTGGGCCATTAATCACAGGGATGCCGCAAAACCAGGCCATCCTACAAGATATGGTTACTGTACCACAACATCTGTACACTATCTTGTAGGAACCTGCTATTTTGCGGCATCCCTTCCCCTGAGGGGCCCACTTATCCAGGCTTAAAATTCCCGTATTACATCCAGCGCCGGCAGCGGCTTCCCATCATAATCAAACAAGGCTTGGTTCGCCCACTCATTCCCGCAAGGCCCTGGGTCTTTCAGGTATTTCAAGGAAGCCTCCGTAGCCCAGCCGCTCCCAGGAACTGGGATCCAGCCTGGCTCGCAATAGAAGAACCCCCTTCCAAGCCCTCCCGGCACATTGGCAAGGCGTTTCATAAAGTCGCCCATAAACTTGGCCTGGCCTTCCTTGGTGACAGGGTAATCCATCCGGTCCGCCTGCCAGGGCCTAATTGCCATCCCCTTCCTCTTTGACGGATCCAGCTTCTCATAGGCCGCATAATCCTCCATGGTAAAAGGCATCGCCACCCCAGTCACAATCAATTCTTTGCCATACCGCTTCGCCAAATCATTCAGGTTATATTGCAGGTCTGCCAGGGAGCCATGCCGGTATGGGAAGTAGGACATCCCAATGATGTCAAAATCCTCCCCATCATTTGCAAAATAATTATCAAACCACTCCTGGTACATTTGATTGTTGCATCCATTGTCCAGATGGAGCACAATCGGGATTTCCTGTTCCATGGCGCGCACCGCACAGATCCCCGCATTCAGCAGCAGGGCAATCATCTCATAATCCGGCCATTTCCCATCCGGCCACAAAAGCCCTCCTGATACCCCGCTCCCAAGCTGTATCATGCTGGGGAACACGCCCTTTTCCCGGAAAATGCGCAGCACTGCCAGGGTAAAGTCATACACTGCATATTCCAGGCGTTTTCCCGTAAAATCATACCAGGCCTTGGGCTTCACCTGCCTGTCCGCGTCTGCCCAGAAATCGCTGTAATGCAGGTTCAGCATCCATTCCATATTCCGGTCCCGCACGCGCCTTGCCATCTCCACGGTCTTGTCTATATCATTGGTCCCTGCCCCATAAGGCTCCCCTTCCTTGGAATAAGGGTTATTCCAAAGGCGCAGGCGTACGGCGTTCATGCCATATTCCTGTAGGATGGACAGCAGGTTCCATTCTTCCCCATCCTTGTCATAATAGACCGCCCCAAGCTGCTCCAATTCCAGAAATGTCGAAACATCCATCCCCTTGATAAACTGCCTCTTTTTTGTGATACTTTTCATCTTCCTATCCCCCTTTCCATACTGCCGGAAGGTATGGCTGCCATGCCTAAGGTTTAATCAAAATCAAATTTCGTAAACCGCTTTGCCATCGCCCGGTAACGGAACCGCACCATTTCATTCTTCTGAAGGACATCTTCCTCATCCCCCGTATACTGGCAGCGGATACAGTAATACTCATCCTTGTCCCTGTCATAAAACATGTCGATGTCCAAGTCCCGCATAAAGCAGGACGGGCACCTGTAATTTAATTTGCCTTTTCCAGATTGAGCCATGTCGCAAATACCTCCCTTTCTGATACCATTTTCTTGTAGCCTAATGTGAACATCGGGGAAAATGCATACCCTTCCCTCACATACCCAACAGCCTCTTTATCCGACGGCGTCAGGGAAACCTTTGTCCCAATGGCTGGGACCACGGCGCTAACGGCGTCCGCCCCGGCAAGCTCTGCTTCCCTGCATTTGTATTCATAAGGGATTTCTGCCCCGCCGCTGCCCTCGCAGCGCAGGGTAATGCCGGTCATGTCCTCCGGGTATTCCGTGGTGCCGTAACATGCCACCATATATTCATGCAATTCCACCTTGGCATCCGGACGGCTCATTTCAAGGATGGCTCTTTCTATCTTGATGCTTGCGCTTCCTTCTTCAAAATAAATCTTCGTCTGCAGCTTCACGGACAGCTCATCGAATACAATATCCACAGGATCCAATGTCAGGATGCGTGCCTTGCCCTCCTGGGAAAAATGCGCCTTCGTCCGGCAGAGGCAGAGGTCTACCTCCTCCCCCTGGTAGGAAAGCTTCGCGCTCCTTATGGTCCCCTCCCCGGCATAGTGGGTAAAATAGCCCGCCCGGTATTTTTCCTGGATCAGGAATGGGTAGGAAGCGTCCTGCACGTGCTTGGTCCCAATGCCCACCGGCCATTCCAGCTTTGCCGCATAAGGCCGCAGGTCCACTACCGCGCCGCCCTGGTCCATATTGATACAGGCCCTCATATAGGGGTCGCAATACCAGAACAGCTGCTTGTCAGATCCATACAAAATATCCCTCCACAACGCACATTCTGGCTCTGTATAGGATTTTTTCCGGCGGTAATAATCTGCAAACTCTGCCATCGTCATATCCACAAGCTTCCCCTCTTCCTTCAGCTTGCCATAATATGCGCAGCCATCGCGATAGGACTTTTCCAGCAGTTCATAAGGCGCTTCCCAGCGCCCCATCTTATTCATCCATGCGGGCCCCACGAACATCATGTTATAGGCATAGCCATTATTATACTTTTCCAAATCCCGGTACTGGTCAATCAGGTTGTACATATAGGGATATTCCCACGTCTTGCTGTCATAAATCATGCCCCGCAGCACGTTCTGGGGATGTGTCCCAAAATTAGAGCCGTTCCCATCATAACATGCAATCAAGTCCCTGGACAGATGGGGGATTGCCACAATCCCGCTGTCCTCCGCCTCATTGGCCGCAGGGGCATGGGTATTCTGCTTCGAGGGGATCCATGGCGCCCAAGGGCCGCCGTCAAACAACGTATACCAGGAATTATTGCAGGTATGGTAGGCTTTGGAGCCTTCCTCCCAGCAAGTGGCAACTGCACATTTGACGGAAGGATAGGTTTCCTTGATATAATTTGTCAGGTCCGCATCCATATAATAGGAGCCTGTGGATTCCGGATAAAAGCCAAAGGTCTCATGGAATTTCGCGAAGATATCATCCACGATAGACTTCTTATCCTCCATGGAAAACATCCAGATACAGAAATCCTTCGTCTTATACTTCTCCCGGAATTCCTTGCAGGGAAGCCCCAGCAGGGAAAGGGCAATTTCATCCCCATAGGCTTCATGGTCCGCCTTGGCAAGGGATACGGCTTCCTCATTGAACAGGCTGGCATAAGTCATCTGGATGGTTGTCTTCAATCCATTCTCATGGGCAATCCGCTGCTGGGCCTTGAAAATGTCCAGGGATTCTGTCAGCAATGCTTTCCTTCCAATATCCTCCGCCTTTCCATGGCCAGTGACTTTTTCTGCGTATTCTGGCACCATTTCAGGGCGGTGGATAATATTTACCACAAACTTGTCCATATTGTATTCCTCCTTCTCATACGAAATCATGGGTATCTTGCAGCCGCCTGACTTAGCAAATCCCTTTAAAGCTAAAACGGAAACTCATAGGTTCTTTTATATTAATCCGGTACTCGGGATGCACCGGCGTCTTCCAGCTATCGTCCCCTCCAATCCCCATCTGCTGCATTGCCGCGCGCACTACGGTATAATGCACCTGGGGCAGTTCATAGGGATGCATTGCATTCTCCAGTTCATGGGGCGTATAGGGCAATGCGGAAAAACTCATCCCATCCCCGGTAAACTGGATGCCCCGTCCTTTCGTATCTGTGAGTTTTGCCCAGCGCACCCCTGTCTTATTGCCGCATTCCTGGGGAACCAGGTAGCCTGCCATGTTATCCGCCACTTTGTTGCGGTAAACACCCAGCTTTGCGCCATGCTTGCGGTCTGCATAAGTCTCTGCCGGGCCATTGCCATACCACTCCAGGTTCTCATAATCGGCATCGAACTTAAAGAGGACGCCAAACTCCGGCATATCCCCCAGGGCTTCTACCGGGTCATAGCCCAAGGCCACGGATACTGTCCCATCCCCAAATACTTCATAGGAGAGGCTGCACCTGCTGATGGGGTTCGTAGGCATCTGGTAATAATACGTGATGACCGCGCTGTGCTCCTTTTCTTCCAGGACAGGATTCTCCTCATGGGAGTCATCCAGCTGGAAATACAGGCTGGCAACCTTCCATTGGGCGTAACGGGCCGCCATGCCTGTGCCGCAGTCATTGTCCACGGGGGCGCGCCAGAAATTGGGCATGGGGACCTGCCCTATCATCTCCCTCCCACCGTAACGGTAGGATACTAAGCCCTCCCTCAGCTTGCTGAATAGGCATTCAAAATGCATGCCCCGCACGCCGATATTCAGCTTGCCCTTGATGACAGACAGCGGCTCTGCCATAGGCCTCTGTTCTCCCCCTACCTGGAATACCCCCTGGCCAAAGGCCACTTCATGGCCGACATCCGCCCAATCTGTAGCTTCCTTCAGGCGGAAGGATACCGTCACTGCATATTCGCCTGGGGCGTCTGGCACTTGGAAGGGCAAGGGGAAGGTTTCCTCCTGCTGGGGGGGCACTGCGGTATCCAGCTGTGCCTGCGCCAGCAGCTTCCCTTCCTGTTCCAGAAGGGCTACGCAGTGATATCTGCCGGTATCCAGGAAGAGGTTCTTATTCTTTACCAATACCTTGTCCTTAGAAACCTCTGCCGTGATATTCTGGTAATTAAACTTTACCTCCTGCATCTTGGGGGATGCATCCCGTTCCCCGCCGTATACAATCCCGTTCCCGCTGAAATTATAGTCGCAGGGCCGGTCCCCAAAATCCCCGCCATATGCCTGGAATTCCTTCCCATAACGGTCTTTTTTGGCAATAGACTGATCCACGTAGTCCCAGATAAAGCCGCCTTGGTACAAGGGCTCCGTATCCGTCAAATCCGTGTATTTGTGCATTGCACCGCAGGAATTCCCCATGGCATGGGTATATTCACAGCAGATAAAAGGCTTGCTTCGGTCCTTCGCCAGGAAATCCTGGATTTCTGCTACCGTCGGGTACATCTGGCTTTCCATATCGCTGGAATCATTGTACCTGCGGTCATGGAAGACCCCTTCATAATGCACCAGCCTGGTATCATCCAATGCACGGAACCGCTGGGACATGTGATAGATGACGCTCCCGCCATAGGACTCGTTCCCACAAGACCAAATCAGGATGGAAGGATGGTTCTTGTCCCTTTGGTAACAAGAATTTACACGATCCAGCATCATAGGCTCCCACGCTTCCCTATCCCCAGGGACGGCATGTTCCTTGCCCGCCTTCCCCCCGAGGATAAGCGGGTCCCATGACCCGTGGCTCTCCATATTATTCTCTGCAATCATATATAACCCATACTTGTCACAGAGGGCATAGATACGGGAATCATTGGGATAATGGCTGGTACGGATGGCATTAATATTATTCCGTTTCATGGTAAGGATATCCTGCAGGATTTCTGCGTCTGCCACAGCGCGCCCTGTCTTGGAACTAAATTCATGGCGGTTCACGCCCTTAAACACAATGCGCTTCCCATTCAGGCACATGACGCCGCCTTTCATCTCAAACTTGCGGAACCCCACCATCTGGGAAATAACCTCCACCGTTTCCCCTTCCGGATCCTGCACTTCCAGCAGGAACTCATACAAGTACGGATCCTCTGCGCTCCACAGCCGCGGGGACTTGACAGGAAGCAATACCTGCAAGGCGCCCTCGAGCCCTTCACAGGCCTCGGCCACCGTCTCCGCCCCATCCATCAGGCGCATGGACACCCTGCCTTTGCCAACGCCCTGCATACAGACATCCAAATCAGCATTTTCATAAGAGCCGTACAGCAATGTCTTAATCCGGATATCCTGGATATGGGTTTTGGGCCTTGTATACAAATATACGCTGCGGTAAATGCCAGAGAAGCGGAAGAAATCCTGATCCTCGCACCAGCTCCCCGCCGTCCATTTGAATACCTGGACAGCCAATTTGTTCTCCCCTTCCACAAGATAAGGCGTCAGTTCAAACTCCGACGGCGTAAAGCTGTCTTCGCTGTACCCAACATAGGTTCCATTCAGCCACAGCGCCATGCCGCTCTCCACGCCTTGGAAGGAGATATAAAGAGGCTGCCCCTGCATACGCTCCGGGACGGTGAAATATTTCACATAACTGGCAACAGGGTTGAAATAAACAGGGATTTCCCCTGGCTCAATCTGTTCGCGCCCATCCCATGGATACTGCACATTTGCATATTGGGGCGCGTCGTAGCCTTCCATCTGGATATGCGCCGGGACTTTGATATCCGCCCAGGGACGGCAGTCATAATCCACCGCCTCAAAACCTTTGACGGCAGACCCGTAATTCCTGGCATAGGAAAATTTCCATAACCCGTCCAGGGAATGGCGGAAGCTGCTTGTACCATTCCTAAGCTCTTTGGCCGACGCATAACAGATATGGTCTGAATGTGCCGGAAGCCTATTCTCTGCAAATACTAAGGGATCCTTTACTTTGCCATAATCAAACTGCTGCATTTCTTTACCTCCATCTATTCTCTATCTCATTATCATAACATTTAAAGTAAAAAGAACGTGCCTGATAGCCGCCTCCTACAGAATGTACATCCCACAAACTGCAGGAGTGACTTACCAAACACGCTCCTAACCGGCGGCGTTTCACTTGCCGCCTAAAAAGCTGCCCTGGAGCCTATGCCGCTACATAGCGCTCCCAGGAAGCCCTCCATTTTATTTAATTATTTTACTGCGCCTGTAATACCTTCTGCAAAGCTCTTCTGCAATAAGAAGAAGATGATGATTGTTGGCAGGCTGCAAAGAAGAACGGCTAACATCAGTACCCCATAGTCTGTTACATAGCCTTCTGTCAGGTTTGCTACCAACATCGGCATGGTAAGGCTGTTCTCACCCTGCATAATTACCTTCGGCCATAAGTAGCTGTTCCATGCATTCATGAAAGTGATTGTCATGGCAGCTGCATAAGTAGACCTCATGGTGGGGACGAACATGCGGAAGAATATCTGCACTTCATTTAACCCATCAATCCTGGCCGCCTCAATGATATCAATCGGAAATGCCCTGGCATTCTGCCGGAACATCATGATCAAAAACGGCGTAGATATCGTCGGCAAAATAAAACCAAGCGTTGTATTCTGCAGATTTACTGCTGTGAACATACGGAACAATGGGATCATCGTTGCAACAAACGGAACCATCATCCCCAGAAGCAGGATAGAAAATACAAAATCTTTCTTCTTATCATGGTAAATCTCAAAACCGTAACCAGCCAAGGAACAGATTACCAACGCGCAGAGCGTCAGGATAACCGAAAACTTAAATGAATTAAGCATTGCAAGCTGCACATCCTGCTGTTCAAACAGGGCTTTAATGTTATCTAGGAAAGCAGTCCCTGGAAGCATCTTCCCCCTGCTCACATCCACACTCTTATTCGTGGCAGCCATCAGCATCCAATAAAGCGGGAATACGGATATCAGAGATACAATTGTCAGGACAATATACATTAATACACGGGTTCTCTTCGTCTTAGTCACGCTTATCACCTACTTTCATCTGTACGAACGCCAGAACAGCCACAATTATAAAGATTAAGAATGACATTGCCGATGCATAGCCAAAGGTCGGCACGAACTTGAAGACCGTGTCATATATATAGTGGGACATGGTCAGAGTTGTCTGCCCTGGGCCTCCCTTTGTCAAGTTCACAGATTCATCAAACAGCTGCAGCGTACCATTGGTAGACATAATAGCTGTCATAAGAATCGTAGGCTTCAGAAGAGGAACTGTAATCTTGAAGAACGTCTGCATAGGGCTTGCCCCGTCAATCTTTGCAGCTTCGTAAACAGAATATTCTATATTTTGTAATCCGGCAAGATAAAATACCATATTATAGCCGGTCCATCTCCATACCAAAGCGATAATAATCACGACTTTTGCGCTAAACGCATTTCCAAGGAAATTATATCCCTTATCCAAGATTCCCAGATTAACCAAAACAGAATTGATAAATCCATCTACTCCGAACAGAGAACGGAAGATAATAGCATAAGAAACCAATGACGTTGCACAGGGAAGGAAGATTGCAGTACGGAACAGCCCCTTGCAGCGTAAGTCCTTATTATTCAGCATCTGCGCCAGCATCAGCGCCAACACCAGCATGATAGGCACCTGAATAATCAAATAAAGGAATGTATTCCCCAAGGATGTCATAAAGACCTTATCCTTAAACATCCGAAGATAGTTCGTTAAACCGCCAAAGCTTAACTTATTTGCTTTACCCACTTGCAGAGACAGGATAAATGCCTGGATCATGGGCCAAAAGCTCATAATTGCAATCATAAGAGTAGCCGGCGTTAAAAATGCCCAACCAGTCAGATTATGCCGTTTTTCCAATGACATTTTTCTTTTTTTGGGTCCATTTGCCTCACTCACATCTGTGTCCCCCTTTACTTTCAGCCAGGGGACAGCCAGCATTGGCTGCCCCCTAAGCTGTTTTTAGTCAATATAATTTTTGCTGGGCAATCATTACTCCTGCATCGTGAATTCTACCTGCTCCTGAGCTGCCTTAACTTCATCTTCAATGCTTGTGCCATTGTTGATTACGTTCTGCATTGCAGTAGCGATGTAGTTACGTGCCTCATAGTAATATACGCCTGTGTTGTTGCTTGGGGTCTTTCCAGCAAATTCAACGATTTTCTGGAATACAGCATCCCCGCCATAGAACTCAGCCGGCTCAGCATAAACATCAGAATCACCTGCTGGCAGATATGTAGCGATAGCTGCAGATGCCGGAAGGATTGTCTCATAGAATGGAACGCTTCCTGCAAATGTCTTAGCTAAGAAATCTTTTGCCAAATCAGGATTCTGGCAGTTGCTGGTGATACACCAGGAAGAACCACCGTTGTTGGAGTAGTTGGTAGCGCCTTCAACACCTACTAAGCTAGGCATATTTGTAAGGCCCCATTTTCCGCTCTGGTCTTCTGCACTCTGGATAGAAGCCATAATCCAGCATCCATTGATAGTCCCTGCTACAGTTTCATTTGTAAGGGTTGCAACATACTGATCCCAGTCATTTACCTCAATCAATACGCCAGCCTCAACCAAAGCTTTGTATGTCTCCATAACCTTTACCAATGTCTCATTGCCAACCATTGCAGGATCCCCGTTGTCATCAAACAGAGAAGCTCCGCAGGACTGCATCATCATCATGATAACATCAGACTCGCCTGCCTGGCAGGAAAGCAATGGCTTGCCAGTCTTTTCAAGGACTACTTTGCCTTTTTCAATGTACTCATCCCAAGTAATATCTGTAAAGTCATCAATGCTGAACCCTGCTTCTTCCAAAACGTCCGTCCTATAGCATGCTACAGCTGCGCCGTTATCAAACGGAACACCGTAGTTCTTGCCTTCTACTACAGAGTAAGCTGTCTTAGCTTCTGCAAACTGTGAGAAATCAATGCCGCTGTCTGTCAAATCCAAAAATGCCTCTGGATAAGAAATAACATTTTTCTGGAACGCATTATCCTGCATCAGGAAAATATCAGGCAATGTACTAAAATCACCGCTAGTTGCTGCTGTAGTAAGCTTTGTCTGGATATCATCCCATGGGGTCTCAACAACGTCAAGTTTGAAATCCGGATTGTCTGCCTGGTATACCTTGCCTGCCTCTTCCATTGCATAGATATTGAATGCTGGGTCCCAGCACCATACTGTTAAGGAACCGCCGCCTGCTGCATCGCCGCCTTCTGCATCTTCGCCTTCTGTCTCTTCTGGAGCAGGAGCATCTTCGCCTTCTGTCTCTTCTGGAGCAGGAGCCTCTTCCGGAGCAGCATCCTCACCTGTTGCCTCATCGCCTGCTGCATCCTGGTTGGCATCCGTGTTTGCATCGCCGCCGTTATTGCCGCCGCCACAGCCTGTTAACATTGTTGCAGACATTGCTACGCAAAGCAATGCAGCTAAGATTTTTTTCTTCATAGTTTGGTCCCTCCCATTTTAAAAAACGTTGTAATGTGTCCAGTGCATGCTGTCTGTACCATCCCTCCTGCCGTCCCCGCCCTTTGGCGGGTAAAAGCCACCGGCTTTGCAAAATGCAGCGGCACCTCTTCCTTCTCCTGCTGGCAGTAACCCAATACCCCTTGCAAGCAACGGGGTATCTGCCTCTCGCGGCGTCCGTCAGGCATCCATGCGAACACGGCTATTTCCTTCCTTGCCTACGGGATAAATAGGGCTGCTGGCATCTATGCGGCATTACAGGAGCACGCCGCATCCAGCCCCCTGCCTTCCAAGCGTACCCTGCCATGCTCTCTGCCAGGTGGGAGTCCCTTCCCCTAAAACAAGAACCTCCCTTACTTACGGCCAAAGGATATACTTTTCCATACACCCGGGTAACCTGGTGCATTCCACTGCACAAATGGTTGCCCCATGAACATAGTTTACCAGAGTTATTACTTCTTGTCAATGTTAACACTTTCCAGTTTTTTCTACTAATTTTTGTGTATTCTGTCCAATAACTTATCGTCAATATTACCATCTTTTTTCTTCATTAATACATTTTTTTAATGATAATTCACCATAATATCCACTTTTTCTGCCAAACTTTTTTTCTATTGCAGGCGAAAAGCCCCATAAAATGGGGCTTTTTCCTAATTTTTTTATTTACTGAATTATTCGGTAAATTTGACGATAAATTTATCCCATATTTACTGCCATATTTAGTAAACAGCCTTAGTGCAGCAACCGGATGATATGGCCGCCTTATACAAACAGATACCGTTTCCCTATTCTCTTCCTCTTTTTAGGGCAACTGGGGAGCCTCCTTCCGTCCCAGAGCCTCCCCTATCATTTCCACAGCTTAATTGCCGCTCTATTAGAAATCCTTTAGTAAAAGCAAACCTGCCTTCTTTACTGTATGAATTTTATTCTTCCATCTTCCGGCATACCTTCCGTCCCAGTACCGGCCCGTCTGCCTTGCAGATTTCCGCTTCCAGCTTCATGCCTCTGGGGAGTCCCCTTCCTCCGGCCTGCTTTCCAGCTCGCGGATCTGGGCCTCCGCTGCTTCCAACGCCCCATAATTCGACACCTTGGCTTTCGCCGCGTCAGATAGCTGGTTATACTGCGCCCTGGCCGACTCAACGGCTCCCTTCATGTCCAGCGTAACCTCTTGCCCTGCAAACTGGTTAATCGCGTCAATCACAGGCTGAGCTTCCTCCTGGGCCTGCTGTGCTGCCGCCGCTTCCGCATCCAGCTGCGCAATCCTGAGCTCCGCTGCCTCCAACGCCCCGTAATTGGATACAAGAGCCTTGGCTTCCCCGCTCAACGCCTCAAACTGGTTCCTTGCGTTTGCCACCGCATCCCGGCTGTCCAGGGTAACTTCCCCCAAAGCGTCGATTAGCTGGATAACTGCCGCCGCCTGGGCCTGGGCTTCCTGTTTGGCCCGCTCCTGGGCCTCCCTTTGGGCCTGCTCCTCCTGCCGCGCCTGCTCCTGGGCGGCTGCACTGTCTGTTGGGGTCTTGTATACCAGCACGGCACACCCTGCCTCAATATTCTCATACAAGGTCTTTGCCACGTTATAAGGGAGGTTGACGCATCCATGTGAGCCATTCCGCTTATAGTAACTCCCGCCAAAGCTGTTCCGCCAAGTGGCGTCGTGGAAGCCCACGCCTCCGTTGAACGGCATCCAGAAGGACACCGGGGTGGCATAATCCTCTCCCCGCAGGGTCTTATCCCTCTGCTTATAATACAAGCCGAAAGCCCCTGCCGGGGTACTCCAGCCTTTCGCCTCATTCCCGGATACAAAATCAGATTCCACCACCAGCGCCCCATTCTTGTAATAGAACAGATGCTGGGCCGTCAGGTTCACCTCCACATAAGTGTCCCCATAATCATTGCCGCCCCTGCTGTTGGCCGTCTGGGCATAAGCCGGCTCCTTCGTCAGGGATTCCCCATTTTGGATATGCCCCGACAAGGCTGCGACCTCCTGCTCCTGGTCTATTATCCACCCATAATCGCCGCCGCTTACGGTCACCTCCGTGCCATAGGAGGACTCCAGGGATTTGGACTTCCCTGCCGTATTATAGGTTTCAGCCAGGAATGATACATATTCCCGGATTTTCTCTTCAGAAACGCTGACATTCCGCTGGCCGTCTACTGAAATCCACTGGTGGATTGTCTCCCCGTCCAACACCTCCTGGCTATCCCCAAAATCATATGTAATAGAAGCCTTTGCATACTGGTTCATGGTTTTCACTTGTTTCTTCAGTTCCTTTGATTTCTTGGTGTATTTTGGCTTTTTGTAACATTTGGCGTCTTCCATGGAGAAGCTGCTATCCAGGTTCCGGATTGCTTTTCCCAGCGCCTTTATAAACTTCTTCTCATTTACAACCGTCCCCTTCTCCTCTGGCAGGATTTTATAGCCTTCCTTCCCGGTATATTCTGAAATTGTGGCATCCAGGGGCTTTCTCATATTGGCCTCATCCAGAACATCTAATTTCCGGGCCGCCTCTTCCATCTTCTCCTGGCTGTAATCCACCATAGTCTCCACCTGGATAGTAGAAGTGCGGAATAAAGCTGCCGGCCATGCAAAGCCGCTCTGCTGGGCCAGCTGCCGCTGCAGCGTGCCGTCGAATACCGTCTTTAAAGCCACATCCTCGCCTGCCAGCCACTCTTCTTCCCCTTCCCTCGGCACAATCTTAATCTCATACCCATCGACTTCGGAAGCAATCATGGACTCTACTTCCTCCGCCGTCTTGCAGGAGACATCCTTCCCATTGACGAACGTCCCATACAGGAACCGGCCGCCAAAATAAACCGCAATCCCCAAATACACCGTAAAAAGCAGCAGGGAAACGCCTGCCACTATCAAGATGCATCGTTTTTTTCTGTTAAGCCTTTTTGTCCTTTTCATGATACTGCCTTTCCTCTTATCTAGTGTCATTTCCTGTAATCCTTTATTCCTTTGGATTTACCTTGCTTCCTAAATGTATGCTTCCAAGCCTGGAAAAATACAGGCACCGCCTCTATTATAATTGCATTTCACGCAAAGTCAAATTTTTTCAAAGAAATATTTTTGGTAAAAATGAAAATTTATGGTTGATTTTTTCTCACCTCCGTGATATAATGAAAAAAATTCGGGGTATGGCTCAGCTTGGCTAGAGCGCACGGCTGGGGGCCGTGAGGTCG
>CAJUSO010000010.1:12140-74097 GCA_910588965.1 uncultured Lachnospiraceae bacterium | reverse complement strand
GATCAGCTAATGACCCTTATGATGGCTGGATATTGTAGGTAGTGTTCTTAATTTTGTGTCTATGCCCCTTGCCTTATTCCGGAGGCCGGGTGTAGGCAGCGCCCACGAATCCTTGTAAATCCTGGACATTTTGGCAATATCCTATGCTGGAAATAATGGGAAAGCAGAATCTCAAAGACACAAAAATAATTACACCCTCGGATTGAAAATGCGCATCCCAAAGCCATATGGCTTTGGGATGCCTTATCATAACTATGGCAAACAGGAAATCACACAACCTCCCCTATCTCTTCCTGCCACCCAGACGTCCATTCTTCATATCTTTGCATAAAACCCTCTACTTTATCGTCTACTTCCATCGCCCCCCATGCATAGAATGAAATTTGCCCTTTGTACTCACCATTAGACCATAGAATAACCGCCCCTCTTTCTTTATCTATTTGCAATATATAGATATCACAACACTCTAAATTAAGTTTCCACTTTCCTCTCTTACCATATGCCATGCCAGCAATAGGAGGCTGTTCAAATTGCAGGCAGATGTAGTGGCTCTCCATCTCCTCTTCAGAGATTTTCTTGAAATCTTCCACGCTGTCCAATAACTCAAAACTCAGTATGACATCACTGACAGGTTGCAGCTCTTCTATAAACCCAGAGACCATTTGGACAAGCCCTTTCATTTCAGAAGATGGGACTTCTATTTTTTCTCCCCTGTGAAAAATAAAACATTCTTGGATGATACTGTGATCCGAACCTAAAAATTCCACCTCCCTTTCTCCTGCCCCTTCCGCAAGTCCCTGTTTTTTATCCGTATCCTCCACAAATCCCTGTCCTTCCCCGCCATCACCTAAATCCCCTTCCCATGCCGTCTGCATAACCTGCGGCTCGGGCAACACCCCTTGTGGCTCCTGCATTTCATCCTGGGCTTTCGCTTCCTGTCCCCAGCCTGGACTTCCACAGCCTGCTAAAACACAGCACACTGCAAAAAAAACAAACACTAACCCACTTTTTTTCATAGCCATGCTCCTTTCCCTAGCCCTCCATTTGTTTCATTTGATACGTATCCATCTGGAGAATGTTTCCTTCTCCGCTTACTTACTACATAAGAGGCACTTTTCTGTTAAAATGTTGCATGGTTACTTATGGATATGGAACAAATATTATGTCTGGTAAACCCATTTTATCACCATTATCCATTATTGTACTGCCACTTATTGCAACTTGGTATACAATATTTTCATTATCATCTGTCCCTAGATGAGAATCCTCTATCTTCACATCCACAACAGAATCACCATATTTCTGATAATATAAATTTAAAGCTTCTTCTTCCAGCCTTTCTACATCTATTTCCATATTGTCCATTTCCTTGAAAGCATATGCTCTTGGCACAGAAAAAGAGGTTAAATTCAATTCATTATCCATGCCAATTAAAACTAAATCAGTTGTATCCACCCCATTACTTTTATGCACATATACAACCAAAAATAAATTTACATACCCATCATATTCTATACGGTCTAACTGATAATAAGATGGTACCTCTACTAAATTTTCCAGATAAATATCTGCTGCCTCCTTGACATCTTCTTCATTTGCTTTCGCCGCCCTACATTTTTCTGTATCTACGTTTGCAATAAAATCTACCACTTCCCCATTATCCTTATAAAAATACAAGTCCCCATTTTCATCTTTATATGCGTCCCTTCTCTCTTCTGACAGAGTACTTTCATATTCCAATTCACTTTTTGATTTATTAATTATAGTTTCAACTTCCTGCTCGACATTTTTTAATTTCCCATTATTTATATCTGTTGAGGGTTCCTGCTCTTTATCTGCATTGCCTATCTTTTCTTGTAATCCCATTTGAACATTTTCAAGTTCTTGCTGCACAATCTGTGTGCTGGCTTCCCTTCCTCTTCCCGGACTCCCGCAACCAGATAAAGACAAGGCTATCATCAAAGAGATTAGTGCTATACCGTATCTTTTCATAAATTTCATCCCTTTCTTAAACACATGTTTATTTGACTTAAAAATGAGCCAGAACCTCTTAATTATTTAAACTTAAAATTTCTGACTCATTCTTGCAATGGTTCCATGGTCAGGTGTAATGTGGTTGACCAACCACATCAGCTCTATATTCCTTTTGGTTTCTGTTTCTAATCTACGGCTTGAACGTATTTTATTCAAGTATCCATAAACGTGGAGTTTTAGCATAGATGGACATAAATAAGGGGACTGTCCTTTGGAATTTCCATCATACTCTGTAAAGCCAAGTCCTGTTAAGTCTAAAGAGTCAACATATGCATCAATAACCCGGACTGGATTATTTTTGTCAATGGTTTCATCCAACGACATAGTCACCATATTTATTTGGTTTCTGTTATTTCCTAAAATATATGCCATAATCTAACCTCCAAAATTTATTATGGTTTTTTCCTAACATATTTGCTAATCGTGAGACACTCTGATGTACCATTCGGTATACAGTGGTTCAATCGTTTTCACGCAACTTTCAGATAATAATAGTCAAGCATGGAACTATAATCCAAGCTTGACTATTATTTTATTCGTGAGGGCAATGCTTAGTATTTGCACCATCCTCCAGTAATCCTTCCAGCTGTTGGCTATCTGATATATATATATGAAACGCTCAATCATTGATGCTGCAGCCCCCTCATTATGCCCTGGCAAACAGGAAATCACCTAGACTCCCCTATCCCTTCCTGCCCACCCAGACTTCCATTCTTCATATCTTTGCATAAAACCCTCTATTTTATCGTCTACTTCCATCGCCCCCCATGCATGGAATGCAATGTCCCCTTCGCACTCACCTACATTAAACCATAGAATAACATTCCCCTTTTCTCTATCTATTTGCATGATATATGCATCACAAGATCCTAAAGTAAGTTTCCACTTTCCTCTCTTACCATATGCTATGCCGTCAATGGGAGGCTGCTCAAATTGCAGGCAGATGTAGTGGCTTTCCGTCTCTTCTTCTGAGATTCCCCTGAAATCTTCCATGCTGTCCAATAACTCATGACTCAGTATACTATCACTGACAGGTTGCAGTTCTTCTATAAACCCAGAAATCATTTGGACAAGCCCTTTCATTTCAGAAGATGGGACTTCTGTTTTTTCTCCCCTGTGAAGCATATAACATTCCTGGATGATACTGCTGTCCGAACCTAAAAATTCCACCGCCCTTTCTCCTGCCCCTTCTGTAAGTCCCTGTTTTTTATCCGTATCTTCCACAAATCCCTGTCCTTCCCCTCCATCACCTAAATCCCCTTCCCATACCGTCTGCATAACCTGCGGCTCGGACAACACCCTTTGCGGCTCCTGTATTTCATCCTGGGTGTTAATTTGAATATTTTTAAGTCCTTGCTGTGCAATCTGTGTGCCGGCTTCTTTCCCTCTTTCCTGATTCCCGCAACCAGACAAATATAAGGCTATCATCAAAGAAATTAGTGCTATACCATATCTTTTCATAATCTTCATCCCTTTTCTTAAACACAGGTTTCCCTTTATTCCTTCTATCGTTTCGTATTGCAACTACGGTTCCTTGCAGGATTACAGGTATACAGTACTAGGTATGTCCTGGCAAACAAGAAATCACCCAACCTCCCCCACTTCTTTTGAGATTGGATCCATGCCCATATCTATTTGCATTATATATGCATCACAAGACCCTAAAGCAAGTTTCTGCTTTCCTCCCTTACCGTATGCCATGCCGTCAATGGGAGGCTGTTCAAATTGCAGGCAGATTAGTGGCTTTCCATCTCTTCTTCTGAGATTCCCCTGAAATCTTCCATGCCGTCCAACAACTCACAACTCAGTATACTATCACTGACAGGTTGCAGCCCTTCTATAAATCCAGAGACCATTTGGACAAGCCCTTTCATTTCAGAAGATGGGACTTCTATTTTTTCTCCCCTGTGAAAAATAAAACATTCTTGGATGATACTGTGATCCGAACCTAAAAATTCCACCTCCCTTTCTCCTGCCCCTTCCGCAAGTCCCTGTTTTTTATCCGTATCCTCCACAAATCCCTGTCCTTCCCCGCCATCACCTAAATCCCCTTCCCATGCCGTCTGCATAACCTGCGGCTCGGGCAACACCCCTTGTGGCTCCTGCATTTCATCCTGGGCTTTCGCTTCCTGTCCCCAGCCTGGACTTCCACAGCCTGCTAAAACACAGCACACTGCAAAAAAACAAACGCTAACCCACTTTTTTCATAGCCATGCTTCTTTCCAAAGTCCTACAGGTGTTTTATCTGATACACATCCATCTGGAGAATGTTTCCTTCTCCGCTTACTTACTACATAAAAGGCACTTTTCTGTTAAAATGTTGCATATTCTTCCAACCAAAACTTATTACTTTTTTCCGATAAAATTTCTATCCTTTCTTTCCTAACTGCCATTCCTGCCATAAAACCATTCCCGCCATTTTCTTAACCCTTAACCCTTTCCTCTTTCCTGCCTGCTTTCTGTAAGCGTTGTCATCTGTTACCATTTCAGTTTATAGCTATATATTTCATATATTATATGACAAAAGCACTTCTATCAATTTATTTTTATATATTTTATATAATTATACAAAAATTTACTGTTATTTGTTATGCAAAATATATAAACTATCACAAGATAGAAAAAGGCAAGGCCGCATCCTCTATCCGATGCGGCCTTGCCTTTTCCTATCTTCCTTATTCCATTTCCTGCCTAACTTACTGGTACAGCGCACTGTGCAGCCTTTCCCAGGTCGCCCCGTATCCTTCGGAGGCTGGGGTGACAGGCCTTCTGATGCTGTTTTTCTCGTCCACCACAATCTTCCCTCCCTGCGCCAGGACAAGGATCCTTGTCCCCAGCACAATAGCTTCCTGGATATTGTGGGTGATAAAGATGACGGTGCATTTCTCTTCCACGGAAATACGCATCAACTCGTCCTGCAGCTCATTCCTGGTCATAGCGTCCAGGGCTGCGAAGGGCTCGTCCATCAGGATGATTTCCGGCTTTAAAGCCAGCGCCTTGGCAATCGCCACCCGCTGCTTCATCCCGCCGGACAGCTGGTAAGGGTAATACTTCTCCTGCCCGGACAATTTCACTTTCCGGAGCACTTCCTCCGTCCGTTCCTTCAGCACGGCCTTATCCCGGATCCCCTGCAGCTTCAATGGATACTGTATATTCTTCTCCACTGTCTTCCAAGGGAACAGCTGGTTGAAATCCTGGAACACCATAATCCGGTCTGTGCCAGGGTCCTTGCGCTCCTGGCCGTTCACCAATACGCTGCCCTCGTATCCCTCAAACCCAGCGATGCACCGCAGCAGCGTCGTCTTGCCGCAGCCGGATGGGCCCAGCACACAGAGGAACTCGTTCCTGGCTACCCGGAGGTTTACGTCCTTTAGGACGCCCTTTTCATTTTCTGTATCGGCATCAAAGACCTTTGATAACTCCCGTACTTCTAAAATACATTCTTCCTTCGTCATCTTGACATCCCCCATTTTTTCACCGTGCATTTTTCAATGGGGGACAGGACCCCATACTGCACCACCAGGCCGATGATGATAATTACCACCAGCGTGGCGTACATTTCCGCGTTGTTCATATTTGTGCGCATCTGGTTGATATACAGGCCGATGCCGGGGCAGGAAGCCACGCCGAAAATCATCTCCGCGCTGATAAGCCCCCTCCAGGCCCTTGCCCATCCGACTTTTAACCCAGAGACAATATAGGAGGTAGCTGCCGGGATATAGACGCCCCACAGCAGGGAAACGCCCTTCAGGCCCATGTTCATCCCCGCTTCAATATAAATCTGCGGGACTGCCAAAAAACCGTCCAGCACATTCCTGGCCATTGGCCACAGCACGGCATGGACAACCAAAAATACAATTACCCCAGGCTTCACCCCAAAGATAATGATCACCACCGGCAGCAATGCCACGCCAGGCAGTAAATCAAACACGGAAATAACCAGGTTGCAGATATCATAAAAGGTCTTGCTCACCATGGACAGGCCGGACAGCAGGAACGCCAGCACAATGCCAAGGAGCAGCCCCTCCAGCAGGAGCCGCATGGAATTGCCGATGTAAACCCATAAGGACATGCCTGCAAACCCCTGCACAAAATTCTTAATAAAAGCGTCTGCAATTACCTCCAGTGATGGGAATATCAATTCTGACTTCTCCCCCATCATCCCAGATTTTGCCACATATTCCCAAATACCTAAGAGCGCCACGACAAATACAGCCCGTGCCACCAGGGCATGCATCCGCCTCTTTTTTTCTTCCATATAACTCATTCTCCCTTTCCATCCGAAATCCATGCAAAATGCTTTCCCTTAACTTGGGAAATCCCTTTGCCAGGCCTCTTTAGTCTCCTGTCACATTGTCAAAGACCAAATCCTCATAGGCTTTCGGCGCATTTTCAATAAATTCCGTCCTGGCCATAAAGGATGCCAGTTCAAACACCCCGCTGGTTTCTATGGAATATTTGCTCTTCTGTATGTAAGCCAATTCATCCGCTTCACTGTTCCCATCAAATTCACAGGTAATCTTGGCTGCTTCTTCTGGGCTCTCATTCATGAAATCCACTGCTTCTTTGATTGCGCCGCACAATACCTGGTACAGTTCTGGGTTATCGTCATGCATTTTCTCAGAAGCCACGCCCACAATAAAGGAGCCGTCCACGCCCCAGGCGTCCGCTACATCCTGGATTTCATGCAGGTTCCCTTCTTCCCGCTCCTTGAAGATATAAGGGCTGGATGTCAGATGGCAGGAAACGTTCCCGCTCTCTAAGGCTGCCATGCCGTCCGGATGCGCCATGGCCACGATATTGGAATCCAGCGCATGGGGGTCATGCCCGGCATTTTCCAAAGCCATCGCCAGCAGGATATGCTGGAAGCTCCCGATATTGACCAAGGCAATCTGGTTGCTGCTCCCAATCAGGTCGTCAAAGGACTTGATATTTTCATCATTCGACATCATGCCGTGCTCCTGGCCGGACAGGTTTGTGAATATCTTATACCCCACGCCTTTCGTAACGCCGGTAACTGCCGGCCCCACGCCCATAAACCCAGCGTCGATGCTCCCAGCGGAAATCCCTGTATTGATATCTGCCCCGGAACTCATCTGGTTCCAGGTAACCTTTACCTGGTCCCCAGTGGCTTCTTCATAAGCCTTTTCAATCAGTTCCTGCTCCTTTACAATGCTCAAAGGCGCATAGGCCAGTCCATACTGATAGGCAATGTTCAATGTAACAGCCTCTCCTCCGGCGCTGTCCGCCTGCGCGGCGCCGTCCTGCCCTGCGGCATCCTGTGAAGTTCCTTCCTGCCCTTTTGAGGCTTCCTGCGCCTGGCCGCTGTTGCCGCATCCTGCAGCTAAAACAGCTATTCCAAGGCATACTGCCAATAACCTTAAATGCTTTTTCATAATGCTGTCTCCCTTTCTTTTCTTAAATTTATTTTTATAAAGCATGGGGATTTCCTCCCCTGCCTTTTGCCTGCTTCCAAAACATGGGGTTCCCCTATGCCCTCTCCACCAATTTCCTGCGCTGCACCTTCCCGTTGTAGGTACGCGGAATCTCGTCAATCACTTCAATTTCCTTGGGCATCTTGTTTGCATTGACGGCGTTTTTCAGGAAATCAAACAGTTCCTTTTTCTGGAACGTCTCTTTGTCCCGCACCACCACGAAAAGCTTGGGCACCTGCCCTGACAGCTTATCTGCCTTCGGCACGCATGCGCAGTCTAAGACTTCCCGGAATTTCCGTGCGCTCTCCTCGATTTCCTCCGGCGCAATCTTAATCCCTTTATAATTGATGATATCGTCCTTGCGTCCCTGCATATAGACATAGCCATCCGGGTCGATATAGCCCAGATCATTCGTATAGACATAGCCGCCCCGCATCACCTGCGCTGTCAGTTCCGGCTGCTTCCAATACCCTTTCATGTTCATGGCCCCTGCCGTAGCCAAAAGCCCCATATGTCCCTCGGAGGACGCTATCGGGTTCCTAGCCTCATCCGTGACCAGGAAGGTAGCGTTCCGGGTAGGCTTCCCGATACATCCGGCCCTGCCCCGCTCCTTATTAAAGTCCAGCACGCAGGTCCTCCCAGACTCTGTGGAACCATAAAAATTATAGAGGCGCGCCTGGGGGAAATGGGAAATCAGTATTTCCTTCACATGCTCCTGCAAGGCCTCCGTGCCCACCTGGATATAATCTATCTGAGGGCTGATTTCGGACAGCTTCCCCTTGGCCAGCTGGTAGAGGACTGTCACGGCGCTGGGGGAAATGTCCATGGATGTCACATGGTATTGCCCCAGAAGGGCAAAAATCTGCTTCACCCAGGAAACGCCTTCTGTCAGCACCACTGAACTCCCATTGAGCATATTGGCGTAGCAGCACCTTAATCCATGGGAATGGCTTAAGGGCAACGGGATCCATTCCACGTTGCCTTCTTTCATCTCAGTTCCATATTTTACATTTTCTGCCAGGGCAATATTGTTGCCATGGGTCACCTCAATCCCCTTAGACGCCCCGGTCGTGCCTGTAGTATAGAGGATTTCAGCTGTATCCTCTTTCCGCGGGAAAGTGAACCCGTATTCTGGATGGCTGCTGGCGTCTGCACTGCCTGGCTGCTGGAGCAAGCCTTCCATAGATATGCTTTCTACCTGCAAACCATAGGCCGTATGGCAGATAAGCAGCCTGGCGTCTGTATCCTTTCGGATTTCCCCCACCCGATCTGCCGATGCCCGGTGCTCTACGGGGACAAAAATTGCCCCGCACAGCTCACAGGCTAAATCACAGGCCAGAAACCCTGCGTCCTGGGTGCATTCCACCATAACGCAGTCCCCCTTTTTTATCCCCATAGACCTTAGCCTGCCGGCGGCTGCTTTTACCAGTTCCCACAGCTCCCCATAGGTATAGGCCCCTTTTTTGTCAGCGGCACAAAGCCTGTCCGGGCTTTGGCCCGCATGGCTTGCCACTATTTCCACAATTGACTCATGCATGTTCTCCCTCCCTGTAGATCCTCCTACTCAATACTTAAAATATTTCTTGACTTTCTTACGGTACCCTAAGGCTTCTTCCTCATAGGAAGCATATTTGTCCTCCCCACGGTGGTCTTCCAGCCCGTACTGCTCCATCAGATATTCCCCAAACACCGTTGTGAATTTATAGGATCCCTTGATATTGGTATGGTTCACATCCTGGAAATCATCTTTCTCCTGGAACCCAAAGCTGTCATACCACTCCTTGTCATTACAGTTAACAAACGCAAACCCAGCCTCTTCTATGATGTCCCCTACATAATTAATCCTGGCCAGGTTCACTGTCCGCAAAATAGGCATTGCCACGAATAGGACTTCCACCTCCTGCCCTTTGCACCATTCCAGCAAATCCCTCAAAGCCGCCTCATTGAGCTCCCCTACCTTCTGCCTCTCCTCGGTAATGGTATGGGGCGTGTCTTCCTCTAGCCCTTTGGACATCCAGCTTTTCTGGTAATTGGAATTTAGGTAAGATGGATGCGTCTTGAGGAAATCTGTCTTGCTCAGTTCCTTCCACCGGGGATGGAACTGCATAATGGGGAAATAATACTGCAATTTATCCATGCCGGATACTTCTGAGAACTTACAGTAATTCTCAATCATTTCCACCCGGTTCCAGGAAAACTTCATATTGTCCAGCAGCAGATGGATTTTGTTATTCTTCCTCTCCAGGCTTTTATCCTCACTGGCAAAAGGCGTGGCGTCCAGCACAACGACTTTGGGGCTCTGTGTCTTTAGGGCTTCTATCATCACATTTTTCATGGCGCTTGCCGGCATGGCTGAGGTAGCCAGGTTCGAAGACGCCATCCCAAGCTCGTCCCATGCAAAAGCGCCCTGCCAGAATTTATAGATATGGCTGTTCCCTATGAACACAGCGTCCATGGTGTCCTCCTGCTGGTTGTAATACCCGTCGAACATCATTTCCGCATTTTCGTCAAAGGGCCCTAACAGCTCTTTTACCCCTAAATATATCACAAACCCCATCAGGAAAAAGCCGATGGTCTTCACTATCTCTTTTATCATGCTTTCTACATTCTCCTCAAAATTGCTGGTAAATAAAAGAACTTCTTTCATAAATCGGGCCATACACCCCAAAAATCACAATTAGGAAAAACGCAGTCCAATAGACCAGCCAGCGGAAGACAATGCCCTGGGAGGCAATGCTTTCCCGTATCCGGATCCCTCTTTCATGGGCAAGGTCTACCAACAGGAGCAATACCGTTATCCCAAATAGGACAGCCATGTCCTTCCCATCCAGCCCCAAGGTCAGAAGCGTCCCGTCCACTAATTCCCACGGGTGCGGCTGCAGGCATACGGTCTGTATCATTAGGAACCCCGTCTTGCAGGAAACCGCCCTGGGGAAGAGCCTGCCAAAAGAGCATAGTACAGACGTACGCACCATCTGGAACAGCCTCCAGCCAAAGGATCCCTCTTTTACCCTAAAGACAGAAATCCCTTTTTTATAGGCCGGCTCCAGCAATATGCCTGCTGTAATGATTGTGCCGTTCCAAATCCCGTATGCCACGTATTTCCAACTGGAGCCATGCCAGAACCCTACCAAAAAGTAGACCAAAAACATGGCAAGGAAAGACGGGAGCTTTTTCCCGATATAATTCCCGAACAGCTTCCTGGACTTCTTGCCCAGCGTACCAAATTTTTTGGACAGGGACAAGGGGTAAAAAATGTAATCCTTCATCCATGCGCCAAGGGTAATATGCCATCTGCGCCAAAACTCCTCAATGGATTTCGCAAAATAAGGCTGCTTGAAATTGGCTTCCAAATCAATCCCGAAAATCTGGGAAACCCCTGTTGCAATATCCATCCCGCCGGAAAAGTCCGCATAGACCTGCAAGCCATATCCGACTGCCCCGACAAACAGCACCATCCCGCCGTAATCGCCGTAATTATCAAATATGGAGTCGTTCAGCACGCCAATCCGGTCTGCCAAAATAAGCTTCTTCATAAATCCCCAGAGGATTAATTGGCATCCGTATTTCAGCCTTGTGAAATCAAAGGAATGCCCCTCCCCAAGCTGCGCCGCCAGCTTGTCATGCCTTGCAATCGGGCCTTGGACAATCTGTGGGAAATAGGACATGAAAAGGGCAAACTTGAAAAAATGGCGGTCCGCCCTGTATTTCCCCCGGTAAGTATCCACCAAATAGGCAATCGCCTGCAGCGTATAAAAAGAAATCCCCAAGGGAAGCAACAAATCCAGCCTGTATCTTTCTGCTTCTATACCAAGCGCCTTAAGCAAAGGGGATGCATTCGTCAAAAAGAAATTGAAATATTTGAAAAACAGCAAAACGCCCAGATCCAGGAGGATTCCCAAGGATAAAATCCATTTTTTCTTCCTGGTCACGGAGAGTTTATAGCTTTTCCTGTCCGCAGCATTCATTTCCGATTGGTGTGCCTTTAGGTATTCTGCCGCCGCCTGGTTTTTCCGGTCAAGCCAAAGGCCGACCAGCCATGTGGCGGCTGTCATCCCCGCCAGCACAGCGGCCAGGTATGTACTGTTCCACCAATAGAACAAATAACTTGCCGCAAGGAGCACCGTCCAGCGGAACTTTATCGGCACGATAAAATAGGCGGCGCAAACCACCGCCACAAAAACTAAAAAAATAGCTGATACAAATTCCATGCCTTACATTTCCTCTTGCAGTTTCTGGATCAGATCCATCATTGCCGCAGGTGAATTGAAATTCTCTGGGAGCAGCTCTTCTACAGAAATTTCAACCTCAAAAGCTTCGTTGAGCTCGCCGATGATTGCAATAATATCAAAAGAATCTAACACACCGTCATCAATAAGCTTTGCAGAGCCGTTTCTGAAATCAACGTCAGAGCGGACGCCCTCTAAGATTTTATACAGTTCTTCCATGGTTAACTCTCCTTTGTCTTATGGGGTTTGGAACGGTGCGATACCTTCTGTCTGGAAAACCGCTGCAAACCGCTTTATTTTTTATGGCTGCCCAAATAGGGATAGGGCAAGCTTACGGTTTTTTATTATAGGGAGCAAATGTGATAGAAATTTGAGAAACGGGAAAAATTTGGGAGCCTCTGTACCTAAAGCTTCCTACGGTAATAAGCATAACAGGAAAATAAAATTACACCCCCTAAGCCAAGCGTTATCCCAAACGCCAGGAAAATATCCGATACGGAAAGATGGATGTCCGGCAAGGCAAGGGATAGGGCCGCCATGGTGGCAAGGCCGGCAAGGAAACCGGCGCCGGAAGGCCTGGAATACCTTTTAAAGATTTCTGCCTGTTCCTGCCATTTCCCAAAGCCGATGAGGAACCAGGAAAAAAAGAGCTGCCTACGGAAGCGGAGCCAAATAAAGGTAGCCAGTATGGTGCTGAAAGAAAAGCTGCATAGGACCATAACATACATGGTATCCATAATGGCGCCGCTGGACAGCAGCTTCGTTAGGAAAGGCTCCTCCCTTCCCTCTCCCAGCACCAGGAACAGATTGGCGGAAGAGCCGAAGCGGCTGCAAAGTTCCTGGCCAATCTCCCGGATGCCGGATGGCTTAGGGGTATCTAGCTTGTAATCCGCATTGATGCCTGCCATTTGGAGGGCTGATCGGAAGTCTATAAAAATCATATGGTTGGCCCGGCTGTCCCCTTCCGTGCCCATAATACCGATTACTTCAAATTCCCTCCCTCCCAGCTGGTAAGAAAGGGATCCGTCCCGGGGGACGGCTTCATCCTGGAAATCTTTGCCTAAGACCATCTTAGGGCTGTCTGTCCAGGAGGTGGAAAAGCCAAAGAAATCTCCCTGCACCATCGGCGGCAGGTTCACCTCTCCCTGCAGGCAGACGCCCCTTATGGGGATTTCCTGGGAAGGGACTGGCAGGTAAATGGCAAACGCTTCCCCGGATGCGGCAAGGGAAGGGATGACATTTTCCCACTGCCCGTTTTCCTCTGTACCAGTAATGCAGAAGTTTTTCTGGTGGCCAGAGTACAGGTTATTCCGCATCAAGCTGTTTTCCCGGCCTGCCCGCGCGGCAGACACAAGCAGCAGGAGGCACAGGGAGATAGCGGAGAAGCTCAGGAACAGGAAGGCGTTCCCTTTTAGGATGCGTTTATGGAAAATTTTCATAGGGTTCCTCCTTCCCTTTTTTCGGCTTTTCTATTTTGCCGTCCTTCAAGTAAATGATGCGCTGGCAGCTGCTGGCGACCCGGGGGTCATGGGTGACAATGATGATGGTCTTTCCTTCGCGATTCAGACGGCGGAAAATTTCCTGTACAGACTCGCCCGTGGCCTCGTCCAAAGCCCCAGTTGGCTCATCCGCCAGGATGACGCTGGGCCGCTTGGCGATTGCCCTTGCAATGGCCGTGCGCTGCTGCTGGCCGCCGGACAGCTCGCTGGGGTAGGCCTTCGCTTTTCCTGCAATCCCTAAGCCTTCCAGGGCGTCCATCACCATCTTCTGTATCTCCTTCCTGGAATGACCCTGGTATTTTAAGGGGAGCGCTACGTTCTGGAATACATTCAGGTCGTCTGCCAGGGCAAAATACTGTACCACAAAGCCAATCTCGTCCCGCCGGAACTTGGTAAGCTCCCGTTGGCTCTTTCCATTTACTTGCCTGCCATGATAGAGATATTCCCCGGCATCCATGGACATCATGCCGCCTAAGATATGCAGCAGGGTGGATTTCCCAGAGCCGCTTTTGCCCATGATAGCCACCATCTCCCCTTGGGAAATGGACAGGCCTACCCCCCGAAGCGCCGTTACCTCCGCCTCCTTTTTGCCAAAGGTTTTCCATACGTCCCTCATCTCAATCATAAGCCCTCCTTACATCCACGGCCTTGGCGCTTCCTCTTCGGGGGAACGCATATAAGCCAGTGGGAAAAAATACTCATCTTCTTCTGTTATCTCTGCTTCTTCCCCATTCATATATTTGATACGCATAACTTCCTCATCTGTGCCTTCCCGGAAAAACACGGCATACCCGGTAAAATCTGCATCCCTTTCCCCGACATAGCTGTTCCCGACGTATTGGGCGTTCCATACCAGTTCATAATAATCCAAAATAGACACCATTTCCTCCCTTGACATCTCTTTTAAGATATCAAGGGACACGCGGACACTCCTTGCATCTGTCGCGTCATTCACATAACATGCCTGATAGCGCCCTGTCCAGACGCCTGCATGGTACATCTTTACGGCTGGATGGTTATCCGACAAGTCTTTGATATCTGGATACCGCTTATGCCCAATCGCAAATACCCCTCCTATCACAAAAAATACGATGACCGTAAACACGATATAAGCCTTCTTGTATTTTTTCATATCCTGCTCCTTTCCCCTGCCCTTGTGCCAAAGGGCGTACTGCCATGGCACGGCCCCCCTGCCTGAAACCGTCAAAACCAAGGCCCTGTTTTCCCCCCATCCTCCTGGTGGAAGTAGGGCGGCGGGAAGCAGCCTTTATCTTCCTCTGTAATCTCTGCCTCCGCCCCATTGAAATACTTGACACGTGCAAGTTCCTCCTCTGTATCCCCCCGGAAAAACACGGCATAGCCAAGAAAATCCGTATCCCGCTCCCCCACATAGCTGGAGCCTACAAATTCTGCATTTCCTACCAGTTCATAATAATCCAGGACAGACACCATTTCCTCCCGTGTCATATCCTTAAGCACATTGATGGACAAGGTAATCCCATTCATCCCTATGGTTTCGTTCGCCCCTCTGGTAGCCCAGTGGCTTTCATAGCGCCCCTCCCAGTAGCCGCTGTAATACATCTTCACAGCAGGATGGTTATCTGACAAGTCCTTGAGATCCGGATACCGCCTATGCCCAATTGTAAATACCCCTCCTATCACCAGAAACACGATGGCGGTAAGCGCCGTACAGACTTTCCTGTATTTTTTCATGCCCCACTTCCTTCCTCTTTCCCTATGTTCCCAGCCGCACATACCAATCCATCATTCTTTTTGCCGAATCAAATGTTCCAGATCTACCCCGCGCATCAGGTACAGGAGGAAGCCGGCCCCTACCAGGAATGCCCCTCCCGCCAGCCCATATGCTGTCCCTAAGATTACCCCCGTGCCGCTCCCCCCTACGCCGTCAAGGGTAAACACGTACCTGCTTGCCAATACAGCCGGCAGCAAAATCAGCGCAATTTCCAATAAGCACGGCGCTAAAAGGACGCCGGCCGGGCACCCGTTCATCAGGTAAATCCCATAAATCCTGCTGTTTGACTGTACCTTATCATAAAAAGCGGCAAACAGGCTATAAAACGTAAAGCCAGACAGCACCAGGGTGAATACCATCATGACCCGGATACGGGCAGCCGATTCCTTCCGGAACAGATTAAGCCCCAGGGATACCCCAAAGATTTTAATGGGCGGCAGGCCATGCGCTTCCCCGATTTCCCGGACCTCATCCACTGCCCGGCCCAATCCCTCCTCCTCCCCGGCCCGGATAATCCCCCTGCCGCTTGCAAGCGCCTGGATACATGCCCATGCCAATTCCTGCATGGTTTCCATGCTTTCCCCCTTATTCTTGAGCTGCGCCCCGGTTGGGAACAGGATGTAGGAATCCAGAGAAACCGTCTCCACCCCTGAAAAATCACTTTCCGGGAACTGCGTCCCCTTCTCTAAGATGCCTGCCACCCGGCAGCGGTAAGTGCCGTGGGAGCCGATTACCTCTATTATCTGCCCAATCGGAAGGATCCCTTTATAACCATACCCGACCAAAATGGGGATCCCATCCCTAGCGTGTTCCATCACCAAGTTGCCCTCCGTAAACCCTTCCCCTTCCACTGTTTTTAATTCCAGGTTCCGGTATGCCCCTAAATTTGCCGCATAGGCCTTAAAAGACCGCACCAGGCAGGTATTGGCGTTCTTCCCATCATAGATAGGATAGGGTTCTTCCAGTCCATCCTGCAAAAAACCGGCCACATCCCGGCTCCCAAACAGCCCCTCTATCTCCTCCTCCCGGATGAGGATCTCATGGGGGCAGATGGTTAGGATTGGATGTTCCTTGGAATTGCACATGGCTCCATAAAAATCAATCATGTTCTGGCACCCGCCGGCTGTTTTTAGGCTGCTAGTGTAATCTTCCTGGCTGGAATCCTCTGCAAAAGACACCCCAAAATGATACCAAACGCTGTTTCCATATTCCACTTGATCCGGCTGCCGCTCCCCCAGGTCGAAATAATAGGAGCACATGAGGACTGCCATCACCAGGCTGATGCAAAACATCGCCATCAAGAGGATATCTTTCAGCCAGCTGCCCCAAAAACTCCGGAATAACTCCTCCAAGATAAATCTTATTCTTGCCATAACCTCCTCCTGTGATTCTATCATAACGGTGCTGGGATGCATCTTCCTGTCTGCCCCCTATTTCCCGCCTTTCCTTATATTTTTATCATAACGGCGGTAAGAAGCATCTGTCAATAGGCTGTGCACGAATCCCCAGTTTCTGTGCACGGATTCTGGCCAGCAAGCCTTGAAAAGCCTGTAAATCCGATATATAATAACCATAAAATATTGTAGCAGAAAGGATGTGGCCCCATGCCCCTGACATATATAGCCGCTTTTGCAGAAATCACAATAGAAAGCATCCTGTTTACCGCCTTCCTTTTCCGGAGGATGGACTGCCGCAACCCCATGGATGCCTTAGTTCCCTCAAAAAGGTGCCGCCATACGGCTGCATGGGATGCCAGGGCATGGAAAGCCATGTTCTGCTTCCTTACCATCCTTTCTGGAAGCATCGTGCATCTTTTCCTGGAGCCCAGGATCCACACTGCCATGCTGCAGGCGCTTTCCTTCCTGCTGCGTATGCTCCTGGTGTCCTTATTTTTCCAAAATACCATGTTCGACAAGGCGTTCCATATCTGCCTGCTCTGCTTTCTGAGCCTGTTTTCCGGCCAGGCAGCCTGCCTGGCAGAATATTTCTATTCCAATGTATACCTCCGCCCCGTGGAGCAGTGGCTTTCTGGCGTATACCCCATACAAAATCCAGATTTTTTTTGGCGCGCTTCAAATACCATCCGCAATACACTGTTTTATTTGGGATCCGAATGCCTTATCCTTCTCTTATTTTTATTTGCCCTGCGGGACATATCCAAGCTTTCCGAGAAAGCCTATGGGTTCCTGATTGCCGTTACGGCAGCAGCCCTTTTCGTATCCACTTATTTCCTCAGCAGGGTATTGGGCTTGGATCCAAACCTGCTCCCCATCCGTTACCAGGCGCAGTTTTACCTAATCAACCTATTGATATTAATCCTGTTCCTCTCCGTCCTCCTGCTGAACCAGATTACCGGGAAGGCATTCTCAGAAAATATGGAACTGGCAGAAAAACTGCATCTCCGGGAAAAAAATGAAGAGCGCAACAAAGCCCTCCTGCAGTCGGCAGAAAGCCTGCAGAGATGGAAGCATGATTACAAAAACCACCTGATTGCCATGAAGGGGCTCCTAGAAGACGGGGCTTACAGGCAGCTGCAGGAATATATCCTCGGCCAGTTAGAAAGCCTGCCAGAGGCATTCCCAACGGTAAATACCGGGCACCGGGTGGTGGACGCCATCCTGACGAATAAGATTGCGCTTGCAAAGAATGCAGGGGCGGCGTTCCGGCATTCTGTCCTATTGCCGGAGCAGATGCCGCTCAATGATATCGAATTGACAGGGGTCTTGGGGAACCTTCTGGACAATGCCATTGAGGCCTGCCAGAAGATACCTGGGGACGGGGCTTCCATTTCTTTTGCCATGAAGCCCAAAAGGGGGATGCTGTATATTGGGGTGGAAAACAGCTCATTGGGAGAGTATCTGTACCGCCCGGACGGGGCATTAGAGACAACCAAAGAGGAGAAAGAAACCCATGGGAAGGGGCTTTCCAATGTAGAAGGGATTGTGGAGGCACATGCGGGGTTCTGCCAGGTACATGCGAAACAGGACTCCTTCGAAGCCGTGGTTTATATCCCTATGTAAGATGCCAGCCAACCGCGTCCCCTGCCGGCATGCGCCGCCATCCTTCCAATGAAAAGAGGTATCCCTATGGAATTAAGCATTACAATCCTAGAAGACGACCCCCTATTTTCTGCACAATTAACAGAATTACTAAAAACCTGGGGCGCCAAGCACAAAATCCCCCTATCCACGCGCTGCTACTTCCGGGGGGAAGATTTCCTCCAGGCTGCAGCCTATGAGGATGACGAACTTTTTTTCCTAGATATTGACCTTAAGACCTGCAGCGGCATTACAATTGCAAAGCAGCTGCGCAAAGACGGCTTCCGCGGGCATATCATCTTCCTGACGGCTTTCTCCGAATATGTCTTCGACGGCTACCATGTGCAGGCGCTGGACTACCTTTTAAAGCCTCTGGACATGGAACGGTTAGACAGATGCATGCGCCCGGTCCTAAGGGATAGGGAAGGCTCCTGTTATATGTTCCAGGCAAAATCAGAACTCATAAAAATACCCTACCACAAAATTATGGCGTTCACTTCCTACCACCATTATGTAGATATTTTTACGCAGATCCCGCTCCCTTCTGACAGCAAAGGCGCCTGCAGGGTTTACCGGCAGAAAATCACGCTAAAAGCCTTAGAGCAGCAGCTGCCCAAAGAATTCGTACGCTGCCACCGCACTGTGATTGTAAATATCAACAAGGTAATGCGGCTGGCGGGCACGGAACTGGCCCTCTCGGACCATTCGGTATACCCCGTATCCGAAAGCTACCTAAAATCCGTACGGGACGCCTTTGGCGAAGTACTGGACTAATGGGGGCAAACGCCCATCACCAGTCTGCAAGGCCAGCCTCATATAATTTCTGCAGGGACATCAGGATCCCCAGCTTGGCATGATACCAGGTAAGGCCTCCCTGGAAATACACGGCATAGGGCGGCCGCAAAGGCCCGTCTGCGCTCAGTTCAATCGAGGAGCCCTGGACAAAAGCGCCTGCCGCCATAATGACGTCGTCGTCATATCCCGGCATTGCCCACGGCTCAGGGGTTACATGGCTGTCTACCGGGGCAGCCGCCTGGATGCCTTTGCAGAAAGCCACCAAGGCTTCCGGGGATTTCAGGGTCACTGCCTGGATAATGTCATGGCGGCTTTCCGTGCTGTTGGGCACCACTGGGAACCCGAGGGACTCATAAATATTTGCGGCAAAAACGGCTCCTTTTAAAGCGCCTGCCACAACCGTCGGCGCCAGGAACAGGCCTTGGTAGAAGGATTGGGTAATGCCTAAGGACGCGCCCACTTCCTTGCCAAGGCCCGGGGAGGTTAAGCGGTATGCGGCGTTTTCCACGCATTCCTTCTTGCCGGCGATATAGCCGCCTACTGGGGCAAGGCCGCCCCCGGGGTTTTTAATCAGGGAACCTACCATCAGGTCGGCGCCGGCCTCCAGGGGCTCCCTTTTCTCTACAAATTCCCCGTAGCAGTTATCCACCATACAGATGACCCCTGGATGGATGGATTTGACGAAACGGATCAGTTCCCCAATCCGTTCCACGGAAAGGGTAGGCCTGGTCTGGTAGCCTTTGGAGCGCTGGATGGCCACCAGCTTTGTCCTGGCATTCATTGCCTTTTTGATGCCTTCATAATCGAAGCCCCCATCCTCCAGCAAATCCACCTGGCGGTAGGTAATGCCGTACTCTGCCAGGGAACCTTGGGAGGGGCGGATGCCAATCACCTCTTCTAAGGTATCATAGGGTTTCCCTACTGGGGAGAGTAGCTCGTCCCCAGGGCGCAGGTTGGACAGCAGGGCCAATGCCAGGGCATGGGTGCCGCAGGTAATCTGGGGGCGCACCAAGGCTGCCTCGCCGCAGAAGCAATGGGCATAGACCTCCTCTAACGTATCCCTGCCCAAATCGTTATAGCCATACCCGCTGCTCCCCATAAAGCATTCTGCGCTGACTTTATGGGCCTGCATGGCTTTCAGGACTTTCAGCTGGTTGTATTCTGCATTCCTGTCAATCTCAGAAAAACGGCTTTCCAACAGAGCTTCCACTTCCTGCCCATATTGGAAAACCTTTTTGGAAATGCCTAGCTGCCTGTAAATTTCTTCCATTGTTAAATCCGCCTTTCTGTGGGAAGGATTCCCTTCCGCATGGTTTATTTAAGGTTTCTTAAAGTTAACGGGCCAATGCCAGGATACCTGCGCAGTGTGAAACCTGCTGAAAGGAAATGCCTGGGAATGCACTTCTGAGTTCATCGGCAACGAAATATATTTCTTCCTCATCCCATTCGTCACCTGCTTCCTGCCTGCATTGATTCAATTTATCGCGGTTTTCAAAAGCAACGTCACCATTTAAAATCTTCCCATCCTCTTTCAGGCAATTGCACAACGTGCGAAGAAAGGATATTTTCTGTTCATCAGACAGATGATGCAGTGAGTATGTCGCCACAATAAAATCATAGCATTGATCCCGCAGCGGCTCTGCTAATCCATTCGTGAAATCTTCCTGATAAAGATGTGAACCCGGCATTTTCCCGGATGCTAATTCAATCATCCTCGACGAGAAATCCTGCCCATAGATGGAACAGCCATGTTCATATAGTTTTGTTGTGAGCGTACCCGTCCCAAACCCGATATCAAGCACGGTTGCATTTGGCTTTTCCATAATGGCCCGAAAGATATCTCCAAGCACATCCCTGTAACCGGCAAACGGGTATGTATTTTCCTCATCGGAAATCCCGACCGTTCTGTCATATCCATCCGCCCACAAATCAAAGTCGTTTTTATCTAACATACTTGCCTCCTTAAATAGCAATTGATATATTTGATGATAAAATGTGTGCCGTATGCCTGCAATGTATATTTGTAATCCCGCTTCCTAAATAATATGCCTTTTTTGCAATTCCTCTTGGAGGAAGCATAAAATCTTCCCATTGCAAAAATGGAACTCTGGCTTATTTACCCAGATGACGTCCCGCTCCCGCCGGAACCAGGTAAGCTGGCGCTTCGCAAAGCGCCGGGTGTCACGTTTGATGCGGACGGCAGCTTCCTCTAATGTGCAGCCTCCCTCCAAATAATCCAGGATTTCCTTGTAACCCAAGCCCTGCATGGACACCATTTTGCTGTGGCAGCCCATTGCTTTTAACCTGCGTACCTCCTCTACCAGGCCTCCCTCCAGCATGCCGTCCACCCGCTGGTTGATACGGCCGTATAAGCGTTCCCTGTCGTCATTCAGCACAAAGTAGGCAAACTGGTAGGGCGATTCGCGCTGGCGCTCAGCCGCGTTATGCTCTGATATTTTCTTGCCGGACAAGTGGTAAAATTCCAACGCGCGGATGGTACGCTTCACATTGTTCTCATGGATATTGGCGGCAGCCTCCGGATCCACGGCAGCCAGCCTTCCATGCAAGGCATGCGCGCCCATTTCCTGGGCAAAAACCTCAAGCTCCCTGCGGAAGGCCGTATCCTCCGGCTCCTCAGTAAAATCAATGCCATAGAGCACGGCCTGGATGTAAAAGCCAGTGCCCCCAACAATGATTGGGATCCGCCCTTGGGCATAAATTTCATCCATGCAGGCTCTGGCATATTCCTGGAAACGGACCACATGGAATTCTTCCATAGGCTCTAATATGTCAATCAAGTAATGGGGAATCCCCCCCATTTCCTCCGGCTTTATCTTGGCGGACCCAATATCCATATGGCGGTACACCTGCATGGAATCTGCAGAAATAATGGAGCCTTGCACCATTTTGGCCAGGGAAATAGAAAGCTCTGTTTTCCCTACGGCGGTAGGGCCGGTTAAGATAATTAATGGCTTTTTCATTTACAGCACCCTCTTGAATTTTTTCTCCAGCTCACGCTTGGACATGGAAATAATGGTAGGCCTCCCATGGGGGCAGTGGTAAGGGTTTTCCAAGGACAGAAGTTCCCCAATCAATGCCTCTGTTTCCTGCCGGGAAAGCCGTTGGTTCCCTTTGACGGCAGCCTTGCAGGACATAGAGGCAATTTTTTCTACAATAACCTGCGGCGTCTCATTCCCATGGAAACCCGAAAGGCTGTCTAAAATCTCTATGACCAATTCCTCCCCGTTCAGGCCGAAGAGGTTCCCCGGCACCGCCGTAACAGAATACTCCTTCCCGCCAAAGTGCTCAATTTCAAACCCCAGCGTCTGGAAATACCCCATATATTTTTTCAGCAGGGATTCCTCCTGCATATTCAGCGTCAGGAGAAGCGGCGGGAATATGACCTGGGAGGTGTGCTCTTTGGTATGGAGGGAAGCCAGGGTACGCTCATACAGCACTTTCTCATGGGCGGCATGCTGGTCGATGATATACAGCTGGCTGTCAAATTCCACAAGCCAGTATGTACCAAAAACCTGCCCTATCATTTTATGGTCTTTCTGGGAAGAAATATCCAAAAGCTTCCGGGCAGCCCCATCCCCCATGCCGGATACTTCCTGTCTGGGACCTTGCATAGCAGGATCTGCCTGCTGAGGACCTTGCATAGCAGGATCTGCCTGCTGGGGACTTTGCCTAGCAGCATCTGCCTGCTGGTTTACAAAAGATGGGCCTTCCATCACCTTTCCGGCCGCAGCCATCGCATCTGCCTGTCCCTGCCCTGCCCTTTGGGCGCCCTCCCGGCTGCCATATTTAGGCTCGTAGGGGCTGCTGCTACGGACTGCCTGCCTCACAGCCTCTATGTCTTTCGCACGGAATGGGCTTTCTGCACCGAACGGCGCTTCCCTGCGGCTTTGCCCTGTATGCGGCTCTATCTCAAATCCTTCTGTGCCGCGTGGGCTGTTTGCACCTAACAACGCTTCCCTGCGGCTTTGTTCTTGCGGCTCTATCCCGAATCCTTCCGTGCCGTGTGGGCTTTTATGCTTCATAGCTTCTAGGCGTCTGGCTTCAAAGGGTTCCGGGGCTTTTTGGGCAGCCTGCAGCTGCCGCCGCCGTTCCTGTTCTTTCCTGGCTTTCTCTTCCCGTTCCCTATCGAGGCTTACCTGGTATACCAGTTCGCTCTGGTTGATGCAGTCCCGGAGCAGCTTTGCCAGGAACTGGTACAGCGCTTCCCCGTTGCTAAAGCGCAGTTCCATCTTCGTAGGATGGACATTTACGTCTATAAGGTTCCCGTTAACCGAAACCTGCAGCACGGTAAAGGGGTATTTATGCTGCATAACGAAAGACTTATATGCCTCTTCAATGCTTTTGGCAATCAGGCTGCTCTTTACATAGCGGCCGTTGACGAAATAATTCTCAAAATTCCGGTTCCCCCTGGAAATCAGGGGCTTTCCAATAAAGCCGCTCACAGAGAAGCGTTCATCTTCCCCTTTGACTTCGATTAAATTTGAGGCTATGTCGCGGCCATAAATATGGTAAATGACTTCTTTCAGGTTGGAATTGCCGGACGTATGGAGCTTGGGCTGGTTGTTTACAATCAGCTTAAAGGACACCTCTGGGTGGGATAGGGCCAGGCGTTCCATCAGGCTTCCGATGTACCCGGCCTCCGTGGGCGCGGTCTTTAGGAATTTCCGCCTGGCTGGCGTATTGTAAAATAAGTTCCGCACCAGGAAGGTGGTGCCTTCCGGTGCGCCGATTTCTTCCAGGGACTGCTCCTTGCCCCCTTCTATCACATAGCGTACGCCGCTTAAGCTCTGCGCTGTCTTTGTGATCAGTTCCACTTGGGCCACCGCTGCGATGCTGGACAGCGCCTCCCCCCGGAAGCCAAGGGAAGAAACCGTGGCTAAATCCTCTACGCTCCGGATTTTGCTGGTGGAATGGCGGAGGAAGGCCAAGGGCACCTGTTCCTTTTCCATACCGCACCCATTATCCGTAATGCGGATAAAAGATATGCCGCCCTCCTTTACCTCTACGGTAATGGCGCTGGCCTGGGCGTCGATGGCGTTCTCCACAAGCTCCTTCACCACAGAAGACGGCCGCTCCACCACTTCCCCGGCCGCTATTTTATCAATGGTCTGCTGGTCTAAAATCTCAATGTTTGGCATGATGGCTCCCTACGATTTCTAACGTTTTTGCGTCCATTTCCCCTTGGAAATATTTATCCAGTACCTTCTGGAACACCCTGCATTCCGGCGCTGCCAGCGCAAACAAGGTCATGGAGGATTTCAGCTTCAGGTTATCCGGCCACCCCATGACGGCGCCCGCATCGCCAGAAGGCAATTCCAGGAGCGCCTGGGAAATCTCTAACAGGCGCTCCCTTAGGCATTCCTGCCCCATATAGCTTTTTGCCTCATCCAAATCCCGGATAGCATAATACTGGGCCATCTCACTGTAGCCAAGCCCGGCAATCTGCGGGAAGATAAACCACATCCAATGGCTCCTTTTCCGCCCTGCCTGTATCTCCTCCAGGGCGGCCTGGTAGTGATCCTGCTGTGCCCTTAAGAAACGTTCTAGCCCTTCCTTCACGTCCAATCCCCTCCTTCTGCTTCTTGTATGTGCTTCCGGATTTCCGGCTCATACTTCTTACAGTAAGCGTAGCTATTTTCCATAAATGTTTTGATAGGCTGTTCTTGGTACATCTGATGCAGCCTGTCCAAGACCAAGCCGCCGCCTGCTTCCATATCAAAGAAATAAGGGTAAATGCACCCGCCTTCTTCCCTTGGGAAATAAGGGTTGATGGAACTTATCTCATGGATAGAACTTCCGATGGCTCCCCTTTCACTGTTCAGGTAGAATACATCAAAGTACTTCTCTTCATGGAAGGCAGCCTTCTCATTAATGGCAGCCTCCAACCTTGCGTAGGCTTCCCTTAAAGTACTTTCTATATAACGTTTCCGTTCTGGCAGGGGCAGGCTTTGTGCATGGGCTTTGTCCAGCTCTGGGTAGAAATGATAGAGGGGATCCGTCCAAAATGCCGTCCCGCCTTCTTCCATCGGCATCATAATCTGCTGGATCATATAATCTGCGCCTAGGTTTCCAAATGTAAGATCCATAAACATATCCTCCGTTTTATCTCCAAGCCTATTTATTGATAAGTATATCCAAACTTATGGGATTTGTCAATTTCAGGGATTCCCGGTATTTTTAAGGGCAGCAGATGGGAATCCCATTTCTGCTGCCCTTTTCTCCTTATCGGAAATCCCTTCCGGTTCCTATAAGATAAAATATGATTTGTACGTGTGCAATCCCTTTTTTATTTCACAGTGATTTTTGCGCCTTTTTTGTTTAACAGCTTCTGGTATTTCTTCTGGAAGCCTTTCGGCGCCTTCACGGTTACTTTAGAGGCCATGCCCTTGAACGCATTCTTATCCGCTTGATACAGCGCCTTGGACTTTATCTCAAGCATCTTCAGCTTTGCGGCCCCATAAAATGCTTTCGAGCGGATCCGCTTGATATTTGTGCCAAGCGTCACCTTCTGCAGCTTTTTCTGGCCGCGGAATGCATATGGCTCAATCCTTGTCACCTTGCATGTGATATTTTTGATTTTGATGGTGGCCGGGATGGACGCCGTTTTCATATTTTTCTTTGCCGTACGGTACAATGCTACCGTTGGGACTTTTGCCGTCCCGTTTATCACCTTATATTTGTAATTCCCAATGGTATAGACCTTCCCGGTTTTCAGCATCTTTTTGATGGTCTCCATTACCTTTTGGGCTTCCTTCCAGGCCTTTTCTGCAGCTTTGCGGGCTTCCTCGGCCTCTTTTTTGGCCTTCTCGGCCTTCAGCCGTTCCTCATTCGCTGCTTTTTCTGCTTCCTCTTTTGCCTTCTCTGCAGCTTTTTGTGCCTCTTCTGCGGCTTTTTTAGCCTCTTCCGCCTCTTTCTGGGCTTTTTCTGCAGCTTCGCGGGCTTCTTCTGCCTTTTTCTGTTCAATCCGGGCGTTTAATAACGCTTCTTCTGCCTTAAGGCGTTCTGCCTCTGCGTCCTGGTGTGCCTTTTCTGCAGCTTCACGGGCCTCCTGTACCTCTTTCAAAATCTTCTCCAGCTGCTCTAAGCTATCTCCACTGCCATCTTTCTGCCAGGTCCCAATCATAAATACGGACAGGTCCCTGGTTTTTATGGAAGCCTTGCCATTTTCTGCAAAAACATGGAACGGCTGCACGCTGCCATCCGCAAGCTTCTGCAGGATAGTAAGCAGCTTCCCATCCCATTTTGCATCCGTCGGGAAGGTTACGGTATATGCCCCGCTTCCGGTAAGGCCGGAAATAACGTATGCGCCTATTACATCCTGGCCGCCCATAAAATACTTCATCTCTTCGTATCCAGCGTCAGTTTGGGAAAATTCCTTTACGGTAAATCCTGCCTGGCTGGAAATCCGCCCGGAAACCGTGATGCCGCTGGCAGGATCTGTCACGGAAACCACAGGGATTTCTTCGTATACTGCCGTTAAGGTAACTGCATTTGCAGGCATGGTAAAGGTAACCTGTGCCTGGCCTGCATTTTCCAGAACAACCCCTTCGGCCTGCCATCTTGCAAAACGCTGCCCTTCCGCCGGCTGGTCTGCCGTAACGGCCACTCTTTCTTTTTCTGCATAAAACCCGCTTCCGTTACCTTTGGTAACCAGGACGGCATGGATAGATACCAAACCTTCTTCTGCAGATATCAAATCCTCCACGGCTCCTTTGATGTCCGCCGTGCTGGCGTCTTCTTTTTCATAAATTTCTTTTGCATGCCCCAAGGCTGTTTCCAGCCCGCGGAGGGAATCTTCTGTATACCGCCCTGCCTGCAGGAGCAGGATTTCTGCCCGGTTCATTTCTTTTAATAAGGCTGTCCTGTCTGCTTCCAGGCCTGCTTTGGCCAGCGTAAGGGCTTCCATAGCGGCCCGCATCTCTTCTGCCAAAGGATATTCGCCCAAAGCTTCTGCCTTCTCTAAGGCTTCCCGTAACACCTGGGCAGAGGCCGGGGTATAGCCTTCTAAATCCATAGCTGCAAGTTCATCCTTCAACTGGTCAAATGCTGCTTTCTCTGCCGCGGTAGGCAGGCTCTTTGCCCACTCCATGGCGTCCGCAAGTTCCTTCTTCCCAATGGAAAATTCCCGGTTGGTAGTAGGCGCCATTTCGCTGGACGCCCTGGCAAGAAGTGCATTTGCATCTTCTACTTTCTCATCCAGGAGGTTTCTTGCTGCATCCAAAAGCCCTCCTTGCTGCAGCAATTCCACTGCCTGTGCGACAGCCTGCTCCAAGGCTGCCTTGTCCGCAAACGGGACTAATGCGCCCATAGCGTCCAAAAGCCCTTGCATTGCATCGGCAATCTGCCCTTCGGTGGCTTTTTCCTCTGCAATAACAGCTTCCGCTTCTTCTATGGCAGGCGCCAGGGATTTTTGGGATTCTGGCAGGTATTCGCCTATGCTGCCCTGTGCTTCTTTTGCCTCTGCCAGAAGTTCTGCCAAGGCCTGTTTCTCCTGGATAGGCTTCCTGGAATCATAAGCCTGCTTTAAGGCGTCGTAAGCCGCTGCATACGTTGCGTAGCTGTCACCCGCCTTGATTGCTTTTGCAGCTTCTACCAAAGGCTTTAAGGCTTCTAAGCTTTCTTCGCCCGTGTTTTGGCTGCTAAGCTGTTCAGCCGCTTCCACCAATGATTTCATCTCTCCGTTTAACAAACATTCCACAATGGGGCGTTCCAATGCGGCAAGGGCATCCTCCGCCTCTATGATCTCATCCTTCCCTGGGTTGCTGGAATGGAGCAGGCGCTCTGCCTTTAACAGGGCTTCCCGTAAGGGCAGGAACAGCTGTTCCATCTGCTGTTGGACATCTGCTTTCTTTTTTGCCTGGGATAAGGCGCCATATAATGATTCCAGGCGGTCCAGGTGGCTGTTTGCCTCTTGGGTCAGGATCCAGTCCAGCTTTACAGCCGTCCGGCTGCTTCCGTTTGCTTCCGCCCTGAGTACCAGGTATAACGTATGCTCCCCTGTAATTGGGCGTTCGAATGTGACGGACGCCGTCTGGTAGCTGTCGCTGCCAGAGGACGTTTCTGGCAAGTCAATCACGGCGTCAGGCGCTAGCTTATCCTTGCTGTCAAAGTAAATTTCTGCCTTTGCATCCCTGCCCATATTTGCGCCGTTCTGGGCATACTGGACGGACAGCTTCCCGAGGCCTTCCCCTGTAAACTGACACTTGTCAAACCGCAGCCATGCCCCTGCGGCATTCGCGCTTACATAGTCTGCATTTTCAATGGAGCAGTCTTTCGATAATTCATCTGCTTCTTCTGCCTGGATCAGCCCATATCCTTTTTCTGCCGCAGGCGGGTCCAGGAACTGCTCAAAGCGGATCCAGTTGAAATTCCCTACCCAGGTACGGCCGCTGCCGCCAAACAGGATATAGATGTCCTGCTCCCCGGTCAGCTTCTTCCGGCCTTCTGCATCCAATTCCACACGGATTTGGGCATTTTTGTCCCATGCCCCGGTCACAGGCGTGAAAACCTTAGAAACCAGCTCCCCGTCCTTCGACCCTAGGCGTATTTCAAAATGCGCATCCTCATGGCAGTTGTTCGCAGCCGCATAGCGCACGGTTATGGCTTCTGGGGCGCTGTCCCCAAAATGGACATCCGGCACTAAGATGCCTTCCCCGCTGTTGACGTTGGCAACCACCTTGCCACCGTCTTTGTCTTCTGCCTGCAGCCCGTCGCCTTCTGCCAGGTAGTCTTCCAATTCAATCCTGTCATAGGCCTGCTGTTTCTTGACGGATTCAAACTTCAGGTAGTCCAAGTTGCAGATATACCAGTTGCTGTGGCCGGACATATCCCCGCGGAATACCACATAGATATCTTCCAGCACGCCCGTGAGCTTGCTGCCTTCCACTTCTGCCTCTGCCAGCACCCATGGGGACCAGTTCCCTGAGGTTATTTCTACCTCCGGCACTGGGACAGTGGCCAGAAGCTCCCCTGTTTTGGGGTCGCCCTTCCGGATTTCCAGGCGGGCGTCTGCCGGGCAGTTCGCTTTCTTCATCTTATAGTTTACGGTAATCTTATTGGCTGCATCCTGGCCAAAATCCATCTTGTCAAATTTAATCCAGGCATTGTCAAAGGTATTGGCAACGCTCAGGCCGCTGCCGCCAGCCCCGGCATTCTCTGTTTTTAAAGGCCCGTTGCCGGAAGGATGCTTCACGGTCTCCCAAGAATCAAAGCCCTCTGCCTCCAGAATCTTCCCGCCAGACACATCATGGACATTGCCTGGCTCCTCTGTGCCCTCTTTCTTGAACTGCATCCAGTTGAAATTGCCTGCATAGTACTTATCGCCGCTAAGGTGGGTCCCTGTGAACACCAGGTACAAAATCTTTTCCCCTGTCAGCTTGGCTTTTGCTTCCGCTGTCAGTTCAACTGTGGCGGTGGTATAGTTAGACCATGCGCCAGTGGGAGGCGTAGGCACAGACATAACCACTTCCCCGTCTACCCCGCCTAAGCGCAGCTCGATAGCAGAATCCGGGTAACAGCTCTTAGAACCAGAATAGCGGACGGACAGGCTGTCCGGCGCTTCTTCCCCAAAATCAATCCCGTATTTGAGCCATGCGCCCCGGAAGGTATTGGCCACCTGCTGGGTCTTGGAGGATTCCTCAGGGTCAGAGGTATTCTCTAGCTTCAGCGGCCCATTGTTGCTGCTGTCTGGATGGAGGATGGAGCTCCATGCGTCAAAATCTTCCAGTTCTAATTTCTTTGCGCCATCCCTGCGTTTTGCAAATCCTTTCAGGGCTTCCTCCAGTTCCTTTGCCATGGCTGCCGCGTCCTCTGTGGAAAGGGTTTCCTCATGCTCCAGCAAACCCTCTGCCTGCTCCAGGAGGCCGGCGATTGCCTGGGTGCTATCTGCAATATAGATGCCAAGATCCATTTTCTGGATGCTGGCCACCGTGGTTTTCAGCCTGTCAATGGCAATCTGCCGCTCTGCCGCCTGGCTTGCAGAAGTGGAAATGATGCGGATAGCTTTCATGCCGCCATGGTTTGCGCCAATGATGCAGTCCGCGCCGCCCCCTACAAAGGCTTCATCGGCAAAGGTCAGCTTCAGCCCGTCCCGGTCTTCATACTTTCCGGTAATCCTGCCCGTAAAGCGCAGCTCTACCTGCCTCTCGCCTGTCTTCACGGCTGCAAGCCCCATGCCCTCGGGAAGCCCCTGGTAGGTCAGCTTGCCTGATTTTACAAAATCCTCCTGGAGGCTGCCGGCAAACGCCACGTCCCCGGTCAAGGAAGCCACGATGGTATCATTGAAAGCCCCATCTTCCCCTTCTTGGATTTTGTCCTTGGAATACTGGATGCTGTTGTCATGGAACTGTACCTTCAGCATCTGGTTTTTCCGTTTGGAATCCACCGTCCCTGTAAACAGGCTGTCCTCCAGCTCCAGGGAAAGGCTGTCTATATTGTCGGAAATCCCATGCTTCTGGGCTTTCCCCTCCAGGCTTAAGCGCAGGGACTTATCCGTTTCCTTTACCAGCTTAACGCTCAGGCCTTCGGGCACGCCCGATACGCGGTAGGCGCCTGCCGCGGCTTCCTTCCCTGCCTCGCCTTGGAAGGAAACTGCCTCATCCCGCAAGGAAATGGTAATCTCATTCCCGATGGCACCGTCATTTTCTGCCCCTTCCAAAAACGCCATGGAAGAGAAAGCAATGGGCTCGTCTTCATAAATGGAAGAATCCACGGTATCCGACATGGAGGGCACGGGCGCTGCGCCTGCCGCCCAATCGGAGGGCTCGCTGTCCATCACATAGCGGATTGTCCCACCCCTGGAAATCTCCTCATAATCCAGCCAGGTGCGCTCAAACCCTGCCCCATTCAGTGTTGCAGACTGGATATACTTGTTGTCATAAGACACATTGTCTGCCTGGATGACAAATTCCTTGCCATTCCCTACATCTAAGCGGATTTCCTCAAAAAACGGGGAAGTAATCTGGAAGGTGGGATCCCCCGGCGTCACAGGGAACAAGCCCATGGCCGCTGCCACATAGGCGGAAGCCATCGTCCCGGCATCATCGTCCATCCCATTCAGGTATCCGGCTGGCTGCAGCTTATACAGGTACTGTTTGGAACCGCCGGAGCCTGTATACCCGCAGGTAAAGGATTTGTCCCCATAAATCTGCCGGGTCCAGTACTGTGCCCTGGATGGGCGCCCCACATAATTAAACAGGTACGGGGAATGCATGTCAATTTCATTATCGCTGGTATGGAGCATCCGGGCGCCATTCTCTGGGTCATATTCCCCCATCAGGTAGGAAAGCTGGCGGTACATGGCGTCCTTGCCGCCCATCAGGTCCATAAGCCCTGCCACGTCATTGGTATCCCAGAAGGTATACTGCCACAAGGAGCCCTGGTACAGCCCCTGCCCGCTCCCAATGGCTTCCGGGTTCCCGCCTTTCCAAGAGCCGTCTGCATTTTTGCCCCACAGAAGGCCCATCGGGGCAGAACCTACCGGCTTCTCACCCATCCCTACCATATCCTGGTACTGGGCAGCTGGGATGACTGCATCCTCCCGGTACAGTTCCTTATACAGGAATGCCCGTGTGGCGTACTTCTGGTAATCTTCCATGTATTTCCCATCCCCGGTCTGGTCATACAGCACCTGAGCCAGCTTGGAGATTGCCCAGTCGTCATAACAGTATTCCACCATACGGTCTGCCCGGCCGCGCCGGTCTGCATCCGTAACCTTATCTGAAATCTCTTTTGCCTTTTCATAGGCCGCTGCCAGGTTCGGGATATCCGTCATCCCCTTTGCCACGCCGTCTGCCAGAAGCGCCACGGCATGCTCTGTCCGTATGTTAGGCACTACCTGGAAATTATGGCTCCAGGTAGCAAACCCGGCCTCTAAGCCGTCTGCCACGGAACGTACAATATCTGCATAGACGTCCGGCAGCACCAGGCCGATGATGGGGTATTTCTTAAAATCATCCCAAAGGGTCCAGGAATCATAATGGGTATACCCGTCCGCCACCTTTACGTTGTTGTCCGGGCTGATATCCCGGAAGGTGCCGTCTGTGCTGGTAGCGTTCATAGGCATCGTGAACATATGGTATAGGTGGGTATAGAACAGGCGCTTTTTCGTGCCGTCAGGGTCGCTGGCCTTGGAGCTTGTGACTTTCACCTTGCCCAGCACGTCATTCCATGCCTGTTTTGCCTGTGCCCGCTCCTCCTTGAAATCCCAGCCAGGCATTTCTGCTTCCATATCCCTCTTCGCCTGCTCTGCGCTGATAGGGGATACGCTCACCTTAACCTCTAACGGCACGTCCTTTTTACCGAGGAAGGTTAAGACAGCGCCCACATCGTCGCCGGTAACCGTCTTGCCCGCATAGGCCTGGAAGCCTCCTGCATCCCAGATATCCACATCAACGGCCGGCTGGCTGGTTTCCATATAAAAATACATAGTATACTTGCCATTCCCGCTTACGTTTGCCCCGGAAAAGCGGCCGGAAAGGGCAACCTTATCCTTGCCTTCCTCAATATCCAGGATAACGTCCCTGCTCCTGGGGTGGTATGTATATTTCATGTCCACAGCTAGGGAGATTTCCCCATCCTCCGGCAACAGGTAACGGTGGTAGCCTGTGCGCACGTCGCTTGTCAGCTCCGCTTTGATGCTACCTGCGCTGCGGTCTTCTCTTACGTTATTGTCAGTTCCTTTTTTCGGCCACAGGTTCACGGTGTAATACCCTGGGGAGGCGTCTTCCACCTTCTTGCCATACTTGTCCTTTACAATCTGCATGGCACGTGAATCAGCGCTTGGCTTATCTGTGTAGCGGACATACGTCGGCGTAACCAAGATGTCGCCGCCGGAGCCCTGGCCGCCCACGCCTTCCACCCTGGTATGGGTGAAGCCTTCGATTTGGCTCTTGCCATAATCATAGCCTGCGTGGTCTAAAGTGTTGTGGGGGTAAGTGTCTGCGTTCAGCTTCATAAGGCCATAGGGGACGACGCTGCCAGGGAAGAGCTGGCCATAATCTACCTGGGTCCCTACGAAGGGATCGACAAACTGGGTGTAATCTGTGGCTTCCGCTTCTGCTGCAATTGGGGCAGCCTCTCCTGAACCCGCAGACGCTGCATAAGCTGGCTGGATAGAAGTGACAGCCAGGACGGATGCCAAAAGCAGGCTCAGAAATCGTTTTGGTTTTTTCATGTTCCGTTTCCTCCTTCTACAAAATCATGTCTGGTTACTCTGGGCTATTAGTGATTTTTCCCCTAAAAGGAGTATAACATTTTTATAAACCAGAAAATAGGTGGGGGTTTTTGGAATTTTAGGGGGATTTTTAGTGGATTTTGCACAATCCGCATCCATTCTCCATCCTCCACCCCATATAAAAGAATATCCGCGCCTGCCCCAGACGGCTCACCATCGGTTCTTCACCTTATTCTGCAGCTGGTATAGCTTGTTCAATGCGTCAATGGGCGTTAGGTTCCCCAAGTCCAGTCCCGCCAGTTCCTTTATGATATCGTCATCCTTTACCGTATCGAACAAGGACATCTGCGCCAAATCCACCTCGTCTAGCTTCTCCGCCTTTTTCTTATGCTTCCCATTCTCGGGGAGCAGGTTCTCCGTCAGTTCCGTAATGTCATGGGCGCTCAGTTCCTTGGATATTTCTTTCGCCCGCTCTATCACGCTGTCTGGCACGCCGGCCAGTTTTGCTACCTGGATGCCGTAGCTCTTGTCTGCGCCCCCTGGCACGATTTTGCGCAAAAACACGATATCATCGCCTTTTTCCTTCACGGCAATGCAGTAATTATTTACATTGTGGAGCTTCCCTTCCAGTTCTGTCAGCTCATGGTAATGGGTGGCGAATAAGGCCTTCGCCCCCAGAAGCTTCGGGTTGCTGATATGTTCCACCACAGCCCAGGCAATGCTCAGCCCGTCAAAGGTGCTGGTGCCACGGCCAATCTCGTCTAGGATTAAGAGGCTGTTTTTCGTAGCGTTGCGCAGGATATTGGCCACCTCCGTCATTTCCACCATAAAGGTGCTCTGGCCGCTGGCCAAATCGTCCGAGGCGCCCACCCGGGTGAAAATACGGTCCACAATCCCGATTTTGGCGCTGTCTGCCGGAACGAAACTCCCAATCTGCGCCAGCAGCACAATCAAAGCGGTCTGGCGCATATAGGTGGACTTCCCTGCCATGTTCGGGCCTGTAATGATGGAAATGCGCTTGCCCTTGTTGTCCAGGTAAGTGTCGTTGGTAATGAACATCTCATTGTTTATCATCTTCTCTACCACGGGATGGCGCCCATTCTTAATGTCTATCACGCCGCCCTCGCTGATGGCCGGCCGGCAGTAATGGTTCTGCTCCGCCACCAGGGCAAGGGAGGCAAGCACATCCAATTGCGCTACGGCCTTGGCCGTCTTCTGGATGCGGAGCACCTCTGCGGCAATCTTGTCCCGGACTTCCCGGAACAGCTCATATTCCAGGCCTACCAGCTTGTCCTCCGCCCCTAAGATAATGTCCTCTAACTCCTTCAGCTCCGTTGTGATGTAACGCTCGGCATTGGACATGGTCTGTTTGCGCATGTAGTGTTCCGGAACCATGTCCTTATAAGAATTCGTCACCTCCAGGTAATAGCCGAATACCTTATTGTATTTGATGCGCAGGTTCTTGATGCCCGTCTTTTCCCGTTCCTTCGCCTCCAGTTCCACCAGCCAGGTCTTTCCCTCGGTCTTGGCCTTGCGGAGCCGGTCCACCTCTTCATGGAACCCCTCTTTGAGGATGCCCCCGTCCCGGACGGAAATAGGGGGCTCCTCTAAGATGGATGCCTCTATCAGGCTGCGGACATCCTCCATAGCGTCGATTCCTGCATGGATTTCCTGAAGCAGGGGAGCCTGTACCTCATCCAGCAGCGTGCGGATATGGGGGAGCATCCCTAAGGAGCTTTTCAGGGCAATCAGATCCCTGGGGTTGGCGGTCTGGTAAGTGACGCGGCTAATCAGGCGTTCCAGGTCGTAAACAGGGTTTAGGTATTCCCGGATTTCTTCCCTTGCCATGGCGTTCTGGTTCAAGGCCCCGATGGCGTCCAGGCGTTTTTGGATTTCTGTTTTCTCAATTAATGGCTGCTCCACAAAGCTGCGCAGCATCCTGGCGCCCATGGCAGTCTTTGTCTTGTCCAGCACCCAGAGCAGGGAGCCGCGTTTCTGCTTCTCCCGCAGCGTCTCCACCAGTTCCAAGTTCCGCCGGGTGGAACTGTCAATGACCATATATTTCCCACTGGTGTAGAACTGGAGGGAGGTCATATGGGACAGGCTGTTCTTCTGGGTTTCGTACAGGTATTTCAGCAGTGCGCCTGCAGCGATTGTACCGCATTCATAGTCCTTAAGCCCCAGCCCCTGGATATCAGAAACCTGGAAATGGCCCAGCAAGGTGCTTTTTGCCGTCTCATCGCTGAAATACCAGGCGTCCAGGTCGTAGATGGCAACCCCCAGGCGGTGCTTTAAATCTTCAAAGTCCAGGCCTGCCATAAAAAAAGCCTCATTGCAGATAATTTCGGAAGGGGAAAATTTATAGATTTCATCCAAAAGCTTTTGGCTGCCCTCCACCTCGGTTACATAATAGTCCCCGGTGCTGACGTCTGCAATGGAAACGCCGTACCGGTCTTCCAGATAGGCGATGCACATGATAAAGTTGTTCTTTGTCTCGTCCAAGGCTTGGGCGTCCAGGTTGGTGCCAGGGGTGACTACCCGCACTACCTCCCGCTTCACCAGGCCTTTGGCCATCTTGGGGTCTTCCACCTGCTCGCAGATAGCCACCTTGTAGCCCTTGGCCACCAGCCGGTTCAGGTAGCCCTCCACGGCATGGAACGGCACGCCGCACATAGGCGCGCGCTCCTCCTTCCCGCAGCTTTTGCCCGTAAGGGTTAGTTCCAGCTCCTTCGATACCGTCTTGGCGTCCTCAAAAAACATTTCATAAAAATCACCCAAGCGGTAAAAGAGGATACAGCCAGGGTATTCCTTTTTCGTCTCCAGGTATTTCTGCATCATCGGCGTGTATTCTGACACGTTTTTTCCCTCCTATTTCTTGGGGCGCATCCTTGGCCTGCTGTCCTAAGGGCGCTCTTTGGTATGTAATCTATTTATAAGGTCCTTTCTGCAAGGATCACAGTACCTGGCACATTGCCCGTTGTTTCTTTTAAGGCTACGAAAAGGTTTTTTAACCAGAAATGCTCTGCCTGCGGGTTCCCTTTTACCCAGGCCAGCCGGACAGAGGTAAATCCCGCCCGCTTCAGGGATTCACATAGCCCGGAAATGATTTCCGATCCTACGCCTCTTCCCTGTATTGCCGCATCCATCATGAAAAAACCTATATATGCCATCCCCTGCTCTGGATACCCATTAATCAAATCCAGGACCGCTATTAACTTCTTCCCATCATAAAACCCGATATAGAACTTATCCTCTTGCCCAATATTGGGCGGGAGGGCAAGCATATCTTCCTTTATGCTTTCTTTTGTTACCATTGGCGGGCAGTATTCATAATACAACCGGTTCCCATGGCACAGCCGGAAAACATCTTGCACATCACAATCCCTAAGCCTTCTTGCTACATACTTACCCAACGTTTTCCCTCTATGCACAGAACCGCTAATATGCCTTTCCATGCAATCCGCCACCCCCTTCCTGCCGCCAGCACATTCTTCCCATCCCTATTTTGGGCGGCCTATCCTTTTATATTTTGCAGCAATGGCCTCCGCCACCTTCATCCCATCCATGGCCGCAGACATTATGCCGCCTGCATAGCCCGCCCCTTCGCCGCAGGGGTATACCCCTTTCTGGCTGCATTCAAAATCCTCCCCCCGGGGAATCCGGACTGGGGAAGAAGTCCGGCTCTCCACGCCAGACAGGATAACATCCGGATGGTCAAACCCCGGGATATGATTTGCAAACAGATGCATCCCCTGGAGGAAGGATTCCGTGATTTCCTTCGGGAACAGACGGTGCAACGGGGCAAAGGCATGGCGCCCCTTGATGGCGGAAGAAAATCTGGCATTTCCTTCCCCAAGCCCAAACGTCCCATACCCTTCTGATTGGATCCCCTTCTCAAAATCCCCAAACAGCTGCTGGGGCACGCACCCATCCCCCAGGCGGTAAGCCGCCTCTTCCAGCCTACGCTGGAACATGACGCCGCTTAAGGGAGAGGCGTCCCCAAAATCCTCTGGGGTAACAGACACGATAATAGCGCTGTTGGCGTTCGCCCCCTCCCGCTTGCTGTAGCTCATGCCGTTCACCGCAACCCGCCCTTCCTCAGAGGAAGCGTTCACCACAAAGCCCCCTGGGCACATACAGAAGGAATACACGCTGCGCCCATTTTCCAGGTTTGCCGTCAGCTTATAGGAAGCCGCCGGGAGAAGGGCTGCAGCCTCACTGCCATATTGCGCTTCATCCACCATAGCCTGGGGATGCTCCACCCGCAGCCCTACGGCAAAGGATTTCGCCTCCATCTCAAACCCTTTTTCCAGCAGCATTTCAAAGGTATCCCTGGCGCTGTGCCCAATCGCCAGCACAGCTACTTCTGCCTCCAGCTGGAAACCGTATCCCTCCTGGCAGCCCTCAGGCTTGCTTCCCTGCACATCGCCTGGGTTTTTGCCCCCTTTTAGCTTACATCCTTGCACATCGCCTGGGTTTTTGCCCCCTTTGCGTACGCACGTAACGGCCGACAGCCTCCCGCCGTCTAAATCCAGCCCCGTCATGCAGGTCTCAAAGAGATACGTGCCGCCCCATTCCTGGATCTGCCTGCGCATGTCTGCAATGACATCCTTCAAGATGTCTGTCCCGATATGGGGCTTATTCTGCCAGGCAATGGATGCTGGCGCCCCATGGCGGATAAAAATCTCCAGCACCTTCCGGTTCCTGCCCTTTACATCCTTCACCAGCGTATTCAGTTTGCCATCGGAAAAGGTGCCGGCGCCCCCTTCCCCAAACTGGACATTCGACCTCACGTCCAATTGATTCTCCTGCCAGAACCGCTCCACATCCTGCAGGCGTTCCTCCACGGCCTTCCCCCGCTCCAGGATAACCGGGCAATACCCGTGCTCTGCCAGCAGGTAAGCGCAGAACAGGCCGGCCGGCCCGCTCCCGACGATGACCGGCGGGTGGGGCAGCGCCTTCTCCCCTTTCACTTGGAACTGGTATGGGACATCCGCAGCCAGGCATACCTGCCGGCTTTTGGCACGCCGCAGTACTGCTGATTCCTTCTCCACCCTGGCATCCACCGTATACACATAGGACACTTCCCGCTTTTTGCGGGCATCAATGGACTGTTTGCGGATCTGGAAATCCAGGATGTCCCCTGGCTGTATCCGAAGGGTCTTTGCGATTTTCTGGAGCAATTGCTGCTCTGTATGGTTAACCGGAAGCTTTAGCTGCTGTATACGAATCATTTCCCGTCCTTTCCTCTCTTTCCCACATACCGGGCTGCCGACCTCCCTGCCACCGTCCCGCTGGACCAGGCCCATTGCAGGTTATACCCGCCGCACATCCCATCAATATCCACGATTTCCCCTGCAAAAAAAAGCCCCTCCACTAGCTTTGACCCCATCGTCTGCGCCCAAATCTCTTCGGTATCTACCCCCCCTGCCGCCACCTGCGCCGCATCAAAGCCCTTTGTCCCTATGATATCTATGGTAAGGCGCTGCGCCAAAATGGCCAAACGCCCAAGTTCCTTCCGGCTTAAGCTGCTGGCAGGCTTTTGGGGCGGTATGCCGCTTTCCTGCAGCAGTACCTGGCTGACCTTATGGGGGAACAGGCCTACCAAGGCTTCCCCTGCTGTCTTCCCTTCCCCAGAAACCAAAAAACGCTGCCGCATCCTTTCCCTTGCCTGCCCCTTATCCAAATCTGGCAGGAAATCCAACTCGGCCGCCACGTGTTTCCTTTCCAAGAGGGCATAGGAGGCATAACGGCTGACCTGGAATGCCGGGATCCCGGATACCCCAAACGCTGTCAGCTGGATTTCCCCCATATCCTCCGCTACCGTTTCCCCTTCTACCAAAAGGCTTATCCTTCCTTCAATACGGACGCCTGCCAGTTCCTTCAGGAATCCCTGCTTCCCCTGCATCTGTACTAATGCCGGCACGAAAAGAGGCGCCTTATGGCCAAACCCTTCCAGGTAAGGGACGCCGCTGCCGTCGCTCCCGGTTTTGGGGGCCGCTTTGCCGCCTGTAGCCAGGATGCAGGCCCGGCTCTCATACTGCCCCTGCTTTGTATGGAACAGGAAGCGCCCTTTTCCCCGTCCGATGGAACGTATCCCAATGCCGCAGGAAATGCCCACCCCAAGCCTCCTGCACTCCATCAGCAGGACTTCCCGCACAGAGGAAGCCTGGCCGCTGGCTGGGTAATAATAGCCGTCCCGCTTGCACTTTGGCACAATCCCAAGCCCTTCCAAAAACTGCAGGGATTCCTCTAAGCCAAACTGCCCCAGGACAGGCAAGACAAAGGCAGGGTTCCTGCCCCTATAATAGGCAATTCCCTGCTTCTTGTTGGTGAAATTACATTTCCCATTCCCTGTGGACAGGATTTTCTTCCCTGCCGTTTCCATATGTTCTAACACTAGGACGCCCGCGCCTTCCCTTGCCGCCTGTATGGCTGCAGTAAGCCCGGATGCGCCCGCCCCTACGATGATAATGTCTGCTTTTTTTTCCATGGGCATATTTTACCATACCAGGCCCCAAATTTCAAGACGCCAGATGGCGGGGCAGGCGGGGCGCCCGCCCCCTAGCTGGAATAGCTTTCCAGGAAATTATAAAGCTGCTCTTCCCCTTCCAGCACCTTCCCTTCCTGGATTTCTGCCTGCAGCTCCTTGGGGAGCTCCTGGATCAGAATCCCTGTGGCTGCATACCGTGTCTTACGGTCTGCCATATAAACTGCCACAAACCCCCCGTCTTCCAGCAGCACAAACCCCTCTGCCCCTGCCTTTTCTTCCCCTTCCGGCTCCACTACCTTCAGGCTCTCTGCAAGCTCTTCCTCTTGCCTTAAGAACGCCTGCCTGGCCAGCAGCATTTCATTTTTTTCCCGCAGCAGCCCTATGCGCCTCTCATAGCCTTCCCAATTCTTCCTGGTGCCTGCAAAAAAACCAATGCCGCCGCCAATCGCCAATGCCACGGCTACCCCTGCCAATAATAAACGGATACTACATTTTTCTCTCATACCAAACTCCTTTTTATGTAGTATCCGCCATTTATTTTTATTTTATACAATATTTCCCATTTTGTTCCCCTCATTCCCTCAGGGAAAACACTGGCCCCTCTCCCACATCACATTAATTTCAGCTTCTTTGCCACCTTCACAATAAACCCGCCCATGGGGAAGCTGCGCAGTTCATGCTCCCGTAAGCCGCGCAGCAGAAGCAGTACGATGCCATAGACGCAGACCCCCACCATAATGGACGCTACCGTGGCCACGGCATTGCTCCCCAGGGTCATAATCAGCAAGGTATACACGCCGTAAACCGCCCCTCCCATAACCAAGGCCGAAATCCCAGGCACGATAAAGGTACGCTTGACTTCCTGCCGGTATCTCAGATACTTGCGTATCGCCCTTCCGTTCAGGATGCACATCATAAAGGAAAAAAACGTATTTGCCCACACCACGGCATAAATATTCAAATCCAGCACATACATCAGCGCTGACAGGACGCCCATATGTATCAGCAAGGTAACCAGCGCATTCTTCACCGGCGCATTCATGCGGTTAATCCCCTGCAGGATCCCATTGCTCAAGGTGGACAGGGAATAAAATACGATGGAGACTGCCCCAATCTGCATCATCCTGGCAGGCATGGCACGGCTGTCCCCAAACAGCAGCTGCAGGATGGGGGACGCCAGCACGCCCATGCCTACGGCGCAGGGAATGGCGATTACCATGATAAACCGTATGGAATACCCTACCTTGCGCTTTACCTGCGGGATATCCTTCGCCGCAAAAGCCGTAGACAGGCTGGGCACGGAAGAGGCCGATACGGAAGAGGCAATGGCTATCGGCACATTTGCCAGCACCTTGTATTCCCCCACGTAAATCCCCCACATCCGGCTGTATTCCTTCGCCTGGTAACCCTGCAAATCTGCAATCTGCTTAAATATGCCCATATCCAGGAATGAAGTGATATTATAAATTGTAGTGCTCAAAAGCACAGGCACGATTGTCATAAAGAGCACATGGAAAATCCGCCTATAGCTCTCCACATTTTTGCTTTTGTCCCGCTGCAGCCCGCGCCGCAGGCTGGGGCGGTAGCTCAGGTATACAAAAACCGTAAACAGCAATGCCGCAAAAGCCCCAATGCCTGTTCCTATGGTGCCGCCGGCAGCCCCATAAGCCTCTGCATAGGTAGAGGGGTTGCCCAGCACAGCCCCAATCCTTGTGCCGTATTGGTACAGCATATAGGCTACCCAGACGCTGACCACTGCATTGACGGCCTGCTCAATCAGCTGGGAGATAGCGCTTGGCATCATGGTGCCCATACCCTGGAAGAATCCCCGGACAACCCCCAGGACGGCCACAATCAGAAGGGTCGGCGCCAGCACCTGCAGGGCGAAAATGCTCAAAGGCGTCTTTACCACATAGGTGGTAATCACCCCAGCGCCGAAATAGACCACGAGCCCTGCGGCAGTGCCAGAAGCCAGGGCAAAAAGCAGCGCCCCCTTCAGGATGCGGTATGCGTTCCTCTTCTGCCCTTTTGCCATGCGCGTGGATACTAATTTTGAAACAGCCAAAGGGAGGCTATAGGAGGAAATCAGCAGCAGGATGCTGTAGATTTCCATAGCAGTCCCATAATAGTCGTTGCCAATGTCGCCGATAATTGATTTTAACGGTATCCGGTACAGCAGGCCGATTACACGGCTGATAATGGAAGCTACCGCCAGTATGGAGCCCTGCACCAGAAAATTAGATTCGCTTTTTTTCTCTTTATTTATGCCAGATCTCTCAAACCTTACCATAGCCCTCTCCTATCCATTCTTTGCGTACCCCTTACAGCGGCCAGCCTGGCGTGCTGCCTTATTCTTGCGTGCTCCTTGCGGCATCCATCTCATCCTCATCTGCATAGACCCCAAAGCGGTCCTTGTATTTATTCCTTACCACGCATACCCATGTCTTCCCCTGGTTCAGGGTAATCTCTTCCCCATCCTCACTGAAATAACGCGCTGGGGAATCTTCGCCCTCCTTGGTCCATGTAACAGGCTCTATCTTCCCATTGGTAATATAATACCCATCCCCGCCGGACATGGTATCAATGTCCATATACCCATTCTCATCCTTAAAGGACCAATCGCAATACTGCACCAGGATATTCTTAACCGTAAGCTGCTTGTCATTGTTGCCGTCAATCTGTTTGTCCTTGAACTCATAGCGGTAATAGAGGCCGTCCTTCTTGTTGTATACAAACCAGGGCTTCCCAATAAAATACCCTGGGCTGACCACCTGGGCGTCCTCTTGGCCCTTAAGTTCTACAGGCTCATCATCTTCCGCAAATTTATAATGCCCTGTATACCCCTCAGAAAGTTCCGTGCGGTATCCCTTTTTTTCAATGCCCGCATTGATGCCTTCCGCACTGGTATAGGCATTGTGGGGCGCTTTGCGGTCATCCCCGCGGTAATACATAATGCTCTCCACCTCATAATCCAGCCCGCTTAAGTTATGCACATCATCCCGGGCCAGGATGGGCTCCGCATAAACCGCCTGCCCAAAATGGCCATAAATCGCGTCAAACTCTTTGGCAAAATAGATGAAATAATGGCGGCAGCTCCGTACAGACCCTATCCTTTCAAGGCCGGAGTAATCCTGGAACAGCGCCATCAGACGGGTATCTGAGCCTTCCACAGGCACCTCATAGATGACGTCCGCCTGGGAAATCCCATACTGGGGCAAAGCTGGGGAAGTATTCCCAATCATAACGGCAAACGGGCGCTTTGCCGCTAATTCTTCGTCTATCCACTCACCTGTCAGGTAGCTTTTTGCCATCCCCTCATGGCTTTCTTCTTCTGGCTCCGGCTCTGGTTCCGGCTCCGGCTCTGGTTCCGGTTCTGGCTCCGGTTCTGGTTCCGGCTCCGGCGTTTCCTGGACAACCGGCTCTGGCGGCGCTTCTTCCTCCTTCTTCCCGCAGCCTGCCGCCAGGGAAATTGTACATACTGCAATCAGCAGCCATACCATACGTTTTTTCATCTTCGTTCCCTCCAAATTTCTCTCTGTGTTCTCATAACTTAATATTACCGCAAAATCCCCATCTGATTCAGGATTTCCCGCTGTTTCCCTTCCATCTGCACGGCATCTTCCTCTGTCATATGGTCATAGCCCAGCAGGTGGAGCATGCTGTGCAGGATAAGGAAGGCATATTCCCGCTCTTCGCTGTGCCCATACTGCCTGGCCTGCTCTTTTACCCATTCTACGTTCAGCACAATATCGCCCAGCATGGCTTCCCCCGTGTCTGGGTTAAAATTATCCTCATCCTGCCCCAACGCGCTAAAATCCCCTGGCTTCCCATACGCGACCATAGGGAAGGACAGCACATCCGTAGGGCGGTCAATCTGCCGGAATTCCCGGTTCATGGCATGGATTTCCTCTGGCAATACCAAAAACACCCCTACCTCCGCCTCATAAGGGAATGCCTCAAATTCCAGGGCCGCCCCAACCACTTCCTCTGCCAGCCCCTGATAATCAAAGGGGAATGCCGCCCCTGCCTCGTCTTCCAATGTCACTGTCAAAACAATTCTGCCTCCTTAATAAGATAATCCCTGATTTCCAGGAACATATTCATGCTAAAGCCAGACTTATCATACATCCCAGCCGCCGAATGCTCATTCAAGGTCTGGTATACCAGGATATCCTGGTTCCATGTGCTGGAGAAGGTATCTGCCTCCAGTACTTCAAACTTGGCCACCAGGCTGTCCACAATATGTACAATTGCAGATTCCACCGTAGAGGGCAGCTTTTCTTCCCCATAGTACTCGCTCAATATCCCGACCACAGGCCTGGGAAGGTGGCTGCTCCTGGCCAAGGCCACCCCATTCTCCACGAAAGGCTCCCCCACCATCCTGCCCAGGCGGTAATAGAACCCTCCTGCCGAAGCCACATCCGGGTCAGCCCCTACCAGCTTGGCGCAGGCCCCTGCCAGCATCGACACCTTTTTAGCATGCTCATAATCTGTTTTGGAAAAATTGCGCACATCCTGCACCAGCCCAAAATTTTCCTGCAGGATTTTCTCCAACCGCTCCCTGGGCGCTGCCCGCAGCCTGCCGGAAAGCCCTGGGTACAGCAGGGTGGCTGCCATAGCGGATACCAGCCCATTGCCAGCCCCAAAAGCCAGAACATCCCATTCCAGCACGCCAAAGGCCAGATAGGAACATATCAGGACGTCCGCAAATACATAGAGGAACAGGAATACCGCCTTCCACGGCAGGTTTTCCCGGCTGTCCAGGAAATAAGCCGCCAGGCAGCCCCCGGCCGCCAAAAGGACGCCGCAGAGGAACAGGTACAGGCCTCCCTGCCCGCAGAGGGCATACACCATCCCATGGAAGATACCGAACATCAGGCCAAAAAAAGAATTGGAGGCCATTGCCATGCCCATGGCCACTAACATCACAGGCCTGGCGAACTCTGGCAGGAATGCCATCCCCACAGCCGCCCCGCAGGATATGCCATGCCACAAGGCAATCTGCCTGTAATTCCCGGCCTTTTCGTAGAACCACCCACTCTGCCTGCGGCACAGTTCCATCCCGGTAAGGAGGGATACATAATATAGGACGCCAAGAAAAGCCAAAGTCAGGATACGGTCTGTTTCCTGCCCCGCCAATACCCCGGCCAGGACGCATTCCAAAACCCCGCAGGACGCCATCAGGAACAGCATAAAGCCAATGCCCGCCTCATCCATCCTCTGCCGGCGTTTCCCAGCTTTTCCCATTCCATGGTTCCCCGCTTTTCCTGTCTCCTCCCCAGGATTTCCGGCCATTCCTGCCTCTTTCCTAGAACCTTCGGACTTCCCGGACATTCCGGCTCCTTTCCTAGAACCTTCGGACTTCCTGGACATTCCGGTCCCTTTCCTAGAACCTTCGGACTTCCCGGACATTCCCGCCTCTTTCTTAGAACCTTCGGATTTCCCAGACATCCCTGCTTGCCCCTCCAGCCCTTCGGATTTCCCAGCCATTCCTGCTTGTCCCTCCAGCCCTGCGGATTCTCCGGCTATTCCTGCCTCTTTCCACAGTTGCCCGGCTGGCTGCTTATTTCCTGCTTCTTCCACGCTCCCGGATCCTGTCCCGTTCCTTAAATCCTCTTTTTTCCTGTTTCTCATAATCCTCATAAGCCTTTACGATTTTTTGTACCAAGGGATGGCGCACCACATCGCTGCTGGTAAGCTTGCATATCCCAATCTCATTTACATTCCGGAGCACCCGCAGCGCCACATCCAGGCCGGACACTGCCCCTGGGGCTAAGTCCTTCTGGGTGGCGTCCCCAGTCACCACCACCTTTGAACCAAACCCAATACGGGTAAGGAACATCTTCATCTGGGCAGGCGTGGTATTCTGTGCCTCGTCCAGGATAATAAATGCATTATCCAACGTCCTCCCGCGCATATAGGCCAGCGGGGCTACCTCTATCAGGCCTTTCTCCATATTCCTCTGGAAGCTGTCCGGCCCCATAATCTGGTGCAGCGCATCATAGAGCGGCCGCAAATACGGATCCACCTTACTCTGCAGGTCTCCTGGCAGGAAACCTAGCTTCTCCCCTGCCTCAATGGCTGGCCGTGTCAGGATAATCCGGCTCACTTCTTCTTTCTTAAACGCTGTAATCGCCATGGCCATGGCCAGATAGGTCTTCCCTGTCCCTGCCGGCCCCAGCCCAAAGACAATCATCTTACCGCGGATTTCCTCTACATAATTCTTCTGCCCCAAGGTCTTAGGCTTCACTGGCGCACCGTTTATGGTGTGGCAGATTAATTCCTTGTCAATCTCGACAATCGCAGACTCCTTCTCCTCCATGGTAAGGGCAATGGCATAATCCACATTCTGCTCTGTAATCTGGCTGCCCCGCCGGGACAGCTCAAAGAGCTGCGCAAACACACGGGACGCTTTCTGCACATCCCGTTCTGCCCCAAGCAACTTCATCCTGTCTTCCCGCATGGCCACTGTAACCCCGAACGACCGCTCTATCTTCTTGAGGTACATGTCAAACTGGCCAAACACATTGGCCATATGCCCTGCGGGGATGTCAATCACTGTCTCCATCAGACTCATCTTCTATCGGCTCCTCCTGTTGTGTGCCTGTCATCACCGTCGCTTTCCGGGTTCCAATGGGTTCAATCACCCGGATAGACCCAGAAGCAGTGCAATTTTTTTCATCTGTTACTATCATAACATTATTTTCTATAATTTGAACCCCTTTTTGTGTTAATTCCTGACAAAATTCCTTTAATTTTTCTTCCGCCAGCTGTTTTGCCTCCCCTTCCCCATATTTTTCCCTCTCCAGGCGGTATTCTTTATAGGTCTCCTTCCAGAAGGATAGCGGCAGGTAAAAGGCCTCCCCAATCTTCAGGTCGTACTCGTCCGTCACTACGTCATAATCTGAAAATTTATGTGCAAGATGGGGCAGCAGCCCTTGCTTGTGGAACAGGCGCACCCCATAGGCGCTGCCCTCCTCCCCGCTGTATTTCTTTACCTCATGCCACAGAGGGAAGGCATCCTCATAAGGATATTCCGTAATCCCCAAAATATCAGCATCCGACGCGCAGTACTGGTAAGAGGCTACCTCCCCGTTGTCATCCATCACAGGATTCTTCCCCTCCACCAGCAAATCCCCAGCCTGGACCTTTACCCCTTTTTCCACATAAGGCGTCCCCTTCCGGGTTAAAATACTGTATACCACCGCATCCTTATCCGCCACCAGATCGCTGGGCGCACCATCCTCTTCCTGCCCAGCCGCCGCCTGCTGGTTTGCCGCCAGGTTCTCCTGCACGTCCACGACCAGCATCGTCCCTTCCAGCTTCACCGAAGCCCAGATAATGTCTGAAAACCCAGCCCTTAGCTCCTCCTCAATCTTCTCACAATCTATTTTGCTTTTTAACAAGCCATGGTATACCTTTTTCCCCTCTAAAAATTTGAGGATATTGCTGTCTGTCTCATGCAGGTTCCCATTGACCTCAATTTTCCATACAAACAGGGACATGCCATAAATCAGGGCGCAGCATAAGGCAATCCCTGCAAAGAACAGCTTCCGTTTCCGGTACCGCCGCATCACAAAAGGCAGGCCAACCTTCTCCAATACCACAATCTTTGTCCTTGTTTTCCGCAGGATGGGCTTGAGCCTCCGGACGCCCCGCACGCTGATGCAAAACTCATACTGGCCTTCCACATGCTCCATATTCCAGATTAGGATATCATGATGGCTGCACAGGTTCAAGAAACGCTCCGGCGCATACCCATAGAGCCTCACCCTTACATAGCCCTGCAAATATTTCAGCTTATCAATTATCACTTGGCTCCTCCTTTAAGCATCATACAATATCCCTTGGATGAGGCCGGTAACCTTCATTTCCTCATGGGTATAATATTCCACCACAAGCTTCTTGCCCTGTACCGTTATTTGGCACCCTTTCGCCTGTAGGCGTATCTTTTCCTGGGTATATTCAATGATGCCCTTATAATTCTCTATCAGGACCTGGCCCCTGCCCATGGCAGTGACAATCGCGGCCCCATAGAGGATGTCCCGGGGGAGTTCCAGTGATTCCACAATATTTGATTTTACGTTTTCCCTCACATGTAAGAAAGGGGTCTTTTTTTCTCTTTCCATACTACACTATATGAAAAGAACCTGGAAGTTATTCCATGCCAAATATCCAAAACCCTTATGGTACACTAAATATCCCCCACAGAAAACCGCGGGGGATATTCAAATTTGTTATTTTTAATACTTGCCAAACTCACTGTCCAGTGAAATAATCTTCTCATTGTCATTGCTGGCCTTAAAGGAATCCGCCTTTGCCGCACCGCTGCTAAAATTGCCGCTGGACTTCAGCTTGTAATTCCCTACCAATGTCCGTAACGTAGCTGCCTGGTTGGACAGCTCTTCGCTGGCTGCCGCGCACTCCTCACTGGTAGCGGAATTGGTCTGCGTTACCTGGGATACCTGGTTGATGGCCTGGTCAATCTGGGTAACAGCGGTAGCCTGGTCGTTGGAAGCAGTTGCAATGCTCTGGGTCAGGTCTACGACCTTCTCAATCTTTTCCATAATCTCAGAAAGGGACTCGCTGGTATCCTCTGCAAGCTTAGAGCCTAGGCTTACCTTATGTATGGAATCCTCAATCAGTTCCGCTGTCTCGCTGGCTGCTGATGCGCTCTTGCCGGCAAGGCTCCGTACCTCTTCTGCCACAACGGCAAAGCCTTTGCCGTGCACGCCTGCCCTGGCAGCTTCCACTGCCGCATTCAGAGCCAGGATGTTGGTCTGGAATGCAATATCGTCAATCACCTTGATAATCTTGGAAATATTTTCAGAAGATTCGTTGATGTCTGCCATTGCGCTCATCATCTCTGTCATACGCTCGTTGATGTTGATTGCTTCTTTGCCTACGGTCTCCACAAGCACATTTGCTTCATTCACCTGGTCCACGTTGGCTTTGGTGCTCTCTGCAATTTCATTCATAGAGGCTGTGATTTCCTGTGTCGCGCTGGCCTGCTCTGTTGCGCCCTGGGCAAGCGCCTGGCTGGCGTCTGATACCTGCTCTGCCCCCACTGTTACCTGCATGGTGGACTCCCGGATATCAGACAGCATACGGTTGTTCTCACGCAGGATATTATCCAAGGCATTGCCCAAGATATCCTTGCTCCCTTTTGTCTTCACATCAGCAGTCAGATCCCCCACGGCAATCATTTCTGAAATCTCGCCCTGATACTTGATATTGTCAATGATGCGCTGGAAATCATCCACTAAATCCCCAAACTCATCATTATTAATCTTTGTTAAGGTAATATCCACATTGCCCTGGGCAATCTCTTTTGCCGCCACACTGAGGGCGTCCAAGGGACGCTGGATTTTCTTTAGGAGATCCATCCCCAAGAGTACAATAAACAATAAAGAAACGAGCGTCACGCCCACAATGATAATCTCTTCCGTAACCGTATTGGCTTCCAGCCCCCTTAAAAGGTTAAAGCTGCTGATGCCAATAATTAAAATCAGCACCCCTACAATCCCAAATCCCCCCATCAGACGGGTCCTCATTCTCATATCTTTCATGATATCTTAATCCTCCTTTTTGTATCTATACCGATTCACTCCAACAGCATTGGATCTTCATCCCTAATGAGTTTTTCCGGGTCCAGTAACAATTTCACCTCGTCTGCAACCCTTACCAGGCCAAAGACATATTTGTCCCTGCCGCTTACAGACTGGTTCAAAGATGGAGGCGGAATGATTTCTTTTTCATTAATGGTAATGACGTCTGCAATCTTTTCTACAATCAGGCCTACCATTGTTGAATTTACGTCAATCAGGATGATACAGGTACGGTCTGTGTACTCTACGGGCTCCTGCCGGAAACGCACCTTCACGTCTATGACAGGGATAATCTTCCCGCGGATATTAATCAGCCCCTTAATGTAATCCTCCACTTCGGGGACTCCTGTGATTGACTGTATGTTGACAATCTCATTTACATAATTAATGGCAATCCCATAATACTCTTCGCCTATCTGGAAGGTCATATATTTCCCTTTTTGGGCATCGTCATCTGCACCCTCCGCTTCGCCTAACTCCTCCAATTCATCCATTAATTCTTCTGCCATGGCCTATCTCCTTTCCTGATCCATAATCAACCCTGCAATATCCAGGATTAATGCGATGCTGCCGTCGCCCAGCTGGGTACAACCGGACAGCCCCTGCACTTTCTTAATATAGGAAGGAATCGGCTTAACCACGATTTCCTGTTCCCCAATCAATGTGTCAATGAAGATGCAGACATATTTATTCTCATGCTCCAGGACCACTACAATGCCGTCCTCAGCATCTATGCTGCTGTCAATCTCCATCAAATGGAACCTCTGGTTCAGGCGGATGAATGGGTAACATTCGCCCCGGAGCATCACATACTCTTCCCCATCCGGTTCTTTCACCAGCATTTCCTTGCTGAACCGGACAAATTCCTTAATGGCATTTGTCTCAATGACAAAGGTAGAACTGCCTACCTCCATGACAATCCCATTGATAATTGCCAATGTGAGGGGGATTTTCAGCGTCATCTCAGATCCTGCGCCTTCCACGCTGTCAATCTCCAGCTTACCGCCGATGGTCTGGATGTTCTTTACGACTACGTCCATCCCCACGCCGCGGCCGGAATACTCTGTCACCTGCTCCTTCGTGGAAAACCCTGCATACGTGATGAACTGGTATATCTCCTTATCCGTAAAATCTGACATAGGGCGGTTGCCGATTAAGCCGTTTTTCCTGGCTTTTTCATACAGCACTTCTTTGTTGAGGCCCTTCCCATCGTCCCTTACGATAACATATACCTTGCCGCCTTCGTTCTTAGCCTCCAGGGTAATCTTGCCCTTCGGGTCTTTCCCGGCAGCGATACGGTCTTCCTTGGACTCAATCCCATGGTCAACAGAATTACGGATTAAGTGCATCAGTGGGTCGGAAATATGCTCAATAATGTTCTTATCCACTTCCGTATTCTCGCCAATCACATCCAGCTCAATATCTTTCCCAAGCTTCCTGGACACATCAAATACGATGCGGTTCATCTTCTGGAAGGTATTGGTCAGGGGCATCATACGCATAGACATAATCACATCCTGCAGCTCCGTGGTAATTTTGGAAAGCTGGCTTGCCGCCTTCTGGAAATTAGAAAGATCCAACCCCGGCACCTTCAGGTCTGGGTTCTGGAGCACCACTGCCTCGGAGATGACAAGTTCCCCAATCATATCCATCAGGGAGTCCATTTTCTCTACATTCACGCTGATATAGGACTGCTTGGGGCTGTTCTTCGGCTGGTTCTTGGCCAGCTTCTTGCCCTTCCCAGTCTCCTTGCCCTTGATGACGTAGTCGCCTGGGACAGGCTCCTTCTTCTCTTCTTTCTTTTCTTCCTTTTTCTCTTCCTTTTTATCCTTGTCGTCCAATTCAATGACAATCGGCGCCGGCTCCTGCTCATGGAAGCCCATTTCAAATTCCTTGGCCGTGCATTCGTTCACTTCCACCCAATCCACGCCAGAAGTATCCCCGATTGCCTCTAAGACCTCTTCCTTCGTACACTGGCACTTAATCAGCATATGGAAACCATCCTCTAAGATGACGTTCCCACTCTCTTCGTTGGTAATAATGTCATCCGGCATATATTCCATATCTTCTGCAATTTCCTTCAGGGAATATACTGCCGTGTAGGCCCTTATATTGCTCATTTCCGTATCGCTGCGGTAATAAATCGAAGCCTTATAATATTTGCTGCTCTCATTCTCCGTAGGCGGGATATAGAACTGCTTGGGTTCCTCATGCGTATTCTCCGGGGGCAGCTCATCCCCCGTCTCTGCAATGCCGGACTTAATCTTAGCCAGGAACTTATCGAGTTCCTCAATAATCTGGCTCTCATCCCCATCCGGAGAATCCCCCTCCTTAATCTTATCCAACTCTGCCGTGATAAAGTCAGACACATCCAGCACATGATCCACTAACTCCAAATGCGGCACATTATCTGGATGGGATTCCCTCAAATAGTAAAATACATCTTCCAGTTTATGGGAAACCTTCGTGATATTCTCATACATCATAATACCCGAAGATCCTTTGATGGTATGCATGGCACGGAAAATCTCATTGATTGAGGCGTCATCAAAGCAATCTTCATCCTTTTGTTCCAGAACGACATTCTGAAGGGTCTCCAAAAGCTGCTCGCTCTCATATAGAAATATGTCCAGCATACTATCTGTATTAAAATCCTCTCCCATTTTTTAGCCCCCTTTCTTCATGTGGTGTTTTGTAACTGCTTGGTACTTTTGATGCTCTGTTCCACTGTCATTCTATCAACTCCAGTTTCTTTAAGATTTTTTCAAATTTATCCAAATCAATGGGTTTCCCGGAATATACGGTACACCCCATTTCAAAGGCCTTTTTAACATTCCTCTCTTCATTCAGCGCCGTGGTCATAATAATCTTCACACGCTGGCCTTCGGGAATCCCGCGCTCTTTTTCAATATCACGGATAGCCTTTAAGGCCTGGTAGCCGTCCAGCACGGGCATCATTACATCCAGGCAGATCAAATCGTAAGGCTCTTCATCCTCCAGGGCCATGATAAATGCGTCCACAGCCTCTTCGCCATCCACGGTAATGTCGCAGTCCCCGTATTTCCCCAGATAATTCGACATAAATTTGCGGCTTGCGAAATCGTCTTCTGCCATCAATATCTTCATAAACCTGCTCTCCTTTCTAATTGGGCTTCAGTACGCCGTATACCTTATTTGCGATTGCAGAAAGCTCCATCTGGTATTGGACTGCCCCAATATCATAGGCCACCTTTGGCATGCCATATACTACGCAGCTTGCTTCATTCTGCCCGATGGTTATCGCACCGGCCTTCCGCATCTCCAACAGCCCTTTTGCGCCGTCCCCGCCCATGCCTGTGAGGATGACGCCTACGGCATCCCTGCCGGCAGATTTCGCCACGGAGGAAAACAGCACATCCACGGATGGGCAGTGGCCGCTGACCTTCTCCCCAGGCCTGCATTCTACCTGGTAGGTCCCGTTCACTTTCAAAAGGCGCATCTGCTTGTCGCCTGGGGCAATCAGCACCTGCCCCGGCATCACGCGGTCTCCCGTCACGGCCTCTTTCACAGCTACCTGGCACTGGTTGTTCAGGCGGTTAGCATACATCTGGGTGAAGCCGGGCGGCATGTGCTGTACAATCACAACGCCCGGGATATCCCTCCGGAACTGCCGCACCACTTCAAATATCGCCTCCGTCCCCCCAGTGGAAGCCCCTATGGCGACCACCATGTTGTTCTTGAGCGCTGTAGCCGTATTGACAGGGAAAGATTCTGCCCGTTTCATCCTGCCCACTTTTACGGTGGAGGCAATCTTAATCTTCGTCCCCAGTTCCTTCCTTAAAAATGCCCCTACCTTATCCCGCTCTATGGTGTTTGGCTTACAGACAAAATCCACCGCCCCAGCCTCCATGGCGTCAAATACCTTCTCGCTCAGTGCGCTGATTACCACCACTGGTAATGGGTATTGGGGCAGCAGCTTCCGTAAAAACTCTATCCCGCCCATCCTTGGCATCTCCACATCCAAGGTCATAACATCCGGGTGGTACTGCAGGATTGCATCCCGCGCCGCATAGGCGTCCCCGGCCTGCGCCACAACCTCAATCGAAGGGTCTGCCCGCAGGCTCTCCACCAACAGATTACGAAACAAGAGAGAATCATCCACCACTAATACTTTGATTTTCCGCATCCTGTTACCCTGCTTTCTTCTATAAATTTTCCGTAACTTCTTTATTTCTTATAAATGGATGGCTCCACATACTGGAACCTGGTGCCGCTTCGGTTCACAGACTCCGTCGTGCCTATAAATAAATAACCGCCTGGCGCCATATGGTCATATATTTTATTTAAAAGCTCCTGCTTCGTCTTATCATCGAAATAAATCATAACATTCCGCAAGAATACAACATGGAACGGCTTCCGGAAGGGAAATTTGTTCATCAGGTTGAACTGCCTGAATAGGACTTCCTTCTTCAATTCGGGCTTCACCTGGTATTCCAGCGGCCCTATCTGCTTAAAATACTTCCTGCGCCATTGCTCTGGCAGGGGATCGATCTGCTCTTTCAAGTACCGCCCCCTCTGGGCATGCATCAGCACTTTCGTGGAAATATCGGTGGCCAGCACCGTAGTATCCCATGCATGGTGGTCAATCCCAAAAAAATCCTTCAGGACCATGGCGATGGTATATGCCTCCTCCCCCGTGGAAGAAGCCGCAGACCATATCCTCAAATCCTTATGCACCGCCTCCGATACCTTAAGTTTCGGGAGTATCTTCTGCTTCATATACTCAAAATGCTCAAATTCCCTCATAAAATATGTATGGTTCGTGGTCAGTACATTAATCAGGTTGCGGGCTTCATCCCCCTTAGGGTTTTTCTCAACCTTTGCCATATACTCGTCATACCCGCTGTACCCATTCCGCAGGATATAATTCTCCAGCCTCCCGCTTACCAGGATCTGCTTCCCGCTCAGGTCAATCCCAAACTTATCCTTAACATACGCCACGATCCGATGAAATTCCTGTTCCGTAATCATCTGCCTTGCTCCTATTACATTATATGGATGCCAACTCTATATAATCCGTAGAAATACTTCATATACAAAGTGAACTTATAAAATTTTTATAAAACCGCAGCTGCGCATTCCCTTTGCAGCCACGAAAACCCTACTTCATATAGTACTATATTCCTATCTATTTGTCAATTAGTAGGGGTTATGGAAAATTTGTTATTGCCCGCACAGCAGTGGAGCTGCTTTTCTATTTTGAGGAACACATCCACAATTTCCGGGTCGAACAGGGCGCCGCTCCCTTCTGCCACCAGGCGGAGGCTTTCCTCCCTGGTAAATGCAATGCCTCCCTGCTGCCCGCCTGTCAAGGCGTCAAACAAATCTGCAACCGCCGTAATCCTTGCAGCCAATGGGATTTCCTTCCCCCCAACCCCTTGGGGATACCCGCTTCCATCCCAGCAGGCATGGTGGTATTGGGCTATCTGGACCGCCATGGGCAGGAAATGGTTCTCCGGCGCATACGCCTGCATCCGCCCCAACAGTTCCACGCTCCGTCTTACATGGCTCCCCGCCGCCCTGCGCCCCTCCTGCCCAAGGGCATGCGGCCCTGCCCGGAAAAAGCTGCCCGCACAGAGGTTCCCGATATCCCGAAGCCCGCAAGCCACCTCAATGGTATCAATAAAGGCCTCAGAAACTTCTTCCGTAAATTCTGGGCTAAACTGGAGGCTCTGGGCCAGAAGCCTGCAGTTATGTGCCACATAGCCGCCCTGCGCCTTACCGTCCTGGCCTTCCGCCAGCCCTGCAAGGGCATACAGGATGTTCTTCTGCTCTTCTTCAATCCTCCTGGCCTGGCTGTTAATCACGCTATGCAGGTGCCGGTTGCTGGCCTCCAGCTCCCGGCGCATCCGGTGCAGCTCCAGGTGGTTGCTCACCCGCATGGTGACTTCTGCCAGCCCAAAGGGCTTCGTGATATAGTCCACCGCGCCCATCTTGAGGCCGCGTACCTTATCCTGGCTGGAATCTGCCGCGGAAATGAATATAATAGGGATATCCCTGGTAACGGGGCTTTCCTTCAGCCTTCCGCAAAATTCATACCCATCCATCTCCGGCATACATACATCCAAGAGGATAAGCTGGGGCAGGCTCTTTGCTATCAGCACTGCCGCCTCGTTGGCGCTGGCCGCGCACAAAGGATGGCAGCCCATTTCCTGGATAATATTCTCTAAAATCAGCCGGTTTGCATCCACATCATCCACAATCAGGATCTGTGGGATCCCATCAAGCTTTCCTATCTGTTCCATTCATTTCCTCCATCCTTGCCCTTGAGCCATGCCCCGTCTGCCCTCACTCAAACACGATGCCCAGCTGCCCTTCCAGCAGGGACTTTAGGTTATTGTATTGCTCCATGCTCTTGCTAAGGTCTTCCTTGCGCACGTTCATTTCCAGCCGGAAAGCTGCGCGCTTCATATCCTTCGGCCCCTGCCCCACCAGGGACTTTAGGTTATGGGTAAAAGCCTCCGCCTTATCCCAGGCCCCCACCTCCATACAGAGGATTAGCTTTTCCATTTTACTGCGGATTTCCTCCCCATTCTCCGGCGTGCCAAACTGGAATATTTCCTCCAGGCTGCCATTCCCTGCCAAGCCCTGGCTCCGGTTCAGGTACTCCAGCATCTCATGCCCCTTCCCTTCTGTCCCCTTGCCCTGCGCCTGGTGCAGCCGGACAGAAAAAGAAAAGCTGCTCCCCTTGCCCTTCTCACTGTCTAAATGGATATTCCCATGCATCAGTTCTACCAGCTGCTTTGTAATGGCAAGCCCAAGCCCGGTGCCCCCGTATTTGCGGGTAATGGAAGCGTCAACCTGGGAAAAACTCTTAAAGAGCTTATCCTTTTCCTCCTGGGAAATCCCTATCCCTGTATCGGAGACTACAAAAAACAGCTCCACTTCATCGTCAAACTGCAGCGTCTTTGTGACCTCTATGCTGATATAGCCCACACTGGTGAACTTGACGGCATTGGACAGGAGGTTATTGAGGATCTGGGTCAGGCGTAGCTCATCCCCTATCAGGTATTCCGGGATGCCCTTATCCATATTCACCATAATATGCAGGCCTTTAGCGTCAATGGCGGTAATGTTCGTCTCCACGGTGTGGCTCACCATCTCATAGACGTTAAATTCCTTCTGCTCAATCGTAAACTTCCCTGCTTCAAGCTTGGAAAAATCCAGAATATTATTGATAATCGCAGACATGTTGTCACAGCAGCGGGCAATGATATCCAAGGTACGCTTCTGCTCCTTAGCCACGCCGGCGTCTAGGAGGCTGGTGACATGGCCCTTTATGCCGTTCACAGGCGTGCGCAGCTCATGGGTCACATTCGCCACAAACTCATTGCGGACCTTGAGGGTATCTTCTGCTTCTTCCTTCATGCGGGCAAGCTTGCGTTCTGTTTCCACTTGCGCTGCGACATTGACGGCAAACAATAGATTTTGCTGCCCATTGGAATAAACGGACATATGTACGGGGAAGCAGGTGCCGTTTTTACGGTACATCATGGCTTGCTTCATGGACTGCAGCTGGCTGGCCGAAAAAGGCGCCGCGCCGCCTTCCTGGTGCAGGTCTGCCGGAAACAGGCAGGACAGGCTGACGCCTGGCAGGCCGTCCCCATAGCCTAGGCTTTCTCTGGCCAAACGGTTCCCATAGCGTATGGTCCCAGATGAATCAAATTGCAGGATGATTTCCAAGGCTGCATCCGCCGGGCAAGATGGCCCTTCATATTGGAAAGGCAGTCGCTCCATAATTTCTATCCCCTTTGTATTGGTTTCTTCTACTACAAATAGTATACGTTTTGGACATGAGGGTGTCAAGGGAAAAGATGCAGAAAAATTTGGGCGGTGACAAAAGCGCGGGAGTAGGGTATAATTTCCATCAGAAAAAACAGGCGGGACGCCAGAATGGAAAGGATGGGATATGGGATGGCTGTAAAGCGCGTGGTGTTTATCAAAGGGGCTGTGGAAACATTAGGTTTTTTTTCCATACAGATGGCGGAGGCTCTCAAGGAAATGGGGATGGAGGCATGGTTCTGGGATATGAAGTCCCCCCTGGGAAGCCGGGAAGCTTTTGAAAAGGAGCCCGGCTGGGAAGGGGCTGTGCTTGTGACCTTTAATTTTATCGGGCTCAGCGGGGAAGCACAGTTCCAGGCAGGAGATGGGAAGACGGTTTGGGAGGCGCATGGGATAAAAATCTTCTGTATTATGGTCGACCATCCCATGTATTATTACAAACGGCTGGAAGCAAATACGAAAGACCTGGTATTGATCTGCATCGACAGAGGGCACCAGGCCTTTGTGGAAAAATACTACCCGTCCTATGGGAAGGCGCATTTCCTGCCCTTGGCGGGAACGAGGCTGGACGGCATAGGGATCCCGTTCCAGGAACGTGAGATTGACGTGGTATTTACGGGGAATTACGTGCCTGCCCAAAACCTGACGCCCCATATCCAGCATATGGACCAAGAGAGCAAAGCGTTTTACTTTGACATTATAAAAGAACTGATCAACCGTCCAGGCGTCCCTATGGAAGAAATGCTGATTGGGCGGCTGAAACAGGAATTCCCGGCAATTACCCGGGAAGAGACCCTCTCCTGCCTGCACAGCATGGTGTTTATCGACCTCTATGTGCGTTCTTATTTCCGGCAGAAGGTAATCTGCGCCTTGGCAGAACATAACATACAGGTGCTGGCAGTCGGGAAGGACTGGGAAAAAGCCGGATGCCGACGCCCCCAAAACATTACTATGGCAGGCATGGCAGATTCCCGCGGCTGCCTGGAATATATGGGCCATGCAAAAATTGCAGTGAATGTGATGCCATGGTTTAAGGATGGCGCCCACGATAGGATTTTCAACGGGATGCTGCAAGGATGCGTGGCCATGACAGACAGTTCCAAATATCTGGAGGAAATCCTGCAGGAAGGGCCCGATTATACAGGCTTCACCTTAGAACATTGTGAAGAGGTTGCCTCCAAGGCGGCATGGCTTCTGGAGAACCCAAAAGAAGCCGCAGAAATCGCCGGGAATGGCTTCCAGAAAGCTTTCGGCAGCCATACCTGGGCACACCGGGCCTTCGCATTGCTGGAAACCATCCGCAGATGCTGCGAAAAGCTGCCGTCAGGCCCGGAATGCGGGACAGGAGATCTGGTTTTATAGGGGCAACTGCGCCGGCTTTTCATATAATATCCTAAAACTGATAACAGCGCATGCCGCAACACGCCGCTTGGACAGGAAACGTTATGGTTTGCGCATGGGGATTATCTATGGAAAATTATCTTACCTCCGCCCATACATGGAGCGGCAGCCAAAAAAGCCAGCAATATGGAAACCCCGGGCTTTCCTTTATGGAGACAGCCCTTTACCAGATGCCCGCAGCCTATGCAGACCTTACCGGGAACCCGGGTACAGGAAATATTACTGGCATTGTGCGGTTTTACCCAATAGGGAATGGGCTCTTGGTGAACGCAGAAGCCTATGGGCTTCCCACACAGGGCAAAGACTGCGGGAACAGCATCTTAGGGTTCCATATCCATGAGGGCGCTTCCTGCACAGGAAATGAAAACGACCCTTACGCCGATGCCAAGGCGCATTACAACCCTTCCCAGTGCCCACACCCTGCCCATGCAGGGGATATGCCGCCGCTTTTTAGCTGCAGCGGCGCCGCCTGGATGATGTACTATACCGAACGCTTTTCCCTTCCGGAAATCCTAGGGAAAACCATAATAATACACAGCCAGCCAGATGATTTCACTACGCAGCCTTCTGGCAATTCCGGCGCAAAAATTGCCTGCGGGACGATTGTGGCCGTACACTAGCCCGTCATTTCACACAAGATAAATCCTTCTGAAACTTTCCTTCCCCTTCCACCGTCTAACTATAAAACAACAGAAAGGAGGCGCACTATGGATTCCCCTCAGATACAGCAGATGGTGGAAGAGGAATTGCTGTCCTCGTATGGTTCCTTGTACCGCCTGGCCTACAGTTATGTGAAAAATGAAGCAGACGCCATGGACATTGTACAGGAGAGCGCTTACAAAGCAATCAAAAACTCCTCCTCCGTCCAAAAAAAATCCTGCATCAGGACTTGGCTCTGGCGTATTGTCATCAATACTTCCCTGGAGCTCCTGCGCAAGCAGCAGCGGGAAACCCTTGCATACACGCCCATAGAACAGGGGCAGGAGGACAGATACCTTGATTTTGACACCCTTGACGCATTGGATATCCTAAGCGAGAAAGAGCGGGCTGTCATTGTCCTGCGCTTTTTTGAAGACAGGAAGCTACAGGAGATTGCCAATGCCCTGGAAGAAAATACCAACACCGTCAAAAGCATACTATACCGCAGCCTGAAAAAGCTAAAAGCCAAATTAACGGAAGGAGAGATCTGCCATGAACCATAGCAAAAAAACGGATTGCCCAGACAGGACAAAGGAAAACTTGTGTGAAATGAAAAGCCATTACCAGGACATCCCCATCCCGGAACATTTAAAATCCCAAGTGGAAGCTTCTATCCTCCAGGCAAAGCTGGATTTAGCAGCAGAAACCCACAGTTCCCAGGCAAAGGAAGGCTCCGCTGCAGATACAGGAACGGGCAGCCGGTGTAGGACCCGTCCCCGTATCCTGGCTTGGGGCAAGGGGATATCCGCAGCCGCTGCTGCCGCTATGCTTGCGCTGGCTGCCCTGGCCAATTCCAGCGCTTCCGCCGCACATGCCATGGAACAAGTCCCTTTCTTGGGAGCCATTGTGGACATCGTCACCTTCCGGGAATACGGAAGCCGGGACGGGAATATGGAAGCAAACCTGAAAATCCCAAGCGCCCAGGTGAAAGACGCCGGCGGCAGCCTTATGGAGGATGCCACGGATCAGCTAAACAGCCAAATCCAAGCTTATACGGATGAAATCATAGCCGCCTACCAGGCAGACGCCGAAGCCTCTGGAGGGGAAGCCATGGAATCTGTGGATTTAAGCTATGAAGTGGCTACTGACAACGATACGCTGTTTTCCCTGCGTTTCTACCAGACACACACAATGGCCAGCGCCGCGCAGTCTGAGAAAATCTATCATATCGACAAGGGCACCGGGAATATGGTTACGTTAAAAGACTTGTTCCAGGAAGGCACGGACTACAAAGGGGTTATTTCCCAAAACATCAAAGAACAGATGCAAGAGCAGATGGAAGAAGATGAGGGGGTACAATATTATATTGCAGACAAGCCTGCCACTTATTATTCCGACGGGCAGAACCCCTTAGACCCCGCATGGGATTTTTCAGAAGATTTTACAGCTACCCCCATGGAGGACGGTACTGCAGAAGAAACAGACGCCCCGGAAGAACCCATTTCTGAGGAGGGCTTCCAGGAAATTCCGGATGATGTTGATTTCTATGTAAATGGATCTGGAAAGCTTGTGGTCGTCTTTGACGAATACGAAGTAGCGCCTGGCTACATGGGCGCCGTCTCTTTTGAAATCCCCACAAGCCTCCTCAAAGACATTGTAAAAGAAGGCTACCTGAAATAAGCCCGCTTAAATTAATCCTGGTTAAATTAAACCTACTTAAATTATGCCCGTTTAAATTAATCCTGTTAAATTATGCCTGGTTAAATTAACTTGCCGAAAACCCGCTTTAGGGCATGGCTTGCAGATAATCTACCACTTTCTGGAACTTTGCCCCCAAAGGCGCTACCACTTCCTTGCCATCCGGGAATTCCATCCGGTAGGCATGCAGCAGCTGGGTGCGGATGCGGAACTTCTGGAAAAGCCATCGGTTCGCCTCACAATCCCCGTATTTCCCATCCCCCAAAACCGGATGGCCCACAGATGCCAGGTGGGCGCGGATCTGGTGCGTGCGCCCTGTCACCAGCTGCACCTCCAGCAGCGTGCACCATCCCATCCCTTTTCCTGCCCTGCCTTCTTTGGCTTCCAACGGAAAGCAGCTTATCGGGGTATACACTGTCTCAATATACTTGCTGCCTGGCGTTTCCCAAGCAGAAACCCTTACTTGGCCGCTCTCCCCTTCCTTGCAGATCCATCCCTTCAGGGCTTTTGGACGGCGGACCTCCCCTTTCACCAGGCAGCGGTAATATTTGCCTATGGAACGCCCCTTCAGATACCCTGCCATGTCCTGCAGGCCCTTAAGGGTCTTCCCTGCAAGCAGCAGGCCGGAAGTATTGCGGTCCAGACGGTTGCAGACAGAAGGCCGGAATGTGGCAAGCTGCCCTTGTGCCAGCTTTTTTTCCTTTAAAAGGTAGCCTATGATATATTCATTGGCAGAAACATCCCCTGGCGCCGCTTTTTGGGACAGCATGCCGCAAGGCTTATTGATAACCAAAATATCCTGGTCCTCGTAGACAATATCCAATGGCACATAAGGGTAAGCAGCCGGCTGGGGCGCCTGGGGGGAAGAAAATTTTGCAAACGTATCCTCTGAGAAAAACAGCTTTACCCCATCCCCCAGCCCCAGTTTTTCAGACCCGTCTGCTTTTTCCCCATTTAACGTAATATTCTTTTTCCGTAACATCTTATAGACAAAACCCGCCGGCGCTTCCGGCAGCAATTTCTTTAAATATTTATCAAAACGCTGCCCCGCCTCATTTGCCCCAATCTGGAACTCTTGCATGCTTAAATTCCCTCCTTTTCCCCGCCAGCTACTTTCCCCTGTGTTTCCCCTTGGCTTTTTCCAAATGCTTCCTGCTTCTCTCTGTGCTGCCGCCCTCCTGGCGCCTGAAATCTTTCCCACCTGTACCTGTTGGGACGCTTGCCCTGGCTCCTGCTCTCCCCTGCTTCCTGGAAGGCTTCCCTCTTTTGCCTGTTGGGACGCTTGCCCTGGCTCCTGCACCTTCCTGCTTCCTGGAAGGC
>CAJUSO010000010.1:5032-12040 GCA_910588965.1 uncultured Lachnospiraceae bacterium | reverse complement strand
TTTGCCTGTTGGGACGCTTGCCCTGGCTCCTGCACCTTCCTGCTTCCTGGAAGGCCTTCCACCTGTACCTGTTAGGCTGCTTGCCTTGGCTCCCGCTCTTTCCTTAGCCTCCCCCACGGCCAGCTTCCTTGGGGGAATCAGGCAATTGGGGCCAAAGCCGATTAAATCCCTGCGCCCAGCCTTTTGCAGGGCCTCTTTTACCAAATCGTAATTTTTCGGATCCCGGTACTGGATCAAGGCGCGCTGCATCGCTTTTTCATGGGGATTATGCGCCACATAGACGGGCTTCATGGTACGCGGATCCAGGCCTGTATAATACATACAGGACGAAACAGTGGAAGGCGTAGGGTAAAAATCCTGCACCTGCTGCGGCATATACCCCAAATCCCGCAGGAATTCCGCCAATTCCACTGCCTCCTGCAAGGCGGAGCCCGGATGGGAGGACATCAGGTAGGGCACGAGGTACTGCTTCTTGCCTAGCCGCCTGTTCATCTCCTTGTACTCTTCGGCAAACCTGCGGTAGGTTTCGGCCTTGGGCTTGCCCATGTATTTCAGCACCTCATCTGAAATATGCTCTGGTGCCACTTTAAGCTGCCCGCTGACATGGTACTCGCACAGTTCCCGCAAAAAAGAACGGTCAGGGTCTGCCAGCACATAGTCAAAGCGGATGCCCGAACGGATAAATACTTTTTTCACGCCTGGCAGGCCGCGCAGCTTACGCAGCAGGGCCAAATAGTCCTTATGCCCCGCTTCCAGGCGCGGGCAGGGCTCTGGGAACAGGCATTGCCTCCCGGCGCAAGCCCCTTCCTGCATCTGCTTCTTGCAGGCAGGATGGCGGAAATCTGCCGTCGGGCCTCCCACGTCATGGATATATCCTTTAAACTCTGGGTCCTTGGAGAGGATTTCTGCTTCCTTTAGGATGGAATTGTGGCTCCGGGACTGGACAATCCTGCCCTGATGGAAGGTCAGGGCGCAAAAGCTGCAGCCGCCAAAGCATCCCCGGTTGCTGGTAATGCTGAACTTCACCTCCGAGATGGCTGGGACGCCGCCCAAAGGCCCATACGAGGGGTGATAGCTGCGCATATAAGGCAGGCCGTACACATCATCCATTTCCTGCTGGGACAAGGGCTTTGACGGGGGGTTCTGCACCACATACACCTGGTTGGGGTATTCCTCTGCCAAGCGTTTCCCATGGAAGGGATCCGCATTGCAGTACTGGGTATAGAAGCTTTGGGCATAGGATTTCTTGTCTGCTCTGGCTGTCTCATAACCCGGCAGGAAAACAGCGTCGTAAATATCCTCCTTGCGCCTGGCCTTATAGACCGTCCCGTCCACAAATGTAATGTCCCCGGCTGCAAGACCGCTGTCCAAAGCCTCTGCCAGCTGTATGACGCTGCGTTCCCCCATGCCGTACATCAGGATATCCGCCCCGCTGTCTAAGAGGATGGAACGCTTGACTTTACCGCTCCAGTAGTCATAATGGGCAAGCCTCCGAAGGCTTGCTTCCACGCCCCCAATCAGTATCGGCGTCTTTTTATAAGTCTGCCGGATTAAATTCCCATAGACCACCGTAGCATAATCCGGGCGCCTGCCCATCACGCCGCCGGGGCTGAAGGAATCCTTCTCCCGCCTGCGCTTGGAAACACTGTAATGGTTTACCATGGAATCCATGTTGCCGGCGCTGACAAGGAACGCCAGACGCGGCTCGCCGTAAATGGCGATGCTCCCCTTCTGCCTCCAGTCCGGCTGGGAAATTATGCCCACGGTATACCCATAAGCCTCCAGAAGGCGGCTGATGATGGCATGGCCAAAGGATGGATGGTCCACGTAGGCATCCCCTATCACATATACAAAATCAAACTGCGCAATTTTCCTGCGTTCCATATCTTCCCTGCAGATTGGTAAAAAATCCTGCCCCATAAGCCCTCCCATGCCCGATTAAAGCCCTGCAAACACCTCATAGAAATCAGAAATGTAATAATCCGCCAGCTTCCGCTTCTCTTCCTGCTGTGCCTGGGAAAAGGCATCCTCTACCGCGCAGACGCGCATCCCGGCGTTTTTCCCTGCCAGGATGCCCATCGGCACATCCTCAAACACCAGGCAATGCCCCGGCTGTGCCTGCAGGCGGCTGGCGGCTTCCAGATAGACATCCGGCGCCGGCTTCCCACGATCCACTTCACAGGCTGTCACAATCTCCTGGATATAATCCTGGAAATGCAAGGAGCCTGCTACCGCCTCCACCAAATCCCGGGAATTGCTGGTGGCTATCCCCACGGTAATCCCCTGTTCCTTGCAGTATTGCAGGAATGCTTCCGCCCCAGGCTTAAAGGGCACCTCGTATGTATATTTCCCAATCGCCATACGGTTCCAGATTTCCTTCAGCTCTTCCACGCTTTCTGGAAGCTGGAACAGTTCTTTGGTATAAGCTGCCGTTTCTGTAAAGCTCATGCCCTCGATATCCCTCTGGTAGGTATCCGGCAGGGCGAGCCCCCGCAGTCCCAAAAATTCCACGTCGATATCATGCCATAGCCACATGGAATCCACCAACGTCCCATCTAAGTCAAAAATGACAGACTGGATATCCTCTAATATCGCCATATCATGTTTTATGCACATATGCCCCTCACCAATCACAATATTTTTCATAGACTTCAAAAAAACTGTCTGTCTTTACCTCTGGCTTCACTTCTACCTTTACCCGATCCCAGACATTTTCATAAAATTCGGAAGGGATGCTGCCCAAAAACTCCCGGTAGACGCCGTCAAAGGCCTCTTTCCTCCGCTTTTCCAAGATAACGGACTTATTGATATCCGTCTTTTCCTGGTTGAAATGGTTGATGCATTTAATGAAATAAAATCCTTTGCCCGCCGCAATCCTGCCGCTGACCTGTTCATTTTCCATGGAAAAGGCTTCTTCCTCTACCTCTGGAGGCAAATCGCCCCTTCCAAATGTAATTTCAGTCTCGGAAGCTTCATTATAAGCGCTGGCAATGGACAGGAAGTCCGCTCCTTCTTCCAGGCTCTCCTCTACCTGCCCTGCCTTCTCCTCATCAGACACAAAAATCTGCTGGGCCTCTATCACCCGCGCCTCATCGTCGCTGACCTCGCCGTCCACCCCTTCTGTCAAATGGGTGTACAGCTTATTGGCAAGGCCGTACCTTCGGTAAAGCGTCTCAATATCTCCTTCCTTCGCCCCCATGTACTCCTTCTCCGCCTCGTTCAGGGAGCCATAGTATTCCCTGGCCGCTTCCCTGATTTTCCCATGCTCTTCTTCTGTCAGGGAAATCCCCTTTTCTTCCGCCAGGAAATCCATGGCCATAATCTGCGCCAGCCTGGCAATTGTTAAGTCTTTCACATAGCTTTCCAAATCATTTCCTTCAAATCCCCGCCCCCATAATTCAATCCCATACATGGTGGCATACATATTCTGGTAATTTGCCAGCACGGCCTTGGCCTCCGGCAGCGTACAGGCTTCCTCCTTAATCTTGAATACCTGGCTGGGGCCAAACCCAGAGTTAACGATTTCCTGGGCTTTGCCTAAGGAACAGGCGCCCAGGCACATGCAAGCCAATGCGCACCATACTGCTGTTTTATGTCTCTTCTTCCTCTTCATCCGTAATTTACCTGCTCACCTGTGTTCTTTCTATGATTTTTGCACTTGTGTGCCGCCTACCCGAATCCATCCTGGCAGTTACGGCGTATTTCCCATAGAAGATAAAATACTGCGCGCCACGCTCAGCCCATTTGCCGATGCCTGCTGCAGCCCCCTGGTAGCGGACGCACCGTCCCCTATTGCCCGCAGGCCTGGGATATTCGTCTCAAAATCCCGGTTTACCACTACCTTGTTGGAATAGAATTTCACCTCTACGCCATAGAGCAATGTCTCGTCACTGGCAATCCCTGGGGTCACCTTATCCAGGGCAAATATCATCTCCTCAATATCCACCATAATGCGGTGGGGGAACACCAAGGATAAATCCCCTGGAACGGCGTCCTTTAAGGTGGGGATTAAGTTATTCCTGCACAGGCGTTCCTCCGTGGTACGCCTTCCCCTACGGAAATCACCGAAAGCCTGCACCAGGATTTTACCGTCGCAGAGCATATTGGAAAGCTGAGCAATCTGTTTGCCATATGCGATCGGCGTCTTAAAGGGCTTGGTAAAATTCTTGGACACCAACAGGGCAAAATTCGTATTATGGGTCTTTAACCCGCTGGATTTATACGCATGGCCATTGACCACCGCCAGCCCGTTCTCATAATATTCCGTCGCCACCTCCCCAGAAGGGTTGGTGCAGAACGTCCGCACTTTATCATCAAAGGTAGGCGTATGGTACACAAGCTTTGCTTCATACAGGTTCTGGTTCAAAAATTCCATCACTTCATCCCGGACCTCTACCCGTACCCCAATATCCACAGTACCTACCTTGGTCTCAATCCCATGCGCCTGGCAGACACGGCTGAACCAATCTGCGCCTTCCCTGCCGATGGCACAGACAACCTCCCTGCCATAGAACGTTTCCCCTTTGTCTGTGATAACGCCTACCGTCCGGCCGCCCTCCACCAGGATATCCTTTACTGCCGTCTGGAACTGCATGAAAACCCCCTGCCCTAAAAGATGTTCCTGGAGGCGCATATAGATTTTATAACCTTCCTCCGTACCCAGATGGCGGATGGGGCATTCCACAAGCTTTAGGTTCGCATTGATTGCTTTCCGGCGGATTTCGCGGATTTCTTTTTCTTTGCCAAGGCCATAAACATTCCTATCTGCGCCAAATTCCAGGTAAATCTCATCTGATTCCCGGATAAGGGCAGCCGTCTCCTCGTAGCCCAGGATTTCCGGCAGGTTCCCGCCCACATCCGGGGATAGGGACAGCTTCCCATCCGAAAAAGCGCCTGCCCCTGCAAACCCGGTGGTAATGGAGCAGGGCTTGCAGCCTACGCAGGCCTTTGTCTTACGTTTCGGGCATTGGCGTTCCTCAATGCGCCTGCCCTTCTCCAGCATCAGGACCCGCATGCCCGGCCTCTGGCGCATCAGCTCATAGGCGCAGAAAATGCCGGAAGGCCCCGCCCCTACAATGACCACATCATACTGTTCCATCTTAAAATTCTCCTTTTCTGCCCTAAGCCTCCACTACCAGATACCTCCCATCCGGCAGCGGGAATACCTCCGATGCATCCTCCAAATCGTCATCGCTCATCTGGGCAATATCTGCGCCTTCTTCTTCAAAATAGGTGCGCACTTCCTTTAAATTCTTACAGACCACAGCCATGCAGTCTTCCAGGAATGCCTCTGCCTCCTCCACATTTGACGCCACACGCTCGTCAAACAGCTGCGACTGGTTCTCCAAAAAGCATTCTACACACATTTCATCATATTCATTCATCATTAATCCTCCTCTCAGCCCCTCCCCTTTCTGATTCTATGATAGTATGAATCTCACAAAATTTCAATGCCTGATTTCATGAGTTCCTGATAAATTCTTGCGACAGGGAGCCCCACCACATTGTTATAGTCTCCCCGGATCCCCTGGATGTGGACGGCAAACCTGCCTTGTATGCCATAGGAGCCCGCCTTATCCATAGGTTCCCCAGTTGCCACATAACCTGCTATCTGCCGCTCCGTCATAGGGTATAAGGTAACCTCCGTCTCTTCGTAAAAAGATTGGACGTCCTCCTGCCCTTCCCGGTTGATGCAGAGGGTTACCCCGGTAAATACGCTGTGGGTATTGCCAGAAAGCATACGGAGCATGGACTTTGCCTCCTCTTGGCCCTTGGGCTTTCCCAATATTTTGCCTGCAAAGGCTACCAAGGTGTCAGCGCCTAAGACGATTGTGCCTCGATTATCCCTGCCGCCATGCCTGCAGGGATGCGGCTTTGGGGAATCCTGCGCCGGGGGATTGCCCAGCCTTTTAGCAACCTCCGCGGCCTTTTGGCGGGACAGTTCCATCACCGCCTGGGCGGGGTCTTGGGTGGTAATTGTTTCTTCGCCTTGGGAAGGGCAAACCTCAAAGGCAGCGCCAACCTGCTGCAGGAGTTCCTTCCGGCGGGGGGACGCGGAAGCTAGGATTAAATTGTAATTGCTCATAAGGGAATCCTTTCTCATTCAATATAATGTAGCCAAACATCACAATATCTTTTGCAACACCCACTATAACATAAGAAACGCCTGAAAACAATCACTGTTCTATTAAGATTCTTTGCAGGGGCGGTTATACATGGATGACGCTATTTAAGCAATTTACAGGGGTGGTTATACATGGATGACGCTATTTAAGCAAAAGGAATAGATCAGCTTTTCCTTTACTTTCCTGCCCATTGCCCGTTCAATGGCTTCCTGGTATAAGTCTAATTGGGCCTTATAACGCTTCACCAGTTCCTGCAGCTCCTTTACCCGGTCTGTTTTATAATCCAGGAGCACAATACCATCCCCTTCTTCAAAAAACACGTCGATAATCCCCTGGATCAATAACATTTCCTCGCTGCTGCCCTCTCCTAAAGCTTCTTTGGCAGGCTTCCCCATAACAAAGGGCTGTTCCCGGTGCAGCTTCTGCAAGCGGGCCGCCTCCTGCAGCCGCCTTCCCAGGCCGGAGCGCAGGAGTTTTTCCAAGGGAGCCAGATAGGTATGGCTTATCTGGCCGGATCCGAGCCTGTTCTGGCTTATGAGGGATTCAATCTGGTCTGGCAGGGATTCTGGCGGCCTGGTGAAATCATAGCATTCCAAAATACGGTGAATCGCCGTACCCCGTTTCGCGCCCTTCTTTTCTTCCTGGGCTCCTTCCATGAAAGCAGGGATATAACGCTCCCGCTCTGGCAGCGCCTCCTGCAATCCCCCTCCTGTTCCTGAATCTGCAGGCATCCCTGGGATGGCCTCCACTGCTTCCCATTCCTGTGTCCCTGACGGGCTGCCTGGGATGGCCTCCACTGCTTCCCATTCCTGTGTCCTTGCTGGGCTGCCTGGGATGGCCTCCACTGCTTCCCATTCCTGTGTCCCTGACGGGCTGCCTGGGA
>CAJUSO010000010.1:0-4932 GCA_910588965.1 uncultured Lachnospiraceae bacterium | reverse complement strand
TTTCCTGCCTCGGCTTCCATTCCTGCGTCCCTGTTGGGCTCTTTGTGCTGACCCCTACTGGTTCCCATCCCTGTGTCCTTACAGGGCTGCCTGGGATTTCCTGCCAAAGTTCCCCTTCCTGCTGCAGGCGTTCCATGGCGCGGTGCTTCAGTTCGGAAACGGTCACCTTGGTTTTCATGGATACCTCTTCCTCATAGGGATATACATAAGAAAGGCGGCTGGCAATCTGCTCTTGCCACTCAGGTTCTGGGGAGGTAAGGCTTGCTAAGAGCCCTACCCGGGTCAGGCCTTCCTCTACCAGGACCTGGCGCCCGGCCTGTTCCAGGCTTTCCTGCTTTAAAAGGGTGACAGGGCAGGCCTGGGGGGCGCAGCTATCCGCCAATAGGATAAACTGTAGGAAGGTATTGCTGTTTAAGCGGCTTAAGAAGGTCAGAAAGCCGTCCTCTGCAGTAACCGCCTGGAAGGAGGGCAGTTTTTCTTCTGCTTTCTTCAGGACGCCGGTCAGCACCAGCTTTTCTTTTGCCCTGGTCATGGCGACATAGAGGACGCGCAGTTCCTCCCCCACATTCTCCATTGTGGCCTGGCGGGCTAAAAACTGCCGGGCAATGCCTGGGGTCTTGAGCCTGCGGGCAATGTCCACGCAATCCAAGCCGATGCCAAAACGGGGGTGGAGGATGGCCTTCTCCCGGATATCCTGGTTATTGAACATTTTTCCCAGCCCTGATACAAATACAATGGGAAATTCCAGCCCCTTGCTCTTGTGGATGCTCATAATACGCACGGCGTCCTCCGCTTCTTCCCCTTCGGCCAAGGAAAAATCCACGTCGTATTTCTGGAGCTGCTCCATATAACGGATAAAATGGAACAGGCCGCGGTAACTGGTGCCCTCGTAGGCAATCGCCTTTTCTATCAGCATCTCCAAGTTTGCCCTTTTTACCTCCCCGCCAGGGAGGGCATAGGCATAATCCTGGTAGCCGGTTTCCTCCAACACCTGGGACAGCAGTTCATGGATTGGGGTATAGCTGGCCTTCTGCCGGTATTTTTCCAACAGGGCCAGGAACTGGGAGAGTTTCTTCTGCTGGGGCTCTGGCAGTATGCCTGGGCGCATGGCCGCCTGGTAAAATTTTTCCTTGGGGCAGGCGGTACGGATCCTAGCCAAGTCTTCCCCGCTAAGCCCTACGATGGGGGAGGAAAGCACAGCGGCCATGGGGATGTCCTGCCTTGGGTTGTCCAGGATGCGCAATAAGTTTAGGGCAGTCTGGACTTCAATGGCAGAGAAATACCCTGTCCCGGTTGCAGCCCTGGCCGGAATCCCCATCTCACCCAGCACCCGTACAAAAGTTTCTGACCAGCCCGTTAGGGAACGCAGCAGGATTACCATGTCGCTATAACGGGCCGGGCGCAGGCTGCCTGGCTGCAGGTTCCCTTCTGGATCCTTTCCCGGCATCTGCCCTGTCACCTGCTGGGATCCCATCATCCTCTGGATTTCCATCCCCACGGCCTGCGCCTCTAACTCCGGGGCTTTCTTGTCCTTGTCTTCCCCGTCCGGCTCAACCACCAACAGCTTAGGGGCGAACATCCCCGGCTCACTTTCAGGGAAGGAAGCGCCAGGGTAAAGGGCTGCCTGGCTGTCATAGGTAATGTTCCCTATATCCTGCTTCATAATCCGGTAGAAAATGGCATTGACAAAATCCAGCACCTGGGGGCGGCTGCGGAAATTCTTATGCAGGTCAATCCTCTGCCTCTGGCTCTCCTCTTTGGTATAAGCGCTGTATTTTTCCATGAACAGCTCTGGCCTGGCCATGCGGAAACGGTAGATGCTCTGCTTTACATCCCCTACCATGAAAATATTGCAGATGCCGTCCGGCTCTTTGGATACCGCCTTTAGGATGGCCTCCTGCACATAATTGGAATCCTGGTATTCGTCAATCATAATTTCCTCATAGCCTTTGCGCAGCTCTTCCGCCGTCCTGGTCGGCTGGCGCGTTTCCCCATCCACCAGGGCCTTTAGCGCAAAATGCTCCAAGTCATTAAAATCCAGCATGTTCTTTTCCTGCTTTTTTTCGGAAAAGGCATGGAGGAAGGACAGGGTGGCTTCTATGAGCATATCTGCCACAGGCTGGATTTTCTGCATGCCCTCCACCATCTGCTGGGGGCTTTGGAAAAAAAACTGCTCTGCCACTTTCTTGGCAGACGCCTTTACCTCGTTGCGCAGCTTCTGCACCTTATCCTTCTTACAGGAATCTCCCGTAAACTTCCTGGCAGCGGGCAGGCGGCCAAAGGAAATGCCCTGGATCTGCCCATAAAACTGCTGGTAGGACTGGCTGGCTGCAACAGCCTCCATGGCAGCGGCTTCTTTTTCCAGCAATTCCGTATACATCTGGGGGCCGTCCGCCTCCATGCTGATTTCCTGGCAGAGGCGCATCTGCAGCGCCCATTGGCCTGTGACGCCCTTCAGGTAAGAAACCAGGGCCTTGGCCAGATCCAGGGCCTCAAATTCCTCTATGCTTTGGATATGGTACGGCGCCCTGCATCCCTCCAGCCATTCCTCCACCCAGGGATAGCTCATGGCAAATTCAAATAATTTTAAAACCGTATCTTTTAGCGGGGCGTCGTTCTTGCCGGTGGCTACCGTCTCAGATAAAGCCAAAAACTCCGGCCTTGCTTCTTTATAATATCCTTCTAACACCTTATCCAATACATCGCTCTTAAGAAGCTTTAACTCCCCCTCCTCTGCCAGGCGGAAATCCGGATCCAAATCAATCCGATGGAAATAATTCCGTATCACATAGAGGCAGAAGCTATGTATGGTGGTAATCTGCGCATTGTGGATCAAAGCCTGCTGCCGCTGCAGGTGGGCATTGTCCGGCTGGCGCCCGATGGCCTTTTCTATGGCTGCGCCTATGCGCTCCCGCATTTCCGCCGCAGCGGCATTGGTGAAAGTCACAATAAGGAGGCGGTCTATGTCCACAGGATTTGCCGCATCGGTAATCCTTTGGATAATCCGTTCTACCAGCACAGCCGTTTTTCCGCTCCCGGCCGCTGCGGATACCAGGAGGTTACGGTCCCTTAAACCGATTACCTGCTGCTGCTCAGGGGTCCATCTCTTTTCCATTTCTTTGGGCTTCCTTTCCTAACATGATGTCTTGCTAACCTCAAAACAGGCGTACCTATCTTTTTCATTCCCAAAGTATATCAGTTCTATCCGGAATAATCAATCGCGGTACGGGATAAAAATTTATTTTCCCCCTTCCCTATTCCAGTTTCTCATGGTAGAATAGTACGCAGTGTGCAAAATCCAGCCTTTGCATAGGCTGCACCGCAAAGCGATACAGAACGATACAGAATGATACAGAAACAGGGAAGGGAGGTACCGCAAACCATGAGAAGATTAACAAAATTCATCGGCAATAAGGACTTTTATAAAATGGTGCTGATGATTGCCGTGCCGATTATGATACAGAACGGCATCACTAATTTTGTAAGCCTTCTGGACAATATTATGATCGGGCAGGTAGGCACGGAGCAGATGTCGGGGGTTGCTATTGTAAACCAGCTGATTTTCGTATATAACCTCTGTATTTTCGGCGGGGTGTCCGGCGCCGGGATTTTTACAGCACAGTACTTTGGCCAGGGGAACCATGAGGGCGTGCGCCAGACCATGCGCTTCAAGCTATGGATGTCGGCCATCATCACAGCCCTTACAATCCTCTTGTTCTGGCTCGGCGGGACATCCCTAATTAATGCCTACCTAAAAGGGGACGGTTCTGCCGCAAGCGTTGCGGCCACCCTTGCCCATGGGAAGCAATACCTGGGGATTATGCTCATTGGCCTGCCTGCCTTTGCCGCCGTGCAGATGTATTCCAGCACGCTCCGGGAATGCGGCCAGACCCTCCTGCCGATGAAAGCAGGGATTGCAGCGGTCTTTGTGAACCTAACCTTCAATTATATCCTGATTTATGGGAAATTCGGCGCACCTGCGTTGGGGGTGGCGGGCGCAGCCGTTGCAACTGTCCTGTCCCGTTACGTGGAAATGCTGATTGTGGTGCTGCAGGTACATAGGAAAAAGGCAGAATATACCTATGCTGCCGGGCTTTACCGCACCCTGAAAGTCCCCAAGAACCTGACACTCCAAATCATCCGGAAAGGAAGCCCCCTCCTCTTTAATGAAACGCTGTGGGCTGCCGGGATGGCCATGCTGACCCAGTGCTATTCCATCCGTGGGCTGAATGTGGTGGCCGGGCTGAATGTGTCCAATACCATCAACAATGTATTTAACATTGTATTTATCGCCCTTGGGGATTCCGTGGCCATTATTGTAGGCCAGCTTCTGGGCGCCGGGCGCATGAAAGAGGCGCGTGATACGGACAATAAGCTGATTGCCTTTTCCGTCATGTGCTGTGCAGGGGTCGCTGCTGTCATGTTCTTCCTATCCCCGCTGTTCCCCAGCCTTTATAATATTAATGATGAGGCGCGGCAGCTTGCCCAGTATTTTATCATGGCAACTGCTGTCTTCATGCCACAGAATGCATTTTTGCATGCAACTTATTTTACCTTGCGTTCCGGAGGGAAGACCATTATCACCTTCCTGTTTGACAGCGTCTTCATCTGGTGCGTCAGCGTATTGCTTGCTTACATCTTCAGCCATTATACGGCGCTGCCTGTCGTTGCCGTCTATGTGGCTGTGCAGCTGGGGGACATCATAAAATGCACCATTGGCTTCCTATTAGTAAAAAAGGGCGTTTGGCTGCAGAATATTGTAGGGTAGGGACATGCAATGCCTAAGCTTTCCCGGACCGTTACGGCAGGATAAAGGATGGGGCAGAAAAGTTTGTAAAAATCCTTGCATTTCCAGCCCAAAGTGCTATAATAAGGGGTATGGAAGCATAGCTCAGCTGGGATGAGCGTTCGCCTCACACGCGAGAGGTCATG
>CAJUSO010000009.1:34754-74330 GCA_910588965.1 uncultured Lachnospiraceae bacterium | reverse complement strand
AGTCCCAACTGGCTGTTGGGTACTGAAACCCTACACTTTTATATTAGGAGGAGAAAGCTTATGAAAAAAATATTCAGTAAGAGCCAAAAATTTTTAGCTATATTAACATTAATATTGTTGCTTGCATGCACTATTTCACCTGCTGTTCAAGCGGCTAATAGCATCAGTAGGTACGGATCCAGAATTTCCAGCGCTGACGGAAGACGCAGTAGCTATACGCGTGTTACAGGATATGATCCAAGAGGTGTAGCATTAAATTTAGTGGCAACAGCATCTATTGGTTTTGGCTGGACCCCTCCAAAGGCTGGCAAGGGAGAGGCAATTGCACAAACATCTTATTATGTAACCAATAACAGTGCAGAACATGCATATGGTATTGGTAATTCTATAGATATGAATACGAAATGGACACAAAATTAATCCACTCCATTCAGTGCCAGACAGCAGCGGGCAAGCTGCTGTCTGGCAATATAATTACAAATATACCTTTTGCACCCCAAAACCATAAAAGGGAGGGCTTATGTGGAGGATCACATTTATAGCGAGGGAATTTTTCCGAAGCTTCCAGAAAAACTTATTAAAAGATTTGCTCTTAGCTGCAATCTTTTCCATCAGCCTGGTCATGGCAGTCCTGATGTGCTCTTATTATTTCGATTTAGGGGAAAAATACGAGGACATGACCCAGCAAGTAGGTGACCGTACCTGGTGCAACCTCAATTTCCTTATAGAAGAGAACATTGGGATATCTAATGCCTTGGCAACTGCCAGCGGCTGCCAGGACATGATGGATTATTATGAAGCCCTGCACGCATCAGAGGAATGCCCCATTTTCTCCCTTAACACACAGCAAGGCTTATATATGAGGGAAAACGATGTGAAAGCTTTTTGGGGGGACAAGGATTACCAAAGGGTGGTAGACAAGTCACAGAACCTGCCAATTACCGGGACTTTCGGGGAGGATGAAGTGTGCAGCCTGCTGAATATACAGAGCGTGCAGATGGACTGGCGCGCATACAGGCTGTTCGGCCTAAAGGTCCAGGAGGGAGAAGGTTTTACCGAACAGAACCTGGAACTCCCCCAAGCCTCCATGCCTGTCCCAATCCTGCTGGGCAGCGCCTATAAAGGGATAATCGGCATCGGGGACCGTTTGGAAGCCTGCTTTTGGAACGATGTCTTTTCCTGCCAGGTGATTGGTATCTTAGAAGAAGGGGAAAGCGTGCCGGAATTCGGCCGGCTGGACAGCGGCACATGCCAGCTGGATACCGCGATTGTCTTCCCTTTCGGTATCAGGCTGTCCGAACCCCCGCAGAGCCTCAAAGAATCCAAAAAATTTGCTTACCTTGCCTGCCTGGCGCTGGACTGTGGGATTGCCCAAGTCAAGGACGGGCATATCAACCAGCAGGCAAATATATTTTACGAAACCGCCAAATCCTTCGGGACGCCTGCCGTCCATCTGATTGGGACATCTTTAGGGATGGAATTTTTCCGCAAAGAATCCGCTGCGAGCGTCAAAATGCTGCTTATTTTAACATTAGCATTAATCTGCTTCGCTTTTTACGGCCTTCTTGTCACTTTCTATGACAAGGTGCAATCAAATAGCAGGACCTATGGCATTTATCTGATGAATGGCTGCCCGCTCCCCATCATCCTGGTTTCCTGCCTAACAGAAGCCGCGTTAATCCTGTTTCCATCCGTACTGCTTGGAAGAGCCGTATTCACTTATGAAACAATCGGCATGGCTTACCGGATGGATATTGCTATCTGGATGGTCTGCGGCTTTGCAGGGCTGTCATTTTTAGTCGGCGCTGCCTTTATCGCTTATTTGATGAAGGGCGTGAACACGGAACATTTCATCCGGCAGAAAGAATAAGGAGGGAACATGAACCAGAAAAAACATCTGCGGACCTGCCTGGCGGCCATGCTCCTATGGCTGTTTGCGTTAGGATGCCAAACAAAGGATTACAACACTTTGACAGAGAACCATAAAGCACTGCAAACATACCGCCAAGGAATATGGGGCGTCCGGTATATCCAGAATGAAGAAAACGGTACAGGGGAAGACCTTAAAGATACCACAACCAAAATATCCATTAACGTTATGGGGGAACTGGCAGAAGAAGACATGCTAGACATCATGGACTACTACGAACTCACAAGGAACGCCTCCTTTGATAAAAATAGCCGGTATTTAGGGGAGCGCAGTACGGATTACACATGCTATGCCACTTTTTTCCAAGGGGAAACGGACGAAGAAATCTGTAGGATAAAATACAAGAATGGGCAAAAGGAAGAGCCCACACAGGAGGAGGATGGCCTATTCCCATTTGCAGGATGGCGGTCCAGTAAAGAAGAAATCGGGGAAATGCCATGACAGGAGGACAGAATATCATTGAAGTCCGGGATATCTATAAATCCTTTGGGAAAAAAGAAGCAACGGTAAAAGCATTACAGGGGGTAAGCCTTTCTATACGCAATGGGGAACTGGCTGCTATCATGGGGAAAAGCGGCTCCGGCAAATCCACGCTGCTCAATATACTTGGCGGGATGATGTCGATGGACAGCGGCAGTTATCTATACCATGGGAAATCTATCAACTTTAACAGGCAACGGGAACTGACACGGTTCCGGCGGGATGAAATCGGATTTGTCGTGCAATACTTTGCGCTTGTAGAAGACCTCAATATTTTTCAGAATGTGGCGCTGCCATTAAGGTATCAAGGATACCATAAGAAAGAAATCCGGAACCTGGTAACCCATGCGCTTCATGAATTAGGGATAGAAGACAAAGCAAAGGCATACCCAAACGAACTATCCGGCGGCCAACAGCAGCGCGCCGCCATAGCAAGGGCTGTCGTGAAACAGCCCAGCGTCATTTTGGCAGATGAGCCTACCGGCGCCTTAGATGAAGCTACCGGGGAAAGCGTAATCGAAATCTTCCAAAAAATGAACCAAAACGGGAAAACCGTTATTATCGTAACACATGATGCGAAAGTAGCAGGGCAATGCCAGCGCACCATCCAGATGAAGGACGGCAGGGTGACAGAGGATGGATTGTTCCAGATGGGAGGGATTGGCTCATGAGGCTTGCAAAAAAGAAAATCCCGAAAGGGCACCTATTATTAGCGCTCAGCTTCATGGCCGTATCCTTCTGCAGCTTAATCATCATCTCAACGGCACGGATGGGACGGATGAACCAGCTAAGCCAAAACGGGCTTTACTCCGGGCATCAGCGGGATTTTTCCATTACGGATGCAGCGAGGGAGGATTTATGGCAGGATATTATCCCGCAGCTAAAAGACAGGCATAAAGACTTTACCATTTATGTGCCTATCGAAGACCCCAACATTATCATAAAAGGCATCTGTACCGTAGGCAGGCCGGAATCCCCGCCCATGCTCCAAGGAACGTATTTTGACCCTGCGTCTTCATGGACATCCCATCCCTCCGCTGTCATCGGAAAGGAATACAGCCAGGATATAACCCAACGCGGCGGGAAGCCCTACTATACCTATGGGGGCATAGAATTCGAGGTATTGGGCATTATGGGCACCAAAGAGGAAAGCCGGATCAACCATATGGTTGTAACTGACTTCCAATCAGCAACCGCTATCACAGGCATCAATACCAGTTATGTGCTGGACGCCCAAAAAGAGTCCTCCCTTTTGGAAGTAGGGCAAGATTTAAGCAGCTGTTTTCCATTTCCTGCAAATGTGGTGATTCTCTTAGAACAGGGAATGGAGCCATCCCTGCTTGCCCGTATGTTATCTGGTAATACCATCATGAATACCATGTATGCCTTGATACTTATCTGCTTTTCCTTGAGCACCATCCTTGTCACACTGATATGGTTCCGCTTCCGGCGCCAGCTATTTTATGCATGGGAACTTTGCGGCTACAAAAGTTATTGGAAGCACCTGGAGACGTCAAAAGCTTATTTCCAAGTTGCCGGCATTGGTTTTGCTGCCGGCCTGCTCCTGGCAGCTGCGGTCTCCCGGCTGGCATCCGATATCCAGATAATGCTTACAGATATCCTTTTATCCCTGGCCGTGACCATTGGCCTAGGGGTTGCCATATTGGCTATATCCAAAAAACTATCTTCGGCAGATAAATACTAACAGGTTAACCCTTTAGTCCAGCGCTTTCCACTAGGCAGCGGGAAGGCCTGCCATTGCACAAAAGCCAGGGGGAAGGCCGCAGCCTCTCCTCCTGGCTCTGTCATGCTTATATCTGATACCAGATAATCTCATTTTCCCCTAACTGCAATTGGAAGCTTTCCCCATTCCCCTTATAAACGGTGGTCTCCTGGGGCTCGTAGGTGTTATTTACCACGCAGAACTTCCCGTTTGCCGGGTATGCATGGACTTCCACGTTATAATTGCTGCTGAACCACTGGTGCAGTTCTTCCTCCCCATGGGCGCTCCACAGGATGGAACGGTACAGCAGGCGGCTGTTCTCAAAGCTATAGGGCAAGCCGCTTATATACACTGCCCTGCCTTTACCGAAGGCATGGACTGCCAGCTGGACTTCCTTGCCCCGCTCCACCAGTACTTTGGCATTTTCCAAAGCATAGATATTCCTCTGGGCTTCCCCAAAGTCAATTTCCCCCTGGCAGTCTTCCAGGATGAAGTGGCTATGTGCCTCCCAGTTGTACTTGTCATACCCCAAGGTGAAGCCCTTCTCCTCTTCCACGCCAAAGATATTCGAAAGCTGGAAGAACCTGCCGTTGGCCTGATGGGCACTGGGCTCGCCAACGCCGATGATGCCGCCGCCCTCATAGATAAATTTCTTGACGGCGGTTACCACAGCCTCATCGCACCACCATTCCCCTCCGGTATGGGCAGTGTCCGCACCGCCCACATTGATGAGCACGTCAATATCCTTCAGCACGTCCGGGTTCTCCTTGATATCCTGGAAGCTGATAAACGCCACGTCAAAGGGTGCGCCGGAAAGCGCCTCAATCACCCCGGCATAAGAGTAGTTCTGCTTCTGGTACAGCGCATGGTGCACCATATGGCAGCCCCAGGCGCGCATTTTGCCCCAGCAGTTCAACACGGCCACCTTCTTGACGCAGTGGGGCACGCAGCCTTTCACATTGTCATAGAGCACGCGGAATTCCTCACACACACTTTCCACATAGGAGACAAATTCCGGGAAGTCCAAGGCCAGCTTCAGGTAGCCGCCATAGCCAATCCGGTCGATGGGCTTCCTTAAGATAGCCCTCCTGGCCGTAACCCAGTTCACCTTGGCTTCCTTCACCGGGTCGCCCCCTTCATGGAAGGTATCCGGGAAGAAATACGGCAGGAGCCGGCCTTCTGTATAGTTTACCCCTTCAATATCGCTGATCAAGCGCAGGGTGGAGCCATTGCCTACGCTGCCCACTACGGCGTCCAGGCCGATGGAAGCAAATTCTTCCATAAAGGGCTCCGTGCCAATCCAATGGTCGCCTAAGAACATCATGGCTTCCTTGCCGCACTCATGGGTAATATCCACCATCTCCTTGGCAATCTTGGCTACTTCCCTACGCTGGAAGGCCTGGAAATCCTGGAACTCTTTCGTGGGGATCCGATACTGGCCATTGTAATACCCCTGGTCAATGATGTATTCCGGGCGGAATTTATACCCCGCCTCTTGCTCGAACTGCTCTAAGATATAAGGGCTGACGGAGGCAGAGTAGCCATACCAATCCACATATTTTTCCCGTGCCAGTTCGTCAAATATCAAGGTGAACTGATGGAAAAAGGTCGTAAAGCGCAGCACATTTACATAGGGATGGTCTGCGATGAACTTGCGGAGCCGCTCCATGGTATACGCATGGGTCTTGGGCTGGCGCACGTCAAAGGTAATCTGGTGCTCCACATCCTGCCATCCGTTGGTAACAGCATTGTACATATGCACCGGATCCCAGATAATATAAGCAAGGAAACTTACGGTATAATCATGGAATGGGATTGCCTGCACCATCACATCCCCGGCGCTTTCGTCATAACTCCACTGGCTGGCAGGAACAGGCTCCCCTGTGGTACGGTCCATCACTTCCCACCAGCGGGTAATATCGTCGCGGCTGTTGGGCTTTAACATATCTGGGTACAAGCCCTGCATCAGATGGATGCACAGCTTCTCTTCCGTAGCCGTATAGAACGGGGTCATCACATACATCTGCTGCACTTCCTCCGGATGCGCGTTGGCCCAATCGTTATCTTTCCTGGTGGTGTAGTAAGTGGAATAAATTTTTGCATCCACATCCTGCAGTTCCTGTGGGAAATCCGTCCCGTCACAATCCCTGACGGCATCAGCGCCCCATTTTCCCATTAACTCCAGTGTCTGCGGGATCACATCCAAATCTGTAGGGATTGTTACCCTTCCTTTTCTCTCGCTCATAAAAACCTCCAATCCAAAATGCATGGTGTAAGCGCTGCCTGCATAAATAACCATGGATAAAATGCCCTGCATCTGCGCCTGGGTAAGGCAGAAGAAAGAGAGTTGGCAGGCTGTTTTCGCCGTTGGAAGCCTGCCTTGCTTATATTTGGTAGGGCTGTCCCGCTGCCAAAACAGGGCTTCCCATGCCTTCCTAGGCAGGGGCTGCCCCATCCTGTGGGGAACAATGCAGTCGGCGCAAATCACAAGTGTATCATTCATGGTTATTTATGCCAAGCAGCGCCGGCAAGCTGGGGGCGGCTTTACGCCCCTTTTGCTTAAGATAATCTAAGCATAAAGAAAACCCTCCTCCCTTTCAAGATAAATATTGCTTTGGATTTTAGAAATATTGTGATTAATCTGTTTCTTTGGGATTATCCGGACAGGACTATCCGGCTAAATATGATAGCGGCAGGTATCTGGCAGCACGTTGGAACCTATCCGAAAACAGCAAAGCCACAGCAGAATGCTGCAGCTTTGCTGTTTTCTGTATACTGGTTTTCCTCTTTTTGGATAGCTAGCCCCAACGGAAGACAAATGGCAGCTCCCCCTGCGGCAGCCGCCAAATATCATCACCCTTGCTTATATCCAGAATGTGTTTTCCTAGACTTTTCTGCTTTTTTTCTGTATAATAAGAAATCATACGGCATCACTTATTTTCCTTCACATAGATCTGATACAGCCATTGCTGCAGTAGAAACCAATGATAAACAACGCAGGGGACTGCAGAGGAACGCCCCGCCTGCCTTCCGGAAAGGAGCCGCCATGGGAAACACACGCTATGCCTTCATAGATGAAACAAAGGAAATCCTGCCTGCCAAGCTTCTCTATGTCACTTCCTCCAGCTATGGAAGGGACTGGAAAAGCCTGGTACACACCCATTATTTCGCAGAACTGTTCTATGTGAAAAACGGCTCTGGGCAGCTTTTTGCAGAACAGGAATCCATCCCGTTGCAAAAGGATGACTTTGCCATCATTAACCCCCATGTCCGCCACACAGAGACTTCCCTGGACGCCACCCCTATGGAATATGTTATCTTGGGTGTGGAGGGAATCCAGTTCACCTTCCCTGGGCACAAGGAATATTCTGTCTTCAATTGCCGGGGCAACAAAGAACGCCTTATGTATTATTTCACCTCTATGCTGCATGAAATGGAAGAAAAAAAAGAATTTTATGAACTGGTATGCAGGAATTTATTAGAGCTCCTCATTGTCAGCCTCATCCGTCACAATACTTTCCAATTTGACGTTATTGCCTCCTCCGCCAAGGTACACCAGGAATGCAAGCTGGTAAAGCGTTATATTGACGCCAATTATTCTGAGGATATCTGCCTGGACTCCCTGGCCAAGCTGGCGCACCTGAATAAATATTACTTAATCCATACCTTCACGGAATCCTATGGCATTTCCCCGATTAATTACTTAAATGAGAAACGGATCCAAAACTGCAAAGAACTTCTGTCCAGTACAGATTACAGCATTGCGGAAATCGCAAGGCTGTCCGGCTTTTCCTCCCAAAGCTATTTCTCCCAAAGCTTCCGGAAAAGCTGCGGGATGACCGCAGGAGCCTACCGGAAGGCAATGGAGGCAAGATAACCCCCCAACAGCCCCCTTTTGGGGGCTATCTCGTCTGTAGAAACACATACTCCCTCTGCGCCCCTTCATCGTCTGGGTAATCCTGGATATAAGTTTCCATTTTTTCTTTTGCAGCCGCAAAATCCAGCATCTTTTCATAAGCGATAATCTCATTCTTACGGAGCTGCTGCTGATGCCCTTCTGCGCCTGCCGCTAATGCATTCTGGAAAAATACCAGCGCCTGCTCGTACTTGCCTGCCTCTAGCTGCATTTCCCCTAATTGGTTCAAAGCAGAGACGTCTGCGCTGTTCTTCTCAATATAGCTCTCATACAAGGGCTTTGCCTGCTTGGAATCCCCTTGGGCATCATAGACCTGGGCCAGATACAGTAAGGCTTTGGCGTCCCCTTGATTAATGGCTTTATCCAGTTCCCTCCGGGCATTCTCATAGTAGCCTTGCAAGAAGTATAGATACCCCCGCTCCCTGCATTGCTCCGGCTCCTCCCCGTCTATCTTTACAGCTTCCTCTAAAATCCCCTGGGCTTCATGCTCAAACCCGGCTGCCGTTAAGTTCCCATAGGCCGCGATATACATCCCGAAGTCGTCTTTACAATACTGGAACGCCGTGTTATAATCCTCCAGCCCCTGTTTCCCTTCCCCCTGCTTCAGATAAATGCTCCCCCGGAGGAAATACGCCTTTGCATCCTTTTTATCATAATCAATCAGGGCGGTGCAAGTAGAAAGCGCCCCTTCGGTATCGCCGCTGCTATACTGTGCCGTTGCCTTATAATAACAGATGTCAATTTCCAAATCACCCACTTTTGCCTTGGACTGCTCTAAGGCTTTTTGGAAATCTTTCACAGCGTCTTCGTATTTCCCCTCATTCAGTTCCTTAATCCCAAGCTGACGGTATGTCTCCTGCTTTTCCAAAGCCTCTTTATCCTGGCATCCTGCCATGCTTACTGCAGCGGCTGCCGAAAATGCCAAGGCTGCTTTTGCCAAAGCATACGCTTTTTGGCTCCTTCTTTTCTTTCCCATATCTATCCCTCTCTTTCCACATAGGCTTTACCGGCCCAAACCTGTCCAGGCATCAGGCGCTTTTTTCCTTTCCTGCAACCTGCGCCAGCACGATTGCCGCAAACATCAGCGCGCACCCTAAGGTCTCCTGCCAGGACAGCCTCTGCCCTAACACCACCAGCCCTGCCAATACGGATATGACTGATTCCAGGCTCAGGATCAAGGAGGCTACGGTAGGATCCATCCCCTTCTGCCCTACCACCTGCAGCGTATAGGCCACGCCGCAGGACATTACCCCAGCATACAGCAAGGGCTTCCATGCCATCAAAATCTCTGCCAGGCGCGGCTCCTCTGCCAGGAACATCCCAACCCCTGACACAAGCCCGCACACCCAGAACTGGATACAAGACATTTTCACCCCGTCTACCCGCTGCGTAAAATGGTCGATTGCCAGGATATGCCCGGAAAACAGCAGAGCACAGATAAATACCAGGAAATCCCCCTTGCCTATGGGGATCCCAGGGAATACCTGCCCTTCTGTTACCTGGGCGCCCGCTCCTGCCATGCACAGAAAATACAGCCCTACAAGCGCAAGGCATACGCCCAGCCACAGCAGCGGCCTGCACTTCCTATGGGAAAAAAGCCCTAGGACCGGCACAATCACAATGTACAAGGCCGTGATAAACCCTGCCTTCCCAACAGTGGTATAGGCAATCCCCACCTGCTGGAAATTTGTCGCAAGGCACAGCAGCAGCCCGCAGATAATCCCCCCTGCCAGCAATTGCCTGTCTGCCTGTTTCCTCTTTTTGCCCTCATGCCCTATCTGCAATTGCCTGTCTGCCTGCTTCCCTTTTTTGCCCTCATGCCCTATCTGCAATCGCCCTTCTGCTTGTCCCCCATTTTTGCCCTCATGCCCTATCTGCAATCGCCCTTCTGCTTGTCCCCCATTTTTGCCTTCATGCCCTATCCTTCCCTCTTCCCCTATCGGACCATGCTTCCCGCCATACTTATCCAGGAGCCAAATGCAGGGAAGCAGCACTGCCCCTCCCAGCAGGGACCTGACACAGTTAAACGTCAGCGGCCCAACATAATCCATCCCTACGCTCTGTGCCACAAAAGCAACCCCCCAGATTGTAGCCGTAAGCAGCAAAAGCAGGGACTGCCTCATCTGAAATTTATCCATATTATCTGTTCCTCCTTTGTATTTCCAAACACCTGCCTTCCCTTCCCCATGCGGGCCGGCTCCCTCCGGTATCGATTTCCCTTCCAAAAAAGCATTGCCTATATCATATACCAAAATACCCTATTTGGAAATACCCAAATTTGAATCGGCGCATTGCCCGCTCGTATTTGCCGACCAAAGGGCGCTTACCCCCACGGCATCCGCCAGATATCTGCGCAAGCGCGGCTGCTTGGCCCAATCCCTGCTGGAATAAATAGGGAAGAGCCGCATCCCTGCATGCTCTTCCCTATCGTTAGCTTCTGATCTCCCGCTCCGTATCCCTTTGGTTATTTTGTAATCTGGAAGGAACGGGTAATTGGGGCTGCCTGGTAATTGCCCCCCAAGGTAACCACCGTCATGGTATAGCGCCCTGGCTCTGTAGGCGGGGTTGTGGTACTGGAATAAATCTTCCATTTGCTGGTAAACCCAGAATACAGGTAATGCACATTGCCCTGGCTGACGCTCACATCCCCATTGGAGGATAAGGTTGCGCCAAAATCAAACTCCTTGGCATCCGCAGCGCTGATTTTGCTTCCCAAATCTTGGTTCCAGGTCAGCTTCACGCCGGATAAGCGCATTTTAACTAACAAAGCCCCTACGCCTACGCCTGTGTGGTAATTCTTGTTGTCTGTGATAACCGTTACACTATAAAGCCCTGCCCGGTTTGGCATACCAAACCCGATGCGCACGCTGTCCGTGATGGATGGCATAGCGTTTAAGGCCTTTAAAATCTGGCCGAAGGCTCCTGTGTCCACGCCCAGCTTCTCCAGAAGCTCCAAAAGCTCTGTGCTGTCAAACATGGTGCGCAGTTCCCCTAAGGTAATGCCGTCCTGCAGCATTTTGCTGAAACTCTTGCCTGTAACCTTCTCTATCACAGGATCGATCATGCCAATAAACTTATTATTGTCAAACTTGTCTGGCAAATCCAAATAAATCCCCAGGTTCACATTGCTGGTTGCACCAGCATAGATGGTATAGAAATCAAACTTATCTGCCGGATCCGTCGTGATGAACCCTTCCGGCAACGGCTGGTCAGCATAAATGTTGTCGGAATGGACACGGACTTTTACTTTTGCCTTCCCAACTTCTACGCTTCCCGCAGCCGCATCTGACGGGCGGTATTCTGCACTGCCCTTATACACCACCTGGATCTGGTGCTGCCCTGCGCCCATCGGCGCATAAGGGATCCCCAGGTATTCCCCGCCGGCTACCGGCATCCACCGCTTGGTGCTGTCGCCTAAGCTTCCGGCAATATCCTCAAGGCTCCCGCCTACGCCTTCCAGCCCAGGTATCTTGTCCAGCAAGCCGCCCAGCTTGCCAGGGTCAAATTTATTGTCTAAGACATCAATCTGCGCCTTATAGAGGATTTCAAAATCCTTAAGGCTTACGCTCTCCCTCGCTGGCAGTTCAGAATTATCCCAATCAATGACGCTGTCAAAGATTGCCTGCTCCATTACAGCAGGATCCATATTGTAAGTAAAGGAAGCGCCTTCCTTCAATGCAACTGTACTGGCAAGGCGGTTATCGCTGACTGTCACGTCCACTGTAACAGAATTGCCGCGGTATTCTGCCGTGTCGCCGCAGGAAATCCGGATTTCCCACTTGCCATCCTTAAACTTAACTAAGCCTGCCGCGCCTGCCTCATCCAATGGCTTATAGCTGGTATGTGTCAGCCCTGTCAGGTCTGTATTATATTCTACTTTTATCTCGCTTTCATCCACCTGGGGGCTGACAGACGCCACCACCGTGTCATAAATCGCCTTGGCAGTAGCCGCATAATCATATCCTTGGCTTGCCGTAAACACCATGCCTGTTTCATAAGGCGCATCCTTTAGCTGGAACTGTACTTGTTCACGTTCCAGGACTTCAACCTCTGCCTCAATGGTGGTTGGCGCATACATTTGGCTGCCTGGCCAATAAATGCGGATTTTCTGTATGCCTGCGGGGATGCCTGGGTATTCCAGGCCGGATACCTTACCGCCGCCCAACGGCGCCCAGGCCTTGCCGATGCTGCCTACGCTGCCGGTTGAAGCAGATGCATAATATTCAATGGTTACATTATCTGCCGCCAGGACAGGGGATTCTGCCACGATGGCATGGAACATGCTCTGGCTAAGCGCATCGTAATCCACGCTTAAATCTGCATTGAAAGGCAGTTTCACGCTGCCGGCAGGGTCATTCTGCACATAAGGCGCAGCCTCACGCTCTTTGACTGTCACAGCCGCCTCAGCAGATACTGCGGCATAGGTGCCGTTCCCGCCCCAGGAAAACCGGATCTGATGGCTGCCTGCGGAAATGGCTGGATATTCCAGGCCGGATATTTTGCCGCCGCCCAATGGCGCCCAGGCTTTACCCATGCTGCCTACGCTGCCGGATTTTGCTGTGGCATAATATTCGACGGTGATATCTTCCAGGGACAGTTCCGGCGTAGTCTGCGCAACGGCTGCCTGCAGGAGATTTGCCTGGAACTGTGCATAATCAACATTGCCTTCCTCTGTATAGGGCAGGCTGGCTTGGATGTCCCCGTTCAATACAATACTGGAATCCCAAATGGATTTTTTGGTCAACGTAGCTTCCGCTCCTGTATCCCCAATACGGACTTGGTAATCCCCATCCCCATGATCGGCCAATGCAGGATGCTGGTATTTCGTCTTGATTAATTTACCGGTTTCTGTTGTAAAACCGCTGATAGGGCCCCAGCTCCGGTTGCCCCAAGTACCAATCCCTGTCTTGCCCTCGCAGTAATACTGCCAGTCCAGCCCCAACAGCTCCTCCTCTGTAAAATCCCCGGAATTGCTGATAAGCGCCTTTGCCAAAATGATTTTGGCTTCTTCCACACTGCTGCCTGCCGGGATGACCGCCATGCCATCCTGCAGGACGGGAGCAACAATACCCTGGCTTTCCTGCCAGGCTTCCTCCCCTCCCGGCTGCATAGCGGCAGCGGACAGATTTACCGGCTGTACGGCCATTGCTGCGGTCAGCATGAAACATAACAGCTGTTTGTTCTTCCCCATTTCGCTTCCTCCTGTTCTTTTGGTATGCATTAATAAATTTGCACCTCCATTATACTCTTAAAAAATGAGGCTTACAATATTTTCCAGACAACTTTTTCATTAATTTGCCAAATTTTTAACAAATCCAAGAACCTAAAATCCCCTGGGAATAAGTTAAAAAGGGCAAAAGGCTCCCCAGCCCTTTGCCCTTATTCTGAATCCATGTTTCCTGCAGCCTTGCCCCCGGTTATAGCAAAATAGGGTAAAAACTATCCTACGCCAAACAGGAAAGCCTTCCATGCAGCTTATACTAGGATTCCGGCATCTCCACTTTTACCTTATCCAAATGCCAGATATCATCCACATATTCCTGGATGGTCCTATCTGAGGTAAACTTCCCAGCATGGGCCACATTCAGGATAGCCATCTTAGCCCAGCCCTTTTCATCCCGGTAAGCTTTCTCTATCTTCTCCTGTGCCTCTGCATAGGAACGGAAATCCTTCAGGATAAAATAGGTATCCGCATACTGTGTTTCCTTCTTATTCAAGAGGGAATTATAAAGGGGGCGGAACAGCTCTGAGTCATTCCTGGAATACATCCCATTGATAAGCTGCATCAGCACCTGGCGGATTTCCTGGTCTTGGTTAAATATCTGCATAGGGTCATAATCCCGTTTTTTCTCATGGTCAATTACTTCCTGGGAGCTCATGCCGAAGATAACGGCATTCTCTTCCCCAACCTCTTCCACGATTTCCACATTTGCACCGTCCATCGTCCCCAATGTCACGGCGCCATTCAGCATGAATTTCATATTACCTGTCCCGGAGGCCTCCTTGCTGGCCGTAGAAATCTGCTCGGACACATCCGAAGCCGCAAAAATATGCTCTGCGATGGATACCTTATAATCTTCGATAAATACTACTTTAATCTTGCCATTAATAGAAGCGTCATTATTGATGACATCCGCTACGCTGTTAATCAGCTTAATGGTCAGCTTCGCAATCTTATAGCCGGCAGCTGCCTTTGCGCCGAAAATGAATGTCCTGGGATAGAACTCCATGTCAGGATGCTCCTTGACTTTATTGTACAGGTACATCACATGCAGGATATTCAGAAGCTGCCTTTTATACTCGTGCAGACGCTTGACCTGGACGTCAAAAATAGAGCGCGGGTCTACTTCTATCCCATTGTGCTTTTTGATATACTCTGCAAGGCGCAGCTTATTCCGGTATTTGATATGCATAAATTCCTGCTGCGCTTTCTCATCATCCGCATAAACGGCCAGCTTCTCCAGATGGGGCAGGTTGGTTACCCAGTCGTCCCCAATATATTTATTAATCCACTCAGACAGTAACGGATTCCCATGGTACAGGAACCTCCTTTGGGTAATGCCGTTTGTCTTATTGTTGAACTTTTCCGGGAACATCTCATAAAAATCATGCAGTTCCTGGTTCTTTAGGATCTCCGTGTGCAGCCTAGCCACGCCGTTGACAGAGCAGCCTGCCGCAATCGCAAGATGCGCCATCTTCACCTGGCCATCGTAAATAATTGCCATTTTCTTTACCTTGTTGAAGTCGCCGGGGAATTTCTTTTCAATGTCCAGGATAAAACGGCGGTTAATCTCTTCTACAATCTGGTAAATCCTGGGCAGCAGCCTGGAGAAAATCTCAATCGGCCACTTTTCCAGCGCTTCGGACATAATCGTATGGTTTGTGTAAGCACAGGTATGCGTGGTGATTTCCCATGCCTCATCCCACTCCATGCCTTCCTCGTCCAGCAGGATCCGCATCAGTTCGGCCACAGCAACGGTGGGGTGGGTATCATTCAGCTGGATAGCCACCTTCTCGGGAAGCTTGTGCAAATCATCATGGTATTTCTTAAAACGGGCCACAGCGCGCTGCACGCTGGCTGATACAAAGAAATACTGCTGCTTTAAGCGCAGCTCCTTGCCCTGGATCTGGTTGTCATTGGGATAGAGGACATTTACCAGGTTCCTGGCCAGATTGCCCTGCTCCACGGCTTTATTGTAATCGCCCTTGTCAAAGGCATCCAATTCAAAATATTTCTCCGGCTCTGCGTCCCAGGCAATCAGCACGTTTACCATGTTGTTGTTATACCCTACGATAGGCATATCGTAAGGCACCGCGCGGATGGTCTGGTAGCCCTCGTGGAGGAACCTTACCTTGCCGCCCTTATCGACCTCCGAACGGACATAGCCGCCGAATTTTACCGGGAAGGTATGCTCTGGGCGGCGCAGTTCAAAGGGATACCCGTCCTTCAGCCAGTTGTCGGGCTCTTCTGTCTGGAAGCCGTTTTTGATTTCCTGGCGGAACAGGCCGTAATGGTAACGGATGCCGCAGCCATAAGCAGCGTAGCCCAAGGTGGACAGGGATTCCATGAAGCAGGCTGCAAGCCGCCCAAGGCCTCCGTTCCCCAGGGCTGGATCCGGCTCCTGGTCCTCGATGGCATTCAAGTCAAACCCAATTTCTTCTAATGCCTCTTTGACTTCCTGGTATGCGGTCAGGTTGATCAGGTTGTTGCCCAAGGCGCGGCCTACCAGGAATTCCATGGACATATAATATACAATCTTGGGGTCTTTTTTCTCAAAGGTCTTCTGGGTGGCAAGCCACTGGTCGATGATGACTTCCTTTACGGCCTGGGACACCGCCTGGTATACTTCCTGCTGGGAAGCTTCCTCTAACGTCTTACGGTACAGGTTCTTGACGTTGTCTTTGATTTCCTGGATAAATCTTTTTTTATCAAACATTCCATTTTTCATTTTTATCTCCTTCACTGTCTATGCCTTTTCCACGCCGAGCGTAACCATCTCGCCGTTGATATTCCATTCCTTCCCGTATCCTTTGACCGCACCGTGCCTGATGCTGGCAGCCAGGACTTCGGACTGAATCTGATCGCCAAAATCCTGGAAAATCCTGTGGACCGTCTCTGGCGCCTGGTAGGAAATATGGATATGGTCCATTACTTCAAACCCTGCCTCTTTGCGCATGGTCTGGATCTTGCTGATTAACTCCCGGACAAACCCTTCCTGGATTAATTCCGGGGTCAGGTTTGTGTCCAGCACTACGGTTACTTCATTATCCCCCTCTGTCACATAGCCTTCCTGCTGCGTCATGGTGATAAGAAGATCCTCTTCATATAATACAACTTCTTCATTTATACTGTCAAGGGTAAGGAAGCCTTTTGCTTTCAGTTCTGCCATCGCCTGGCTGCCGGAAATCCCAGCCAGGGCCTGCTGGATCTGCTTGAGGAATTTGCCGTATTTGGGGCCTACTGTGCGCAGCTGCGGTTTAAAGATATAATCTGTAAAGCTGCTGACATCATCGGTGAAGGAAACCTTTTTCACATTCAGCTCATCCTCAATGATTTCCTGGTACAGCCTTGGCAGGCTGCCAGGCGCCTTGACAAACATCTCGCCGATTGGCTGGCGGTTCTTGATATTGGCCGTATTCCGGCATGCCCTGCCCATTACCACGATTTTGAGCACAGCGTCCATATTCTCCTCTAACTCCTGATCCACCAGCGTAAGGTCGGCCTCCGGGAAATCGCACAGATGCACGCTCTCCGGTGCGGATGCGTCAATGCTGCAGGCCAGGTTGCGGTAGATATCCTCTGCCATAAAAGGAATCATGGGGGCGGCGGCTTTGCTGACCGTCACCAGTGCGGTGTAAAGGGTCATATAGGCATTGATTTTATCCTGCTCCATGCCTTTTGCCCAGAAGCGCTCCCGGCTCCTCCTGACATACCAGTTGCTCATATCGTCCACAAATTCCTGGAGCGCCCTGGCGGCCTCTGGGATGCGGTAGCTGCCCAGATCACGGTCTACTTCCGCTACCAGGGTATTCAGCTTGGACAGGAGCCATTTATCCATAACGGACAGCTTCTGGGGATCAAGGCTGTATTGTGTGGCGTCAAACTTGTCAATATTAGCGTACAATACAAAGAATGCATAGGTGTTCCACAAGGTCCCCATAAATTTGCGCTGCCCCTCCTGCACAGCCTTCCCATGGAAGCGGTTTGGCAGCCAGGGGGCAGAGTTCACGTAAAAATACCATCGGATTGCGTCTGCGCCGTAAGTCTCCAAGGCTTCAAAAGGATCTACGGCATTCCCCTTAGACTTACTCATCTTCTGGCCGTTTTCATCCTGCACATGGCCTAGGACAATGACATTCTCATAAGGCGCCCGGTTGAACAGCAGCGTAGATTCCGCCAGCAGGGAATAGAACCAGCCCCTGGTCTGGTCTACGGCCTCCGAAATAAACTGGGCTGGGAACTGCTGCTCAAACAGCTCCTTATTTTCAAAGGGATAGTGGTGCTGGGCAAAAGGCATGGCGCCAGAATCAAACCAGCAGTCTATCACCTCCGGCACGCGGTGCATTTCCTTGCCGCATTTGGGGCATTTGATGGTAACGGCATCAATATAGGGGCGGTGCAGTTCAATCTCATCCGGGCAGTTATCAGACATTTCCTTAAGTTCTGCGATGCTGCCGACAGAATGCATATGGCCGCAGCCGCATTCCCAGATATTCAGCGGGGTGCCCCAGTAACGGTTCCTGGAAATCCCCCAATCCTGCACATTTTCCAGCCAGTCGCCGAAACGCCCTTTCCCAATGCTCTCCGGGATCCAATGGATGGTGTTATTGTTGCGGATCAAGTCCTCCTTTACCTCTGTCATCTTGATAAACCAGGACTCCCTTGCATAGTAAATCAGGGGCGTATCGCAGCGCCAGCAGTGGGGATAATCATGCTCAAATTTCGGCGCGTCAAACAGTAATTTCCGGTCTTCCAGATCCTGCAGGATGATAGGGTCTGCTTTCTTGCAGAAAATCCCTGCATAGTCCGTCTCCTCTGTCAGCTCCCCTTTGCCATTGACAAACTGTACGAAGGGCAGGCCGTAATTCCTTCCCACCTTGGCGTCGTCCTCACCAAACGCAGGGGCGATATGGACAATCCCTGTACCGTCCGTCATGGTAACATAGCTGTCACAAGTCACAAAATGGGCTTTTTTGCCCTGCTTTGCCACAGCCTCCCCAGTGAACCCAAACAAAGGCTCATATTCCCGGTATTCCAGTTCTGTCCCCTTATAGGTTCCCTGTACTTCGTAGGCCTTTTCCCCGGCTTCCTGCTGCTCTTTCCCAAGCAAGGCGCTAAACACTTTATCCATCAGGGCTTCCGCCAGGTAATAGGTGTAACCATCAGATGCCTTTACCTTACAGTAGGTTTCTTCTGGGTTTACGCAAAGGGCCAGGTTGGAGGGCAGGGTCCAGGGGGTTGTGGTCCATGCCAGGAAATAGGCGTCCTCCCCCTTTGCCTTAAAACGCACAATTGCGGAACGTTCTTTTACCGTCTTATAGCCTTGGGCAACCTCCTGGGCAGACAGGGGCGTCCCGCAGCGGGGGCAGTAAGGCACAATCTTAAAGCCTTTGTACAGTAATTTACGGTTCCAGATTTCCTTCAAAGCCCACCATTCCGATTCAATGAAATCGTTGTGGTAGGTAACATAGGGGTTCTCCATATCTGCCCAGAAGCCAACCGTCCCGGAGAAATCCTCCCACATGCCCTTGTATTTCCAGACACTCTCTTTACATTTATCAATAAACGGCTCTAAGCCGTACGCTTCAATCTGCTCCTTGCCATCTAAGCCCAGCAGGCGCTCCACCTCCAGCTCCACAGGCAGCCCGTGGGTATCCCAGCCAGCTTTCCTGGGGACCATTTTCCCCTTCATGGTCTGGTAACGGGGAATCATATCCTTGATGACACGGGTCAGCACATGGCCGATATGGGGCTTCCCATTGGCCGTAGGGGGGCCGTCGTAAAAGGTGTATGTCTCCCCTTCCTTGCGGTTTTCCATACTTTTCCTAAAAATATCATTGTCTTTCCAAAACTGCTCTGTCTGCTTCTCCCTTTCTACAAAGTTCAGGTTTGTCTCCACTTTGTGGTACATCTGCACGTAATCTCCTTTCCATATTGTAATAGCACGCCATAAATACGCCGCCGAAACGGCGTCATCCATTTCTTGCATCTGCATACGCATCCCCCGGAGGGTTTTGCCTTATAAGAAACCCAAAAGGATTCCTTATAAGACAAAAAAGCCCCGTCCCCTGCAAAAGGACGGAGCCAATAAAATTGCGCCGTTAACCACCAGTTACATTGTACTTTGGCAGCGCCAGGCATCTGCCCTGCCAGCATACACGATTCCCATAACGGGGGAATCCCCGTCCCAGCCTAATGCCCTATCTGTCCAGCACGAAGCCCATCCCCCAACGGCGGGCCTTCTTGTAACAGGCAGGATTTCAGCGGGCAACTCAGAAGTGATATTCAGGCAAATACATTAAGGCCCTAGATGCGCTGGCTCCCACCCTCCCAGCTCGCTGCCGCCGCCAAAACCTGCCGCCCTACTGTCTTCGTCACCGTCTTTCCCTATCTGCCAGATATTATAAATCCTGGTTTTCTACTTGTCAAGGGATGTACGCACATTTAATAGTCGTACATCTCATCCAATATTTCCTGGTAAATCTCATTATATAACGAATTGCCCATGTAATTGCTCCGGATAAAATTTGCATAGACAACCAGTGCAATGGCCAGTATCACCCCTACGGCAGAACATACGATCCCTGCGATGGCCATTCCTTTCGCCGCCTTCTTCTGCAGCTGGACAATCCCTAACACAATAGATATTATCCCCAAGGGAATGCTGATGCACCAGATGCAAAACGTCACCAAAGAAAGGATGCCGCACACCATGGAAGCAATCCCAAACCCTTGGCTGGGCGGCTGCCCATAATATCCGTCCCCCTGGCCGTAGCCAGGTTGGCCGCCATATTCCTGGCCATAGCTGCTTTGGTTCCCATCCCCCTGGCTGTAGCTGGATTGGGCGCCATATTCCTGGCCATAGCCGCTTTGGCCCCCATTCCCCTGGCCATAGCCGCTTTGGCTCCCATGGCCTTGGCGGTAACCGGCCTGGCTGCCGTACTCCTGGCCATAGCTGCCTTGGTTCCCGTTTTCCTGGCTATAGCTGCTTTGGCTTCCATTTTCCTGCTGGTAGCCTGCCTGGCTCCCAGCCTTGTCTAACTGCACCGCGCCCTGCTGCCCATACCCAGGCTGCTGGCCGTCCCTTGGCTGGCCGCCAACGCCATATAAATCATGATTGTCACTCATTGAAAAGACCTCCTTCTTCCATATATTCTGCTGCCCTGCCTCTGCCACCCTGCGCCGCTTGGATGGAGCAAGGCTTCCCATCCCCCTACTGGCCAAGATCCCCCTCCTTCGGAAACAGGCAGCCTTTTTTCTTACATCCCCCATTATACCTTATTTTGGCGGGAAACACCACATTCTTTTATAAAAACCTTGCCAAATAAAAATTATGTGGTAAAATACAAAAAGCCATTGCCTTATTGCAGCCATGGGCTGCGGCGTCTGTAAAACAAAATCGGACCCGGGCGGCTGCCGGCAGCAGCATGCCCAAGCGCCCTTACATCATATAATAGAAAGAAGGACCTTACACTATGAAAATGAAACGAGAAGACATCCGGAACATTGCAATCATCGCCCATGTAGACCATGGCAAGACTACCCTGGTGGATGAGCTTTTAAAGCAGAGCGGCGTGTTCCGGGCCAACCAGGAAGTACAGGAACGGGTCATGGACTCCAATGACATTGAACGGGAGCGCGGGATTACCATCCTCTCCAAAAATACGGCCGTTTTCTATAAAGATACAAAAATCAACATCATAGATACCCCAGGCCATGCCGATTTCGGCGGCGAGGTAGAACGTGTGCTGAAAATGGTAAACGGCGTCGTCCTGGTGGTGGATGCCTTTGAGGGCGCGATGCCCCAGACAAAATTCGTGCTGATGAAGGCTTTGGCTTTGGAACTTCCGGTTATTGCCTGCATCAACAAGATTGACCGCCCGGAAGCCCGCCCAGATGAGGTAATTGATGAAGTGCTGGAACTTTTCATGGATCTGGACGCCTCCGACGAACAGCTGGACTGCCCGTTTATTTACGCATCCGCCAGGGACGGCTATGCCGTCAGGGACTTGAAGGATGAGAAAAAGGATATGACAGCCCTTTTTGAGACTATCCTGGAATATATCCCTGCACCGGAAGGGGATCCAGACGCCAATACCCAAGTATTGATCAGCACCATTGACTATAATGAATATGTAGGCCGTATCGGCGTGGGCAAGGTAGACAACGGCTGCCTGAAAATCAACCAGGACGCCGTCGTGGTAAACCACCATGAGCCGGATAAGATGAAAAAAGTCCGCATCAGCAAGCTATATGAATTTGACGGGCTGGAAAAGGTGGATGTGGCAGAAGCCAAAATCGGTTCCATCGTAGCTATTTCCGGCATTGCGGATATCCATATCGGAGATACCATCTGCGCACCGGAAGCCCCTATCGCCATCGATTTCCAAAAGATTTCCGAGCCAACCATTTCCATGAATTTCATTGTCAATGACAGCCCGCTGGCCGGGCAGGAAGGGAAATTCGTCACCTCCAGGCATATCCGGGACAGGCTGTTCCGGGAACTGAATACAGACGTCTCCCTGCGCGTAGAAGAAACAGACAGCCCAGACAGCCTGAAGGTTTCCGGGCGCGGGGAACTGCACCTGTCCGTACTGATTGAAAATATGCGGCGGGAAGGGTATGAATTTGCCGTAAGCAAGGCGGAGGTTTTATACCATACGGATGAAAATGGGAAGAAATTAGAGCCGATGGAACTGGCCTACGTGGACGTGCCGGATGAATTTACAGGGGCTGTTATTGAGAAACTAAGCCAGCGGAAAGGGGAACTGCAGAATATGGGCCCCATCAGCGGCGGGTATACCAGGCTGGAGTTTAACATCCCCTCCCGCGGGCTGATTGGATACCGCAGCGAATTTTTGACAGACACCAAAGGAAATGGGATTATCAATACCATTTTCCATGGGTATGAGCCTTATAAAGGGGATATCTCTTACCGGAAGCAAGGCTCCCTGATTGCATTTGAGACAGGGGAATCCGTCACCTACGGCCTGTTTGGGGCACAAGACCGGGGAACGCTGTTTATCGGGCCTGGGGAACGGGTATATGCGGGGATGGTAATCGGGCAGAGCGCAAAGCCGGAAGACATTGAAATAAATATCTGCAAGAAGAAGCATCTGACAAACACGCGCTCTTCCAGCGCAGATGAAGCGCTGACGCTGACGCCGCCAAAAATCTTAAGCCTGGAGCAGGCATTGGAATTTATTGAGACGGATGAACTGCTGGAGGTGACGCCAAAGAGCCTGCGGATCCGGAAGCGGATCTTAGACCCTACTTTGCGTAAGAGGGCTGGGTTTAAAAAATAGGCGCCATGTGCCAGGCAGGCGCAAAAGCGGGAGGGGCAAGCCCCTCCCGCTTTTTCTATCCTACAGTAGGATGGAATGGCATGGGTTAAAAATCAATTTCTTCATCATAGAAGCATGCCTTCAGCAGCTTCTCCATTTCTTCCGGCGTGGGCACCCTCGGGTTCGAGCCTGTGCAGGCATCGGAAATTGCCAGCTTTGCCACTTCCGGCAATTTATCCATAAATTCCTTCTCATCAATGATACCGCCTTCATACTCCTTAATACAGGACGGAATCTCTAAGGATGCGTTCATGGACTTCAGCTCTGCGATTAAAGCGTCGACCAACCCTGCTGTATCCTCGCCCTGCAGGCCGATAAAGGATGCAATCTCCGCATACCGCAAAGCTGCCTCTTCGTTCTGTGCATTGTATTTGATAACCTTGGGCAGGTACATGGCATTGGCGCACCCATGCACAATATGCCCGCCGCTGTATGCAGCCCCCGTCTTATGGGCCATGGAATGGACAATCCCCAGCAGCGCATTGGAAAACGCCATGCCGGCCAGGCACTGTGCATTGTGCATCCGGTCCCTTGCTTCCATATCGCCGTCAAAAGAGGCCTTCAGGTCACGGTGGATCATCTTGATGGCATGCAGCGCCAATGGGTCGGTATAATCACAATGCAGGGTGGATACATACGCCTCGATTGCGTGGGTCATGGCATCCATCCCCGTATGGGCTGTCAGTTTCTTGGGCATGGTCTCCGCCAAGTCAGGATCTACGATTGCCACATCCGGCGTAATATTGAAGTCCGCTAAGGGGTACTTGATCCCCTTGTCATAATCCGTGATAACAGAAAATGCCGTTACCTCTGTAGCCGTCCCAGATGTGGAAGGGATGGCACAGAACTTTGCCTTTGTGCGCAACGTCGGGAAATTAAAGGGGGTAATCAAATCCTCAAAGGTAGTCTCCGGGTATTCATAAAATGCCCACATGGCCTTTGCAGCATCAATGGGGGAGCCGCCGCCCATGGATACAATCCAGTCCGGCTCAAACTCACGCATTTTTTCCGCGCCCTTCATCACCGTCTCCACGCTGGGATCCGGCTCCACATTCTCAAACAGTTCTACTTCCATGCCTGCTTCCTTCAGGTAGCCGACCGCCTTGTCCAGGAAGCCGAAGCGCCTCATGGAGCCGCCGCCTACCACAACGATTGCTTTCTTCCCTGATAAATTCTTCAGCTCCTCCAAAGAGCCCTTCCCATGATATAAATCCCTTGGTAATGTAAAACGTCCCATAATATCCTCCTATCATAATTTTAATACATCCATGCAATCTTCTGATAAAAACCCTTATGTAAGCATAGGGCAGGGCCCACACCCATACGTTGCTTAAATCCTTACAACGGTGCAAAAGACCCAAGAAGATAGTATCATCATTTTGCATGAAAGTCAACCGTGCATCCCGCACAAAACGCACAAATCACACAAAAAGCCCCTGTATGGCAGTCCTGCCATACAGGGGCTTTATAAAAAGGGGAGGATAAGTATTTAACCTTATCTTTGGTTAGTCTTCTTATCCGGAGGAACAAGTGGGGGCTTTGTTCTTCCGGACAATCATAGTATTGACAGGAATCCCCGTTTTATACATCGGGGCGCAACTTTCCTGCAATTTTTTTCTGGGCCAAACCATAAGCCCCCATCCTAGGCGCCCCGCAGGCAGCTAAAAACCACGTTGCAAAAATCCACAGGGGATGGTAAAATATTGGCACTGAACCATTCCAAACTTACACAAAAAATTATGATTTATGGAGAAGATTATGAAGCGAAAAAAGAACCTATGGCTCCCGGCCCTTTTCCTGCTGGCCGCCTTAATAGCAGGATGCCAAAACGATACGGCCCCTGATGCATCCAATGCAGCCAAGCCGGCTGCTTCCAGTACCGTAAACCTCACGGTCTGGGGCGCTGTGGAAGACCAGGAACTGCTCAGCCAGATGATGGAAGGATTTGAACGCCAATACCAGCAAGAGGCCGATTTCCAGATTACCTTGCAGCCCCAGAGCGAAAGCCAATGCACCAACGTGCTGATGGGCGATTTAGAAAACGGGGCGGACGTCTTTGCCTTTGCGGACGATCAGCTGAATACCCTGGTCGCTGCCGGCGCACTGGAACCAATCGGGAATGAGGACGCAGTACGGGCGTCAAACCTGCCAGAGGCTGTCTCTGCCGCCTCAGTGAACGATACCCTATACGCCTACCCCCTCACGGCAGACAACGGATATTTCCTTTATTATGACAGCCAGTATTTTTCCGGAGAGGACGTCCAGTCCTGGGATAAAATGCTGGAAATTGCCGCAGGGCATAACAAAAAAATTTCCATGGACTGGTCCTCTGGATGGTATGTTTACTCCCTGTTCGGCAATACCGGGCTCACGTTAGGGCTCAATGATGACGGCATCACCAACTACTGCACCTGGAACAGTACCAAAGGAAAGATCCAGGGCATCGACGTGGCAAAGGCCATGGTACATATGGCAAAAAACCCAGGGTTCCTAAGCACGGATGACGCCGGGTTCCTGGAAGGCGTCCAAAACGGCACAATTATTGCCGGTATCAGCGGCACATGGAATGCGATGGCTGTGGAGGAAGCCTGGGGCAAAGGCTACAGCGCTTCCAAGCTCCCCTCTTACACCTGTGCGGGGCAGCAAGTCCAGATGGCATCCTTTTCCGGCTTCAAGCTTATTGGGGTAAACGCTTATTCCGAAGAGCAGGAGTGGGCTGCAAAACTGGCTGAGTGGATTACCAATGAAACAAACCAAAAGCTGCGCTTCCAGCTCCGGGGGCAGGGGCCTTCGAATGTGAATGCCGCAGCTTCAGAAGAAGTGCAAGGCTCCCCAGCTATCGCAGCGCTGCTGGAACAGTCAGAATTTTCCTCCCTGCAGCGTATCGGAGGGAATTTCTGGGATCCGGTCTCTGCCTTTACTTCGGGCATCCTTGAAGGAAGCACCTCTGGCAAAAACCTTCAGGAGCAGCTAGACAACATGGTGACAGAAATTACCGCCCCATGAAAAATGTACGGACCATAACATAAGGAGTATCAGGTATTATGAAAAATATCAGCTTAAAACACCGTTTGATCATTCCCATCGCCCTCCTGGGCATCGTGGCGCTCTTTTCAAATATCCTTTCCATTACCAATATCCGTAATGTGAATGCCAGCGCTTCCAATATCGCAGACAATTACATGGATGGGCAGAGCCATCTGGCCCAAATCTGCCAGTCTTCCATGAATATCCATAAAATGGCCTTAAGCCACATTGTTGCCACGGATTACAACACCATGATAACCCTGGTGCAGCAGATTAAGGAGGAGGAAACGCTTCTTGACGGAATGCTGGCAGATTATGAAAGCCATGTCATACCAGAAGACCGCTCCCTGTACGATTCCCTCCAGTCCAACTACGCCTCTTTCAAACACGCCCTGGTCAGCCTGGCCTGCGCCAGCGCAAGCCATAAGACCCAGGAGGCCTATGCCCTTGCCAACGGGGATGTGGCTTCCTTCGCCAACGCGATGGAAGCAGATATCGACGCCCTGAACGCCTCCATCGGCGAACAGACCCAGGAGGCACGCACACAGCTTTCCGCCGCCTACTCCCTGTCCCTGGCCGTGGGCACTGCAGCCGCAGCCGCCTGCATCCTGCTTGTTTTTATGGACCTTAGGCTGATTACCCGTTACGTTGTGACGCCCATCAAAAGCATACTGAAAACCATACAGGAAAGCTCCGGGCACATTAACCGCATGACCGGAGAGGTATTAAAACGGACACATGCCTCCCAAAAAAGCGCCGCTGGGCTCTCTGCCCTGGCGGGGCAGCTTTCCTCTACCTTCCAAGAGGTAGCCAGTAACGTATCCTCCATCCACGGAGGGACCGGAAATGTGCGGCAGGAGGTCCACACCATTGCAGAGGAATGCGGGGCTATCACGGCCTACACTGCCCAGATGAATTCCCGTGCGGATGTCATGCAGCAGTCCGCCCAGAGCAGTGCGGAGATTACCAATGCCAAGACAGAAGAAATCCTGCACTCCCTCAATGATGCAATCCAAAAAAGCAAAAGCGTCAGCCAAATCCAGGCCCTGGCCGGCGACATCCTTGCAATCGCCCAGCAGACCCAGCTAATTGCCCTAAATGCTTCCGTAGAAGCCGCCAGGGCAGGGGAAGCTGGCAAAGGCTTTGCCATGGTAGCCCAAGAAATCCGGGAACTGTCCAATTCCAGCCAGAATACGGCCAACCGTATCCAGGAAATGAACACCGTAGTGACCGCAGCCGTAACGGACCTTTCCGAAAATGCACAGCAGATGATTGACTACATGAGCCAGTCCGTCCTGAAGGAATTCCAGGACTTTGTCAAATCAGGAAGCCAATATAAAGAGGACGCCGCCTATATCCGCCAGACGATGGACAAATTCTATGAGAGGACCGAACGCCTAAAAAGCTCCATGTCTGGGATTGCAGACTCCATCGGCACCATTACGAAAGCCATTGACGACGGCGCTTCCGGGATTACCGGCATGGCCGGCAGCACCAGAAGCCTTGCCGCCGACATGGAGGATATCACAAAGCAGATGGGCGCCAACCAGGAGGTAGTGGCTAAGCTGGAAAAAGAAACCGTTGCCTTTGACCACCTGTAGTCTGCCATAGGCTGGGGGCTTAGGAGAAGATATCTTGCTCCCCCCTTGACTTCCAACTGCTTCTATGGTACTCTTTGTAAAACATGATAACTTCTAAAACGCTGGGAAGAAGAGAGTACGCATAAAGGAACGGCACAGAGAGTCCCGCCTGCTGAAAAGGGATCCAGGAGGTTATGCGGAAGATGGCTTTGGAGCGGCATTGCCGAACTGCCAGGTTAGGGCAAGACCCTGCAGGCAGGCAATGACAGGCCCGCCTGTTATAGCGGATAGTATCCTTTCCTTCTGGGCTCCAGCCCTGATAGGGGATACTGGCCAAGCCCTGCCTTGTGAGAGGCAGGGGAAGAGAAGTGGTACCGCGGTTACACCCGCCTTCTATCCGGGATAGGAGGCGGGTTTTTATTGCCGCGCCGAAACCTGGCGCCTTTGCCTTGGCACACCCACTCCCTTTTTGGCTATTACGAATACAAATCAAAGGAGGCAAAATATGTGTACAGAATGTAAAAAAGGAAACTATTATATGACCACTGCCATTGCCTACACCTCTGGCAAGCCCCACATCGGGAACACCTATGAAATCGTGCTGGCAGACAGCATCGCACGCTTTAAGAGGCAGGAAGGCTATGACGTTTATTTCCAGACCGGCACAGACGAGCATGGGCAGAAAATCCAGATCAAGGCCGAGGAAGCCGGCATTACGCCCAAAGAATATGTGGACAAAGTAGCTGGGACCGTCAAAGAAATCTGGGATCTGATGGATTCCTCTTATGACAGCTTCGTGCGCACGACGGATAAAGACCATGAGGAACAAGTGGCAAAGATTTTCAAGAAGCTGTACAGCCAGGGGGACATTTACAAGAGCTCCTATGAAGGGCTTTACTGCACGCCCTGCGAATCCTTCTGGACAGAATCCCAATTAGTAGATGGGAAATGCCCGGACTGCGGGCGGGAAGTACAGCCAGCCCAAGAAGAAGCCTATTTCTTTAAAATGAGCAAGTATGCAGACCGCCTGATTGCGCATATCAACAGCCATCCGGAGTTTATCCAGCCCGTGTCCCGCAAAAACGAGATGATGAACAATTTCCTGCTGCCAGGGCTCCAGGATTTATGCGTCTCCCGGACTTCCTTCCAGTGGGGCATCCCCGTGGGCTTTGACCCCAAGCATGTGGTCTATGTATGGCTGGACGCCCTGACAAACTACATTACCAAAATCGGCTATGACGCAGAAGGCAATTCCAGCGGGCTCTTCCAGAAGAACTGGCCTGCAGACCTCCATTTAATTGGGAAAGACATTATCCGCTTCCATACCATCTACTGGCCCATCTTCCTTATGGCCTTGGACCTGCCCCTGCCAAAGCAGGTATTCGGGCATCCCTGGCTGCTGCAGGGGGATGGCAAAATGAGCAAGTCCAAAGGGAACGTGCTGTATGCCGATGAATTGGTGGAAGTGTTCGGCGTGGACGCCGTGCGCTATTTCCTCCTCCATGAAATGCCCTTTGAAAACGACGGCCTGATTTCCTGGGAGCTTGTGGCCGAGCGGCGCAACTCCGACCTGGCCAACACCTTGGGCAACCTGGTAAACCGCACGATTTCGATGAGCAACAAATATTTCGGCGGGGAAGTGAACAATACGGACGTCAAAGGCGATATGGACGAAGACCTGAAAAACACGGTAACCAAAGCCGTTTCTGTGGTGACGGCCAAGATGGACAGCCTGCGCGTGGCAGACGCCCTGACAGAGATTATGGGGCTGTTCAAACGCTGCAACAAATACATTGACGAGACCACCCCTTGGATCCTGGCTAAAAAAGAGGAAGACAAGCCCCGCCTCGCGACGGTGCTGTACAACCTGGTGGAGAGCATCACGATAGGCGCAAGCCTCCTAAAGAGCTTTATGCCAAAGACCTCCAAGAGCATACTGTCCCAGCTAAACGCTGCTGAAGTGCCCTATGAGGAACTGGGGACTTTTGGCCATTATCCCAGCGGCTCCAAGGTCACAGACAAGCCAGAAATCCTGTTCGAGCGCATGAAAATAGAAGATGTGATTGCAAGGGTCCAGGAACTGTACCCTGAAGAGGACTCCGATTGCAGCTTGCAGGACGCCCCGGAAACCCCAGGGATCGATCTGGAGCCAAAGGCAGAGATTTCCTATGATGATTTTATGAAAATGCAGTTCCAGGTAGGGGAAATCATTGCCTGCGAGGCCGTGCCAAAGTCCAAAAAGCTGCTGTGCTCCCAAGTGCGCATCGGCAGCCAGGTAAAACAGATTGTATCTGGCATCCAGAAGCATTATACCCCAGAAGAGATGGTGGGGAAAAAGGTCATGGTACTGGTAAACCTAAAGCCAGCCAAGCTGGCAGGGACCCTTTCCGAGGGGATGCTGCTGTGCGCAGAGAATGAAGAAGGCGGGCTGTCACTGGTTGTACCGGAAAAAGACATGCCCTCTGGCGCTGAAATCTGTTAAAGGAGAAAAGACATGATATTCGAAAGCCATGCACATTATGACGACAGCCAATTTGACGGGGATAGGGAGGAGCTGCTGGCCTCCTTAGCAGCCCAAGGCATCGGACGGGTCATCAATATCGGCTCTACCTTTGAAGCCTGCCAGAAGACCCTTGCGCTTACGGAACAATATGATTTCCTCTATGGGGCGCTTGGCATCCACCCCAGTGAAGCCTCCGAGATGACGGAAGAAATTTACCATTGGATTTTAAAGAAGAGCCGCCTGCCCAAAACCGTAGCCATTGGGGAAATCGGCCTGGATTATTACTGGGAAAAAGATGAGGCGGCAAGAAGCAGCCAACGGCTCTGGTTCTGCCGCCAGATGGAACTGGCAAGGGAGACGGGGCTCCCTGCCATCATCCATTCCCGGGATGCGGCAGAGGATACCCTAAAGCTGATGCAGGGCATCCACGCCAACCAGATCCCCGGCGTCATCCACTGCTTCTCCTATTCCCTGGACATGGCAAACGCCTTCCTGGATATGGGGTATTACATCGGGATTGGCGGCGTGGTGACCTTCCACAACGCCAAAAAACTCAAAGAAGTGGCAGCTAACATCCCGTTAGGGCGGATTTTGCTGGAAACGGACTGCCCCTACCTGTCCCCCGAGCCAAACCGCGGGAAACGCAACTCCTCCCTGAACCTGCCTTATGTGGCCCAGGAAATTGCAAGGCTAAGGGGCATCCCCACAGAAAAGGTAATCGAGGCAACCGAAGAAAATGCAAAAAGGCTATTCCAAAAGGTTCCGTAAGCCCAAAGGATAGCCTCCATAAGCATGGAACGGTTGCATACACGCCAATCTTTGAAGGAAACGCATAAAAGGGAACAAAGACATGAAAGGATGGAACGATTATGGCATCTTTAGGAAACCCGCAGCAGACCATCGCCATACTGCAAAAATACAATTTCAGGTTCCAGAAAAAATTCGGGCAGAATTTCCTCATTGACCCTAGGGTATTAGAAAAGATTATAAAATCCGCCGGGATTACCCCGGAGGATTTTGTCTTAGAAATCGGCCCCGGCATTGGGACCATGACGCAATACCTCTGTGAAAATGCCCGCGCCGTAACCGCAGTGGAAATTGACCGGAACCTAATCCCCATCCTGGAAGAAACCCTGGGGGCGTACCCCAATGCGGAAGTCATCTGCCAGGATATCCTGAAATTGGACTTAGCCCGTCTGGCGCAGGAGAAAAATAACGGCGCCCCCATAAAAGTGGTGGCAAACCTGCCTTACTACATTACAACCCCCATCATCATGGGGCTCTTTGAAAGCCATATGCCCCTTGCGGGCATCACGGTCATGGTGCAGAAGGAAGTGGCAGACCGTATGCAGGCTTCCCCCGGCACCAAGGATTACGGGGCGCTTTCCTTGGCCGTGCAGTATTATTCCTACCCGGAAATCACCGCCCATGTGCCGCCCCATTGCTTCCTTCCCCGCCCCAAGGTAGGCAGCTGCGTCATACACTTGGCAAAGCGGCCTGCGCCGCCCCTTCCTGTGCAGGATGAGAAACTCTTATTCGGCATAATCCGGGCGTCCTTCCAGCAGAGGCGCAAGACCCTGGCAAATGGGCTGCAGAACGCCCCCGGCCTTGCCATCCGCAAGGAGCTTGCCGCAGAGGCGCTCCAACACCTGGGCTTTCCCCCGAATATCCGCGGGGAAGCGCTTTCCCTGGAACAGTTTATCCAACTCAGCAATACCTTGGGGGGAATGGGCTGCCCATCCCCCTAACCTCCCATAAGCGCCCCCACGCCACCCTAGCTTCCTGCCGGTTACCGTTTGTAGCCAAAATCTGGTATCCCATGCCACCGCTCCCGGAAATAATGGGCTGCCAGCTTCGGCTTCCTGTCACGGGTAAAAATCCCTTTCTTATTCCCCTGTACCCGCAAGAGGCTCTGGCTGGTGGCAAAGTCTGCGAAATTCCAAGCCTGCTCCCCTACCACAACCTGGTAATCATCAAATACCTGGTTATTCATCTTATAATAGGCCACCTGGTACTCCTCCGTATACATCACAGGGGTCGTGTCGTGCATCCCCAGCACCGTATCGGCGCCGTATTCCGTGAATATCACGGGCTTCCCTACTTCTTTCCAGAAATCCAGTTCTTTGCGCAGCGCCTGTTCTGGCCCTTCCAGATCCGGCCCGCCGAAATACCAGCCATAATACCGGTTCAGGCAGATGACGTCGCTTAACTTTACCGAGCAGTCCTTCTTAGGATCTGGCATCTGCACGCTGACCAGGGTACAGGGGCGTTTCTGGGGGTCAAGTTCCCTTGCCAGCTTATACAGGGGCTCAAAATACCCGTAAGCCCCCTCCGCCGCCGAATCCGGCTCATTGGCAATGCTCCACATCACCACGCAGGCATGGTTCTTGTCCCGGGCAATCAGGTCGCGGATTACCTCCTTGTGGTGCTCCTGGGTCTTCACCCCATGCTGCGGGTCAAAGGTACTGATTTTCTCACCGCCGAAGTTTGCGCCGCCGCCAAACTGCAGGTTGACCCCAACAGCCGTCGTCTCGTCAATCACCACAATCCCTTCCCGGTCACATAGGCGCATCATCTCCTCACTGTAAGGATAGTGGCTGGTACGGAAGCTGTTGGCACCCTGCCATTTCATCAAGGAAATATCCTTGGCGTCCATAGGCAGGTTCATGCCGCGGCCATTTGGGAAGGTATCCTCGTGCTTCCCATAGCCCTTAAAATAAAAGGGCCGCTCATTAATCAGGAAACGGCTGCCGTCCACGCGGACAGTCCGCACCCCATAAGGAAGGGTATACACATCCTCCCCAAAGGACACCTTGATATCATATAAATAAGGCTTCATTGGCTGCCAGAGGATGGCATCCTGGATGGTAAGCTTCCCTTCCTTGCCTGCCTGCTCCGCCACTTTGCTGCCGCAGCAGCTGTAAACCTCTACCTTACAATCCCCTTCCCCCCTCGTGTCCACCTGGTAATGCAGGAAGGCATGGCCGTCCTGTACTTCTGGGACTATGGAAATATCTGCAATATAATCCTGGGGTGTGGTATAAATCCTGACAGGGCGGGTAATCCCGCAGTAATTGAAGAAATCGAAGTTGGGGTGGTTCTGGGGCTTCTGCTCCCCTGCGTCCGGCCCCATGCCTGCATTCCCCATCATTCCGCCCAGCATATCCGCCTTGCCGCCCACAGGCAGGGTCGTATAATCTATCACATTGTCCACCGCAATGGTCAGCAGATGCTCCCCTTCCGTTACCCGGCTATCCAGCTCTGCCTCAAAAGGCAAAAAACCCCCTTTATGTTCACAGATCAATGCCTGGTCCAAATATACCCGCGCATGATGGGTGACTGCATCGCAGCGGAGCACGATGCGCTGCCCTTTTAATGCAGAAGGAAGCGATATCTTCCGCTGGTAAAATACCCATCCATAATGGTCGCGGAAGCCTATCCCTTCCTTTAGGTCGTTGTAAGACGCAGGCACCGGCATGGCCATAGGATCCTCCAAAGGCCTTTCATACCATTTCTGGGAAAACCCCCTGCCATTGTCTAGCTTGAAGTCCCATGTGCCGCTAAGGTCGCTTAAAAAACGGGCTGGCGTTAAGATTGGATATAACATGCTGTCTCCTCCTTACAGATAGAATCATGCAATCTTTGCATTTTTCTATTACCATGCCCGCTTTTGGATAAATTTATTCACTTTTCTGTCCCTTCCAAGGAATCCCTGCCATGGCAGGATCCCCATCCCAGGCCGCCTTCCCTTTCAGCCTACCTTTAACTGGAATTTCTGGATTTCCTTTTCGGAAGCCGCTTTTACAATCTGTGCCCCAAGGCTTTCTAACTTTTCTTCAAACGCCTCATAGCCCCGCTGGATATAGTGGATATCGTCTATGATTGTAATGCCCTCCGCAGAAAGGCCTGCAATCACCAATGCCGCCCCGGCGCGCAGATCAGGTGCGCTGACCCTGGCCCCGGTATAATTTTTGACGCCATTGATGATTGCAATATTGCTCTCCACCTTAATGTCCGCCCCCATGCGGGTCAGTTCATCCACATATTTAAAACGGTTCTCAAAAATGCTCTCTGTAACTGTGCTCGTTCCTTGGGAAATCCCAAGGACAACTGCCATCTGCGGCTGCATATCCGTTGGGAAGCCTGGATAGGGCAGCGTCGTGACCTGGGTATGGCGCAGGGGCTTTGACGCCACGACACGGACGGCATCATCAAACTCCTCTACCTCGCACCCAGCTTCCAAAAGCTTTGCCGTGGTAGCCTCCAGGTGCTTCGGGATTACATTTTTGACGGTAATGTCCCCTTTGGTGGCTGCTGCTGCAAACATAAAGGTGCCTGCCTCAATCTGGTCAGGGATGACGGAATATTCTGTGCGGTGGAGGCGCTCCACCCCTACGATACGGATTACATCTGTACCTGCGCCCCTTATATTGGCCCCCATGCTGTTCAGGAAATTGGCCACGTCCACGACATGGGGTTCCCTTGCGGCATTTTCAATTGTCGTTTTCCCTTCTGCCAAGGCGGCTGCCATCATAATATTAATGGTGGCCCCTACGGAAACCTTGTCTAAGAAAATATGGCTCCCCTTCAGATGCGCCGCCTCTGCCGCAACCGCCCCGTTGCGGATTTCCACATGGGCCCCCAATGCCCGGAACCCCTTCATATGGAGGTCCATGGGGCGGCTACCGATATTGCAGCCGCCAGGCAGCGTCACTTCCGCCCGTTTATATTTGCCCAGCAGGGAACCCAAGAGATAATAAGACGCCCTGATTTTTTTCATAGAATCGTAGTCTACGGGAATATCCTTTACATAGGAACCATTTATTTTTACAGTGTGTGCATCTACTCTGTCAATCCTCGCCCCAATATCGCCCATGGCCTGGAGCAAAGCGTTTATATCCCGTACATCGGGTAAATTATCTATTGTTACAGTCTCATCCGTCATAATGGATGCTGCCAGGATTGCAAGGGCTGCATTTTTAGCCCCGCTAATCTCCACCTCGCCTACTAACGGATTGCCTCCTTTAATCACATACTGTTCCATATCGCACCTCTATGCTTTTAATTCGTATGAGAGAAGTTATTGTAGCAACAAATTTCCTCTCTTGCCAAGTAATTGTTAAAAATTCTTTATGTACCATTATATCACACTTTGTCAATTTGTAAATCAAGGGTTTCCTTTAACTTATCTTATGCTATATGAACGAAACTGTGCCTGCCCCACCATAAATTTCAGTGCAGGTTGCTGTGCGGCATGTCATTTATTATAAACGATTACCGAAAAATCATTCTCTTTTTTTGAAATTAGGACACATTTTTGTCATACTTTTTTTACTATAACATATTTTGGGAAAATTTCCTACTATTTTTTTGCTATTCTGGCCAAAATGCCAGAAAACCGAAAGAAGCCCCTTCCCCTGCAGGCAGGAAGCGGCTGCAAAGGAAGGGGCTATGGAGGCTCCATCCACAGATATGCCCTATTCGAATACCACGTTCTTTTCCAGATACCCCATCCGCACCACAATGTAGGGATAGGACTTAACCTGATTGATTTTCTCCCCTTTCATAGGCCCGATCAGGGTAGTGTCGAAGTAGATGGCGTTTTTTGTCAGGTAACATTCATTTACGGAAATGCTGTATCCGCCTGTTTCCTGGACGCCATACCCCATAGCTATGTATAGGTATTCCTTGTCCGTATACGTCAGCTTGAAGCCTGCCTCCTTCTTCTCCTCCATTGCGGCCAGAAATTCCTGTGGGATGTCTTTCTCTTCCAGTATCTCATACTCCAAATCTTTGATTTTCGGCGTATCCGTCTCCACCATCCCGCACCCCCAGAACAGGCATACAAGGGCAATACACAGCACAAGGGACATGGCAGGACCTAATTTCCTCTTTTCCATGCGGATTTTCCTTACATTTTTTTACATCCTTCGTAAATTCTATGAACTTTTTGCAACATTTATGATTGTATTTCTCCATTCTCCTTTGTATAATGTAAATAATGGTGTTTTTCCGGCATTCATTAAATTAGGAAAGGTGAATATTATGATACGATTGATTCTGGTTTCTGTTTTTTTGATTTTCTTCCTGATTTTCTCCATTCCCATTATGGGGGCGGAATGGATCCTGAGGAAATACAAGCCCCATGCTGCCGACATCAGCAGCCTGCGGATTGTGCAGTGGGCTTTTAAGGCAATCCTTTTCCTGGCAGGGACGGACATTACCATCCTAGGGGCTGAAAACGTCCCAAAAGGCCAGGCTGTGCTGTATGTGCCGAACCATCAGAGTTATTTTGACATTGTCATTACTTATTCCAGGTGCCCAGGCCTTACCGGCTATGTCTCTAAGGATTCCATGGAGAAGGTGCCCCTGCTATCTATCTGGATGAAGCGCCTCCACTGCCTCTTCCTAAACCGTACAGACATGAAGGAAGGGCTGAAAATGATCCTGGCAGGGATTGATAAGATTAAAGAAGGGATTTCCATATGCGTATTCCCGGAAGGCACAAGAAACCCCCATCCCGACGACGGCATGATGCCTTTCAAGGAAGGGAGCCTGAAAATGGCAGAGAAAAGCGGTTGCCCCATTATCCCCGTGGCAATCAGCAACAGCCATAATATTTGGGAAAACCATATGCCGTTTATCCGGAAATGCCATGTCATTGTAGAATATGGGGAACCCATCTACCTAAAGGATTTGGACAAAAGCCAGCGGAAATTCTCTGGCGCATATACCCAGGCCGTGATTGGGAAAATGTTAGAAAAACACAAAGAAATGCTGCCATAAGGCCTAGCCTGCGCTGCCGCAAGGAGCCTATGCCGGCTTTGGCATGGCGCCGGGCCTGCTAGGCACCTTGCGGCAGCCCTGTCTGGGAGCCTTTAATCGGTTTCCCTTGCTTCAAACTCCCTGATTACCGCTTCCACTACCTTAGGGTAATCCATAAAATGGGAAGCCTTAACCAAAACGGTATCCCCCTCCTGCAGATATTTCAGGAGGTTCCCCAACATCTCTTCTTTGGTATCAAAATGGAATACCTCGCACCAGTCATTGGTGTCGCAGGCGCCCCTTGCCATTTCCCGGGAAAGGGGGCCCGCACAGAATAAGGTATCTATCTGCTTCTCAGCCACATAGGCGCCTACCTCATAATGGAGCCGCCCTTCGTTTTCCCCCAGTTCCCCCATATCGCCTAATACTGCCACTGTCCTGGCCAGCCCATTGCTGAGCACATCCAGGGAAGCCCTCATGGACACAGGGTTCGCATTATAACAATCATCTATTACCAGGACTCCGCCAGACTCAATCAGGTTGGCGCGCCCCCCAATGGATTTTGCCTTCTCGATGCCAAGCTGGATTTCCCCTAAACCCATGCCAAGGGAAAGAGCCGCCCCTGCTGCCGCCATGGCATTGAATATATTGTGCCGGCCTGGGATTGGGATATGTGCCTTTATCATGCCCTGCGGCGTATGGATATTCACATCCGTCCCTTTCAGCCCATGGTTTTGGATATCGGACGCATAGATATCTGGATGCTGGCGCCGCCTGGGAACGCCGCCTTCTGCCATTTCTCCCGTGCCTTCCGCAGCCTGCGTCTCTTTGGGTCCTTGGAAGCCATAGAACAGGGGACGGATCCCTTTCACCTCCGTAAGCGCAGAGAGCTTGTCATCTTCCCCATTCAGCACGATATGGGCATGGGGCTTTAGGAAATCAAAAATCTCGCTCTTGGCCTGTAAAATCCCTTCCCTGGTCTTTAATTTCTCCAGATGGCAGATCCCGATATTCGTAATAACACAAATATCCGGCTTTGCCATTTCTGCCAGCCGGTGCATTTCGCCAAAATCAGAAATCCCCATTTCCACCACTGCCACCTCATGCTCCCTGCGGATACGAAGCAAGGTCAGCGGCAACCCGATTTCATTGTTATGGTTGCCTGCCGTCTTTAAGACATGGTATTTTTCCGAAAGGACAGAGGCCACCATTTCCTTCGTGCTGGTCTTCCCCACGCTGCCTGTAATCCCAATAATCGGGATATCCAGCTGTTTGCGGTAGAACTTGGCAATGTCTTTCAGCGCCTGCAGTGTGGATTCCACGAATATACAGGGCATTGGGCAATCTTCCTGGGGTATCTCAGAAAGGACGGCCGCCGCGCCTTTTTCGATGGCCGTTGGGATAAAGTCATGCCCATCCACCCTTGCGCCTTTCACTGGGATAAACAAAAACCCTTCCTCCACCTGGCGGCTGTCTGTAACGGCGCCCTTAATCACCTCTTTTTTCTGGGACTCCTTTCCCATATAAGTCCCATGGCAGGCTTCTGCAATATTCTCCAGTGTCATATTTTTCATAGTATGATCCCCTATGTTCTTCTTCTCTTCCATAATCCCTCCACTATAGCTTCTGATGTTTTTCTAAGGAAATACGGATAATCTCCTCGCAGAGCTGCCCATAATCCATGCCCACTGCCTGTGCTTCCTGCGGCAGCAGGCTGGTGGGGGTCATCCCTGGCAGGGTATTCGCCTCCAGGCAGTACAGGCTGCCTTCCTTATCCATCAGGAAATCCATACGGGAATAAGTATCTAACCCCAGCGCCTGGGCCGCCTGCTCGGCGTACCGCTGCATTTGGGCTGCTGTCTGTTCCGGCAGGTCTGCCGGGCAGGTTTCTACAGCGCCGTCTTTGGCATACTTGTTCTTATAATCATAAAACCCATCCACAGGGGCAATCTCAATTACCGGAAGGGCTTTCCCCTCCATCACGCCCACGGAAAATTCCCTGCCTTCAATGTAATCCTCCAGCACAACCTCCTCTTCCCAACAGAATGCGCCTTCCAGCGCCGTCCTGTACTCTTCCTCTGTGCGCACAATGGAAATCCCCACGCTAGAACCGCCGCAGCAGGGCTTTACCACACAAGGCAGGGACAGGCCCGTCTTATGGAAATCCCACTGGCAATCTGCCTTATGCATGGTAATCCCTGCCGGGGTTGGGATGCCGTTTGCCAAAAAAAAGCGTTTGGACAGCCCTTTGTCCATGGCAAGGGCGCTGCCCAAATAGCCCGTCCCAGTATACTGGACCCCCAGCAAGTCAAAGGCCGCCTGGATCCTCCCATCCTCCCCGTTTTCCCCGTGGAGCGCCAGGAATACAATATCCGCCATCTGGCACAGTGCAATGACATTTGGCCCGAAAAGGCTGCTGCCCTGATCCTTCCGGCTCTTTCTGACTGCATCCAAATCCGGCACTTCGGCAGAAATCCCCTTCGGCTTTACGCTAACCTCCAGGGAACGTTCAAAAATCCCTTCCAATTCTTCCTCTTTATCGCTATATCCCATAAACACATCCAATAAAATCACCTTATGGCCGCGTTTCCTTAAAGCATCCGCTACGCCATCCCCCGTGACAAAGGATACGTCCCGCTCTGTACTCAGCCCCCCTGCCAACACCACAATCTTCATTGAAACCCTCCTTACCTGTCGCTGTTCTCATAATCATTCCCAACAGATATCTTATACTATTTTATTCCCTGTGGCAATCATTTGACAATAAAAAAAAGCGGGCGGACCCACTTTTTCTGATATCCCATAAAATCCAGCCAAAACTGCCCGGCAGGAATACGCTTAGGCAATGTAAATGCTAGGGCTCTCTGCCCCTTTCGTTCTTGAAGCCCTGGAACGCCTGCTGCCAGCGCTTCCTTAGGCTGCATATCTATACTTCCCGGCAGGAATACACCCTGGCAATTTAAGCACTAAGGCCCTTTCACCCTTTGCTTCTCTGCAGCCCTGGAACGCCTACTGCCAACGCTTCCTTAGGCTGCATATCTATACCTTCCGCCGGGCATAACCTTGGGCAATATAAATGCTAGGGGC
>CAJUSO010000009.1:0-34654 GCA_910588965.1 uncultured Lachnospiraceae bacterium | reverse complement strand
TGCATATCTATACCTTCCGCCGGGCATAACCTTGGGCAATATAAATGCTAGGGGCCTTGCCCCTTTCGTTCTTGAAATCCTGGAACGCTTGCTGCCAGCGCTTCCTTAGGCTGCATATCTATACTTCCTGGCAGGCATAATCTTATCAATGTAAAACTAGGGGGCTTTGCCCCTTTCGTTCTTGAAGTCCTGGAACGTCTACTGCCAGCGCTTCCTGGTGTTGCATATAGCACTGGCGCAGCAATAACATCCTTTAGAAAAACATATGGTTTCCAATAACAATCCCGCCGCAGCCTGGGGTTGCCCTTCGGAAACTCAAGGCGCCGCCCACGTTGCTAACTCCATTAATAGCTTCCTGGGCTGCCTGCATACAGCTGCCAGAAATGCTTCCGCTGGCCAATACGCTGGCTAATGCCCCTGAGGACGCTGGTGTAAACTGCCCGCTTTGGTAAATAACGCCAGAAATGCTCCCAGCATACCCTGCACGCAAACGGTTCATTACCACTGCGCCTACTGCAAGCTGCCCTTCATAAGGCTCCCCGCCTGCCTCGCACTGGATTAATGCGCCCAGCAAAGTCAGGTCGTCATAGGATGCAGACACTGCACCTCTCTGGCTTACGCTCCCGCCGCCCTGTTGTGCGGCCTGTTCCTGCCTGGCTTTCTCCGCTTCTGCTGCCTCTGCGGCTGCAATTGCTGCCATTTCTTCCTCAATGGAGATGGCCCTTCCCAGTTCCAGTTCTTTATCCACATAATCTGCGCTGACATAGCCGCTGCCTTCTTCTGTCTTAACAGCAATCCAGCCCTCTACCTCTGCGGCCTCGGTATCAACCTCCAGCTTGCCGCCTTCTTCCATGACATCCAGGATGCCAATGTCTTCCGCAGAGGATGCCTCTGCACGCACCCTGACACCTCCAGTAGATGCAATTGCATAAGCTGTCCCTACCTCATTAGCCAGGGTCTCTGCCTCCAGCCCTGTCACACAGAACTCATTCTTCACATAACCTTCTACATCACCAGAACTAATCTTGGTCCATGTATCGCCTTTTTCTACAACCTTAGCTAAATCGCCTTTGTAAAGCTTCCCTGCTAACTCCGCCTCATCGGATGGCTCTGTGCGGATATTTAAGTACTCCTCTACATCTGGAAGAAGCTTAGAAGCCCATGGGGATACCTCTTCATTCTCTGTCTTAAGCATCTCCACCTTAGCCCCAGCTACCTCTATGGAACCCTCTGCCTGGGATGCACCTTCCCCCTCCTGGGAGGGTACAGCCTCATCCCTGGGCTCTGTATGGCCTTCTTCCTTAGCCCCAGCTACACCTTCCTGGCCAGACGTTCCTGTTCCTGCCACAGATGCACCCGCTTGGCCAGCATCCGTGCCAACAGCCTGGGCATCCGCTTGACCCATAATTACGGTGTCCGCCTGAGATGGATTCCCCTGGCCGGAAACGGAATCTTCCGCCTGGGATGCGTCCTTCTGTTCGGACTTTGCCACCTGCGGCTGGCCTTCTATATTAGAATCATTTATCGTCCCTTTTATTTTATCCCGTCCAGAAGCCTCTTTGTGTGCAGCAGCCTTTTTCCCCTCTGCCACAGCAACTTTTAACTGGGAAGCTTCTTTCTGGGCAATTGCCTTTTCTGCTGCAGCAAGAGCCGCTGCCATCGCTCCTTCTGTCCTGTCAAAATACCTTACGGGTTCTGCTGTTAATTCTACCGCCTGGCTACTAAGCTGTGTCCTAGTTCCAAAATTTGTGCCACAGACTGAGGAAAGCGTCAAAGCTAATGAAAACGTCACAACCATTCCACTTTCCATAACCTTCTTATCGAATTTCATTTCAACCTCCTGATATTTGCATAACATATATTAAGAGCCTATACGTTATTTTAATCAAATTTATTACATTTGTTACAAATTTATTACAATATAACAGAGATTCCGTAACTTGTCAAGGGTTTTTGTAAAATTTGAAAAATGGAGGCTTTACCAATAGACAGGGAAATCCCCTGAAAAGATATATTTGATAGGATCCGCACGCCAAAAAATTTAGCTTCATTACAGGCAAATTTTAAGGTCGTGCTCTGTTATTTTAAGGCGATACCCCTGCCTAACTGAGGCAGGCCTGCCGCACATCATTGATAGTTTATGAAAAAACCGCTGCAAAAAGCATGCCCGCCTGGAAATCATACCGGCCATGGATAGCCTTCCTCTGCTATGCATGGCACTTGCGCATCAATCCAAGGCAACGCTTTCTGCAGCAGCCCTACTTTAAGCCCTTATAAGCGCTTCAGTAATTCTTCCCTCTCAGCCTCATAGCCTGGCTTGCCAAGCAAAGCAAACATGTTGCGCTTATAGCTTTCTACCCCTGGCTGGTTAAAGGGGTTCACCCCTAAAAGATACCCGCTTAACCCACAGGCAAATTCAAAGAAATAGAAGAGCCCGCCCAGGTAGAATTCATTCTGCTCTGGGATATTGACAACCAGGTTCGGCACATTCCCATCGGTATGGGCTAAAATTGTGCCGTTCATAGCATTCTTATTTACAAAATCCATATCCTTCCCGGCAAGATAGTTCAAACCATCCAAGTCCACAGGCTCCTCATGGATTTCTATGGTGCAGCGCGGCTTCTCTACATTCATAACGGTTTCAAACATAATCCTGGCCCCATCCTGGATGAACTGCCCCATAGAATGCAGGTCAGTCGTCAGATCCACAGAAGCTGGGAAGATACCCTTTTGGTCTTTCCCTTCACTTTCCCCATAGAGCTGCTTCCACCATTCTGATACATAGTGGAGGCTAGGCTCATAATTGGCAAGCACTTCCACTGCCTTACCTTTCCTCAGCAGGATGTTCCGTATAGCCGCATACTGCATGGCATCATTCTCTTCAAACGGTTTGTTGAAAGCAAGCTCACGCCCTGCTGCCGCGCCTTCCATCAATTTATCAATATCCGCACCGCTGGCTGCAATCGGCAGAAGGCCAACTGCCGTCAATACGGAGAAACGCCCCCCTACATCATCCGGAACCACAAATGTCTCATAGCCTTCCTCTGACGCAAGGTTCTTCAATGCGCCCCTGGCTTTATCCGTAGTGGCATAAATCCTTTTTGCAGCGCCTTCTTTGCCATATTTCTTCTCCAACAGCCCTTTAAATACACGGAAAGCAATGGCGGGTTCTGTGGTAGTCCCAGATTTGGAAATAACATTCACAGAAAAATCCCTATCCCCAATCACGTCCAGCAAGCCAGCAAGATAAGCGCTGCTGATACTGTTCCCTGCATAATAAATCTCCGGCGTCTTACGTGTTTCCTTCGGTAAGTTATTATAGAACCCATGGCGCAAAAACTCAATCGCTGCCCGGGCGCCCAGATAAGACCCCCCAATCCCAATCACTACCAGTACCTCTGAATCCTCCTGGATCTTAGCGGCTGCCTTCTTAATCCTGGCAAATTCCTCTTTATCATAATCCACAGGCAGATCCAGCCATCCTAAAAAGTCATTCCCAGCCCCTGTCTTGGAAGCCAGCACCTCTTTGGCATCCCCCACCAATTTTGCCATATAGGAAATTTCCTCCTGGCTGATAAAACTGGCTGCTTTTCCATAATCAAGCGTTACTTTTCCCATGATTCCCACTCCTTTTTTGTTTGTATTATAATCTTTGTAAATTCTATACAAAATATTGTAGCAAATCATGTAAAATACGTCAATATTTTCCTACTTTAGTTTCTTCTGAATTTCATCCAGTTCTTCCTGGGAAAGATCCAGGTGGTTCCAGCAAATCTTATCCTGGTTTCCATCCCCCTGATACCTGGGAATCAGGTGCATATGAAAATGGAAGACTGTCTGCCCTGCCACCTCCCCATTGTTCTGCACCAAGTTAAACCCATCACAGCCCAATGCTTCTGTCATATGTGCCGCAAGCTTTTTCGCAAGCACCATTACCTTGCCCGCTAAATCGTCTGGAAGCCCATAAATATCAGCATAATGCTCTTTCGGTATTATCAGGGCATGTCCCTTGGACGCAGGGCTGATATCCAGGATAACCCGGAAGTCCCCATCCTCGTATATCGTCTTTGAAGGGATTTCCCCAGCAGCAATTTTACAAAAAATACAATTTGAATCTTTCATCCTTTTCCTCCTAACCGCTTATCCTTTTCATGATGGGCCGTTCCTTATCTTCCCAGCCCTTTTTGCAGCAATCACTTCAACTGAATTTAAAAATCTGATCCAGCATTTTCAGGTTCTTCAGATTCCCCTTAGCTGTCATCTCCCCTGTCATAAAGGCTCTCTGAAATGTCATCCTCCCCTGGATAATACCATCCATCACCACAGGAGATAGCTTCGTATATACATCAATTTTTTCCCCCTGCCCATAATGCACCTGGATTTCATCATTATGGACCTCTATGGTAAGAGGCTTTTTCTTCCCGTCAATCATAAATAAATATGTCACTGAAAAATCCTCCTGGGGGACAAAATGTGCTTCCAATTCCATCAGATATGCAGTATCCTCATCTTCTTTGGACTGGCCCAGCAAATCCTTGAACATACTGCTCAATTCCTCAATATCTTCTTTCTGCTTTTTCACATAGAGGTCATTGGATACATATTTGGAAAGCTGCTCGCTTTCCTGGGGGGTCAGTTCCAGCTGCTGGGTGCGCAGTATGGACTGCTTCACAGCCTGATTGCTGTTCGGCAGGCTCTTACGCTTCTGGGAAATGGCACGATAGAGATTTTCTGCCTTCTTTTCAATAATTACTGTATAATCATGATTCATCCGAAAGGAAGCCAGATTTTCCACATATCCGCAAAGCCCGCCGCAGGGAAGCCCGCCCAGCATTTCCCATGCGCTTGCAAGGGTAATCTCTGCCTCACGCTCCCCATACGTTGTGGACATAACAATCGGCTGCATATAAGTGGAGGCAAATTTTTCCTTATCCCCATACAGCCAGCAGGCATCCAGAAACTGCTGCATATATCCGCCTATCCCCAGCCATTCCACTGTTGTAGCTAAAATAATCCCATCCGCTTCCTTCATTGTCTGCGGCAAGGTGGAAATGCTGTTCTTATGTTCATAGATATTATAACGTTCCACTTCTACCCGAAGTTCTGCCAGCACTTCCCGCATCTTATCAATCACATAGGATGTCGGGTCATCCAAGAGCCCGCGCCCCCCATAATAAATATTTACTTTCATACCAAGGCCTCCAAAATTTTCATTATCCAATAGTATATAGGCTTTTGAAAGCAAAATCAATCCCTATTTCAGCAAAACACATATTCTTCACCGCCAAAACGGATATGGTCATCCCTGCACAATTTTACCTTCTTATGGTATACTAACGGCGTTCCATTGAGATAAGTCCCATTTGTGGAATTCAAATCTTCTATATAATAGGCATCCCCTTCTAAAACAATCCTGGCATGGAGGCGGCTGATTCCCCTTGCATCAATAATGCCATTTACCTGCCCTTCATTTTTCCCTACTAAAAATTCTGCCCTGTCCACAACAATATCCCCGCACCCGTGGTTCCCCTGGTAAACCAAGATTCCCTCTGCCTGCTGGCCAAAATCTGCCAGGATTTCCGTTGCATACCTTGGAGCCTCCTTGGATAAATTGGGGGATGCATCCCTTTGGCAGGAACCAGCCAAAGGGATGCTTTCTTTCTTTTTCCATCTCCTCAGCCATCCCCTTCCCTCCCTCTGTTTCCAAGCCTCTGCCTCTCCCCTTTCTCCCGCCTGCAAAGATTCTTGCAGGAAATCCCTCTCCTGTCCTTCTGCTGCTCTATCGCAACATTTTTTCCCGGGAATAGTTCCCCCTAAAACCTGACCTGCCCCTTCCCTGCTGCGTTCCCTTTGAGAAGATCCCCCACTGAAATACTCTTTCGGGATTCCTCTTACATATGTGTCTTCTAGCTCTTCCCCCTGCCTTTCCTCCTCAGAATATTCTTTCGGGATTCCCCTCACACCTGTATTTTCTGGCTCTTCCTCCTCAAGATATTCTTTCAGGATCCCCCTCACACCTGTATTTTCTGGCTCTTCCTCCTCAAGATATTCTTTCAGGATCCCCCTCACACCTGTATCTTCTGGCTCTTCCTCCTCAAGATATTCTTTCGGGATCCCCCTCACACCTGTATCTTCTGGCTCTTCCTCCTCAAAATATTCTTTCGGGATCCCCCTTACCAGCTGCCTGCCGGGAGTTATGCCTGCCTTCTCCTCATAAAGTTTTCTGGAGATTCCCCTTACCCTTTCATCCTGAGCCTCTTTCCGCCATGGCTCCTCAAATGTCCGTTCTTTTGTTTCAAATTCTTCTGGGAATAATTCGCTACACATTATTTTCCTAGTTAATGCTTCCCTATGCATAGGTTCTTGGGATACTTCTTCCCCATCCATAGCTTCCTGGATTATCCCTTCCCTATCTATAGCTTCCTGGATTATCCCCTCCCTATCTATAACCTCCTGGATTTCGCCTCCCTGATTCATACTTTCCTGGACTATGCCTCCCTGATGCATAACCTCCTGGACTATGCCTTTCCGTTGCATAACTTCCTGGACTATGCCTTTCCGTTGCATAACTTCCTGGATTTCGCCTTCCCAATCCATGCTTCCCTGGGCTATGCCTCCCTGATGCATAAATTCCTGGATTACACCTTCCCGGCCCATGCTTTTCTGGATTTTCCCTTTCCTATCCACAGCTTCTTGGATTGCGTCTTCCATATCTACAGCTTCTTGGATTGTGCCTTCCCAATCCATGCCTTCCTGGATATTTTTTTCTTTTTGTGCTAACTTTTTTGCTTTCCTGGAGATTCCATCCCACTGCATACTTTCCCCAACGGTTTTTTCTTGCTTTCTTCTTTGTACTCCTCTTCCGGTCCTGCCTTCTTTGGAAATTTTTTCTTGATTGGCTAACGGTACTGCATTCTCGCTTATCCCTTCTCCTTGTATACGATTCCAGGGTATCATTCCTTGTAATGTAAATTCCTTTTTTTCTTTATCTCCTTTCCAAAAATGGGATAAAATAGATTCCCGGAAAAAATACGGAAATACCCCCATCTTATTAATAAGGTGTTCTTTCCAATTATGGCTTTCTTGGCCTTCCCCCTTATGCCCGCCATATTGATTCCTCCCGAAATACCCTGCATGCTTTTGCCCCTGATTGGTTTTATCTTTCCCATTGCTGCCGTCCTTTCTATCCCCAGGCTTCTCCCTGCCTGTTCCTTCACTTTTACCAGGGCTAACCTCTTCTGTTTGCTTCAGCTCCGTCAAAGAGCCTTGCCCCCAAACCGTCTCCAGCATTTTCCTAATATTGGCGTTTTCTCTCGTACACATCTGATAAATCTGATATCCCAAATCTATAGCCGCCTTATCCTGATGGTCAATTTCCCGAAGCACCTGTTCCATAAAGGCCTGAAAGGCTTCTGGCAAATTCTTGTCCCAAAAGGGAAGGTATGTAAAATATAGGCTTCCATCCTCCAGATTCACATAGATAAACGGAAACTCCAGGCACAAACCGCCCTCCCTCAGCAAATAATCAGGCAAAATCCTGCACAATTCCTGAATGGAAAACAGCAACCCCTTCAATATGCCGTAATCAATCTTCCTGCCTGTAAGATAATCCCCTATCTGTTGCTTTCCGCTGATTTCATAGAGATACGCCTGCACTCCCTGCGCCATTGTAACCTGCATCGGTAAAAGCCCTGGGATTGCCTGTTTCTCCAACATATGGATTTCACACGCTTCCTGCACATCTTCTTGCGCCCTCACACACATATAGCTTTTATACAAATTCCTATTATAAGTAACTTCCAATTTTCCCTCCGTTCTGCCGCGGCAAATCCTATGGCCCAACATTTACCTGCTATGTTATAAAATGTCCCAATTGTTCCAATTGCCGAAAACGGCTGGCTGGATCAAAACTTTCCCAGGCTGCTTGGTTCCCTATAATTTCTACAACCTGGCAATATAACTCTATTCCCTGGTTCAATAATGTAAGAATGCAAAAAAGCACTATGGGAAAAACAAGGGCTGCCTCTACGGTAAAACTGCCCTGCATCTTTGGGAACCTTCCTGAACCCTTTCTTGTGCCTGTCATATCTGCCACCTTACAAGCATCACCAAATAGGAAGCCAATAAAAAGGGCGCAAATGCCATCTGATCTTTCCCCCTTTTTTTCCAGATTACTACAAGCCCCATAGCCCACAAGGCAGAAAACGATATCCCCAATAAAAACAGTTCCAAATTTGCCGTACCGCCCAAATACACGCCCGTTACCATAAGGAGGATGCCATCCCCCATCCCAATGCCTCCCCGGCTTAGAAAGCTTACCCCTAGGACTGCTACTCCCAGAGATATTCCCCATAATATGCTGTAAATGGAGCATATAGGAAAAAATAAATGCAACAGCAAACCGCTAATTGCAAACAATAACAGATTCATGACTGTCAGTTCCTTCCTCTTCATATCCTCCCAAGCACATAATCCCAACAATCCCAGCAATACAAACTTCTGCATAATGCCCATCCTTTCTCTGTACCTTATGTGAACCTAACTTAACCTTATGGCCCGCCGCATCTGGAGCAGGAAGGCCTGCCTCCCGTTTCCTCCTTGCGTACCATATAAATCGTCCTCTTTAACCCGCTGCAGCTTATCTTATAATGATAACAATCCCCTTCTTCTGTAATATAAACCAATGCCCCCCGCTTCCCTTCTTTTGTACAATGCCCGCAAGCCTGATATTTCTTCAAGGCCTTCCATTCCGTTGCTGAAACAGGCTTTACCGATAACCTTAAATGCGTACAGTCCCGTGTCGTATGATATACGGTCTGTGCAGGTGTAAGATAGGCCCATTCTTGCCTGTCTGATGCCGTACTGCTATTCTGCTTCCCTGTCCATCGGTGCATTTTGCATCGGTTTGAAAATTTTATACTCCGTTTCCCAAAATACCCAAAAGGAAACCTAACTTGATAGGCAACCTGTGCTTGGATATGGCTTTCATCTACCCTGCTCCCCTTCCAGGAAATTCCCACAATCCCTAATTCAATTCTGGATAAAGAGCCTTTCTGCCCCAGCAGTTCCTTATAAAAAGCAGCCTTTGTAAAGTTTTCCACTTTCCCTGAAGAAGCGTCCCGAAGCAGGGCTGCTCCTGCCACTGCCTGATCCAGCGCATCTCCCACAACGTATTGAACCTGCAGCATTACAAACAAATACAATGCCATACTGACGGCAAACAGGAAAATTGGCAGGGACAATGCTGCTTCCACCGTAAGGCTCCCCTCCAGAAACGTGTGGAAAAGTGCCTCTGGTGCCAATCCACTGTGCCTAAGAGAGGTTTTTCCATTCTCCTTTCTTTTATTTTGAGGCACTTTCCAACACACTCCTTCCTACTGCATTGAAGCATAAACAATTCTCAATACGAAAACCGCTGGCTTTTTTGAAAATGATATACCCCATCTGCTTTTCCACCAACTGTGACAAAACCCAGGAACAGGGGCTGTGATGTATATAGCCCTTCTGCCTCAACCCGGTAGATTTGGCAATCCATACGGAACTTCTCCCCGCCTGGCATCTGCCTGAGATTCTGCTCTACTACATCCATCGCACGGTAAACCAATGTATTTTCCCGTACCAGCGCCAACAGAAGCAACAGATACTCCCGGTACCCCCATCCATTCTCTTCCTCTGTCTTTTCAGGCTTCTGCCCCAATGCTTTCCAGCCTAAAGTAACATCGCTTTTCCAATCAGAAGGTTTCTTAATCAGCGGCACTGTCCCTCCTGCCAGAAGGGAACGCAAATCCATAATGCTCTCCATATAACTCCATGCTAAAAGAATGCCCAATTTCACAGCCTCCACCAACGGGGCAATCCCAGTAAACCCAATTGTGGCTGCAGCCATTTCCAGCGCCAAAGCCTGTTTCTTCCCATCCTGCAGGATAGTGGCAAAATTTCCCACCTCGCGGATTAACAGAAGCTCTTTTACTACTTTTTCCAGATTTTTAATGTCTGTCTCTTTCCCAGCAATGATGTACTCCAACTCATAATCCAACGCATGGGTTTTCCCTCCATGTTCGCCAGCGCCTGTGTAACAGGAAAAATAATAGTTTAAATATTGCAGGAACCAAATTTTTTCCAAGCTTCCAGTTTTAGGCTTTTCTAACGTTCCCGCTTCTTTTTTGCGGTCCTTTAAAGAATTCGCCGCTGGTATGGACTTGCCTGATAATTCTGAAGGATTTTCCACCACTACGTTTAAAATAGATGATCTTTTCAACAGCCCCGCCACTTCCATCGGATTTTCTGGCAATTCTTTTCCTCCCCCTGCCGGGGCGCCCTCTCTGGCATCATTTATCTTGTCCTTCTCCTGTATGTCCCCTGCATCATTCACAGCATCTTGGGCCTGGTTCCATTTACTCTCAATATCTTGTTTTTGGGCTGCCATTTCTTCCCCTTTTTCCAGCTTCTTTTTCAGTTCGTCTGCAGCGCCTGCTGCCAGCTGCTCTTTTGCAGCCTTGCTGGCTTGGGCTTCAAAAGCAGCCCCATGAAAATCAGTTGCTAATGTATAACCGGATATTTCTATGCCCCTAAATGCCATTTGCAGGAAACTAGCGCCCTTCTGCCCCAAATCAGACTCTTCCATGATATGCCCTTCCAGCAGCGGCAAATCCAGCCCATCCGTTCCAGCACTCCCATCCAGGAATAGCAGCCGGTAGTCCTGCCACAAAGCTGGATGGTATTCCCCAAAGGCAGATTCCAAATCCAACAGCAGCCTGCGCTGGGCCATCTGGGAAAGGCACTGCACCCTTGCTGCTTCTAATAATGAAAAACAAAAAGACAGCACCAGGGTCAGTACCAGAGCCAAAAACAGCGTAATGCTGCCGCTGCTGGATCCTGCCTTCCTTTCAGACCTTCTTTGCATTTTTCGTAATCTTATCTAAAATGGTATTTACCAGGCTGCTAATCTGTGATTTAAAAACTGTCACCAGGCTGATTAAAACCACGATAATCAAAATAACTTCTACAACACCCATCCCGTCCTCTTCCATTAAAAACGCTTTCCACTCCTTCATATCACTTTCCTCCTATCTCCCATTTTCTGTATCTGCCCATACCCCAAAGGCTGGGCAAACGGTTACAAGCCCAAAGACAGCCCTGCTGGGACCATTAAAATTACCAGCACGATAGCCAACATCATTATCATCGGAAGCATCAGCTTAGTCCCAGCCTCTTCTCCTGCTATTTTTGCCCTTGCCTTGCGCTGCTCAAAAGCATCCCATGCCTCCTCATCTAACAGCTGCTGCATCCCTTTTGCCCCCTTGCGAATATTCTGCACAATCAGGGAGGAAAGCTTACGGTAGTCGCCCAGGCTGCACCGTTCCCCGAAATTCCCAAATGCCTGCAGTTCCCCTATGCCTTCCTGGATTTCATAAAGGGTTCCCAGCATCTCTTCATAGGCATAACGGGCTTCTATTTCCTGGCTGTCCCGCTTCTTACGGTAAGTAAGGGCTATTTTCTCCCAAGCCAGGGAAATATTCATCCCAGCACCTAACAACAATGACAGCTTACTGACAATTTCCGGGTAATCCAATAACATTTGACGCTGCCGCTCGGCCTCCCTGCGTTTCTTCTCCTCTTTCTCACTCACCAGGATCCCGATTGCCCCGGCAATCCCCAGAAAAAGGATTTTAATACTACGGTTTTCCGTTTTCTGTTCCCAGTGCACCTCTTTCCCTCCCACTTTCTGGGGCAGGCTTAGGCTGTCCTCCCCTTCCTTTTCATTTTCTGCCATAATCTGGCTGCGGATTTGGTCTGCAAAACCCTCCTGTGGGGACTTCTGCCTGGGCACTGCCTGTACAAAAAACGAATACAGGCAGGACCTGCCCTGGCAGGCCAATTCTGCTGTCACTTCCACCGTTATTGGATGCTTGGGCTCTATTTTCAAGGCTCCATCCGGCCCAAAAGTATCGTAATCAGAAAACTGGTACTCTGCTTCTACTGCGCCGTCCTGTAAGGCCTCCGGCAGATATAAGGGATTTGCCACCTGCTCCAGGGAAGGGTTTTCCCCAAGGATAAGGGCATCTAATTCCTGCTTGGCATTTTCAAAATATTCCTGGCATTGCGCTTCTGTTAATTTCCTTTCTTCTATCTGCACCTCCATAGGATACCCTTGCAGCACCCCTTCTGCATCTATGGAATATTCCCGTTCCTCTGTCCCCTGCCCCGGGTGATTCCTTGGGATCTGCCATTCTTCCTGCAAAGCCAAATCCATTTGCCACAGAACTGCTGCGAACAGGAAGCTTACCATCACAGCCAAGGCAGATTCATAATATTTCTTTTTTTGCGGAAATTTCTTCCTTAACGTCCATGCTGCTGCGGCTGCCGCTACAGCCCCTGCCAAATACCAATACATCGCTTCCTCCCCAAAAAATTCTGCATGATGACATCTTACACTTGGATATTCACAATTTTCCCCGCTATGAAATACGCGCATCCATATGCCGCCAAACAGGCGGTCATTATGCCTGCTCCCAGCCAATTGCCATAAAGGGGTTCCAAAAACTCCGGGGAAGTAACCCCTACATAGAATAAAATCCCAAAAGGCATCATGTTCATAATGTTCATTTCCATCCGCTTTGCCGCCATGACTGTCTCAATTTCCCGTTCAGCCTCGGCTTTCTGCCTGATTTTGTCCACAGTATTATTAAAAATCTTCATAAAATCCCCGCCGCCACGCTTTGCAAACCCAAATACCTGCGTAAAACTGGCAATCTCCTCTATACCGCTCCGCTCTGCCAAATCCTCTAACAGCTTCTCCAATGGCACATTAAGGGCTACCTGGCGGTTAATATTCCCAAATTCCTTGGCCATAATAGCATGGGATCCATAAAGCTTCATAAATTCCTCCCTTGCCTGGACAAAGGCATTTTCCATAGAATAGCCTGCCTTGATAGCCGTAGACGCCATCTGCAGCATTTCCTTGAACTGGAAGAGCATCTCTCCTTTCCTTTTCCGCATCAGCATATCCCGTAATGTTCTTTTCACTGGAATAGAAAAGGCCGCTGCCGACACCATCCCCCAAGGGCTTTGGTAAAACAGCCAGGATACCATCCCAGAAAGGAGAAGCGTAACCGCAAGGCATAAAAGCTGTTCTTTCCCATCCATCCGATAACATTTATAATCCTGCATGTCCCTCCCATACTGGCCAGCCTCCAACGGCAATCCCTTCGCCAATCTGCTTATATTGATAATGAGCAAGGCATATCATGCCGGCTGCATCCCTGCTGCATATAACTTCCCCTTGTGGACTAATTCCCCCTTTTTCTCCCACCGTCCTATTATTACCCCATTCCGTTCCCCCATTTCCATAAATTGGTATAGGGGGTTGAGGCGAATCTCCCCATGTTCTATCCCGTCAATTTCCATCATGGAAAGCATACGCCTGCTCTTATCACGCAGCCTCCCCAAATGTACCAATATATCCACACCTGCCGCAATCTGGCTCCGTATGGCAGCCAGCGGCAACTCCATCCCCATCAGTACCATGGTTTCCATCCGGCTGACCATATCCCTGCAGCTATTGGCATGGCCAGTGCTTAAAGATCCATCATGGCCAGTATTCATGGCCTGGAGCATGTCCAAGCATTCTGCCCCGCGGATTTCCCCTACCACCACGCGGTCCGGCCTCATCCGAAGGGCCGTCCGGATCAAATCCCGGATGGTGATTGCCAGCGTGCCCTCCGCCCCTGCATTCCTGGTCTCCAGCCGCACCAGGTTGTCCACACCATGGATCTGCAGTTCAGCAGAATCCTCAATGGTAATGACACGTTCGGACTTGGGGATAAACTCTGACAAGGCGTTAAGGAAGGTGGTCTTGCCAGAGCCCGTGCCCCCAGAAATAAAAATATTGTACCCCGCCTTCACCAAAAGTTCCAAGAAAGACGCGCATTCCTGGCTGATAGAGCCCCTCTCTACCATCTCCCCCATCAGAAGGGGATTCTTGGGGAATTTACGGATAGACACTACAGGGCCTTCCAGGGCAATGGGCGGAAGCACCACATTCACCCTAGACCCATCGGCCAGCCGTGTGTCTGCAATGGGCTCCGCCGCGTTGATGACGCGGTTATGGCTGCCTACAATCTGCTGGATAATATCCTCCAGCTTCTCCTGTGAGGAAAATCCCCTGTCCCAAGCCACAATCTCCCCTTTTTTCTCATAGAAAATATGGTCTGCGCCATTTACCATAATCTCTGAAATATCATCTTCATCTAAAAGTTCCTGCAGCACATCCAGCTTCCGCAGGGAATGGAACACCTGCGTCCGCAGTTCCTTGCGCCAATTCAATGGAATGATACGCTGTTTCGCCTCACGGCAGATTTCTTCATCAATAACTGCCAGTAATTCTTCTTCCTCATGCTCCCTGGTCATGTCCAGCTGCGCCAGGACGTTTCTCCTAATCTGTTCCACCTTGCACCCCCATCAGCCTCCTGGCACAATCCCCCAGGCTCCCCCACATCCACTGCTGCAGCCACTGCCCTCTCTGGCACGGCATGGGCTGCATGTCCGGAAGCGTTAAGTAGGATATTTTATCTGCCAGCATTGGTAATCCCTGGCGTTTTGCCATCTGGGCAAAATCATGCAGCGGCCCTTCCTGTAATTCTCCTGCCTCTGTTAGGATATATGCCTTACTGCATTCACCCAAAAGTTCAAAAAACCCTGGCACCATCATGCCAAAATCCAAAATTACCACATCATAGCCGCTCTGTTCTGCCAAAATCTTTACAAACCGAAGGTAATCCTGCCTCTGCACTTCACTGAGGCAGACACTGTCCCCTGCCGGCGGAATATAGGAAAACCCCTCCATCTGGTAAGCAGCGCTGCCTATGCAGTCCAAAACAGCCCCTGCCCCTGTCAGGCACAGGTACATCACGTCCAGCAAATCCTTTTGGTATTCTTCCTGGAACCACTGGGAGAACCCTGCGCATTCCTTCAGGCTTACATAGAGCACCCGCTCCTGCTGGCCCAGGACCTGCGCCAAAGCCAAGGCAAATGGAGTCTGCCAAATACTGTGCCCTGGAGAATAAATCCCAATCAGTTCCTGCCGGAATGGCGCCATTTCCCCCTTCACGCCACAGGCTTGGTAAAGGGAAAGGATATCCCTTACCATCTGGGATACCGGCTGGTACTTGTCCAAGGTTGGCAGGCTGCCTTTATAACCTGGCAAATCCCCTTCCTCCCCCTGGCCATACAGGCGTATCCACAAAGTCCCTTGCTGCCCTTCAAGCCCTCCCCCAGCTTCTCCTTGTACCTGCTCCCAGACTTCCGGGCTCCCCAAAAAGCCCTCCCCTAGGAGCACAATATCCGGCCGCCGCACCTTTCGATATTCTAAGAAGGAACCTGCTTCCTGGAAGCAGCATCCAAAAAACCGTTCTTTATTTTCCTGGGAAAGCCATGCTGCGAGCCTTTCCCCATAGGCCTGGTCTGCATCGCAGACGGCAATTACTATTTTCTTCAACGAGACACCCCCATAGAGATTCCAAATCCAACTAAAATTGCAATTGAAAAATGAATGATGTGTTGTTTCCCTTCCGACTCCCTGGGATATTTTAAAAGCCTGCCAGATAAAAGGCACTGGCTAATATAATCCCCAAAGACAGATAGACGCGAAATCAAGCTGTGGTGGTAAAGCATCTTCCACATAGACATGCATGCTGCAACGGCAAAGGATGCCGCAACTGTTATGAATAGTATTTGAAACCCACAGATACCGCCAATTACGGAAAACAATTTGATATCGCCTGCCCCAAGGGCACGCATAAGAAACAAAAGATAACATAAGATAACCGGTATAGAAACGTTTACAACGAAAACGCCTGCCCCCCAAACCCCAGATTCCCATATCTGAAGAAGAAGGCCTATTGCCAATCCTCCCAAAATCAGCCGGTTACTGATCTTAGAACTCTTCATGTCCATTACCGCTGCCGCTGTTAACAGCACCAGGCAAAGGATCATTGGGATATTCCCACACTTCCACCTCCATTCCCTCCTGTGCAACCGCTGCTACCCCACTTGCCGCCAGGTTAACCTGAACCTGCTCCAACGTGATAGGGCAACTTCTGGCTTGGCTTTTCTTACTGCAAGTATTAAAATGGATTATAACGCAAAACCTGTCCTTTGTAAAGTAGGTCTGTATATATTTTTCATTTTTGTAACTATGTCACAACAAACGGTAGAACAAAATTGCATAAATCAGCGCAAACCCGCTGATACCAAGGGTTCCGACTGTCAAAAGGCTAACTGGGTTTATCCCGGCAGCCACAGCAATCCCCTGGCTTTCCAAAACCTCATTCACAACACAGATGCCCACCGCCCCAGCAAAAACCCGCAGCACAAAAGCCACCAGAACCCCCGCTGCCTTCTGCTTTAACATCCCCATTAACAGTACCAGCAGGCAGATACCCGCAATGGCTGCAACACCATAATAGGCCTCCATAGCCCTCCTCCTTGCTTGTTCTTCTTTCTCTGTTATAAATATATTGGGAATGGAAAATTTTATGACTTTTATTGTATAGATTTGGTATCTGCTGCTTATACTTTAAGTAAGAAAGGCAAATCACCGCCGCAGAAAAACAGAAAGGGTCGCATATGTTTCAGATTATGAAAAGGCGAATGCCGCACAGCACTGCTTATGCCATACTTTTAGAGGAACTGGAAAAGGCCAGATACGATCTGGCCCTTGCCCAGGATAATTTCCAAAATGCCATGGAACCGGACTTGATTGACTGCTGCATCTATCAAGTGAACGCTTTGCAGATGCGCTACAAATTCCTGCTGACCAAGGCAAAGCAACTAAACCCGGATGCCCCCTATGCCAAAAACCCCCTGGAGTTTTCAGAGCCTTGAAGGGTCTCCGTCAGGTTTCCCTTTTGGTAGGTCATGCCTGCCACTACCTGCTGGGTATGCTGCATCAAGGGCTCTGAGGTATCCTGCCGCGCCGCTTCTACAAAGCCCTCGTAAAGGTTCCCCAAAACCCTTTTGGCATCCCGCACATTCTGTACCCCATTCTTGCATACTGCCAGGGACAGATGCTTGTTAGCAAATTGGTAGGCCCCATAGAGGCTGCCTGCAATCGGGTAGGTAAAATCCAAGTCATCCATAAGGCGCCGGATGACTTGCTGGGCTTTCCCTACGGAAGCCTTAAAAGCCCCATAATCCTTTGGATGGGATTCCTCCGCATCCTCCAGATAGGCGAACAGGATGTCATACATAACCACCACCATCCCGCCCCGGTTGCAGCAGCTGAGCCTTCGGGTAAATTCCTGCTTTTTTTCCTGTGTCATAAAACTCTCCTTATTGCAGCAGCTGGAGTACCTGCTGCGGAATGTCGTTTGCCTGGGCTAACACGGAGGTGGCTGCCTGGGAAAGCACGTTAAATTTCGTATACTCCGTCATTTCCGCAGCCATATCCACGTCCTCAATACGGGAAAGCGCCTGGGTCATATTCTGCCCTGTGGCATCCAGGCTGGTCACGGCATAATCCAGGCGGTTCTGGTATGCCCCGATGCTGGAGCGCACTTCACTGACCTTGGCAATGGCAACGTCAAGGGAAGCAATGGCCCTGTCCGCGCCTTTCACAGTGCAGACATTGATTTTATCAATATAGAGCGTCCTGGAGGAGACCTCTGGAATCCGCACCTCTACTGTCTGGTTCTCATTTGCCCCAATCTGCAGGGTCATAGTCCCGATACTGGTCACATCCAGGTTCACCTCCCCTGCTGTCCCTGGGGTCACTTCAAACTTCATCTTAAAACCGCTCCTGTCAGAGATGGAAACATAATTCCCCTCGGTCTGGATGGTAGCCTGGCTGCCGAACCCTACGTCATTCGCCCCAAAGGAAACTTCAACGTCATCCCCGATTTCCTGGCGGTTCAAATCAATGCCAAGGAAATCCGCCAACTCAGCATTATCACACTCCACATGCACATCGTAAGAAGACCCGTATTCCTCTGACAGGAATACCAGATATCCCCCTTGGGAGGCATCCACCGGCACATATCCCTCATTCTCAGGCAGGCCGTTTCCCTGCCCCCTGTCGCTGGTCACCAATAAATTCACTTCGCCGCGCTCTGCGCCTTCCCGCAATTTATCGTAAACCTCTGTAAAAGTCTCGCCTTCTTTGATTTCCACTTCCACGCCATTGATGACGACTTTCCCACTTGCCCCCGTAGGAACTACGGCAGACCCCCCAATCCGCTCTGTGCCTTCTATTACGGCATGCTTAGCGTCGGCAGTAATTTCCACGGTATAGATATTTGCTGTCACGGCGTCTGAGATATCTATCCTGGTAATCCCGCGGCTGTCCGGGTATACCCGTTGGTCTAACGTGCCGTCTAAGAGCATCTTCGTATTAAACTCGGTATCCCGGGAAATGCGGTCAATTTCGTCCCGCAGGGAAGAAATCTCTGCCTGGATGGCTTCCAAATCGTCCGGCATATTCGTCTCATTTGCCGCCTGGACGGAAAGTTCCCGCATCCGCTGGAGCATGGCATGGACCTCGTTCAAAGCGCCGTCTGCCGTATCCAGCACGGAAATGCCGTCAGACGCATTCCTGGAAGCCTGGTTAAGCCCCATAATCTGGGAACGCATTTTGCTGGCAATGGCCATGCCGGCCGCATCGTCAGAAGCCCTGTTAATACGGAGGCCTGTAGACAGGCGCTCGATAGATTTTGCAACGCTGTTATCGGTATGTAACAATTTTTTATTGGCAATGATTGCCGACATATTGTGATTGATTTTCATGGTCTGCACCTTTCTTTATAATGTACGCAAGATTGTTATTCGCCCAGCTTTTTTATTTCCTCCAAAAAGGCTTTCGCCATGCCATACAAGGCCTTTGTCTGTACCTGGTAAGATTCCCCTTCCTTATCCTGCACCCCTTCTGAGGCTATACTGCCAGAAGATACTTGGGATAACCCCACATGCTCACTGTAAACAGCATGCATTTCCCAGCTATCCTCTTCTGTAAATCCCAAACGGGAGCGCAGGCTTTCTTCCTGGGCACGCAGGGATTCTATGGTCTGGCGGGAATCCGATACGATGTACCCTTTGGCGGAACCCGGCTGTACCTGGAAATTCGCCGCCACTTTCCCCAACTTCGGGGAATCAAAAATAATGTCTAACCTTCCCCGCTCTTTCTTCCCGCGGACAATTTTCAGCTGCACGTTCGTCAGTTCGTCTGCCACCAGTACGGGTACTGCATAGGTCTCTTCCTTGGACAGGCGGGTGCCCAGTTCAATCTGCTGGCGCATAATCCTCATTTCCCTCACGTCCATATTCCGTATATCCGGCGACTCAATCATGGTCTTCATGACATTTTCCGCCACCTCTGCCAGCTTCTCCTGGGCTTTTGCCATTTCCTCCGGGGTCTTTATGGCCTCGGCAAAATCCTCCAGGATACCAGCTTTTACTTCCTCCAAGTCGATTTCCCCTGCAAGGGCCTCATGGGAAAATAAGGACTTAAATACATTGCGGCCTTCCAGCACACGGCTGGCAGCCATTATGTTATAAGCCGTCACAGGCATATCACGTCCGTTTAGCATCTGGAGGATCTGGGCCTCGGCTTCCCTTGCCCTGGAAAAATCCTGGAGCTGCTCCCGGTAATAAGCGTCTTCCGATGCCTGGTCTACCTGGGACTGGCGCAGCTGCCACAGCAGTTCTTCCGGGGTCATTTCCCCTACCTGCCCCTGGGCGGCTGCCTGCTGGATGCCTTCCGGCGTTACCCTGGCAAAAGCCTCCTTGGCGCAATCTGCCTGGTAAGCTGCCTGTATCTGCTGGGATATGCTCAAGTCCTGCACCTGTGTCCCCTCTGCCTGGCCGAAGCTTTCATCCACAGATACATCCACGCCCTGGCTGCGGTGTGTCCGGACGGCTGACAGGAGGTTCTTAATGGTCAGATCTGCTCCTTGGCGGGCTAAGGCGCCCACCACTGCACCATCTGTCTTGTCAATCTGGCGCAGCAGGCGGTAAATACCGATATAGCTGTCGCGCTCCTGGGGCGTAATCTCCTGATGCCGTTCTAATTTATACAGGAATTTGCTGAACTTCTCTTCCCCTTCCCCATCCATGCGGTTTTTTATCTCCTCCGCTTTGGCATTCAGCTGGGTGACGTCGAGTTCCAGTGGATTGATGCCCTCCCGGATAATCTCCAGCACAACGGCAGGAGACAGGTTCTGGAACAGGTTCTGCACCTTCTGGTCTGCCGCTTTCATCTGGGCAATGGAATCTGCGTTGATTTCCATCTGGTTATAAGCCAGGATCCGTACGGCACGCCGGTTAGCTTCCGTCGCATCCAGGCCTAAATCCTCTAAAATGCTGTCCACATTCCGGAATGCCTTCTGGATGGAATCCCCCAAATCAGCCCGCGGCTCTGTCTTCAGTGTCTCGTAAGCCGTCCCGGCCCGTTCCATTTCTGCCTTTTTTGCCATGCCGGCAGCATGGACTTCATGGATGCTGTCGCCCTCCGTACGGATATCGCCTAACACATAGGCTGGGACCGTTTCCAATGCCTGCGCCTTGCCCATAGCCTCTGCAAATACTGCAGTATTCTCTTCCGTGGCAGGGACGCCCCCCTGGGACAGAAGGCTCTTATAATAGGCATCCTCTAAGGCTTTCAGCTGCGCCACCACTTCCTCTAGAGGCTTCGTCTCAATGGAAATCCCCTGCTTGAGCAATGCATAATTCGCCTGGGCTGTCATCAGAAGCCTGGCTTCTTCTAATTGGCGTTTCGCCGTAAGGAAACGGATATCCTCACTGCCATGCCTCGGGGCGGTTCCTGAGCCTTCCTGGCCCTCCTGGCTGGCATCCTGATCCTTTGAGCCCGCAGGGGCTGCATTCCGGGCGGCCTCCAAAGCCTCAATTGTCAGCGGAAGCCCTTTTTCCAGTACGTTCCACACCTCAGTGTCTGTTGCCTTGGCAACTACCTCCGCCGCATGCCCAGCCCGGTCCGCCAGGCTATAGCCCTCCAATACCACCGCGTCTGCGGGCCGGCCGCCTTCCGCAATGGCCTCAGCCATGGCCTCAGCCAACATGCCTGCATCCAGCGGAAGCTGCATATCCTGTAAATCCATCGCATACCTTAAGTTCTCCGCTGTCAGCGGGACTTGGTTATCCAGCATCCATTGGCTGTAAGCCAGGACAGCCCCATCTGCTTTCAGGCCTGCCTGGGCTATCACTTCGCCCACCTGCTCCTTAAGGCTGCCATCCATCGGCACGCTTGGCTGGGATGCATGTGGGGCAAGGCTGGTACTGTGCTGCGCCATATAGAGGTTCTCTATGGTAGGCGGCAGTTCATTCTGTACCAGATACTTCACCATTTCCTCTGTGATGCCCGTTAGGGAAGAGGCCTGGGACTGCGCCTTTTGGCATTCTGCCAAGTTCTCCTCCGTAGCCGGCAGGTCTGCCTGGCGGATAGCCGCCTCAATCTGGCGTACCTCTGCTTCGCTTCCGGCTAATTCCTCCATCTGCTGGCTGCTCAGCCCGTCCCCAAACACGCTGATATCCGCACCTGCCTTAGCAAGTTCCATTTTAATCTTATCCATTTCTGTGACAATCGTGCCAACCTCAGTGCCACCCAGGGAAAAACCATCCTCTTCCATCTGGCTGCAGTCCTTTTCCGATGCCGTATTGCTGACCACCTCCAGATTCCTCTGGAACATCTGCAGTTCTTCCTGCTGGGCTGCCTGCTGGATTTTCTCTATCTGGGTCGCCTCAGGGATAAAAGATGCGTCTACTCTGGTCTGCTGCAGGGAAACTGCCTTCCCAGCCTCTGGCTCCACCTGCTTGGGGGCAGCCTCCTGCGGCATGGCAGCGACATTCCCTTTCACTTCCACCTTGCTGCCTGCCTGGGCTATCTCCATGATATTTGTGTCATCTACTCTTATGTTCATGTCTGCGCCTCGTTACCCTTCCTGATTAAACTGATTTTCAGATAATAAGTATTTCGGTAAATCCTCCCAAAAACTTTATGGCGCAAACTTATTCAATATACCCCAAGAAGACGTTTCCCGCTGCCCCAAACAGGCTGCTGCTGTCCTGGAGCCCCATCCGCTTCGTCCCATTCAGCGCCGGGTCGTACAGGACGGTATTATGTTCATCATACCCTACAATCAGCAGCGCCTCCTGGTTCACCATTGCCAGGACTGGCGTACCCATATTCACATAATATAGCACCTGTTCCACCGTGCACCCTGTCAGATCCATGACATTTTCTTCCGAAAACGCCCCTGCAAGGATCTGCCTTGGGGTCCTCCCCTGCGCCAGCAGGCCTTCTACATCCAGGCTGGCCCCTTTGGCATTTAAAAGATAAGCTAGGCAGCGTGCCAGGGAACCTTCCCCCAGCCCCTCCGTATCAAGCGCCTCCGCCCCAATCGCCGGCTGGCTGGTTTTCCTGCCCCTAGACCAGATGGTCCTTGTCCCTTGCCCAATGACCACCCCACGGCTGGTATCTGCGGTAAGGATGGCTTCCGAGACAGATGGCGTGGATAACACAATCTTCCCCGCATGGTAAACATAATACTTCCCTTCTGCCTTCCCCGGATCCAGCTGGACTGTCCGCGGCTCCTTGGAGACCACCTCCCTGGGCACCAACACGCGGGTTTTTTTCCCTTCTTCCTCCCCTCCGCCGGAAAACGCAAGCTGGATCTGCTGCTGCTTTTGGGCTGATTGGAAAGACTCTACCTGGATGCCTTCTTCTGCTTCTGGCTGCTGGCTCTTTATCGTATCCTGGTCAACGCTTAGATAGCCTCCCTCTGCCTTTATTTCCCGGTTTAGGAAAATAGCATCCTTTTCCACATAGGCCTTTGTCACATAAAAACCCTCTTTGTGGTAATCTTTCACGACATTTGCATCCTTATCCTGTATAATGACCTTGTACATGGGAAACCTGCCATTCCCCGCCGCATCCGTATCTGCATCCTCTTTCCTGGCTACGCCATATACAAAATCACTCCCTACAAACCCTATCGGCTTTAAATACTCCTGCTGCCCCCCTTCAATCGTACGTTCCAATTCCCCCTCCAAATCCATCACCTTTAGGCGATTGGCCTTCTCCCCTCCGTCCTGCCAGGCCAAGTACCTGCCCCCGCCAGACACCGCATAGCTGCCTTGGCGCAGGCCTCCTACCAATTCCTTTGCCTTCCCGGATTCCAGGTCAATGCCATAAAGCTTGCTTTCCGCTAACAGGTAGAATACATCTTTATCACTAACATAAAACAGGCTCCCCCAATCTGCTTTCAGCATTTGATAGGATGCTGCAGAAGGGATAAACAGCTTTTCTTCAATGGAATTCCCCCCGTTATCATAGTGGAATACGCCAATACCCACCTGCCCCTCATGGGCGCCGCGGTTCATATAGCCGTAGACTGCAAACTCTATATCCCCGTTCTCGCTAACCTTCATAATCTGGATCTGATGGCTGTCATTGTTTTCCCGGCTGGAAATCCCTTCCGGGTTCCGGAAGCTGAATACCTTCGAAAACCTCCCGCTGTCCTTATGGTAGCACCACAGCTCCCCTTCCTGGATAAAGGCCAGGGTATCCCCCTTTTCATTTGCCTGATATTCTACCTCATCTGAACGGATCCCGAGCTGCAGGCGCCCCTTGCCGGCCGCCCCATGTTCCCCGCGGAAAATCTGGTTCATCGTCCTCTCATAATCCAAGAGGTACATCCGGTTATTCTGGCTGTTGTAACGGAGGCGGTAATATTCTTCCACATTATAATATTCTACCTCCCCATGTTCCCCTGCGGAAGTCAGCACGTATTTCTGCACAATAGAGTTAAAATGGGGCCCCATTTCCTTAATGGAAGGCACCGGGGCCTCCAGCCGCTCCCCTTCAAAATCAGCCCAGCATACTTGGTTCAGGCTGGAATGGATGGTTACCTTCTGAAGGGTAGTGTTGTCCTCCAAGCCGTCGGGTTCCAAGTAAGTAGCCAGGCCATCCGCCTGCTTCTCTTGGAAGGTCTGTTCATGGAAATCCCGGACGAAATCCAGGGACTCTTTCATATAGCAGCCCTCCATCTGGGCAATCCTGGTATAATAGCTGACCGGCTCCCCATCACATACCAGAGTAAGCAGCAGCATATATTCCTTCCCTTTTTCTAAAATATTCTGGAACTGCAGCATAAAGGAAAATTCCCCATTCTCCGTCTCCCCTGCTTCTTCCTCGCCGTCCTCTATCAGGCGCCCCTCCTCCACTGTCCGCACTTTATAGGAAATGCTTTCAACAGCATTTTCATATGCCTTCACCACAATGGGCAGTGACAGATCCTCTGCCAGGGGCGTAATGGTATCACGCATTGCCCCAAGATCCATTTCCCCCCGGTAGCCGTACAGCTCGTTTACCCGGACGCCCCCCGGCTCCATATAAACCAGCGGCAGCAAGGCCGGCTCCATCTCAGAGGTCAGGTCCGCGCTGCTGGGCTGGGTAATCCCCATCATCACCAATACTGTCGACAGCATCACACATACCAATACAATTGCTTTGATTAAGCCTTTACGCATCCTGTTCTTCCTTTCCATCCTGCAGCGCTGCCAAAGTAGGCCGGACATGCAGGAACTCCATTACCTTGCGGTATCCCGCCTCCCCTGTGCCATTGCCATTTTTCACTGCCCGGATTAGTATATTCTTGGGCGTATGCTCCATATCAATAAATTCCAACAGCTGCACCTGGTAGCCCTTGCTCTCCAAAATCTGCGCCCGCAGCGCATCGGTCACCAGGGCCGCCACCCGCTCCTTTATTAGCCCGTACCGGAACAAGGGCGCCAGCAGCTCATTTTCCATCTGCCCGTTCAGCTCATGCTGGCAGCAGGGTACAGACAGGATGACCTTCGCTCCCCAGCCAATAGCCTTGTCTAATGCATAGTCCGTAGCCGTATCGCAGGCATGGAGGGTAACCACCATATCCACCTGCCCCTCCCCCTGGTAATGTGCTATGTCCCCTACATAGAACGCCAAATCCTGGTAGCCGTACTTTTGTGCCAGCCGGTTGCATTCAGCTATCACATCCTCTTTCAAATCCAGGCCGGTAATGCGCACCTGATAGCCTTTAAGTTCCTTGAGGTAATGGTAGATGGCAAAGGTCAGGTAAGATTTCCCGCACCCAAAATCCAATATGGACACTTCCCTGTCCCTCGGAAGCTGGGGCAGGATATCTTCAATGAATTCCAGGAAACGGTTTATCTGGCGGAATTTACCGTATTTTGCCTGGATAATTTTCCCATCCTGGGACTGTACGCCCAAATCTACCAGAAACCCTACCGTTTCCCCTGGCTCCAAAAGATAACGTTTCTTTCTATTATGGGATAAATCCACGGCTTCCATACCGCCTTTTCCTGCCTTCTCCTTTATGGAGACCTTACCCTTCTTGCTGACTAAGGCAGTAGCTTGTCCCACCCTGGAAAACACCTCCAACTGGCGGTATCCCCCCATCCATTCCAAAACCGCCCCCACAGCCTCCTGGCTGGGGAAATTCTGGTGGTATACCTTATTGCCCAAGTATTCACTGGCCTGGAATGCCAGGCCTCCCTTCAGCAGTACCGGGCGAAGGCTGATTTTTGCAGCCTTCTCCCGGTTCCTGGGGTTGCTGATTACCATTTTCCTCAAATCCTCATTGAAATACCGCTCCAAAAGCTCTCGTAACCCTTCCATAACCAAACCCTTTCTCTGCCATGTATCCTGCCTCTGCCCTAGGAACACAAAAGGCATAGGCCTATGCCTGCCTTATGCTTATAAGCAGCTTCTCCTTTTGCTACCATTGCATTGCCGGCATTTTACCACCAGCGGCGGCACCGTTTATGCCTGCACCTGCGCTGATACATTTCATTAAACAACAGCACCTCGATTAAATCCTGCAATCCATTGCTATGCGGCGGCCTTCCTGGGCCTGGACCCCAGCCTGGGCCATGCGGCGGCCTCCCGGGGCCTGGACCCCAGCCTGGGCCATGCGGCGGCCTCCCTGGACCTGGGCCATGCGGCGGCCTCCCTGGACCTGGGCCATGCGGCGGCCTCCCTGGACCCCCTGGACGCATTTGGGATACCATTCTACCTTCCAATGGCAGTTCCTCTGCCTGCATGTCATCTTCATACTGCCCTGCTTCAGATGCCCCAGCTTCATAGGATTCCCCTTCATATGCCCCAGCCTCATACTGCTCTGCCTCATATGCCCCGGCTTCATACTGCCCCGCCCCATAAGCCGCGGCCTCAAACGGCCCTGCTTCATTTGCCCTTTCCTGGCCTAGCCCGGAATCCTGGATATCCATTTTCTGGATAGCCATACTATCGTAAATCCTTCTCACAATCTTGTTCAGCATCAGCTTATCCGGATACTCGTCAAACATCAGGCTTCCTTCATATTCCATCTTATCACACTCATCCTCTACCATTGCCTGGATCGAGCGGACCTCCTTTGGGTACATATCTTTTAATTTCTGCATATCACGTTCGTACTCCAATTCTTCCATATAGAGTGACTGCATGGGGTATGCCATATAAAAAGGCATCTTGGATGTGTTCCGGTCAGGCATCCCATAGAACATTCTCTGTTGATAATCCAAAGTCTTTCTCCCATTATCCTGTTTCCCTACTATTATATGCCCCACCCCTATTTATGCTACTCTTGCTCCCTTCCCTTTTATCCTGCCCCATAGCAGCCTGCATACCTAAGATGGCAGGCCACGCACTATAGTTTGCCTACAGTATAGCATATAACCCCCTGCTTTGCCACTGGTGTTGGGACACTCGGGCGTGAAAAAATCATCCCTGCAACAAATTTATACAAATTTTATAATTTTTTAGAAAAATTCCATAGGATTTTGTCTATAACACTGGTATAATAATCCCGTGTTCCTACAATATCACGATTATAGGAAAAGGTATCATTATGAAATTAAGGACCAGGCTGATTATTTCATTCTGTATTATCATATTTGTGCCAGTCCTGCTGGCCGTTGCCACCATATGGGGGTTCGGGCAATACCAGATGCGGGCAATCCGCCAAATCTACGACATGGACGGGAATGCTTATGACTATTTTGTCAATTCCTTCAAAGTGCTTACCCGTTTCACCAAGAGTACCTACGAAACCCTGCAGGACGTGGCCAAAGACACCCCAGATAAGCTGTCGGACCCTGCTTACCTGGAACAGGTTAACCAAGAATTATCCAAGAAATATTCCTACCTCATTGTACGCAAGGGCAGCGATTTCATTTATTCTGGCCTTACAGGCAGTTCTAGCTTACAGGAGAAGCTGCCAGAATACGGGAGCGATAGGGCCGGCAGCCCAGAATCTGTCTTCTATCTGGATGGGGATGACCAATCCCTTGTCCGGCAGATTGATTTCTCCTTTGCTGACAGCATGGAAGGAAGTTTATTCATCATCACTGCCATGGAGCAGATCCTCCCTGAGGTGAAGGGCATCTTGCTGGACTTGCTTATTTCCATTTTATTAATCCTGATTTTTACAGCCGGGATGCTGACTATATGGATTTACCAGGGCATTATCAACCCTATCCGCAAGCTAAAGGTGGCAGCCCAGAACATCAAGGAGGGCAACCTGGACTTCCGCATTGACGCCTCCCACCGGGATGAGATTGGGGACTTATGCCAAAGCTTTGAGGATATGCGCTTCCGCCTAAAGGAATCCGCAGAGGAAAAGGTATCCGGCGAAAGGGAAAACAAGATACTGATCCGGAATATTTCCCACGACCTGAAGACCCCTATCACTGCCATCAAAGGATATGTGGAAGGCATCATGGACGGGGTGGCGGATACGCCGGAAAAACAAGCCAAGTATATCCGTACCATTTACAATAAGGCAAATGAGATGGATAAGCTGATTGACGAACTGACTTTATATTCCAATATAGATACGAACCGCATCCCTTATAATTTCAACCGTATCAATGTGGCAGATTATTTTGACGACTGTGTAGACGAGGTCGGCTTGGATTTAGAAGCCAAAAATATCCATCTAACTTATATTGATTATGCAGACAAGGATGTCCTAATCATCGCAGACCCAGAACAGCTCCGGCGGGTCATCCACAACATTATCGGGAACTCCATCAAATACCTGGACAAAAAACAGGGCTTTATCAGCATCCGTATCCGGGATGTAGGGGATTTCATCCAAGTGGAGATTGAAGACAATGGGAAGGGCATCGCAGCAAAAGACTTGCCCTATATTTTTGACCGCTTTTACCGGACAGACGCCTCCCGCAACTCTTCCACTGGGGGCAGCGGCATCGGCCTGTCTATCGTAAAGAAAATCGTTGAAGACCACGGCGGGAAAATCTGGGCAAACAGCAAGGAAGGAACCGGGACAATTATGTATTTTGTCATCCGGAAATACCAGGAGGTGGTAAATTGAGCAAAGTATTGATTATTGAGGATGAAGTGGCAATCGCGGATTTGGAAAAGGATTATTTGGAACTCAGCGGCTTTTCCGTAGAGATTGAAAACGATGGGGAACAGGGCATGGTACGCGCATTAGGCGAGGATTTCGACATGTTTATCCTAGATCTGATGCTGCCTGGCGTGGATGGCTTTGAAATCTGCAAGCGGATCCGCGAAAATAAGAACACACCCATCCTGATGGTATCTGCCAAAAAAGACGATATCGACAAAATCCGCGGGCTCGGCCTTGGGGCAGACGATTATATTACCAAGCCTTTCTCCCCCAGTGAGCTGGTAGCACGGGTAAAGGCGCACCTCTCCCGTTATGAACGCCTGATTAATAGCAACGTACAGGAGAATGACGTAATCGAAATCCGCGGCCTGAAAATTGACAAGACTGCCCGCAGGGTCTGGGTCAACGATGAAGAGAAGCAATTCACCACCAAGGAATTTGACCTGCTGACATTCCTGGCACAGAACCCAAACCGTGTTTTCTCCAAGGAAGAGCTGTTCAGCCAAATCTGGGATTTGGAGTCCGTAGGGGATATCGCCACGGTTACTGTGCACATTAAGAAAATACGTGAGAAAATTGAATTTAATACCACAAAGCCCCAATACATTGAGACCATTTGGGGCGTTGGGTATCGTTTTAAGGTCTGACGGCCTTCCCCCATCTGAAACATCTGCCCCCCAATGGTTCCCTTGCATTACCATTGGGGGATTCTTTCCATTTATCATCATTCCAACATACATGTAAGCTTCTTAACCCTCTTTTGCTTTTATCAATAACCCTCAGGCAATGCGGCAGCTAGATGCCATATCCGCTATCTTATTCCGCAACAAAAGGAACCCAAAAATAGGATTATGCTGCTCCTTCAAGGCTATCCCGGTACAGGTACGGCGCTTGGCTCATTGCCCGGGGGAACCAGCCCTGGCTTATGCCCTTAGGGATGGCTCAAGCTCTACCATATTCTTCCAAAACCGCTTCGGAAGGTTCTGCCCCTGCAGCTTGGGGTTCTTCCTAGCTTCTATGGCAATGCTGTCAAAAAACCCCTTCCAAAGCCTCTGCCACTCTGCTTCCTCCCCGGAAATGCGGCTCAGTCCTGCTTCATCTAAATCCTGGGTATCTGTAATAAAAAAACCCTTCCCCTTGGTATGCAGCGCTGCCTGCCCATGTGCAGCATCGTAAATCATGAAATCCTCTTCGGGCAGGCGATCTGAAAAATGCTCGCCCAAAAACTCCAATACATGGTTCTTGGGGGTAATCTGCGCAAATAAGACCCCATTTTCTAATTCCCGGAAGCGCAAAAAACCCAGCAGGTGATGCGCTTCATTGCCCATACTGCGGGAAAGGCGGAAGGTCCGGCTGACACAAGGCTCCCCCAGGCACTGCAGGATTTTGCTGCCATCCTTCCTAGACAGTGCCAGCACAACCGTCTTATAAATAGCGTCTGCCTTATCCATAGAATGCCTCCTGCTCCGGGAATTTTCAAACGCCAAGGCAGCCTGGCACAGTTCGCCATAGGTCTCTTCCCCCAAATGCCTCCGCAAGGTACGCGCCACTTTCCCGCTCTTCCCAAAATCTGTCTGCACCCTGATATACTCACAAAATAGCATATAGTTCTCTGGCTCGTAAGCCGTCAGCGCCACATTCTCATGCCCATACCCGCTCGCCCAGGCATCATAGATGCCCGTAAAAATACCGTCAATGCTATCCTCACAGATAAATATATACATAAAAACCTCCTCCTGCAAATCCGTTGCATCTCCTGCCATACAGAAGCGAATGCAAACCTGCCGCTTCTGCCTCTGGCACATCCTAATACAGACACGGCCTTTGCTATACCGCCCCAATCTGCTGCCATAACGCTATCCCTGCCTCTGGCACATCCTAATACAGACACGGCCTTTGCTATACCGCCCCAATCTGCTGCCGCAACGGCACGATTTCCTCTTCTGCCAATTGGTAATCCGCACAGATCTCCTTATCAAAAAAACTAAGCTGCTGATACCCGCCCTCCCGGATATCCCTGGGAATCTGGGACTTATCCCGCAGCAAGTTTTCGCAGATATAATCCTCCTCCAGCTTCGTCCGGTACATCATCTTCCCAGAGCAGGTAATAAAATACAACGCCCGCTTTAACACCACGCCAATCTTCTTGAGGTCATCAAACCCCAGCCGGTTCCTCCGGCGCGCCTTCACAATCCGTTCTGCCGACTTATAGCCAATCCCAGGCACACGCAGCAGTTCCTGGTAACTGGCTGTATTGATTTCCACCGGGAAGCGCTCCAGGTGGCGCAGCGCCCAGTCACACTTGGGATCCAGGAAAATATTAAAATCCGGCCTGTCTTCTGACAGCAGCTCCGAGACCTGGAAATGATAATAGCGCAGCAGCCAGTCCGCCTGGTACAGCCGGTGCTCCCGCAGCAGGGGCGGCCCCCCTGGAAGGGCCGGCAGCATGCTGTTCCCATTCACATTGACAAACGCCGAATAAAATACACGCTTCAGCCGGAACTTCTGGTAAAGCCCCTCTGCCACGCTCATAATCTGGTAATCATTCTCCGGCGTGGCGCCAATAATCATCTGGGTAGACTGGCCTGCCGGGACAAAAGCAGGCGCCTTCTGGTAAGCCACAAGTTCCTGCCTATTGTCAAGGATGCGGCTTTGGATCTGGCGCATAGGCTTTAGGATGGTACTGCGTGACTTGCAGGGCGCAAGCCTGTGCAGGCTGTCTGCCGTGGGCAGTTCCAAATTAATGCTCATACGGTCTACAAGGAAGCCTGTCCGTTCCACCAATTCCGGGTCGGCGCCCGGAATCGCCTTCACATGGATATAGCCACGGAAATGGCAGACCTTACGCAGCCGGTAGATTGTCTGGTATATGAGGTCCATGGTAATATTGGGGCTTCCCATGATGCCTGAACTTAAGAACAGCCCTTCAATATAATTGCGCCGGTAAAATTCCATCGTAATGGTACAGACCTCTTCTGGGGTAAAAGCTGCGCGCCTGACATCTGAATCGCAGTTATTCAGGCAATACGCGCAGTTAAAAATACACTCATTCGTAAAAAGTATCTTCAATAAGGAGATACACCTGCCATCTGCCGAAAAGGAATGGCAGATGCCAGGGGCAATTGAATTCCCCATGCCTCCCCTTCCCCCCTTGCGGCTAACACCGCTGGACGTACAGGCAACATCATATTTCGCAGCGCCTGACAGTACCGTCAGCTTCTCGAATAAATCCATATCCATTTGTAATTCCATACCTCTGTGGCATCCTTCCTGTCATCAAGTCTCCAAACTAATGTTCTATCTCATAATACCACAATCCAAAACAGAATGCAAGAGGAATCAGAATATTTGTTCGCATTTTCTTTTCCCATTATAATTCCGATGAAACGGTCATAATTACAGACCCTGCCCATACAATAGTAGTACACACTGAATCTTCTGTGCGCACAGCGGAAAGGGAGGGAGCCATTTGCTAAAAGAAAAAATAAAATCTTTTTTTGCTATCTGCATATTAATTGTGACAATCCCTTATGTTGTCACTTTTTTCTTCCAAAGAAATGAGACAAACCCAGAACCTGGCACATTCCCGGAAAACATCCAAGAACCCGCCGCAGAAATACCGGAAACAGAGCCTTCCAAAGAGGGCGCCCCTGGCCAAGACCCTGCACAGCAAGAAACAGGTACGCCGGCACTAGATACAGACTCACAGACGCCAGATACAGATACGCAGACGCCAGATACAGGCACGGAAGGCAGCGGCGCTTCCCAAACTGCAGGGAAACTGGATATGGACATTGAAGAATACCTGGCCGGCGTCGTGGCAAAGCAAATCCCCTTGGACTACCAGCCAGAAGCCATAAAGGCACAGGCTGTCATTGCCAGGACCTCCCTGGCGGCAGCCTTGGGTACAGAAGGGATGGAACTCCCCTCTTCCATGTCCCGGGAAGAGATGTTAACGTTATGGGGGCAAGACGGGTTTGAAAAGAATTACCATGTACTGGAAGAAGCCATCCTGGATACCCAAGGGGAAATCCTCACCTATGGGGGAGAGCCTATCCTGGCCTCCTTCCATGCTGTCAGCGCTGGGAAGACCAGGAATGCCCCAGACGCCTCTATCGAAAATGCCCCCTATTTGTGCAGCGTGGACAGTTCCTGGGATATTCCTTCCCCTGATTTCCTCCATGTAACCTTCCTGGAACAAGAAGATTTCCTGAAAAAGCTGCAGCAGGCCTGCCCGGAACTGGATGTGCCGCCGGATAAAGCAATGGAAGCTTTCACCATAGAAGCCCGGGACAGCAACGGCTATGTGACCCAGGCAAAAGCCGGCAAGACCCCCTTGTCTGGGGAAAGCGCCCGGGAGTGCCTCGGCTTGGATTCGGCCTGTTTTTATATCAAAGAAGTGGAAGGGCAGATACGGATCGTAACCAAAGGCTTGGGGCACGGCCTGGGACTTAGCCAGTTTGCCGCCAATGAAATGGCAAAAGAAGGGATGGAATACCGTGAAATCTTGCAATATTTTTATACCGATACGGAACTCGTACCGTATCCAATCCATAACTAGCCCTACCACCTGCCTATTTTAAACTTCTTTTTGAAATCCTGTATAATTCCTTTTTTTCCGGCAAAACTATGAAGGAAAAAACAAACAGAAATGGAAGGTGACAGGATGAGAAATAAGAAAGCAACGGCATTTTTTACCCGGAAATCCTACATCATAGCCGCTGTCATCATGGTAGTGGCAGCATTTGGCATGATAGGGCTTTACTATTCCCAGCAAGACAAGAAACAGGAAGAGCAGCTGGCAAAAGAACAGGAAGAACTGGTGCAGCAGGCAAAAGCAGAAGACCAGGCAAGGGAAAACGCCTTGAAGGAAAAGGCCGAGGCAGCCGCCCAGCTTGCCAAGAAAGAAAAGGCTAAAGCTGAGAAAGAGAAAGAAAAAAAGAAAAAAGAGGAAGAGGAGAAAGCAGAAGAGACCGAAGCTGTCTCTGGCATTATCGCACCCAAGGAAGACAATTTCATGGATGAGCCCGCTGTTATCTCTAATGCCGTACAGGCGGCCCCCACGCCAGAGCCGGAATTCCACTTCAATGCAGCCACAGACCTTATCTGGCCTCTGCAGGGCAACGTAATCCTAAATTACAGCATGGACCAGACGGTATATTTTGCAACCTTAGACCAATACAAGTACAACCCGGCCGTCATCATCCAGGCAGAAGTCAACAGCCCTGTCCAAGCTGTTGCCAGCGGGAAAGTAACCGCCGTTGAGACCAATGAAGAAACCGGTTCCACCATAACCGTAGATATGGGGGACGGCTACAGCGCCCGCTATGGGCAATTAAAGGAAATCCCCAAGAACCAAGGGGATTACGTGGAAAACGGAGAAGTCCTGGGCTATATCAACGAGCCTACCAAATATTATTCCGTAGAAGGGGCAAACCTTTATTTCCAATTACTCAAGGATGGGGCGCCTGTAAACCCTATGGAATACCTGGAATAAAATAGGATCCTGCCCAGAAGGCAGCGGCAGGCATATCCCCTTATTCCCATGGGCAATGAACTAAGCGCTGTGCTTGCACAGGCATTTGGCAGACACCGCGGGGGACAGATTCCCCGCAGCCTGCTTTGCTGCAAATCTGATGCCCCGTTGCCAGGCAGCGGGGTATTTGGCTACCCACATGGGAACGCCCTTTGCTTGTCCCAGAAAAATATCCCCAGACACACCTTAAGGCATCCCATGTGGGTATCTTATGCCGGCAGATACATACCGACATGGATTGCATCACAGAGGCCGTCCCGCTTTATTCCCGCGAGCAATGAGGAAAATAGCCATGCAAGCCTGATACCCCGTTGCTTGCAGTGGGGTTTTTGATTGAGCAAAATTATTAAACCGCATCCTTCCTACCAGATGCATCTTCTTTTTTAGGGATTTTTATGTTACAATCCAAAAAGGAGCGTGACAGGAAATAGTGGCAGTGAAACCATCACCCATTCCCTGACGCCACATATAATAGAGTATCAGGGAACAACAACACGCAGCGCTTTTCCTTACTTACCCTTATAGTTTCCGTCAATTCCCATACCCCAGCAGTATCCAGGCAATTGTATGGCTGGATACACCCAATGGAACAATCACTGCTGCCGGCATGGGTACCCCGCCTGTATAGCGGGACTGAAAAAATACCTGCCTTACTGCGCTGCTTTGTATATAAGAG
>CAJUSO010000008.1 GCA_910588965.1 uncultured Lachnospiraceae bacterium | reverse complement strand
GGCAAATGTTACTTTATTGGCCGGACGCCGTGCAGCAGGGTGCACGGCGCCGTGTGGACAGTAACCTTTTCCCTTCCTTCCGTTTCAGGCAGAAAAAGATTGACAATGCCAGGTGGTTAGTGTATACTAACCTACAGATAAAACGGTAACAGGAGGTAACGGTATGGGCACTTTTATCGTCGGCGCAGCCATAGCCCTTATGGCGGCCTGTGCAGTACGGAGCATTTATAAGGATAAAAAAGCAGGAAGGTGCAGCGGCTGTAGCGGCTGCAGCGGGAATTGCCCTTCCTGTACGGGGGGAGGCGCCCCAAATAACAGCCCAGGTCCTGCAGGGGAAAAAATAATTGACAAAACGGCTCCCATGTGAGATACTCAATACCATCTATTGTAGTACAGGTGAAAATGCACCATTCAAGAGGAGCTGACATGCCAAAAAAGAAATTTTATGCAGTCAAAAAAGGAAAAACCCCTGGTATTTACCATACATGGGACGCTTGCAGGCAGCAAGTGGAGGGTTATTCCGGCGCAGCCTATAAGAGTTTTGGGACAGAAGAGGAAGCCCAGGCTTACCTGCAGGATACAGAAGGCCATTGGGATCTGGATAAAGCGGCTTCCCTCCCTTTGGGAAGCAAAGCTGAATTTTATGTGGATGGCAGCTATCACGCAGGGACAGGGGAATTTTCCTACGGCATGGTCGTGCTGCATGAGGGCGCAGAATACCGTTTTTCCCAAAAGCTGCAGGACGAAGGGCTGGCGCAGATGCACAATGTAGCCGGTGAAATCAAAGGCGCGGAAGCAGCCATGAGGTATGCCGTCGAGCATAAGATTCCCTATATCACCATTTACCATGATTACGAAGGGATTGCAAAATGGTGTACGGGGGAATGGAAGGCAAATAAGCCAGGAACCCAGGCATACCGTGACTTTTATTTTTCTGCCAAAGAAAAAACCCACATAGCCTTCCAAAAGGTCAAGGGCCATTCCAACGACAGGTACAACGACCTGGCCGATACGCTTGCGAAGCAGGCATTGGGCATTATCTGAAGAAATAAAAAAATATTAAGAAAAATGTTAAGAATTACCTTCCTGGGTATGATATAATCAATAAGAGAATATCATACCCAGGGAGGTGTATTTATTTGGCAAAGAGAAAAAGGAAGAGGCATACCGGCTTGCTGGTTGTGGCAGGCGTGCTCGTAATCAGCGCGGGGACATTATTTGTATGCCGTGATTCCATTATCAGCGGGATTAAGGCGAAGGCAGCAAAGGAGATTGGCAAGAAGCTTCTGGAGGAACAGATTGGGGGCAGCTTAAAGGTTGCTGGCCAAAGCGTGGATATCCAAGCGATTATGGACCAGATGGACCAGGCGGATGTGGATAAAGTGACGGAGATTGCTGAGAAGTATATCTCACCAGATAATATCCAGGAGGCAGCAGGGCTGGCTGCCAGCGGGAATATGGAAGGGCTGAAGGATATGGCCAAGGAGCAGCTCAGCCAGGAAGATAAAGACGAACTGCAGAAGATGTATGAGAAGTATAAGGGGCAGATCCCAATCCCCTAAGGGGCAGGATGCGCATGCGCAAGCATGCCATCCCCTAAAGGGTTAAAAAATCTGCCCCAGGTAAAGTTCCCTGTAATAATCCAGTTCATCGGCGATGATTTCATCTAAGGCTTTCATCCCAAGGACCTCGACAGGGGCCTTGTCGTCTGTCAGGATCCGGTCCCCGGGCTTGTACGGTTCCAGGCAGCCAGAGACAGTTTCCATCATATCTGAAAGGGCGGGGTCTTCCAGCGCCTTGCGTTTTTCTTCAAAAGTATGCATTGCCTGTTCATCCAGAAAGGCAAAGGCCTCGCAGTTGGTTCCATTTGCCACAGGCGCAGTGTAGACATAAGGGAAAACGGAATTTATGGTATCGCAGAGATAATCGTTGATGGAATCTTTGGCCTTGGATTTCATATTCATGTTAACGGCCATGACCCCATTGCTGGATAAATGTTTGCGGACTTCCGTAAAAAATTCTGCCGAGGACATCTGGAAGGGGATGGTAATATCCTGGTAGGCGTCCACAAGGATGACGTCGTATTTTTTATCAGAGGCGGCCAGGTAGGAGCGCCCATCATAGACGGATACCTCTACGGAATCGGGCAGCGCGAAGTACTCTGCCGCCAGGCGGGCAATCTTTTCATCAATTTCCACGCCTTCGATGGAGCATTCCGGGAAGTATTCGCTGCAGTATTTGGCGAAAGTCCCGGTGCCGAGCCCCAGGATTAGGATGCTGCCAGGGGTTTGGCTGTCTATGCCTGCCATAAGGGGCGCGGCAAGGGCATAGTCGTAGTACATGCCGGTCAGTTTTGCATGTTTCATCAAAATGGACTGTACCCCGAAGAGCACGTTTGTGGAGAGGATGACGGAGGAATCTGTTTCCTTCACCTGCAGGTAGTTATAGATGGATTCATCCTCCAGGGTGATGCCTTCTTCCCAGAAAGCAAAGCTGTAGCTGCCCAAGGAAAGCCCAAGCGCCAATATCAGCAGGATGGCCAGGACGGACTTGGCCGTTTTTTTCCGTTGGGAGAGGAAATAAAGGATGCTGATGGCTGCCAGCACGCCGGAGAATATCAGGAAGGTGGCGGCAGTCCCTACAGCCGGGATTGTCACAAAGGTGGGGAGGAAGGTGCCGATAATGCTCCCGATGGTATTCAGCGCACCCAGCTCCCCTACGGTCTTCCCATTGTCGTCCAGGCTGCTTACCGTGTATTTTACCAGGGAAGGGGTTACGGTCCCAAGCAGCACGCAGGGGAAGGCGAATACGGCCAGGCAGGCAAAAAGGGCTGCCCACACCAGGAAATTTTTGGTGACGAAGGCTGCCAGCAGCAGGGAAATCCCGCCAATCAGGTATCTGCCAACAAAGGGGATCAGGGCAATCCATACAGCAGCCAAAAGGAGCCTGCCATAGAGCTTGTCCGGGGAAGGGTCCCTATCTGCGAGACGCCCGCCCCATACATTCCCAAGCGCCATGGCAATCATAATCACGCCGATAATTACAGTCCATACGATCTGCGAGGAACTGAAGTAAGGAGCCATCAGGCGGCTTGCGCCCAGTTCCACAGCCATCACGGACATACCAGAAAAAAACTCTGTGAGATATAGGAAATATTTGTTGTTCAGGATATTCTTCTCTTTCATACAATGCACCTCAGCTTCTATCATAATAAATTTCCATAAGTTACATCTTAGCATAGATAAGCGGGAAAAGGAATAGGGAAATTTCCAGCGGGCGTATTCCCGCAGGGGAATTGATTTTGTGCTTGAAAAATCAGCAGGCTGTTTTTATAATGGGGGTAAAGGGAATCTCCAAGGGGCGGCCATAGGGAGAACGGCCGGCGCAAGGGGGTATTTAGTTTCCGGGAATGAATACAAAGGGATAAGGTGGTTTCGGTATGCAGGATAGTTTATTTAAGGTTCGGAGGAATCCCATGGAGATATCCTCCATCAGCGGTTTTATGGAAGTAAAGGGCGGTATGGAAGGCCCATGCAGGGATGTGTATTTTCTTAGGGTGAAGGGCTTGGATGCGGGGCGCCTTCAGGAAATTGAGAGGATGGACCAGGCGCTGGCAAGCAGGATGCAGGCAGGCAGCGGCTTTTATTATAGGGGGAACCAGCTTCCCAGGCTGTCCGCAAGGGAGGATGCGGACTATTATTCTGGGTGTTATGAAAATTGGATGGATGCGAAGGGGCAGGGCATTGGGACCAGGTGTATTACGCCAGGCTCCCAGCTGTCACAGATACTTGGGCAAGCCTGCAGCGGGGCATTAGGCCTGTTAGGGCAGGGGAAGGCCGGCCTTAGCGCTTCCATTGAGAAAAACTTTGTGGTAAAGCTGTTATTCTGGCTGGACCAGACTGTTCCCGAGGCCTTGCATGCCTGGCGCCCGGAAGCTTCCAGGAAGGCTGTTTTTGGGAATATCAGTAAAAAACAGGAGTACCTGTTCTGCTATCTGCTGACGCAGCTGGGCTTTGATGTGCTCCTTCTGCAGGCAGGGCAGGATATTGACGGCGAATCCGGGCGGCTTGGGCTCTCCCAAAGGATTGGCGCAGAGATTGCCAGCCAAATCCCTGTCCCGGAATATAATCCGTCCCCATACCGGCACTGCCAGCCAAGGGAACTGCCAGGCAGCGCCCGGGGCAAGGTTGAGAAAAAGGCCAAGGCAGGGAAAGCCCCTGCGGTTGTGGACGTCCGGATACCAGAACGTGACAGGCGTACCCAGGAGATGCTGCGGCCTAAGCCGCAAGGGGGGAAGCAACAGGCGCCGGGAGCAGTCAGGCGCCAGGAGCTGCCTTATGAGGAACTGGCCTTATTGGCATCCTCGGTGGTGCTCATCCTAATCCATGATGCGAAGGGCAAGACGGTTGGCAGCGGCTCAGGCATTATGATTGGACGGGATGGCTATATCCTGACGAATAGCCATGTGGCGTCTGGGGGCAGGTCTTATTCTGTGCGGATTGAGGAGGATGAGCAGGTGTACCGGACAGATGAGATGATAAAGTACAATACGGTATTGGACCTTGCCATCCTGCGGATAGACCGGCAATTAAACCCCATCCCAATCTATCAGGGCCAAGAAAAGCTGGTTCGGGGGCAGAAGGTAGTGGCAATCGGCAGCCCGCTGGGGCTTTTTAATTCTGTGTCTGACGGCATAATTTCCGGTTTCCGGGTGATTGACAATGTGGATATGATCCAGTTTACGGCGCCGATTTCCCATGGCAGTTCCGGCGGCGCGGTCCTGAATATGTACGGCGAGGTAATCGGCATCAGCACGGCAGGGATAGACAGCGGGCAGAATATCAACCTGGCGGTAGGCTATGAATACATACAGGCTTTTGCCCAAGGGTTCCTGAAATGCTGAACCCTGCAGAAAAAAATCATAAAAGCTGCAAGAAGCCCTTGACTTTAACGTGCTAACTTGTTAGTATAGTGACGTGACAGTTAAAAGGATGAAAAGGAGAGGAAACATGAAAAAAATTCTTGCACTTATGATATCTGTAATGATGGCAGCCACATTGGCAGCCTGCGGCAGCGGGGAAAAGGAAGCTTCCGCTGACGCAAGCGCAGGCGGCGGGGCTTTGGAGGAATCTGCCGGGGATGCAGGGGCAGATAATGCACCTTCGGAACCTGCTGGGGATGCAGGCAGCCCGGATGCTTCCGAAGGGAGCGATTTGGAATATGTCAAAGGCAAAGGGACGCTGGTAGTAGGGATTACTGATTTTGAGCCCATGGATTACAAGGATGAAAGCGGCGAGTGGATTGGTTTTGACGCCGATATGGCCAAGGCCTTTGCAGAAAGCCTTGGCGTGCAGGCGGAGTTTGTAGAGATTGACTGGGACAATAAGATCCTGGAACTGGACGGGAAGACCATTGACTGCGTATGGAATGGGATGACCCTGACAGACGAGGTAAAAAGCGCCATGTCTTGCTCCAACCCTTATTGCAACAATGGCCAGATTGTCATTGTCCCATCTGACAAGGCAGACCAATACCAGGATACGGAGAGCCTTTCCGGCCTGGCCTTTGCCGTAGAGGCAGGAAGCGCCGGGGAAGCGCAGGTAAGCGCGCTTGGGCTGGAATATACGGCGGTCAAAACCCAGGCGGACGCCCTGATGGAAGTAGCGGCAGGGACTTCGGATGCAGCTGTCATTGATTCCCTGATGGCGGCAGCCATGGTGGGGGAAGGCACAAGCTATGACGGCCTTTCCTATACCGTTGTCCTGAACAATGAAGAGTATGGGGTTGGGTTCCGCAAAGGATCTGACCTGACCCAGGCGCTGAATGATTTCTTTGCGGCAAGCTATGCGGACGGCAGTATGAAGCAGGCGGCAGAGGCCTATAAGGTACAGGCTACCTTGATAGAACAGTAAGAGGATGCAGGCAGCCATACATATGGCGGGATAAGAGATTGGAGGATTTATGGAACAGATGTTAGACCAGCTCCCGGTGGTCTTAAAGGCCTTAAATATGGGGTTCCTGCAGACCTTGAAGCTTTTCACCGTGACTTTGGCAGGCGCGTTCCCCTTGGGGCTTGTGATTGCCTTTGGGTCTATGTCGCGGTTTAAGCCCTTGAGCATTTTTACGAAACTGATTGTCTGGGTTATCCGCGGCACGCCGCTGATGATACAGCTTTTGATTATCTATTATTTCCCAGGCCTGGTGCTGTACAACCCAATTTGGGGCGGGGGCGAGTCTGGGCGGTTCCTGGCGGCTTCCGTATCCTTTATCCTGAATTATGCCTGCTATTTTTCTGAAATTTACCGGGGCGGCATCCAGGGCGTACCTGTAGGGCAGAAGGAGGCCGGATTGGTCTTAGGCATGACGAAGGCGCAGATTTTCTGCCATGTTACGCTGCTCCAGATGATTAAACGGATTGTGCCGCCCATGTCCAATGAGATTATCACCCTGGTAAAAGATACGTCCCTTGCCCGGATTATTGCCCTGCAGGAAATTATCTGGGCCGGGCAGGCCTTTATGAAGGGCTCCCAGGGGATTTCCGGCGCAATCTGGCCGCTGTTTTTCACAGCCGTCTATTATCTGGTTTTCAATGGCATCCTGACTGTCCTCCTGGGGCAGCTGGAAAAGAAGCTGGATTATTTTAAGTAAAGGAGGCAAATGGCATGCCGATTTTGGAAGTGGAACATATACGGAAGTATTTTGGCCATACAGAGGTGCTCAAAGACATTAGCTTTTCCCTGGAAAAGGGACAGGTGCTGTCCATGATTGGCTCTTCCGGGAGCGGGAAGACGACGCTTCTTCGGTGCCTGAATTTCCTGGAGCAGCCGGATAAGGGGGTTATCCGGGTGAATGGGGAGGTTTTATTTGACGCGGAGGACCCATCTACCCAGCAGGAATCAGAAATACGCAAGAAGCGGCTCCATTTTGGGCTGGTGTTCCAATCCTTCCACCTGTTCCCGCAGTATACGGCGCTGGGGAACGTGATGCTGGCCAAGGAACTGCTGGCAAAAGGGCAGCCAGGCTATGATGCAGGGAAAAAGAAAATCCATGGGGAAATAGAAGAAGAGGCCAAGGGACTGCTCAGGCAGATGGGGCTGTCAGACCGGATGGGGAATTATCCCCACCAGCTTTCCGGGGGGCAGTGCCAGCGTGTGGCGATAGCCCGGGCTTTGGCGCTGCAGCCGGATATCCTGTGCTTTGACGAGCCCACTTCGGCACTGGATCCGGAGCTCACAGGGGAAGTGCTCAAGGTCATCAAGGAATTGGCGGAGCAGAAGACCACCATGGTGATTGTGACCCATGAAATGGCCTTTGCCCGGGATGTGGCAGACCAAGTGATTTTTATGGATGAGGGGCGCATCCTGGAGCAAGGGGATCCCCGGGAGGTATTTGAGAACCCCAAGGAAGAGCGGACGAGGCAGTTCTTGTCCAGGTTTACGCAGGGATGAGCAAGGCGGATGCCAGTGTCTGGCATTGCCAGGGAAAAGAGGCGGCGGGCCCGTTTATATGGCGGGCATCCGCCTTTTTTTATCTTAATAGGAAAAACCGTGTTGCTGTAAAGCATAAAAGTCCATGGCTTTCCTATCAGATAAAACCCTCCGGGGGATGCGCACCCGCACACTAGGTATCATATTGCTTCGCAATTGTGCCCGGCGCACCAAAGCATGCAATCCCATCAAGAACGCTCCGCAAGGATTTGGCTATCTTTTCCAGGAAAACAATTATTTCCAAAATCCTGTTGAAAATATTTTGGAAAAACTATATAATGGTAGCATATTAATTCTGAAAAGAGGAAGCGTCAAATGGCAAATAGCAATACAAAACTTAAGGTATCCTTTAATTCCCCTGTCATACTGAGCTTTACGATTCTGTGTTTTCTCGCAATGCTCTTAAATTATGCTACTGATGGGCGTTCCAATTCCATGGTCTTTAGCGTATACCGTTCTTCTTTCTTCGATCCCCTCACCTATATCCGGTTTTTGGGGCATGTGGCGGGGCATGCAGGCTGGGAGCATTTGTTTGGGAATATTACGCTGATCCTTGTGGTTGGGCCGTTGCTGGAGGAGAAGTATGGCTCAGCCAATATCCTATTTGTCATCCTTATGACGGCCCTGGCTACCGGGAGCGTGCATTTTGCCCTATTTCCCCGGGTCATGCTCTTAGGGGCGAGCGGCGTGGTGTTTGCGCTGATCCTGCTGTCCTCTTTTACCTGTGTCAGGGAAGGGGAGATTCCATTGACCTTTATCCTGGTGGCGGTGATTTACATTGGCCAGCAGGTGTATGAGGGCATGTTCGTACATGATAACATTTCGAACCTGACCCATATATTGGGCGGGTTGGTTGGCGCTGGCCTTGGTTTTGTTATGAACCGGAATAAAATGAGCCGTTATTAAGGCGTATGGGAAAGTGGTTGGAAGGCATATGTTTAGACAAAAAGAACTGCAGGATTTGAATGGTTATTTCCAGAATCTGAATGAGAGGAATGGGCAATGGGCCTATTTCTACCGTATTAATGGGTACAGCAGCGAAGTGAAGAGCTTTATCCAGAAGTATTATGATGCTGCCAGGAGGTCCGGCGTGGTGATAGAGGGCAGGATCCCCAATCCGGATGAGAAGAACCTGGCATATTATGGGGAAATCATGGGCATGGATTTCCGGATGGACGCTGGGTTCCTTGCGTCTGGCCTGAAGAAGTGGCTTCCCAGGATGAATGATTACCAAAGGCAGAATGTGGCAGCCTCTATTTTTGATACCTTAGACCGCATGCGCCAGGAGGGCAAGAATGAAAACATGCTGCGGAACGCCTACATCAAGTTTATGTGCTGGCTCTATTATAAGTTCGAACGCATCGTAAACCAGCTGGGCGAAGGCAGCATCCCCAAAATCCTATACGAAGGGGAGGTCAGCAATTATGAACTGAAGCTTTTGGAGGTGCTTTCCCACGCAGGCTGTGACATTGTCCTGCTCCAATACCAGGGGGACGCGAATTACCTCAAGCTGGATAGGGAGTCCAGGATATCCATGGAATGGAAAGCGGAGGGCTTAGGGCCTTTCCCGGAGACCTTCAATTTAAAATGGATCCGGCAGCAGCTGGAGCAGGAGATGAACAGGGAACGGCTGTATGGCAGGAAGCCGGAAGTATCAGCCTGTACCAATGCCTGGATAGAAGGGAAGGGGCTGGAGGATATCAAGCGGGACGTAAAGTCCCGGGGGGAGGATCCGAAGTTCTTTTATAACTGCTTCTGCAGGATTTCCGGCGTCTGGGATAAGCTGACGTACCTGAACGACTTGTACCAGTTCCAATTGGAGCTGAAAAATAAAAAACGGAAGGTTTTCATCCTGGATCAGGGGATTGCGCAGCCTTCCATGGAAGAGATTAATGCCATTCACCGGAAGAATTATGCCAAGCAGGACCAGATGCTGCTGGATCTGTCTGCCAATATCAAATATACGGCGAACCTGGAGCTTGAGCGTATCATGAAGCAGGCTTTTGTGGATATGATATCCGAAGAGGCCGAAAAGCCGGGCATGAACCTGAACAAGCTGACCAATAAAGCTGTTTACCTGATTTGCTGGCTGAAACGTTACCAGGCAGAGTTATTTTCCAATTGGAAAATGCCGGAGATTGGCTGCCTGATTTCCCTTGGGGGATGCAGGACTGAAAATGAGGCCATGTTCCTGCGGTTTGCGGCCAGGCTCCCAGTGGATGTGCTGGTGTTATGCCCAGATTTGAACCAGGGGTGCTGCCTAAAGGACAGCCTTCTGTATGAAATCCACCAGGAGCAGTCCCTGGCTGTGGAGAAGTATCCCAGGGAGAATGCAGAAATACGCATGGGGACGGCAGCCTACCATGCGGAACGGGAATTGGACGATATCATGTACCGGGATTCCGGTATATACAGGGACAGGCAGTATGGGAAGGCCAATGCCCTGTCCTTGCAGACCATGTATGAGGAAATTGCCATCCTCTGGGACCAGGAGGTGAAGTACCGCCCCAATTTCAGCACAGTGGAAGGCGTGGTGAATATCCCGGTGGTTTTTGCCAAGGTGTCTGGCGTGAAGGCGGGCAATGCCTCAGCCTACTGGAGCGAGATGAAGAAGCTGGTGACGGACCAGACGGTTGTAGTGAGGTCTGTGCCCTATATCAGTTCCACAGACCCCAACCCTATCAAAGCCCATGCGGCGGAGTTTTTTAAAAACGGCAAGCTGCAGCGGGCCAAGATCAAGGCCCACCAGAGTTATCCCTATGGTTTCCTGCGGGAAGAGATACAGGAACATATCTTAGATAAGCTGCAGCTTCTGATTGAGCAGAGGGTGATTAAGGGTACTTTTGAGAATGGGATGGAGTATACGGTGATTGCCACTATCCTGAATATGAAAATGGAGATTGTCCGTAAAATCCAGGGGTTTGACTTTACCAGGAAAAACCCGAAGTTTATCTATATCAACACAACGGAGCATATGATATCTTTAGAGGATTCCATTTTAGCTGCGTTTTTAAACCTGGCAGGGTTTGACGTGCTGTTTTTCGTGCCCACCGGGTATCAGAACATAGAGAAGTACTTTAACCAGAGGATTATGGAAGAGCACCAGATTGGGGATTACCTGTACGATCTGCGCGTCCCTGATTTTGGCAGGCTTTCCTCCAACATACGCCAGACCTGGCGGGAAAGGATATTTAAGAGGTGATGGACTATGGGACTTGATTTTAGCAAGACGGCAATGCAGCAGCAGGCGGTTGTCCCGTCTGCCAAGAATGAGATTGAGGTGGTGGAGCAGTACGATATTGTAGCTGACAGGCAGCAGATGGATGAGGATTTGACGGGATCCCCGGAAGTGGATGCCCTTGCCAGCACCATAGAGGTATATAACCTGGAGACCATCGTGTCTTTTGGGGCAGAGGCGGCAGAGGAGATTTCCAAGGCTTCCGACGTGGTATTGAACAGCATGGATATGTCCCAGCTGGACGATTCCAGCGCCATGCTCAGTACCTTGGCCAAGATTATGGATAAATTTGATATTGAGGAAATTAAGGAGAACCCAGGTCTGTTTGGGAAGCTGTTTGGGAACCTGCGCAAGCAGCTGGATAAGATTTTGGCGAAGTACCACACCATGGGGGACGAGGTGGATAAGATTTACGTCCAGCTCAAGCAGTATGAATCCGAGATTAAGCAGTCCAACCGCAAGCTGAACCAGATGTTTGATGCGAATGTGAATTATTACCATGAATTGGTGAAGTATATCCTGGCAGGGGAACAAGGCTGCAGGGAAATAGAGGATTATATTGCCCAGAGGCAGGCGGACATGGAGTCTACCGGGGACAATTCCATCCAGTTTGAAATCCAGAGCCTCCAGCAGGCTTTGATGATGTTAGAACAGCGCACCCAGGACCTTCGGACTGCGGAAAATGTGGCAATGCAGTCCATCCCCATGATTAAGACCATGGAATTCAGCAATATGAACCTGGTACGGAAGATTAATTCTGCTTTTATCGTAACGCTGCCGGTTTTTAAGCAGGCATTGGCCCAGGCCATTATGCTCAAGCGCCAGCGCATCCAGGCAGAAGCCATGTCCGCCCTGGATGAGAAGACGAACGAGATGCTGATTAAGAATGCAAGGAACACTGCGGAGCAGTCCAAGATGACAGCCCGGCTGGCGTCTGGCAGCTCCATTAAGATTGAGACACTGGAAACAACCTGGAGGACAATTGTAAGCGGGATTGACGAGACCAAGCAGATCCAGGAAAATGCAAGGAAACAGCGGATGGAGGATCAGGCAAGGCTTGAAAACATCAAGACAGAGTTCAACAGGATGTATCATATGCCCAATAAGAAAATTTAAAATAAGGAGGTTGTTCGTTTATGCCAATTAATTTATCAAAAGGACAGAAAGTAGATTTGACAAAAGGAAACCCAGGGTTAAAGAATATTATGGTGGGCTTAGGCTGGGATGTGAATGCATTTGATTCCGGCGCAGACTTTGATCTGGATGCCGCAGCCTTTATGCTGGGCGCAAATGGGAAGTGCCCGACGGAGAAGGAATTTGTTTTTTACAGCAACCTGGAGCACAGCAGCGGGTCCGTAAAGCATATGGGCGATAACCTGACAGGGGAAGGCGAAGGGGATGACGAGCAGATCCTTGTGGATTTGGCCAAAATCCCTAGCAATATTGACAAGGTGGCCTTTACGGTTACCATCTATGATTCAGATGTGAGGAGGCAGAACTTTGGCCAGGTATCCAATGCCTATATCCGCATTGTGGATGAATCCACCGGGCAGGAACTGATCCATTATGACCTGGGGGAGGATTTCTCCATAGAGACAGCCATCGTGGTAGGGGAACTGTACCGGCATAACAATGAATGGAAATTTAACGCCATCGGTAGCGGCTTCCAAGGGGGGCTGGCAGCCTTATGCGGGCATTATGGGATTGAAGTAGCATAGGGGGAATCCTTTTGCAGGGATGTTAGGAAGGGTGCAGAAACAGGAAAAGTTTAAGGAGGTATGGGAAAATGCCAGTGAATTTGCAGAAAGGGCAGAAAGTGAGCCTTACGAAAGGGAATCCGGGTTTATCCAAGGTTGTAGTGGGGTTAGGCTGGGATGTGAATCAGTTTGATACAGGCGGGGATTTTGATTTGGATGCGGCAGCATTTTTACAGACAGACGCAGGGAAGGTGTCCTCACAGAATGATTTCGTGTTTTATGGGAACCTGAAGCATCCGTCAGGGGCTGTAGAGCATATGGGGGATAACCTGACAGGCGCCGGGGATGGGGATGACGAGCAGATTAAGGTGGACCTCTCCATGGTGCCTGCGGATATTTCCAAGATTGCGTTTACTGTGACGATTTATGAGGCGGAGCAGCGCAGGCAGAATTTTGGCCAGGTGAATAATGCGTTTATCCGTATTTATAATGAGGAGACAGGGGAGGAACTGCTGCGGTATGATTTGGGGGAAGATTTCTCTATCGAGACGGCGGCTGTGTTTGGGGAACTGTACAAAAATGGGAATGAATGGAAATTCAATGCGATTGGATGCGGATATCAGGGAGGCCTTGCGGCGCTTTGCGCAAATTATGGCGTGGAAGTGGCGTAGGCAGGATCCGTTCCCTGCCGGATAAGAAGGGAAAGGAGAATTAATATGGCGATTAGCTTGCAGAAGGGGCAGAAGGTCAGCCTGAAGAAAGGGGCTTCCGGCGGCCTGGGTGAAATCCTGGTGAACCTGAACTGGAATGCGCGGCCTGTGAAGAAAGGCCTTTTGGGAGGGCTTTTCGGCGGCAGCCAGGGGATTGACTTGGATTTGGGATGCTTATATGAATTGAAGGATGGGCAGAAAGGGGCAGTGCAGGCACTGGGGAACGGCTTCGGCGCATTGAACCGCCCGCCCTATATCGCCCTGGACGGGGACGATAGGACCGGGGCGGCGGCAGCAGGCGAGAACTTGCGGATTAATGGGGACCAGATTGGGAATATTAAAAGGATTCTTGTCTATACTTTTATTTATGAGGGCATTGCCAACTGGCAGCAGGCGGACGGCATTGTGACAATCCGCTATCCGAAAGCCGAGGATTTGATTGTGAAGATGGATGAATACAATTCCTCAGACAGGATGTGCGGGCTTGCATTGCTGGAAAATATGAATGACGAGACATTCAGCGTGGAAAAAATCGTCCGGTTTTTCCCAGGGCATGAGGCTTTGGATCAGGCGTTCCACTGGGGGCTGAGGTGGAAAGCCGGGCGGAAATAGCGGTAAAGCGCAGGATAAAAAGGAGGAAATAGGTTATGTCGGTTAGTTTACAGAAAGGCCAGAAGGTCAGCCTGTCAAAGGATAATGCAGGGCTTTCCAAGGTTATGATTGGGTTAGGATGGGATGAGGTGCAGCAGAAGAAGAAGGGGTTCTTCTCTGCAAAGCCGCAGGATATTGACTGTGACGCTTCCGCATTTTTGCTGATAAACGGCAAGCTGAGGGGCAAAGAGGATATCGTCTATTTTGGGAACCTGCGCCACCAGTCCGGCACGGTGCAGCACATGGGGGATAATTTAACCGGCGCCGGGGATGGGGATGATGAGCAGATCCTGGTGGATTTAGCCCAGGTGCCCAGCGAGTATGACAGGATTGTGATAGTGGTAAATATTTACCAGGCAGTCCAGAGGAAACAGCATTTTGGGATGATACAGAATGCCTTTATCCGCCTGGTGGATGGAAGGACTAACAATGAGATGTGCCATTATAACCTGACAGAGGATTACTCTGGGATGACAGCCATGATTTTTGGGGAAGTGTACCGGCATAATGGAGAATGGAAATTTAATGCGATAGGGCAGGGGACCAGCGACCCCGGGATTGGGGAGCTGGCAAACCGTTATATCTAGGGAATGGCAGACGTATAAATCTTGGGTAGGATTCGTTTAGGGAAGAAGGGGGAACGGTTCTAAAAATGGGCAGTTTCTTCTTCTTTTCTTAATGTGCCAATACAACCTTAAAGGAGGAACACGATGAAATTTAATGGACTTACTGACAAAGAGGTAGAGGATTCCCGGGCAAAATACGGCTCCAATGAAATCCCAGACTCAGAGCCGACTACCTTCTGGGAAGAATTTAAAGAGACCTTTGGCGACCCTATGATTAAGATTCTGCTGGCTATTGCAGTGCTGATGATCGGCATGTTCTTTTTCGGCTATGCAGAAATCTACGAGCCCTTAGGGACCATTGTGGCAGTCTTGATTGTAGCCTTTGTGTCTGCCAAGACTGGCGTTGCCAGCGACACGAAATACCGTGAGCTGAAGGACAGCACAAAAAAAGACCAATGTAAGGTACACCGTAACGGCATGGTGGCAGTGGTCGATGTGGACGACGTAGTGGTAGGGGATAAGGTATTGCTTCAGTCCGGGGATAAGATCCCGGCAGACGGCATCCTGGTATCCGGCGACCTGCGGGTAGACAACTCTGCCTTAAATGGGGAAGCGGAGGAATGTAAGAAAAAAGCCGTTACGGAGGATGTGCAGCTGGCAGATGACATTACGGGGGATACCTTCGTAGACGGCCATTCCCTGTTCCGCGGGGCAGTGGTGTTCGACGGGGAAGGCATCCTGGATGTCCGTAAAGTGGGCTTAAAGACCATGATGGGCAAAATGGCAGAGGAGATGCAGGAGGATGAGCCGGATTCCCCCTTGAAGGTGAAGCTTGCCAAGCTTGCCAAGCAGATTTCCACCTTTGGTTATATCGGTGCGGTTGTAATCGCTCTTTTATACTTTGTATATTTTGTCACTTCCGCAGGCGGGTTTTCCGCATTCTTTGGCCTAGGCATGGAAGTGGTCATCAAGAAAATTGTAGAGGCTGTTTCCCTTGCGGTAGTTATTATTGTATGCGCCGTACCGGAAGGCCTGCCCCTGATGATTTCCCTGGTGCTGATGCAGAATACCAGCAAGATGCTGGACCACAATGTATTGGTGCGTAAGGCAGAAGGGATTGAGACCGCAGGTTCCCTGAACATCCTGTTCAGCGACAAGACGGGTACGATTACAAAGGGCATGCTGGAAGTGGTGGATTTCTTCACAGCAGATGGGAAATCCATAGAAATCCCGGAATTGGGCAGGCATGAACGGGTGAAGTCTTTGCTGGATTTTGCAATCGGGAAGAATACCCAGTCTATGTTTGACAGCGAGCACCGGGTGATTGGCGGGAACGCCACCGACCAGGCATTGATGAAATTCATTGGGGAGGCTACCTTCCGCAGCCTGGAAGCTGATAAGGAGAATGCCGTTACAAAATCCCAGGGGTTCAATTCCACGAATAAGTTCAGCCAGGCCAGGATTGACCGGCAGGGGAAGACCTTCTATAAAGGCGCGCCGGAACGCCTGCTGGCGATGGCGTCCAAGTATATGGATGGGGACGGCGAAATCAAGGATATCAACAAGGCGGCCTTGGATCAGAAGATTGACGCCCTTGCGGCAAAGGCAATGCGCGTGCTGGCCTTTGGGTATTCTGAAAAAGACATGGCAGAGAACAAAATCAACGATGATATCGTGATTATCGGATTGGTGGGCATCCGGGACGATGTAAGGCCGGAGGCCAAAGAGGCTATCCGGGAAGTGAAGGAAGCCGGGATCCAGGTCGTGATGATTACAGGGGACAGGCTGGAGACAGCCGTAGCCATTGCAAAAGATGCCGGGCTTTTGCAGGAAGCATCCGATCGGGCCATTTCCTCCGCCCAGTTAAATGAGATGTCTGACGAAGAAGTGAAGAAGATTATCCCCCAAATCCGCGTCATTGCCCGGGCGCTGCCTACCGATAAGTCCCGGATGGTGCGCCTGTGCCAGGAAATGAACCTGGTTGTAGGCATGACTGGGGACGGCGTAAACGATTCCCCGGCTTTGAAGCGGGCAGACGTGGGCTTCGCCATGGGAAGCGGGACAGAGGCTGCCAAAGAAGCTGGGAAGATTGTTATTTTGGATGATAACTTTAAGTCCATCAAGGATGCTATCTGGTATGGGCGGACGATTTACCATAATATACTGAAATTCTGCAAGTTCCAGCTGGTTATCAACGTGGCTGCCGTTGTGGTGAGCGCTATCGCTCCTTTCTTTGGTGTGGAAGAGCCCCTGAAGGTAACCCATCTGCTGTTCGTAAACTTAGTCATGGACGGCCTGGGCGCAATCATGCTGGGCAACGAGCCAGCCTTGAAGAAATACATGGACGAAAAGCCCAGGAGGCGGGATGAGAGCATTGTCAGCAAGAAGATGATGGCGCAGATCCTGACCATGGGCGCATGGCTGACAGCCATCAGCTTCCTGTACCTGAAGCTCCCCTTCTTCCGGGGGTTATTTGAGACAGAGGAGCAGCATTTAACAGGGTATTTCGTATTATTTATCGTGAGCGCCTTGTTTAATGGCTTCAATGTCCGGGACGACAGGTTTGGCATATTCAAGGGGCTGAATGAAAATACTGGGTTCCTGAAAGTATTCTTTACGATTATCCTTGTGCAGGCCTTGATTGTAAACGCGGCTTTAGTGCCCTTTACGGCCTTCACCTGGATTGGGAATATGTTCAGCTGCGTACCCTTTGGGATTACGGGATGGGCAGCGGTTATCCTGCTGTCCATGACCATGATCCCAGTGGATTTATTGAGGAAAGCAGTGGTAAGGGAATAGGCTTCTGGCGTCACGCCAGGAGGGCATTGCGGTTCCCCCGATGCGTGCCCTAGGCGCTTTGCAGCCTGGGGCGGCAGATAGGGCTTAAAAACTGCCAGAAAGGGTTGGCAAGTACAGGATGGTATTTTATTCAGATTTGGACAATACGTTGATTTATTCCTATAAGCATGATATTGGGGAGGAGAAACGCTGTGTAGAGATTTATCAGGGACGGGAAGTCTCTTTTATGACAGAGCGTTCCTACCAGCTCCTGCAGAAAGTCAATGAAAAATCCCTGTTTGTGCCTGTTACCACCAGGACGGTGGAGCAGTACAGAAGGATTGATTTCGGGATTTGCGCCCCTGGCTATGCCTTGGCCTGCAATGGCGGGATCCTGTTAGTGGATGGGCAGAAGGACATGGATTGGTATAGGGAATCCAGGGAAATGGCCGCAGGCTGCCAGGAGGAATTACATAAGGCACAGAAGCTGCTGGAAAAAGATAGGGATGTGGACTTTGAAATCAGGGATATTGAGCAGCTGTTCCTCTTTACCAAAAGCGCGCGCCCCAGGCAGACGGCCAGGAAGTTACAGGACGCGCTGGATCCTTCGCTGGTGGATGTATTTTTAAATGGGGCGAAAGTGTATGTAGTACCAAAGATACTGACCAAAGGCAATGCTGTCCGAAGGTTCCAGCAAAGGCTATGGGAAGAAAGCCAGGGGGGAGCGGGTGTCCTGCCGGGAGGGTATACAGGGCCGCAGCAGGGGAAGGATGGCATTCCTTGCGGCACGGTTGCGGCAGGGGACAGTGAATTTGACATCCCCATGCTGCTGGAGGCGGATGTTGCGCTTGCCCCAAAAGAGATGCAGGGGAGGGGGATCAAGAAGCGGCGTCTGTTTTATATGGACCATGAAAAGGTGTTTTCAGATTTTGTGCTTCATTATGTAGATGAGGCGGCATGCAGAGAAAGGATCCGGTGGCCAGAATGCCAATTTATAAATTAAGCCCATCCTCGGTCCTTGTGATAGCCCCGCTTTTTGCAGGATGGGAGGAATCCCTGATTTGGTCCTGCCTGCAGGGCTGTATGGGGGAGGCCTGGGCAGATGACGTGCACAACCCAACATCAGCACGGATTATCCTGGGGGATTTCTGTTATTTTTCAGGAAAAGTAAATCCGGAGCTAATCCGGGAAAAGCCTGCAGAAAGGGCTTCCCGTTTTATTATTATGGTGCCTTCCCAACAGGGGTGCGGGGATTGGATGGAAGAAATCGGGCGTATTTACGGGACGGGCTGCAAACGGGCAGAACGGTATGCCATTAAAAAAGAGCCGGGCATTTTTGACCGGGAATACCTTATGGGAATCGCAGATAGCCTTCCTGCAGGGTATGAGGTAAAGCTGATAGATGAGGCTATTTTCCATAAGACAAGGGAAAACCCCTGGTCGGTGGATTTTACAGCCCAATTTGCCTCTTATGGGGATTACCGCAGGAGGGGATTGGGCGTAGCTGCCTTGAAAGGCGGCGAACTGGTATCCGGAGCCTCATCTTATTCCGTTTATCAGGGCGGGATTGAGATTGAAATTGCCACCAGGGAGGATTGCCGCAGGCAAGGGCTGGCTTCTGCCTGCGGGGCAAGGCTGGTGTTAGAGTGCATGGACCGGGGCCTGTACCCTAGCTGGGATGCCCAGAATAAGTGGTCTGTAGCCCTTGCAGAAAAGCTGGGATACCATTTTGAGAGGGCGTACCCTGTGTATGAGGTCTATGATTTCGGCGCACCGAAGCATTCGGGATTTTAGCGGATTAAAATAGGGCTGCTGCAGAATGAGACAAATTTCATTCTGCAGCAGCCCCTGTTTTTCCTTCATGGAAGATGCAGGATCCTTATAAGAACACGTATTTTAATATAAATAAAATAGCCAGCACATACATTAGGATGCTGATTTTCTTCTCTTTTGCCTTCCCTGTAAGTAAATTGATGATTGTCCAGGAAATTACCCCAATGGCAATCCCTTCTGAAATACTGTAAGCCAGCGGCATAGCAATGATGCAGAGGAAAGCCGGGATGGCGTCCGTCATGTCCTCAAAGTCGATTTTTGTAACAGACCCCATCATGTAGAACCCTACAATTATCAGGGCGGGGGCAATCGCAAAGGAGGGGATGCTTAAGAACAACGGAGAGAAGATAACGGAAAGCAGGAACAGGCCTGCCGTAGTCAGCGCCGTAAGGCCGGTACGCCCGCCTGCCGTAACGCCGGAAGCGCTTTCCACAAAAGTAGTGGTAGTGGAAGTCCCGAACACCGCCCCAACGCAGGTGGCAATTGCGTCTGACAGCAAGGCCGGCTTAATGCGCGGCAGTTTCCCATCCTTATCCAGCATGTCCGCTTTGGAGGAAACCCCAATCAGGGTCCCAAGGGTATCAAACAGGTCTACAAACAGGAAGGAGAACATAATAATGAGAAAGTCCCCTATGTTTATTGTGCTGAAATCCATGGTGAATACTGCCCCAAAGGTCTCCTGGAAGGAAGAGAAGTCAAGGCTTATAAGCCCAGATGGGATGACGGAAAACATGTTCATATCCGGATTTGGCACATAAATCCCAGCCAGTTCGCATAGGATCCCTAAAACCCATGTGGCAAAGATGCCAATCAGAATGCCGCCTTTCACTTTCTTGGCCAAAAGGACAGCCGTAATCAGAACGCCCACCAAGGCAAGGACAGCGCCTACGCCCACGGAAGGGAAGGTATCCCCCTTAAAGTTCTGGTAAGTGACCAGGGTGGACTCGCTGCCTACAATTAATTTGGCGTCCTGCAGCCCGATAAAGGCGATAAACAGCCCAATCCCCACACTGACGGCTGCTTTTAAGGTCAGCGGGATTGCATTGAAGATAGCTTCCCGCACATTCGTCAATGACAGGATGATGAAGATAACGCCTTCCACAAAGACGGCAAACAGCGCAAATTGCCAGGAATACCCCATGCCGAGGACAACGGTATAGGCAAAATAGGCGTTCAGCCCCATACCGGGCGCCAGGGCAAAGGGGTAATTGGCAAGGACTGCCATCAAAAGCGTCCCTACAAAGGAAGCCAGCGCCGTTGCAATCAGCACGGCGTTTGCGTTCATCCCTGCCGCGGATAGGATGCTGGGGTTTACTGCAAGGATATAGGCCATGGTCATAAAGGTCGTAAAACCTGCAATAACCTCTGTCCTTACCGTTGTGTGGTTTTCCTTCAGCTTAAAAAATTTCTCCATAAATCTACTCTCCTTTTCTGGATTTGAAACAAGGCCTCTGGGTGACAAGATTTACAGGATTTATTATACCATGCCCTGCTGGGAAAAGCTATTGTTACATTCCTTTTTGCCCAAAATTATCCGCCTGTTGACAGCCAAGGAAGGCTTCGGTATAATTGGGAAGATAGAATCCCACCCAAGGAATCCAGTAAGGAAAAGGGCTTTTGCTGCAGAAAAATAAAATCTAATGGAAGAAATTTAGGAGACTCCTTGCAATATGCTGACAATTTTGGTAAATTTATTAATAAAGGATAAAGAAGACACCCAAAATCCCCAGGTAAGGCAAAAATATGGCATGCTTTGCGGAATGGCCGGGATTATCCTGAATATCTTTCTGTTCCTAGGGAAGTTCCTGGCAGGCGCCATCAGCCATTCCGTTTCCATCACAGCAGACGCCTTTAACAACCTGTCTGACGCGGGATCCTCCTGCGTGACGCTGATAGGCTTTAAGCTGGCAGGCGCACGGCCGGATGTGGGGCATCCCTTTGGCCATGGCAGGATAGAATACATTGCAGGCTTAACCGTATCGGGAGCCATCCTCCTGATGGCTTTTGAGCTTGCGAAGACATCCTTGGCAAAGGCAGCCCATCCCCAGCCGGTAGCCTTCCGCCCGCTTGCAGCGGCAATCCTGATAGCCTCTATTTTGGTAAAGCTCTATATGGCGTTTTATAACCATAAGATTGGGCAGAAAATCAGTTCTGCAGCCATGCGGGCAGCTGCCCTGGACAGCTTGGGCGATGCCTGCGCCACAGCCGTAGTGCTGGCAGCCTCTTTGGCTGGGGAACTGTGGGATATCCAGATAGACGGCTATTGCGGGGTATTGGTGGCTTTATTTATTTTTTATGCCGGGTTCAGCGCGGCAAAAGAGACGTTGGACCTGCTCCTCGGGAAGCCGCCAGAGCAGGAGTTTGTCCGCCAGATTGAGGAGATCGTGCTTTCCCACAAGGCAATATGCGGGGTGCACGATTTGCTGGTCCATGACTATGGGCCGGGCAGGCGGAGTATTTCCCTCCATGCGGAAGTTCCGGCAGAAGGGGATATCTTAGAGCTTCATGACATCATTGACCAGGCGGAAATGGAACTTTGCCAAAAGCTGGGCTGTGAGGCAGTCATCCATATGGATCCCATCGTGACAAATGACGCCCATGTCTTGATGCTGAGGGATGAGGTGGCCAGGATTCTGGAGGGCATGGACCCAGCCATCTCAATGCACGATTTTCGTGTAGTCCCCCGGCCTTCCCGCACCAACTTGATTTTTGATATTGTGGTACCATACGGATACAGAACCTGTGACGAGGCGCTGGCTTTGCAGATCCAAAAGCAGGTTCGGGAAATACTGGGAGACAGCTATTTTGTAACTGTCCAGGTAGATAAAAAACACTGATACAAGAGAAAACCGCTATAATATATAGGAAAAGAAAGTAAAAGTGTTCAGTTTTTTCCCCGGAAACAAATTTCTTTCGTAGGAAATTACTAGTTTTTCGAAAACCCCTTGAAAAAGACGGATACTTAGGGTATATTTGTTAATGGTAGACACGCAGGAAGGGCTTGTATGATAGTATTACATGGGAAAGAGAGATAAAATGAGCGAGAAGAAAATTATTGTATCTAATGTAGCTAAAGAGTACAGCAACCCAATTGCAGAGTTGGTGCAGGTAGCATGTCAATTTGACAGTGAAATCAGGCTGGAGAGTAATGAAGCGCGAATTAATGCAAAGAGCATTATGGGAATCATGGCATTTAATCCGTCGAAAGGTATGACAGTGAATATAGTGGCTGATGGAAGTGATGAAGAGGAAGCTTTGTTAGCGATGGAAAGATTTTTGGTCTGTCAGTAAAATTTAGGGAGGAAAAGGAAATGGCAAAAGCGAAAGCGGATTCAGAGAAGAAAACATCAACGAAATCAGTAGCAGCCAGCAAGGAAGAAGCTGTTGTAAACGTGGCAGTGGAAGAACCTGTTACTGAGAACAAGGAAGAAGGGACGGAGGCACCAGCAGAAAAGCCAAAGAGGAAGAGGGCGCCCAAGAAGAAAGCAGAAGAGCCAAAGGCTGAGGAAGCGCCAGCAGAAGAGCCGAAGGCAGAGACCCCCAAGGCTGCAGAGGAGAAACCTAAAAAAGCATCTACCAAGACAGTTGACACAGCAAAGAAAGCCGCTAAGGGCACATCAGCCAAGAAAGCTGACGCCAAGAAAGAGGCAGAGAAAGTGGAAGAGGTTTATGTCCAGTTCCAGGGGCAGGAAATCGCAACCAAAGATATTGTAGATAAAGTAAAACAGGCATATAAAGACGATGGCCACAGGGTAGCGCTTATCAAGTCCATCCAGATTTATATTAAGCCGGAAGATAGCATGGCATATTATGTGATTAACGGCAAATATAAAGGCGAGATGCCATTATAAGCGTGACGGTAGGCCAGGGCTGCATAGGGATTTGTTTCTTTGCAGTTACATAGAGATAAATATAGATCCACTTGCTGCAAAGGCGGCAAGTGGATTTCTTAATCTCAGGGGATAATCCGTGGTACGCATATGATAAGGAGGATGCCGCAATGTATAAACTGCTGATTGTAGAAGATGACGCTGTGATTGCAAAAGCAATCCAAAGGCATATGGAGGGATGGGGGTATGGGGCAGCCTGCGTGGAGGATTTTAAAGACGTGATGCAGGCGTTCGTATCGGAATGCCCGCAGCTGGTACTGATGGATATCTCCCTGCCTTTTTATAATGGGTTCCATTGGTGCGATGAAATCCGCAAGGTTTCCAAGGTGCCGGTGATATTCATATCCTCAGCTTCCGACAATATGAATATTGTTATGGCAATCAATATGGGCGGGGATGATTTTATCGCCAAGCCTTTTGATTTGAACGTGCTCCAGGCAAAGGTACAGGCCATGCTGCGCAGGACCTATGATTTTGCAGGGGAGGGGAGCCTGCTGGAGCATAAGGGGATGATTTTTGACAGCAGTAAGGGGCTGGTTACCTACGAAGGGGCGCAGGTGGAGCTTACCAAAAACGAAATGGGGATCCTGTCGTTCCTGTTGGAGCAGAAAGGGAAGATTGTAACCCGGGATAAGCTGATGGAGCGGCTGTGGAAGTCTGACAGCTTTATTGACGACAATACCCTGACCGTAAATGTAGCGCGTCTCCGCAAGAAGCTGGAAGAGGCAGGGATAGAAGATATCATCCAGACGAAGAAAGGGATTGGCTATATCCTGGCTTAAGCCAGTAGGGGCAGGGCTAGGAGTTATCCCCAGAGGGAGGGGCTGGCGGTATCCTGGCTTAAGCCAAGTAGGGGCAGGGCTAGAAGTTATCTCCAGAGGAAGGAAGGGGCTGGCGGTATCCCGGAACGAGCCTATCGCTGGCAGAAAGGAGGGGATTGGATGCGTTGGGTAAAGGAATATGCCAAAAGCCGCTGCAGGGTCATCTGCCTGTATGGAGGTTCCGGGGCATTGGCAGCTGCCGTTTTTTGGCTTTACAGGATGCCCTTGGAGCCTGCAGCATATGCGCTGGCCCTGTGCCTTATGTTGGCAGCAGTGGCAGTGGCGGTGGATTTTAGGCGCTACTATAGGAAGGCAGTGGACTTGGAGCGGCAGATGGAGGCGGTGAAAAATGGCACGGAGAAGCTGCCGGATCCATCAGATGGGCTGGAATGGCGGTATCAGAGGCTTTTGGGGATTGCCCGGGAATCCAGGGTGGAGCAAGTGGCCATGCTGGTGCAGGACAAAGCAGGGGTGACAGATTATTTTACCTTATGGGCCCATCAGATTAAAACCCCTATTGCAGCCATGCACCTATTGCTGCAGCAGGAACTTTCAGGGCCGGAAGAGTATTATGTGCAGAGGCGCGGGGTAGAGGCAGAACTGTTTAAGATTGAGCAGTATGTGGAGATGGTGCTGCAGTACCTCCGTTTAAACAGCGGGATTAATGATTTCGTTCTGAAAGAATACAGCCTGGACGCTATCATCTGCCAGGCAGTCCGCAAATATGCGCCGATGTTTATCCGGCAGGGCCTGTCCCTGCAGTATGAGCCTGTCCGGCCTAAGGCAGTGACAGATGAGAAATGGATGGTATTCGTGCTGGAGCAGGTTTTAAGCAATGCCATCAAATATACGCCTGCAGGATGCATCTCCATTTACCTGGAAAACGGGTGCCTGGTGGTGGAGGATACAGGCATTGGCATCCTGCCGGAAGACCTGCCCCGGGTCTTTGACAAAGGGTATACGGGGTACAATGGAAGGAGTGATAAGAAGGCTTCTGGGATTGGCCTGTATTTGGTAAAAGAAGTTTTAAATAAGCTGGGGCATAAGATTATGATGGAGTCTAAGCCTGGGGAAGGCACCAGGGTGAAAATCCTGTTTTAACTGGCTTGCCGAAACCTTACAGAACTGTAAGGTTCAGATGGAAATTGTAAGGCAAATCTAAGGTAAGTATTCTTTTTTTGCTATATACTATCCTTAACAACAGAGACATCAATTGTATGGAAGCCAAGAAGGAGGATATTATGGCAATTTTGGATGTAAATAATGTAAAAAAAATCTATACGGCCCGTTTTGGCGGGAACCAGGTGCAAGCCTTGGAGAATGTTACTTTTTCGGTGGAGAAAGGGGAGTATGTGGCGATTATGGGGGAATCGGGATCTGGCAAGACGACCTTGCTCAATATCCTGGCTGCCTTGGACCGGCCGACGGCCGGGCTGGTCATGCTCAATGGCAAGAACCTGTCTGCTATCCGGGAATCAGAGGTAGCTTCCTTCCGGAGGGAAAACTTAGGCTTTGTGTTCCAGGACTTTAACCTGCTGGATAATTTCAGCCTGCAGGATAATATTTTCCTTCCCCTGGTGCTGGCCGGCAAGAATTATAATGAGATGCGCAGCCGCCTGATGCCGATTGCGCAGAAGCTTGCTATCCAGGATATCCTGGGCAAATTCCCCTATGAGGTATCTGGGGGGCAGAAGCAGCGGGCGGCCGTCGCCCGGGCGCTGATTACAGGCCCCCAGCTAATCCTCGCAGACGAGCCCACAGGGGCTTTGGATTCCAAGGCGGCGGAAACCCTGCTGTCCATGTTCCAGGAAATCAATGAAGAGGGGCAGACGATATTGATGGTGACCCATTCTATCAAGGCAGCGAGCTGCGCCAAGCGGGTACTGTTTATCAATGACGGGCAGGTGTTCCACCAGCTATACAAAGGATCTGGCACCAATGAAGAAATGTACCAGAAGATTTCCGATACCCTTACAGTGATCACTACAGGAGGGAGGTTATCATGAGCAGATTTTTTTATGGGAAACTGGCATTTGGGAACTTGAAGAAAAATTTCGGCATTTACCTCCCATATATGATTGCTGCAATCGGCGTAACGGCCATGTATTATATTATGGCTGCCATATGCAGGGACCCAGGGCTGGATAAGATCCCGCACCCTGAGGAAATGCGGATGATTTTGGGGCTGGGCTCTTGGGTAATTGCAATTTTTTCCGTGATATTTTTATTTTACACCAATAGCTTCCTGATGAAGCGCAGGAAGAAGGAATTTGGCCTCTTTAATATCCTGGGCATGGGAAAGCGCCATATAGGCAAGATGATGTTCTGGGAGACGGCAATGGTGGCGGCTGCCAGCATCCTGGGCGGCCTGGCGGCAGGGATTGCCCTCAATAAGCTGGTCATCCTCGTACTCTTACGGGTCACGGATCTGGAAGTCTCCTTTGGGTTTACGGTTTCGCTGCCGGCCGTTGGCTCTGTGCTGGCGCTGTTTTTATGCATTTTTGGGGCGACCTTGGCCTATAACCTGCTCCAGGTATGGAAATCAAAGCCCATTGAGCTTTTGCAGAGCACAAGCAGGGGGGAGGCCGAGCCCAAGACCCGCTGGCTGATGGCGCTTCTTGGCCTTGTTGCCTTGAGCATAGGATATGGGATTGCCATTTGGGTGGAACGTCCTTTAGAGGCCTTGCTGATGTTTTTCCTGGCAGTCATCCTGGTCATTATAGGGACTTATTGCCTCTTTACAGCAGGCAGCATTGCCCTGCTCAAGCTGTTGCGGAAAAATAAGGGGTATTATTACAAGACCAGCCACTTTATTTCTGTGTCAGGCATGGTTTACCGTATGAAGCAGAACGCGGTAGGGCTTGCCAATATCTGTATCCTGAGCACAATGGTGCTGGTGATGGTATCAGGGACCCTTTCCCTGTATGCGGGGCTGGAGGATATGCTGGAAACCCGTTCCCCGAAAGACATTTTGGTGAAGGGGAATGATATGCCAAAAGAGGCCAGGGACATTGCCGTGCAGTTTTTAGAACAGGCCGCAGGGGAGGCAGGGCTTTCCGTGGAAGCTATGACAGAGTATAGCAGCTTAGGCTGCGCAGCCTGGAAAAAGGGCGGGAGGTTTGACTTCCTCTCTGTGAGCGACGATGCATTTGAAGGGGACAATGGGGAATTGTGCATGGTAGAGGTTATGGATCTTGTGGACTATGAACGTATCACAGGCGACCGGCAGGAATTAAAGGAAGATGAGGTCCTTGTATTTACAGAAAAAGGCGATAGGGAAACCGAGGGCCTGCAGTTCCAGGATATGCGCTTTCAGGTAAAATCCTATTTAGAGGAACTTAACATGGAAGGCCTTGGCACGGAGATTGTCTATGATGTGTATGTCGTGGTGGTGAAGAACAGCAGTATCCTGCAGCAGGTTTATGAGATGCAGAAAGCATCCTTCGGGGAAAATGCAAGCAGCATAGGGCACTATATCTATGCGGATGTCAGCGGTACCCTAGAGCAAAGCAGGGAATGTGCCGATAGGGTAATACAGCTGCGGGAAGGGTACAATGCCAGCCATGGGGGGCAAGGCGGCATATCCTTTTCTGTGGATTCCAAAGAGGAGATGCGGGAAGGGTTCCTGATATTCTGCGGTGGTTTTTTGTTCCTGGGGATATTCCTTGGGGTGGTATTCCTGATAGCCACCGTAATGATAATATACTATAAGCAGATTTCGGAAGGCTATGAGGACAAAGGCCGGTTTGAGATTATGCAGAAGGTAGGCCTAAGCCGCAGGGAAGTGAAGGCCTCCATACGCAGCCAGATCTTAAAGGTATTCTTCCTGCCGCTGGTCACAGCCTGCCTCCATTTGGCAGTGGCCTTCCCTATGCTGAACCGCCTAATCTTCCTGTTTGGGATGGACAATATGCCGCTGTTTGCAATCTGCACGGCTGCGACCGTAGGGGTATTTGCGGTGATTTATGGGATTGTGTATGGGATTACGGCGAAGGCTTATTATAAGATTGTAGAATAAAAAAGAACCCTGCAAAGCAGGATTCTCCGTCTGCGGCGGGTGGATTTCGCAATAGGATCCTTTCCCGCCGCAGTGCGGTTCCCGCCAGGCACAATTGCAAAGCAACCGTTTCCCTCTTGTGCGGGTGCGCATCCCCCTATTTTATTTTTTTGCCAGCCTTATATTTCTTTACCAATGGCTCGATCCTTTCATAAGGGTCCAATAAATCGCTGATAGAGGTATCATGGTTCAGCGTATCTATGATATAGGCAATGTATTTGCTCATATCGCAGTTGATATAATAAGGCTTGCTGAGCAGTTCCGGCGTCTGGTAGGTAAGGTTTGTGGTCACGACCTTATAAATAATCCCATCTGCCACAGCTTTGTCGAATTTATCAAGGCCATTGGTGAACAGGCCGAAGGTGGACACTACGAAAATGCGGTTGGCCTTTCTTTTCTTCAGTTCGGTAGCAACGTCAATCATGCTGTCCCCAGAGGATATCATGTCGTCAATGATAAAGACGTCTTTCCCATCTACGGAAGAGCCCAGGAATTCATGCGCCACGATAGGGTTGCGCCCATCTACGATTTTGCTGTAATCACGCCGTTTATAGAACATCCCCAGGTCAATGCCCAGTACATTTGCCAGGTAGACCGCACGGTTTGTCCCACCCTCGTCAGGGCTGATGATCATCATGTGGTCGCTGTCGATTTTCAGATCCGGGACCTCACGGAAAATACCTTTGATAAACTGGTAGGCTGGCTGTACGGTCTCAAAGCCCTTTAGTGGGATGGAATTCTGCACCCGGGGGTCGTGCGCGTCAAATGTGATGATGTTATCCACGCCCATGTTAGTCAGTTCCTGGAGGGCAAGGGCGCAGTCTAAGGATTCCCTGGCAGAGCGGCGGTGCTGGCGGCTCTCATAGAGGAATGGCATGATGACGGTAATCCGCCTTGCCTTGCCGCCTACCGCGGCAATGATGCGCTTAAGGTCCTGGTAATGGTCGTCTGGGGACATGTGGTTCTTGTGGCCGCAGACGCTATAGGTTAGGCTGTAATTGGTCACGTCTACCATGATGAACAAGTCAAATCCCCGGACGGAGTCCTGGATAATCCCTTTTGCCTCGCCTGTGCCGAAACGGGGGTTGGAGCATTCCACCAGGTATGTGTCCCTTAGGTAGCCCCGGAAAGCAATGTCGTTCTCATGTTCATGTTCCCGCTCTTTCCGGAACCGCACAAGGTACTTGTTGATTTTCTTGCCTAGGTCCCGGCAGCTTTCCAAGCAGACAACGCCCAAAGACCCCACTGGGACAGTTTCATAATTTTTTTCGTTACGCTGCATCGCAATGTCCTCCATAAAATTTTTATGTGATGGTTGATAGGTGCTTGAGGAATCCAGCTTCTTTTGTTGGTTTCAGGATGGCTGTCAGGCGCCTTGGGCATTCAGCTTTTTCTGCAGCCGGATATCGTCCCCGAAAAGCTTTATCATGGCATAGCTGCTGGAGATCCTGGAGAAGGTACGTTCCGAATAGGTGTCCACCAGCTGCCTAAGCCCAAGGTTCGTGGAGATAATGGTGGATTTCTGTCGTAGGATGCGTTCGTTCAGGCATAGGAACAGGCGCGAGGCGGTAAAGGAGTTGGGAAGCTCCGTGCCAAGGTCGTCGATAATCAAAAGGTCGCAGCCAAAGATGTTCTGGTAATCCACGTTTGGTGTGCCGCCTTTCCCGAAATCATTTTTCTCAAAAATATGGAAAAGGGAGGAGGCGCTGAAATAAATCACGGAATGCCCCGTATCCAACAGTTCCTTTGCCACGCAATTAGACAAGAAAGTCTTGCCGGTGCCCGTATCCCCATAGAAGAACAGGTTCTTGAAGGCATGGTCAAACGTTTCTATAAAATCCATGCAAAGAGCCACTGCCTTCTGGGCGGTGGCAAGGCTGGACAGGCCTGTGGCAGGGTTAACCTGGGAGCCGGAATAGTATTGCTCGGAGAAGTGCTGGAAGTTCTCCTTCTCTAAGATTTGGCGTATATTGGACTGGGTGTATACCAGGTCGATGGCAGCCTGCTGGAAGCAATGGCATTTCTTGTTGCCGATGTATCCGGTATCCCTGCAGTCCTTGCAGCCGTAGGGAGGGGAAAGGTAATCCGCCGGGTAGCCAAGGCTGCACAGAAGGCGTTCCTTCTCCTCATGGAGGGCGGCAATCTGCCGCTTCAGTTCGCCTAGCGCCTCATCCTCCCCATTGATAAGCCGCCTGGCCTGTGCCAGTGAGGCGGATGAGATGGCGCTGTCTATTTGGGAAAGCCTGGGGACCTGCCTATAAAGGGCCTCCGTGCGGGCAGATACCGTGTGCTGGTTCTCCAGCTGCCTTTCTTCATAGCGGCGGATTAAGGTATTGTATTGGGTGTTGCTTAATGCCATAGGGGTCTCCTTAGCGTGCGCTGTTTAACAGTTCCGCTTCCAATTTGTCAATATTATAGGTACGCTGGGGGAAGCTGTTAAAGCGGTTGGCGGCGGCTGCCTTGGCAGGGGACGCCTTCCCAGCCTTCCCAGCGCCTCTGGCGGCCTGGAAATCCTTGTCCGCCTTCGTGGCGGCGGCAAGGGTTTTGATATCCTGGCGTTTCCAATTGGCCAGGATGCGGTCCGCATATTCGAAATTGGGCTGGTGGATGGCCAGGATGGTACGGCTGCATGCCTCAGTGATCATGTCCTGCCCAAACCCGAATTCCTTGCTCCACTTATCTATGTAAGCAGTTTCAGCAGGGATGAGGCTCCGTCCCTGGATCCCAAGGGATTTCATGACGGCGCGGTGGACTTTGCTGTAGGCGTTGGAAGCCCGCTTGGCCTGCGCTACGGTAGTAATCCCGGAATCCTTCCAATTCAGCGCGACTTTTTCCATATAGTGCAGGCTGCGGTGCCCCCCTGCAATGCAGTATTCCAAAAGGTACACGGCCAAATCGGAGGAGAAGCCCAACCCGTCATACCAATAGAGCAGCGATTGGGTGTCTGTAGGGGTAAGCGGCCGCCCCAGATAGCGTTCTGCAACAAACAGCATTTCCTGTACTTCTTCTTTCTCACGGAAAGCTTTCATGTCGTCGGCCGTATAAACAGGCTTTTCTGGGGCTGCCTCCTGCCGGGCAGGGCCTCCAGGCGGTAAGCTGCCTTCTGCCTTCTTCAAAGGGACAGCGTCGTCCTTTTCCTCTTCCTCCGGGCTGCCGGAGGATTCCAATAAATAAATCCCGGAGATGGACTTCCCTTCATCGTATTCCAGCCGCAGCAGGCGCATCTTTTCCCAGTACCGCAGCGCCCGCTGGATATCCTTTTCTGTATGGTTAAATTTATCTGCAGTCCTGGATATAGAAAAGCTGCAGTCTGGCGAGTTCATGCAGCGGAGCAGGTATAAATAGATTTTCACGAATTCACCATTGGCGGCAGTCATGTATTCGTCAATAAAGCGGTTGGGGATTGCCGTCGTGGAATTGCCTTTGTCCTTGTATAAAGTAATGTCTTCCATAATACCCTCCAGGTTCGTTTTTTAAGGATCCAGTACCTTTCAATGTGCCTTAAAGTATAGCACATAAAAGGCAAATTGAGAAGTGGAATTTTTCCTGTAAAGCCAGAAAATACAAGGCATTGGGCAATTGTGGATAGTGTGGATAATGTGGATAAAAATTTCCGCCAAACACCTCGAAGTGCGGATTTTCCCGCATTTTACCGAAAAAAGGGGAATCTTGTCGAATGGTGGAAAAAAAGCTTTATGTTAACTTAAAAATCCACATCCCCATGGAAAAGTTTTCCCCAATCGGATGTGGATAATGTGGATAACTATTGTCCAAGCAGGTGTTCCCCAACTTGTACAATGTCTCCGGCGCCCATAGTTATCAACAAGTCACCGTTTATACAATTTTTTAACAGGAAATCTTCAATTTCGTCAAAAGAGGGAAAATAATGGCATGCGCAGCCCAGTTTTTGTAACTTTTTCTGGAGGTCTTTGGAACTGATGCCGAGGGTATCCGTTTCCCTGGCCGCATAAATATCGGCCAGCACTACCACGTCTGCCGCTGCCAGGCTCTGTGCGAACTCATCCATGAAAGCCTTTGTGCGCGTATAAGTATGGGGCTGGAACACACAGACAATCCGCCCGCCCCCGCAGTTTTTGGCAGCCGCCAGGGTAGCTGCGATTTCGGTAGGGTGGTGCGCATAATCGTCCACGATCGTAATCCCCCCCAGGCTGCCTTTATGCTCAAACCGCCGGGCAGTCCCGCCGAACCCGGCCAGGGCCTTCTGGATGCAGGGAAACGGGATGCCCATTTCCAGCCCAAGCGCACAGGCGGCTACGGCATTGGACACATTATGGAGCCCTGGCACTTCCATTGCGATGGGCCCCACAGTCTCCTGCCCGTGCACAAGGTCGAACCTGGGACGCCCGTCCTTCTGGAATGTTAGGCTGGCGGCATGGTACTCCCCGGTTCCTTCCAGCCCATAAGTAACAGATTTGCAGGGAAGGCCTTCCGTGAATTCCCTTAGGCCAGGGATTTCTGCATTTAGGAGCAACGTCCCTCCCGGCTGGACATTCTCTGCAAAACGGCGGAAAGACTTCCGGATGTCTGCCAGATCCTTGAAAAAGTCCATATGGTCTTCCTCAATATTCAGGATTATCCCATATTTTGGGTAAAAATGGAAAAAGCTGTTCGTATACTCACAGGCTTCTGTTAGGAATACCTCTGAGCTGCCTACCCGGATATTCCCTTGGATGGCTTTTAAAATCCCCCCCACGGACACGGTAGGGTCTGTGCAGGCTTCCAGCAGGATATGCGTCACCATGGATGTGGTGGTGGTCTTCCCATGGGTCCCGGCCACCGCAATAGACTGTTTATAATTATCCATGATCTGCCCCAGAAGCTCCGCCCTGCTTAGGGTAGGGACCCCCTTTTCCTTTGCGGCCTTGAGTTCCGGGTTGTCCCCGTGGATTGCCGCTGTATAAACCACGGCCTGCACGCCATCCTTTAGGTTGGATGCCCGCTGCCCATAAAAAACTTCCGCCCCCAGCTGCCCTAGGCGCTTCGTCAGCGCTGTTTCCTTGGAATCCGACCCTGATATCACAAAATGCTCTTTCAGCAGGATTTCTGCCAGCCCGCTCATGCTGATGCCGCCAATCCCAATAAAATGTAAATGCACCGGTTCCATAAAATTAATCTTATACATAGGTCTTACCTGCCATTCTTTCTATAGTTGGTTTTCTGCAACGCCCTTCTTGTATCCCTTGCAACCCCCCGTAATTTTGGCTCATCTATATTTTATACCAACCCTATCCATTTTGCAAACCGAAAATCCTTTGTATGAACGTGAATGTGTCATCATTTTGTTAAAATTTACCTATCTTTTTTGTATGATTTGACAAAAATCCCTTTTCTATCTTAAAAAAATTGTGAAATATGTGTACGAAAGGATTCTTTTGTGGTATAATTACCCTACGGGCATAACACTTAGCATGAAGAAATTTATTGACGAGAGGTGAGAGACATGATTCGTAAAGAAATGATAGCCATGCTTTTGGCAGGCGGCCAGGGGAGCCGGCTTGGCGTATTGACTTCAGATGTGGCAAAGCCTGCCGTGGCATTCGGCGGCAAGTACCGTATTATTGATTTTCCATTAAGCAACTGTGTGAATTCCGGGATAGATACCGTAGGCGTCCTGACCCAATACCAGCCGCTGCGGCTGAACGCCCATATCGGGATTGGCATCCCCTGGGACTTGGACCGCAACAATGGAGGGGTGACCGTCCTTCCCCCCTATGAGAAAAGCGATAACAGCGAATGGTATACTGGGACGGCGAATGCTATCTACCAGAACCTGAATTATATTGATAGCTATAACCCGGAATACGTGCTGATCCTGTCCGGAGACCACATCTACAAGATGAATTATGAAGTGATGCTGGATTTCCATAAGGAGAACCAGGCGGACGTTACCATTGCCGCCATGCCGGTGCCCTGGGAGGAAGCAAGCCGCTTTGGGCTTGTAATCACAGATGAGAACAAGCAGATTTTAGAGTTTGAGGAGAAGCCTGAGAACCCCAGGAGCAACCTGGCGTCCATGGGCATCTACATTTTTAACTGGAGCGTGCTCAAGGAAGCCCTGGTCACAATGTCTGAGCAGAGCAACTGTGATTTCGGCAAGCATATTATCCCATACTGCCGGGAGAACGGCCGCCGTCTTTTCGCGTATGAGTACAACGGCTACTGGAAGGACGTGGGGACCCTTGGCTCTTATTGGGAAGCCAATATGGAGCTGATTGATTTGATCCCAGAATTCAACTTGTATGAGGAATACTGGAAGATTTACACCAAAAGCGATGCCATTGAGCCCCAGTATATTGCAGAGGATGCCGTGACAGAGCGGTGCATTATCGGGGAAGGGTCTGAAATCTATGGGGAAGTCCATGGCTCCGTGATTGGCTCCGGCGTTACAATCGGCAAAAATTCCGTGGTGCATGATTCCATCATTATGCGGGATACGGTGATTGGCGATAACGTGACCATCACCAAGTCCATCATTGCAGAGAATGTGAAGATTGGCAGCAACGTGGAGCTTGGGGTCGGGGAAGAAGTGGAGAACAAGATGAATAAGAGCGTCTACTCCTTTGGCCTTGTGACCATTGGGGAGGACTCCGTCATCCCATCTGGCGTTAAGGTTGGGAAAAATACGGCGATTGCAGGCGTGACAGCCAAGGAAGACTATCCAGACGGCATTTTGGCGAGCGGGGAATCAATAGTTAAGGCAGGTGACAGAGTATGAAGGCATTAGGGATAATATTAGCAGGCGGGAATAACAGCAGGATACAGGAACTTTCCAAAAAGAGGGCCATAGCGGCCATGCCCATTGGCGGCAGTTACCGGTGTATTGATTTTGCGCTCAGCAACATGAGCAACTCCCATATCCAGAAAGTGGCCATATTGGCCCAGTATAACGCAAGGAGCCTGAATGAGCACTTAAGTTCCTCGAAATGGTGGGATTTCGGCAGGAAGCAGGGCGGCCTTTATGTATTCAACCCCACTGTCACCTCAGACAATGCATGGTGGTACCGGGGCACGGCGGATGCCATGTACCGGAACCTGGATTTCCTAAAGAGGAGCCATGAGCCTTATGTGATCATAACGGCTGGGGACTGTGTTTACAAGCTGGATTACAATAAGGTCCTGGAATACCATATCAGCAAGAAGGCAGATATTACGATTGTCTGTAAAGATATGCCCGTGGGGGAGGATGTGAGCCGTTTCGGCGTGGTGCGCATGAACGAAGATTCCAGGATTGTGGAGTATGAAGAGAAGCCCATGGTGGCACAGTCCAATACCATTTCGGCTGGGATTTATATTATCCGCAGGCGCCAGCTGATAGAGATGTTAGAGCGGTGTGCGGAGGAAGGGCGTTATGATTTTGTGACGGATATCCTTATCCGCTACAAGAATATGAAGAGGATTTATGGGTATAAATTAGAAGACTATTGGAGCAATATCGCAACGGTTGAGTCTTATTATAGGACGAACATGGAATTTTTAGACCCCAAAGTGCGCGCTTTTTTCCGTAATGAGCCGAAGGTATATTCTAAGGTGGACGACTTGCCGCCAGCCAAGTACAATGTGGGTTCTGAGGTGCGCAACAGCTTGATTTCCAGCGGGTGTATCATTAACAGCAAGGTGGAGAATTCTATCCTGTTCAAAAAAGTGTTTGTAGGGAAAAATTGTGTGATTAAAAATTCCATAATATTAAATGACGTGTATATCGGGGACAACACCCATATTGAGAACTGCATTGTAGAGAGCCGGGATACGCTGCGTGCCAATACATATTTCAGCGGCGGCGACGGCATTAAAGTAGTATATGAACACAACGAAAGATATGTGATTTGACCTTCCGCTGCATGCGGCTATTGGCGGCTGGCTTCGGCGGGAGGGGGAATGGCATAAAAGGGGGCGGAAATATGCAGATTACAGACGTGAGGATCCGTAAGGTGGAAAAGGAAGGGAAAATGCGGGCGGTGGTTTCTATCACGCTTGATGAAGAATTCGTAGTCCACGACATTAAGGTAATCGAGGGCGAGAAAGGCCTGTTCATCGCAATGCCGAGCAGGAAGGCGGCAGACGGCGAGTACCGTGATATCGCACACCCAATCAATTCACAGACAAGGGAGACGATACAGCGTATTATCCTGGAACATTACCAGGCAGAAACGGCGCAAGCGCCAGGGACAGAAGGGGAGGCTCCGGTTTAGGGCTAAGGGGCGTGGGTTGTGAGTAGGAAGCTGGAAGTACATAGCTAGGAATCAACAAAGCGATGGGGCGTATTCCGTTTTCCCTTGGAACACGCTCCTTTTTTATCGTATCCCTCAAGGTTGATGGGGTAGGGGACTTGGAGCAGGCTAGCCACATTGCCCTGTTTCAAATATTTTGCTGGATTATATGCCTTATGTGTGTTAGTATATATCTGTTGGAGCAACGATGTTCAATAAGGCATACATATAATTCCATCAAGCAAAAGGATACTAGAAGAGGGAAAGGCGTAGGTATAAGAATATGCTAAGGCATCTGTTTTCAGTAGAATATCTTAAGGATATGCTGTATATGGTCCCAGCCATCTTGCTGGCAATTACTTGCCATGAATTTGCCCATGGGTTTGTCTCCTATAAGCTGGGGGACCCGACGCCGAAGCGGCAAGGGCGGCTGAGCCTGAACCCCTTTGCCCACCTGGACCTTATGGGGACGCTGTGCCTGCTGCTGTTTGGGATGGGCTGGGCCAAGCCTGTCCAGATTAATCCTGCCAGCTATAAGAACCGGAGGGTGGGGACAGTCCTGGTGTCCCTGGCAGGGCCTTTGATGAATTACGTCCTGGCTTTTTTGGGGATGCTGCTATTTGTGGCTGCCAGCATGGCAGGGCATGAGGGCATCTGGTTTTCTTATCTGGCGGCTATTAATATAGGCCTTGGCACATTTAACCTGATCCCAATCCCCCCTTTGGACGGCTCCCATGTGCTGGAGGAATTGGTTCCGGGGATCCGGGGGCTTTATGGCAGGATTGGGAGGCTTGCCATGCCTCTGCTGTTCCTCTGCCTGTATACCGGGATTCTGAGGGAGCCATTGGACTATGCCAATACAGCAGTGCTGGAGTGGATGGCACAGGCAGCGATGCGGGTTTGTGGATGGTAGGGGCACACGGAAATATGTTAGGGAAGAGAGGAGCATACAGTGAGACAATTTTTTGGTATGAGTCAAAGCGGGGACTTGAAGGAGGCAGTCCGTGGGCTGCAGGACCCGCAGTTTGTAATGCTGATTTCAAATCAGGGGCAGTTTGAGGGGCATGTAAAGAAGTTGGAGGAACTTTTCCCCAAAGTTCCGAGCATCGGGTGCATTGGTATGGGATATGCCAGGAAGATGGTGGAAAGGGGCGTAAGCGTCATTGCCTTCCACGGGGTGGCTGCGGCGGCGAATGTGCTGGAGCAGGCCTCTGTGATGCCGGTCAAATACATTAACCGCCTAAAGCAGGACGTGGAGGCAGTAAATGGCTCCCAGAAGGATACGGTCTGTATTGATTTCTGCACGGGGAATGACGCCTGTGTCCTGACAACGATATACAGCGTGCTGAAGCGCCGGAATATTTCCCTTGTGGGCGGGACCGGGGATGCCGGGATGGTGTCTGCAAACGGCCAGGTCTACAAGGATGCGGTGGCTTATGCAATGATCCGGAACCAGAACGGAAGGGTAAGGGCATACAAGGAGAATATCTACCACAAGCTGGATAATTACCGCTTTATTGCTTCCAAGACAGACAAGGAAAAATATATCATTGGGGAACTGAATGGGAGGCCTGCCAAGCAGACGTACCAGGAAATCCTCCATGTGACAGAGCAGGAAATATTGACCCAGACCTTCAAAAACCCCTTTGGCAAGCTGAATGGGGATGATGTCTGCATCATATCCATCAAGGAGGTCAGCGGGAACGCGCTTGCCTGTTTCCGCCAGGTGAATGATTCCGATGTGCTGGTGCTTTTGGAGTTAAGCGACTTCCGGAAGGTTGTAAAGGGGACCATCCAGGCAATCCAGAAGGATTTTCCAAGGATTTCAGCCGTGTTTTCCGTGAACTGCCTGTTCCGGTACAAACTATTCAGCGAGAACCGGTATATGCAGGAATACTTGGAGGAAATGAGCGCCCTGGGCAGCCATGCGGGCCTGGTGGGGTACGGGGAGCATTATAACAACCAATTTGTCAACCAATCCATGACATGTGTGGCATTTGAGTAAAGAGGTGAATATGGCAGTAAAGAGAAAAGCCTTGCATAGGCTGCGGGATAAGAAGAATGCAGAAAAAGACCTTTCCCCTGTGCTGCATGTAACAGGGAGTTTAAGGGAATATCAAAAAGACCTTGTGGAAAAAGAGGTGGCTACCTTGCGCGAGCTGGGCAAGGTGAGCAGCTCTTTTGGCAGCGTTTTCCGGGAGACGCAGGAATTCCAGGAAAAGCTGCAGGATTTTGAGCAGACATTTTCAGGCATTAATGAAGTGTCCGGCCAGTTTGTGCAGGTAAAGGAAGAGATTGCCCAGTCTGTGGGGCAGGTACAGGACAGGGTGGGGGATCTGAAGAATAGTTCCCTCCAGGTGGAGAGCCATTTTGGGGAAATGGAGGCTACATTCCAGGATTTCCAAGTAGCTGTAAGGCAGATAAAGTCCTGCACAGACAAGATTGTCTCTATTGCGGAGCAGACCAATATCCTGGCATTAAATGCGTCCATTGAGGCGGCAAAGGCTGGGGAGCGGGGGAAAGGGTTTGCGGTAGTCGCTGTGGAGGTGAAGCGCCTTTCAGACCAGATCAAAGGCCTGGTACGGGAAGTGAATAAGAGCATTGGGGATGTGGAGCAGGGCACGGTGAAGTTAAATGCCAGCATAGACAATTCCCAGGAGGCATTGGAGCAGAGCATCGAAAAGGTCAATGAGACCTATGAAATGTTCGACAAGATTACCCAGGCGGCAGAGGGGGCGGCCACGGTACAGACGGGGATTTCCGGCGTGATTGAAGAATCCAGGTCAGAACTTCAGGGATTATGCGCCTTTTTCGATAAGACCAGGGATCAATACCAAGATGTCATGCACCATATTTCCCGTGCAAGTGCGTTGGGCACGACGAAGGGGGCAATGTTTGAAGATGTGGACAATATGCTGTCCCAGATTTCGCCGCTTATCCAGGAATGAGTTGCAGGGGACAAGGAGTTATGATAAAATATATTTGCTGGATTTAGAATTTAATGGTAAAGGAGATGTAATTGATGGGTCTGCTAGACGAATTGAGGGACTTAGGCGTAAACGTAGAAGAGGGATTGGGCCGCCTTGGCGGGAATGCAGCTTTTTATGAGAAGATGCTGGGCTCATTCATTAAGATGATGGATAAATATTCCTTTGATGCAGATTTTGACTGTGAGGATTATGGTGAGATAATTGAGAAATCCCATGCAATCAAGGGTGCGTCCGGGAATCTGTCCATTACCCCGATTTATGAGGCCTATGGCCAGGTGACGGATTTACTGCGTAAGGAGAAGCCTTATGAGGCAAAAGAGGTGTTAAAGAACGCGCTTCCTGTCCAGGAGAAGATTATGGATGTCATATATAAGTACAAAGGAAATTAATCTTCCCAGGGCGTGCCATATGCCCTTATGGGGCTATATGGCCGGGGGCGCTGTTAAGGGCCTTGGCAGCAGGGGCTGTGCCCGGTTGCCTGCATAGGGGATCCGTATAGCCTATCAGTAGGAAAACAGGAAACCGGGCGTCGCCAGTACTAGGGGTACATTGGAAGGGTTCCCCAGAGGTTTTATCGGGCAATAAAAATGCCAGGGAAACAATAAGTTCCCTGGCATCCTTAACGCCGCTATAAATACACGGCTAAACCCCATCGTAGGTTTGGATGCAAATGCAGAAACGTGCGTGAGAGGATTCGAACCCCCGACACCTTGGTCCGTAGCCAAGTGCTCTATCCAGCTGAGCTACACACACAGAATAATGCTGTTTGCATTCAACGTCCTTTATTCTACCTTAGTTTTGGGGCTTTGTCAATAGATTTTTAGAAAAAATTCAGGAAATATGGTGAAATAATTGACACGGTGTGGTAAAATAATAATCAGTTCCAAAAATAGAGCAGAAAGCGAAACAATAAGTAGGAGAACATTCATGACAAGGCAGGAATTTTTACATGAGCTGCAGCTTGCCCTCCAGGGGGAGATGAGCCGGGAGGCAGTGGATGGGCATATGAAGTATTACAATGATTACATTATGGAAGAATCCAGGAAGGGCGGCAGTGAAGAGGAAGTGGTTGGCCGCCTTGGAAGCCCCAGGCTGATTGCCAAGACCCTGATTGACACCTCTGGGCAGCCCAGCCAGGGTGGAGGCGGGCAGCCTGGCTGGGAAGGGGACGGCGGCCATGTGGGGAATGAGAGGGGGTTCCATGCCGGCTATTCCCCGCAGGATGGCTGGGATGTGCGTTTCGGGAAGGTGAAGCTGAATAGCTGGTATGGGAAACTGCTGCTGGTTGTGCTGGCCGTCCTCCTGCTTATGGTGATAGCGAATGTGGTGGCGTTCCTGCTGCCGTTTTTGGCCCCCGCAGTTTTGGTTGTGCTGGTTTGTTCTATCATATTTGGCAGTAGACGATAATTGGGAAACAGGAGGAGCATATGGAGTCTGTGAAAGTAAGTAAAGTTGGCAAAGGAAAGTGTTTTTTAAAAAGAGGAGACAAGTTAAGGGGGCTTTTTGTCATTCTGCAGGGCAGTGTCCGGGCGATATTCAAGAATGATGAGATTGACCTGGAGCCAGGAAGCATTATCGGGATGATGGAAGGCCTTTCAGACAGTTATTTATGCGACTATGTGGCAAATACGGACTGCCTGTTTTACATTTATCCATATAGAGGGGTAGAGGACTATAAGAAGATTTTTGAGATGGAAGGGAAATATGTCGCAGTATTTGCCATGTCTGCGATGCACCAGGCGTCAGCCCTCATGGGCAGGTATGCCATGGCCTATAGGAAGGCGCAGGAATTCTATAAGCTTCTGATGGGGTATTATGGGGAATATAAGAAATTCTGCGGGGACTATGGGATACTGGAGAAGCCCTTCAAGCGCATGGGCTCCTTAACCCCCGTGCAGCTGAAAGAGCCGATAGGCGGATGGGTGATTTCATACTACAAGCGTATGTCGGATGTGTCTTTGAAGTCTATGGACCAATTCCTGGCACGGGATTCTGATATTGGGATTGGGGCGATACTGAATGCGGTCAGCTGGATGAAGAAGGCCATATCCATGATCCGGGAACTGAAGGATTATCTCTATACGCACCGGGAGCTTCTGCTTTCTTCAGAGACGGAGAACCTGTTCCAGCTGTATTTTGAACTGGCCAGGAAAGCATCTTCCACAGGCATTGACATTAGCGCCTTAAGCCAGAAGATTTCCGGGATTATGGATTTTGCCGCTGGCAGCCATATGTATGAGGAAAAGGTTATGAAGGCCTGCTTTGAAGAATACGAAAGCTATGACTTCAACCAGGAGGCATTGGAGGACGACGGCCTCCTGCAGGATACGATGGAAGAGTATGAGGAAGGCTTCGATTACCTGAGCCAGATTCTGGAGTATGCAGGATACCCGGAGGATAAGGCCAAGGAATTCCGCAGCGCCCTGGAGGAGTACAAAGAGCTTCCGGACCTGTATGCCTCTACCGATAATATCCGCAAATTGCGCCGCGTGCTGACGCAGGCTTTCTATGACATCTATGAACTTGCATTTTTCCGTTCCCTTAAGGGAGGCCGCATGCCGGTAGGGGTGAAGATGTTTATGAACTTTGGGTTTGTGGACGAGGGGCTGGCCGGCGAGGAGAATGCCAGGAGCCTTTATGATATGACAGAGCAGCTATACCGCTGCAAGGCAGAAAATGTGTTTACAATCTATGAATGGCTCTTGAGCATTTTCCGGGGGGAGAACGAGCCTTCCCGGAATGAGTTTGACATGGATTATATGGGCTTCCTCAATGAACAGAAGAAAACAGGGGACATTAAGGCGGAAGACCTTCCGAAGCTCCAGAATGATAACCGCAAGAAGGTGGAATTTGAGCTGCGCAATATGTTTGTCTCCACCAACCGGGCGACTTATGGCCGGATTTCCACTTATTGCCCTATCCTGTGCGAGGATGATATCGTCGGTTCTGCTGAGAAGATGCTGATGACAGCGGAGAAAGCGAACGGGGCTTTGGATGAGATACGCAAGATTGACTATTCCTTGTTCTACCGCGAGGTAGGTTTTTCTGATCCGGAGCGTGAAGTGAACCGTGAAGTCATCCAGAAGGAGATTATCCCCTATATCATCTTAATGCCAAATGCCGGGACCAAGGCCATGATGTGGCAGGAGACGGCGGGGATCCGCAAGGATACCCAGGCCAGGTTTATCTTCCCCATCCTCACAGGGACGGATGTGTCTGAGCTGATGGTGGATGTGGCTGGCCGTTTCCGCTGGGAGATGTGCCGCAAGATCCAGGGCGCCCGCTGGAATGATATCACGGAGGCTTCCCTGACTTCAGAGTACAGCGACTACATCCAGTATTACCGCAAGAATTCAGAACTGTCCGCAGACGCCAAGGATAAGGTGAAGAAGAGCCTGCAGAAGGCCAAGAATAATTACCGCGAGGTTTTTGTAAAGGATTACCAGAGCTGGATCCGGTATGAGTCCAAGGGGAGCTTCCGCCTGAACAAGGTAGCACGTGATATTATCTTCCGCTACTGCCCCTTTAGCAAGGATATCCGCAAGACCCTGTCGGCGAACCCTACATACCAGGAGATGTTTGGGAAGTTTGAAATCCTGAACGGGCGCAAGGCCCACCATGTAGAAGCCTGGTATGACAGGTATCAGAAGAAAGGCGGGGAGATTACAGAAGACCTGCAGATGAACCTGGATTTCTATAGCATGTAGCGCCTCTGGTATCCCAAAGCTGCGGGGCATATGTATTTGGCTGGGGAGGACCCGTCCCATAGGCCGTAATATTATGGGGATAGGAGTGATAAGCAGCCTGCACGGCAGGCTGGGGCATTTGTGGTACGCCAGCCTCCAGCTGGCGGATATGGGCGCCCCAGCCTATCTGGATGCAGGCTGCTTATTGTTTTGCTTATTGGCTTTCTTTGGGGGATAGGGCTGCTTGATGCCAGAAAGCCCCAGCAGGTAATCTGCGGAGACATGGTAGAAGGCGCATAGCGTGAGCAGGTGGTGGATAGGCAGTTCATTGGCCCCCCGTTCATACCGTGCATACATGGTCTGGGATGTGCCCAAGACGCCTGCGATTTCCTGCTGTGTCTTGCCATGGCTTTCTCTTAAATCCCGCATCCGTTGAACATATTTCATGGGATCCTCCGGTTTAAATGAATGTTCTTACATGTAGCATAGCGAATCGTAGGATTTAATTTCAGCGCACATAAAAGAAGGGGCTGCCCGGAATATGGTATCCAGCAGCTGCCCCTTCTGTTGTGCATGTGCCCTTGCGTTATCCAGGTATCTGCCCGAACTGCTCCGCCTTCGCTTCCCCAACCAGGGCGGCCGTGATGATGGCCATCGAGTAAGCCTCGTCTGCGTTGCATCCCCTGGACAAATCGTTAATCGGGGAATTCAGCCCCATCAGGATAGGCCCGTAAGCGTCGAAGTTCCCCAGACGCTGGGCAATCTTGTACCCGATGTTCCCAGCATTGATGTCTGGGAATACAAATACGTTTGCATGGCCTGCCACCTCATCCTCCGGGCACTTGGTACGTGCCACACGGGGGGAAACGGCGGCGTCAAACTGCATTTCGCCGGAAATCGGCAGATCCGGCCGTTTGGCTTTGGCTTTGGCGGCGGCGTTGCGCATCTTGTCCACATCGTCCCCCTTGCCGGAGCCCATGGTTGAGTAGCTTAGGAACGCAATCTTTGGGTCGATGCCGAAAAGCTGCCCGCAGTCTGCCGTCACGATGGCGATGTCTGCCAGCTCGTCCTCATTGGGGCAGATATTGATGGCGCAGTCTGCCATGGCCAGGACTTCATTCTCGCCCGTTGCAGAGGGGCGTACCAGGATAAAGCAGGAAGATACAATGCTGTGGCCTGGCCTGGTCTTAATCAATTGCAGCGCAGGGCGGATGGTATCTGCCGTGGTGTAAGTGGCGCCGCCCAGAAGGCAGTCTGCAACTTCCATCTTTACCAGCATGGTCCCAAAATAATTCCCCTGTTTTAAAATCTTGCGCGCTTCTTCTGGCTGCATGTTTTTACTTTTACGCAGCTCACAGAAGAGGCTCACCATCTTGTCAATATCTTCATAATCCTCAGGGTCAATGATAACGCCTCCCCGGATATTGTAGCCATATTCTTCTGCAGCTTCTTCCACTTCCTGCCGGTTCCCAATCAGGATAGGCGTTAAGAAATTTGAAGCCAGCAGGCGGGATGCCGCCTCTAAGATACGCGGGTCGCTGCCCTCCGTGAATACGATTCTCTTCGGGTCTTTTTTCAGTTTCTTGATCATCATCCCGAAGCCCTGCATATTTCTGTCCATTTTGCAAAAACCTCCTTAAATTTTAGTCCATAACAAGCCAATGTTATATTACCCAGGCGCTTTCCTTCCCAAAAGCGGCTTCCTGGATTTGCCGTTTTCAGATAAAGTACCGATAATTTGTAAGCCCCACATATATAATGTATCACTTTTAAAAGTAATTCACAATACATTTATAGGGAAAAAAGGAAATAATAGGGAATGCCGCATCCCAAAAACTGCCCATGGCGGCAGTTTGCAGCAAGATAGGTGTTTCAGCCTGTTTCTGTAAATATTAGAAAAATTTTATATTTTTTTCATTGAATTTCCAATGCCATGTGATTATAATGTACATAAAACTGACCAGTCGGTCGGAAATTAGGGAAAAAAGCAAACCAAAATAACAGCGAAAGAAAGACAACAGGAGGAAATGCGCATGCTGTCAAGATTCAGTGTGAAAAAACCCTATACCGTAATCGTAGGGATTGTGCTGGTAATTATCCTGGGCGTGGTGTCTTTGAGCAAGATGAGCACCGATCTGCTGCCCAGCATCAACCTGCCCTATGCAATTGTCGTGACCACCTATCCAGGGGCGAGCCCTGAACAGGTAGAAAGCACGGTGACCCAGCCCATCGAGGGCGTAATGGCCAGCACCTCGAATATCAAGAATATTAGTTCCATATCGTCCAATGACACCTCCATGGTAGTGCTGGAATTTGAGCAGACGGCGAACATGGATTCCATCACGGTGGAAATGCGTGAGAGCTTAGACCAGATTAGCGGCTATTGGCCGGATACCGTGGGGAACCCTATCATCATGAAGCTGAACCCAGACATGATGCCCATTATGATCGCAGCAGTGGAAGTGGAGGGGATGGACAGCCTGGAAGTGAGCGATTATGCCAATACAGATTTGATCCCGGACATTGAAAGCGTGGAAGGCGTCGCCTCTGTATCCGGCACGGGCCTGATAGAGGAATCTGTCCGTGTGACATTAAGCCAATCCAAGATTGATGCCGTGAACCAGAAGATTACGGCTTCCCTGGAAGAGAAATTTGCAGACGCCCAGGAGGAGATGGACTCTGCAGAAAGCGAAATCAGCAGCGGCAAGGAAGAGCTGGACAGCGGCAAGACAGAGATGGCAGGCAAAATCAGCGACGCCCAGAACCAGCTGAACGACAAAAAGATAGAACTGTTCCAGACCGAGGCAGACATGCACGCCAAGCTCGGGGAACTGCAGGAAGCCAAGGCAGCTACAGAACAGGGCATTTCCTCCCTGAAGGAACTGGAAAGCCAGGTAGGCACTTTGATAGAGAGCAAGGAAGCCTTGGAAAAGGGGATTGCCGCCTTAAAGGAACAGCAGGAAAAAGTCAAGGAACAGGCAGGGCAGCTGCAAGAAGCCATAAAAAAACTCCAGGAGCAAAAGGGACTGTTGGAGCAGGGGATTTTGATGTCTCCCCCAGAGCAGCTTCCCCAGCTCCAGGCGCAGCTGGCAGAACTGGAAAAGCAGCTGGAGGCCTTAAAAGAGCAGGAAGGGCAGATAGAAGGCCCGTCCAAGCAGCTGGACACACAGCTTGCGAAACTCCAGGAACAGCTTACCCAGGTAGAAGGCGGCCTTGCTGCCATCAAGTCTGAGATGGCTTCCCAGGAAGGCGGCGGGTTAAAGCAGGATGCTTCCGACAAAGAGCTGAAGGCTTACATTGCCCAGTCCCAGACAAAGGCAGGGCAGGGATTGGTGCAGATTGAAGGCGGGATTTCCGCCATTGAGGCAGGGCTTAAAAGCATTACGGAGGGTAAGGCTACCATCAACGATACCCTTGCTACCCTGAACCAAAGCCAGATTACCGGGTCTGTGGATATGGGGAGCGCTTCTGCCCAGCTTGCCAGCGGGGAGGAGAAGCTAAAAGAGTCCAAGGAAGCCTTCGAGGATACAAAGGAAGAAGCCTACGAAGCTTCGGATATGTATAATATCCTAACCATGGAGGCCTTAACCGGCATCCTGACCGCCCAGAATTTCTCCATGCCTGCAGGCTATATCAACGACGAGGGCGAACGGTACATGGTGCGGGTCGGCGATGCCGTGGACAGCGTAGGCGCCTTGGAGGACATGGTATTGATGGATTTGGGCATGGATGGCGTGGAGGCCATACATATGTCTGACGTGGCAGACATCGCAGTCGTGGATAACACAGCGGAATCCTATGCCAAATTAAACGGCAAGCCAGGCGTGATGCTGTCTATCCAGAAGCAGACCGGCTATTCCACCGGCGACGTGGCCAAGCGGATTTACAAGAAGATAGACAGCATGAAGAAGCAGGATGGGAACCTAGCCGTATCCGTGCTGATGGATCAGGGGATCTACATTGACATGATTGTGGATTCCGTGCTGAACAACATGGTATTCGGCGCAATCCTGGCAATCATTATCCTGCTCCTGTTTTTAAAGGACCTCCGCCCCACCCTGGTGATTGCCGTGTCCATCCCGATTTCCGTCATATTCGCCGTGGTCTTGATGTATTTCAGCGGCGTGACCCTGAACCTGATTTCCTTGTCTGGCCTTGCTTTGGGCATCGGCATGCTGGTGGATAATTCCATCGTGTCCATTGAAAACATTTACCGTATGAGAGGCGAGGGGCTTTCCGCCCGGAAAGCGGCTGTGGAAGGCGCCAAGCAGGTCAGCGGCGCCATTACGGCTTCGACCCTGACCACAGTCTGCGTATTTGCCCCCATCGTATTTACTGAGGGCATTACCCGCCAGCTTTTCGTGGATATGGGGCTTACAATTGCCTATTCCCTGCTGGCCAGCCTGGTCATCGCCCTGACTTTTGTGCCCATGATGGGCTCAAAGATGCTCAAGAAAACCAAAGAGGTGAAGCACCCGCTCTTTGACCGTCTGCAAGGCGCCTATGGGGCGGTTTTAAGGAAGCTGCTCCGCTTCAAAATCCTGGTCATCCTGGCCATGGCAGCTCTCCTGGCAGTCAGTGTGAAGGCTTCCATGTCCAAGGGCACGGCTTTTATGCCGGATATGGAGAGCACCCAGATGTCCGTGGCCATTACGCCCCCAGAGGATGGGGGATTTGAGGGAGCCTGCCAGCTGGCGGACCAGGTTACAGAAAAAATACAGTCTATCCCCGATGTAGAGTCCGTAGGCGCTATGGCCGGCGGGAGCGACATTGCAGGCAGCATGATGGGGGGCAGCGGGGGCAGCAACGACATTACCCTTTACATTATCCTAAAAGAGGATAAACAGCTTACCAATGATGAAATCGCCTCCCAGATAACAGAACTGACCCGCGGCCTGGAGGGGGAAATTACCGTCAGCAGTTCCAACATGGACATGGGCGCTTTGGCAGGGGAAGGCCTGTCGGTGCAGGTTCGGGGGCGCGACCTTGGCACTCTCCAGGAAATTGCCCAGGAAGTCTCCCAGATTGTATCCAAGGTAGAAGGGACCAAGGAGGTTTCCGATGGCCTGGAGGAGACGGAAAAAGAATTCCGCATCACGGTAGACAAAGAAAAAGCAGCTAAGTATGGCATGACGGTGGCGCAGGTTTACCAGCTGGTATATGGGCAGATGGAAAAGGACACGGCTGACGGCACGATTTCCACAGACATTAAGGATTACGATGTTTTCCTGGAAAGCGTGGAGCAGAGCGACGCCTCCCTGCAGTCCCTGAAAAAACTCACCTTTTCCTATAAGGATAAAGAGACAGGGGAGGAATCCGAAATCCCGCTATCCAAGGTGGCGGAATTTGAGGACGCCGACAGCCTTACCTCCATCAGCCGTACCGGCCAGGAGCGTTACATTACCGTATCCGCCCAAATTGCCGACGGCTACAATGTGGGCCTGGTGGGCGCCAAGCTGGAGGAAGCTTTGGAAGGCTATGGCCTCCCGGAAGGCTACTCTTTGGAAATGACAGGGGAAGACGAGACCATCAACGAGGCCATGGAGCAGCTCTTGCTGATGCTGGTGCTGGCAATCTCCTTTATCTACCTGATTATGGTGGCGCAGTTCCAGTCCCTGAAGGCTCCATTCATTATCCTGTTCACCATCCCCCTGGCCCTGACCGGAGGGTTCCTGGCGCTGTTTTTTACGGGCAGTGAAATCAGCATCATTGCCATGATTGGCTTCATTATGCTGGTGGGTATTATCGTAAATAACGGGATTGTGATGGTGGAATATATCAACCAGCTCCGCAAGGAGGGCATGGCGAAGCGGGAGGCCATCGTGACGGCCGGCATGACCCGCCTCCGCCCCATTTTAATGACAGCCATGACGACAATCCTGGCCATGGCCACCACCGCCTTCGGGAGCGATATGGGTTCTGATATGTCCAGGCCCATGGCCATCGTGACAATCGGCGGCATGATTTACGGCACCTTAATGACATTGGTAGTAGTGCCTTGCATTTACGACCTGTTCTACAGCAATAAGAGTATGGTAGAGGAAGAAATCTAATGGGAAAAGAAAGCACAAGGCTCCCACAGCCATCTGGGCAAGGGCGGGCAGAAGCAGGAAAAAGCGCCTTTTTTCCGGGCAATGGGCCCGCCTATCCCCCAAAAGTGACAGCTATGTACGAGGCAGTGCTGGATTTATTTGCCTCTGGCAGAGAGCTTACCACGCTTAAGGTCTCCGAAATCACCGCTAAGGCCGGGATAGGGAAAGGGACGGCATATGAATATTTTTCCAGCAAGGAGGAAATGATTGTGGGCGCCATCGAATATGAGGCGGCCAGGCATTTCTACATGATAATGGATTTAATCAAAAGCGGCCAGAGCTTCCGGGAGATTATCTTTAGGGGGCTTGATATGATGGAGGCTTCCAACCAAAGGTACAGCGGCTTTACCCTGCTGGAGAAAATCATGAAGGACAATACGATAACTGGGAACGGCCTATGGGAAGAAATCAAAAAGCACAGTGAGGGCTGCGGCCTGGTGCCGGGCCTAACCAGGCGCCTGCTGGAGCTTGCGACTGAGAATGGGCAGATCCAGGAAGCGGATCCTTTCAAGGTTTGGAGCGCCATCTTATCGCAGTTCATGGTGTATGCCTTTTACCTGACCCATCAGAAGCTGTTCCCAGAAATGGAAAGGGAGGCAGCCAGGGAGACGGTTTATCAGAATATTTTGAAAATGTTGCATTAATTACTTGACATTTCAGCGTCCAGCTTTTAATATGGTTAGAAAGAATTGAGTGCAGTGGAAATTCCATGTAGGAAATAGTAATGAGAAAGAGGAGTATGCAGGACCCCCTTGCCAGAGATGGCGGCCCACAGGCTGGAAGGCCGCCAGGAGAAAGGCCTGCAGAAGGTAGCTTTTGAACTGGAAGGCTGAACAGGAAGGCAAAAGCCCCGTATTTCAGTAGGCTTTTCCGGCTAATCCCCGTTATAGGATGAGAGGTATGGCAGTGCCATCCCCTCCTGGAGGCAGGGATGGGATGCATTGGCATGAAGAAAGGTGGTACCGCGGTTTATACGCCCTTTGCTGGAAATCTCCAGTGAAGGGCTTTTTTGCCTTATTCAGAAAGGCCGTGTTACTGTAAAGCATGAAAGCCCATTGCAAAAAATACATCCAAAAGGAGACGAACCATGAGCAAAGAATTAGCCAAAACCTATGACCCAAAATCCATAGAAGACCGTCTTTACCAGAAATGGGAGGAGAACAAATATTTCCATGCAGAGCCAGACCGCAGCAAAAAGCCTTTTACCATTGTGATGCCTCCCCCCAACATCACCGGCCAGCTGCATATGGGGCATGCCTTGGACAATACGATGCAGGACATCTTAATCCGCTATAAACGCATGCAGGGCTATAACGCCCTGTGGCAGCCCGGCACAGACCATGCCTCTATCTCTACGGAGGTAAAAGTGATAGAATCCCTGAAAGAACAAGGCATTGACAAAAAAGACCTTGGCAGGGAGGGCTTTTTGGAAAAAGTCTGGGAATGGAGGGAGGAATATGGCAGCCGCATCATCAAGCAGCTAAAGAAAATGGGCTCATCCGCAGACTGGGACAGGGAGCGTTTCACTATGGATGAGGGCTGTTCCAAGGCAGTGCAGGAAGTGTTTATCAAGCTTTATGAAAAAGGCCTGATTTATAAAGGCTCCCGCATCGTGAACTGGTGCCCTGTCTGCAAGACTTCGATTTCGGACGCCGAGGTGGAGCATGAAGAGCAGGATGGGTTTTTCTGGCATATCAACTACCCGGTAAAAGGCGAGGAAGGGCGTTTTGTGGAAATTGCCACCACCAGGCCGGAGACCCTGCTGGGCGATACCGCCGTTGCGGTAAACCCAGAGGATGAAAGGTATCAGGACCTGATTGGGAAGACATTAATCCTGCCGTTGGTTGGGCGTGAGATCCCTGTAGTGGCGGACCACTATGTGGACAAGGAATTTGGTACTGGGTGCGTGAAGATTACCCCAGCCCATGACCCCAATGACTTCGAAGTGGGCAAACGCCATAACCTCCCGGAAATCAACGTGATGGGCGATGATGCCAAGATTAACCAAAACGGCGGGAAATATGAAGGCCTGGACCGGTATGAGGCCAGGAAGCGGATGGTGGAGGATCTTAAGGAGCAGGGGCTTTTGGTGAAGGTTGTGCCCCATTCCCATAATGTTGGGACCCATGACCGCTGCAGCACGACCGTGGAGCCTATGATAAAGCAGCAGTGGTTTGTGAAGATGGACGGGCTGATCAAGCCTGCCGTTGAGGCGGTAAAAAAGAAAGAGATTACGTTGCTGCCGGAGCGCATGGAGAAGATTTATTTTAACTGGACGGACAATATCCGGGATTGGTGTATTTCCAGGCAGCTCTGGTGGGGGCATCGGATACCGGCTTATTATTGCGCGGATTGCGGGGAATTCGTCGTGGCAAGGGAGAATCCCGGAAAATGCCCGAAATGCGGCTGCACCAAGATGGCGCAGGACGAGGATACCCTGGATACTTGGTTTTCATCTGCGCTTTGGCCCTTCTCTACCCTAGGATGGCCCGAAAAGACAGAGGATCTGGATTATTTCTATCCCAATGACGTGCTGGTCACGGGGTATGACATTATTTTCTTCTGGGTAATCCGCATGATTTTTTCCGGCTATGAGCAGATGGGCAGGGAGCCGTTCCATACGGTGCTGTTCCATGGGCTGGTGCGGGATTCCCAGGGCAGGAAAATGAGCAAGTCCTTGGGGAATGGCATTGACCCCCTGGAAGTCATTGAGAAGTATGGCGCGGACGCCCTCCGGCTGACCCTGATTACAGGCAATGCGCCGGGAAATGATATGCGTTTCTATTGGGAAAGGGTGGAATCTGCACGGAATTTCGCGAATAAGATATGGAATGCCTCACGTTTTATTATGATGAACCTGGAGGAAGGGGGGCTGGAGGCCCCAAAGCTTTCCCAGCTGGCGCCGGAAGACCGGTGGATCTTGTCAAAAGCCAATACGCTGGCGGCGGACGTGACGGAGAATATGGACAAGTTTGAACTGGGGATTGCAGTACAGAAGGTCTATGACTTTATATGGGATGAATTCTGCGACTGGTACATTGAGATTGCCAAGACCAGGACATTCCGCAAGGAAGAGGATCCAGAGGCTGCAAAAGTGGCTATGTGGACCCTAAAGACCGTACTGATCCAGGCGCTGAAGCTTTTGCACCCTTATATGCCCTTTGTGACAGAGGAGATTTTCTGCACGCTGCAGGAGGAAGAGCCTACCATAATGCTGTCGGCATGGCCAACCTACCAGGAGCAGTACCATTTCCCGGAAGCAGAAGAGGCTGTGGAACATATTAAGGATTTGGTGAAGGGAATCCGTAACACCCGGGCTGAGATGGAAGTCCCCCCCAGCAAGAAGGCCAAGGTGTATATCGTGGCAGGAGATAAGAGCCTTAGGGATACCTTTGGGGAGATGAAGGGGGCATACCAGTCCCTGGCAAGCGCCAGTGAGGTTTTGGTGCAGGCGGATAAAGACGGGATTGGGGATGACGCCGTTTCCGTGGTGATTCCGGGCGCAGTGGCCTACCTGCCTTTAGAGGATTTGGTGGATTTTGAAAAAGAAAGGGAGCGCCTCTTAAAGGAAAAAGGGCGTTTGGAAAAAGAACTTGCCCGTTCCCGCGGGATGCTGTCCAATGAGAAATTCTTAAGCAAGGCGCCAGAGGCCAAGGTGCAGGAGGAAAAGGAGAAGCTTGCGAAGTACGAGCAGATGATGGCGCAGGTGGAAGAACGGTTATTGCAGAGGTAGGCCAAAAAGGCGCTTACGGAAGCAAGAGGCATTTCCCGCAGGCGGTTGCCAGTGTGGCAGCTGGTACTGGCAGTTTCGAATACTTTGTAAATTTTGCACAAAAAGATTGAAAATCAGAATGAAATTTGATAAAATGAATTATACAGCGGTACTTTGACAGAAATGCCAGACAAGGGGGGATCTGTAATGGAAGCTATTATGAAGAAAAGCCCAGAAGTAAGAGTCAGCCATGATAATATGAAAGCATACCTTTACTTGCCAGATTCCGTAATGGTTGAGTATACAATAGCCGATGTACGTGAGGCATTGAATAAAAGTGGCGTGTCATATGGGATTCTGGAAGAGTCGGTTCAGGATGTGATAGATACCAGGATGTTTGGCCGTGAGATTCTGATTGCCCAAGGCGATGTGCCGACGGATGGCGTAGATGGTTATTATGAATATAAGTTCAACAAGGATTTTAGCAAGAAGCCCAAGGCGTCCCCAGATGGCTCCGTGGATTATTGGAGCATCAAGATGCTGGAAACGGTTACGGAAGGGCAAGAGATTGCCGTGTACCATCCGGCGGTCCAGGGAACGGACGGAATGGACGTGAAGGGCAGGATTGTGTTGGCAAAGCGCGGGAGGGATTTGGCTCCTTTAAAGGGCAAAGGCTTTGACCGCTCTGCTGACGGTTTATCCTATACGGCACAGACGGATGGTAAGATTGAGATGCGCAATGACCGCGTTACCATATCTTCTGTATATGAAGTCCAAGGTGATGTGGACCTGTCCATTGGGAATATCGATTTCCGGGGGGACGTAGTTGTGCATGGAGGGGTCTGCAGCGGCGCTACGGTAAAGGCAACCGGGACAATTACAATAGACGGAATTGTGGAAGGGGCTAAGATTGAAGCAGGGAGGGATATTGTGCTCAGAAGCGGCGTGATGGGTTCCTCCAGGGCTGTCATCAGCACAAGAGGCAATATTTTTGCGAAGTTCTTTGAATACACAAGAGTACATGCAAATGGTTTTATTCAGGCAGATGTATTTTTGAATTGTCAGGTATCCTGTGGAGAGAACATTATTTTAGAAGGTAAGAAGGCCAGCATTATCGGCGGCGAGGTAGGCGCAATCCAGGGGATTGTGGTAAATACCTTAGGCAGCAACGGCCAGGTTAAGACAAAGGTCAAGATAGGGAATGGTTCGGCAGTGATGCGCAGGATTGGGATCTTAAAGAGCAAGATACAGGTAGAGAAGGCAAACCTTGATAAGATTGAGAAGGGCCTTAAGGTCTTGAAGGATATGAAGAGCGACCCCAGGAGGACAGAGCTTTTGCGGGTGAAAATCCGGGATGCAGCATTGCTGGCGGAGGACACTGCAGAACTGGAGAAGCTGGAGGATCAGCTGGAACGCGCAAGGGGCGGGAGCGTCAAGGTACTTGGCCGGGTATATCCCGGTGTCTGCGTGGAAATTGATGAACTGAAGATACAGGTACAGGAAGAACAGAAGGGACTGAAATTCATCCGTGACATGGACCGGATTGTGATGTGCACCATGTAAGGGAAGGAAGCTGCCGCAGGAGATGCGATCCTGCGGCAGTTTTTTACTATGATTAGGAAAGAACATGTTGCTGTAAAGCATGAAAGCCCATGGCTTTCCTATAAGGTAAAACCCTCCCGGGGATGCGCACCCACACAAGAGGTAAAAGATTGCTCCGCAGTTGTGCCCGGTGCGCCAAAGCGGCCCTCCGCAGGCAAGGATCCTGCTTTGCAGGATTCTTTGTTTTTTTGTAGATTGTCCGGTTGATATTCTGGGGAGATAATGTTATAATGTTCAGGAAACGCCTGATAGGAAAAGATACCCAAGCAGAAGGAGGACAGGATGAAATCAAAGAAATTAGTGGCAGCAATGCTGGTAGCCGCTATGGGATTCTCCCAATTTTCCGTAGCGTTGGCAGATAAGAAGTCCGATGCAGAGAATAAGAAGAAGGAAGCGGAAGCCAGCCTGGAGTCGAAAAAGGATGAGATTGATGCGATAGAGGAAAAGCAGAGGCATCTCAGGGGGGAGATTGACGACCTGGATGCGGAATTGGTAAATGTCATGATTGAGCTGTCCACTTTGGAAGAGGAACTGTCCGTGAAGCAGGATGAGCTGGATGAGACGAAGGCGAACCTGAAGCAGGCGAAGCAGGATGAACAGGAACAATATGAGGCCATGAAGCTGCGCATCCGCTTTATGTACGAGAAAGGCAATACAGCCATGCTCACCAGCATCCTGGAATCCAAGAGCATTGCAGATTTGCTGAACCGCGTGGAATATGTGAATGAGGTTTATGATTATGATAGGAACCTGCTGGCTGAATATGAGGATACGAAGAAGCAGGTAGCCAGCCTTAAGGACCAGCAGAAAGAAGAGATTAAAGGCCTGGAGGCCAAGCGCCAGGAATACCAGGTCGCACAGGAGAACTTTGAAAACACCATTGCCCAGAAGAAGGATGAAGTGGGTGATTTTGATACAAAACTGGCGGCAGCCCGGGAACTGGCGGCAGAATACCAGGAAACCATCAATGCCCAGAACACCATTATTGCCCAGGAGAATGAAAGGATTGAGCGTGAGAGGCTGGAACGTGAACGGCTAGAACGCGAGAGGCAGGAGCGTGAACGGCAAGAACGTGAGCGCGCAGAAGCGGCGGCGGCAGCGGCAGTGGCCACGAGAGGGAGCAGCCAGGGTGATGCGGGAGCCCCAGCAGGCGGCAGCAGCCAGGGTGATGCGGGAGCCCCAGCAGACGGCAGCAGCGCTAGTGGGAGCGGCCAGGAACCTGGGGGCGCCAGCAATGGCGGCTCCGGCAATGAAGGCGGGGAAGCCAGCGGCGGCAGCGATAACAGCGGCGGTGATAGCGGCAGCGCTGGAGGCGGGCAGGATCCCGGGTACACGACAGGCATCAGCGGGAGCGATGTGGTGAATTATGCATTGCAGTTTGTAGGCAATCCCTATGTCTGGGGCGGCAAAGACCCAAATACTGGCGCAGACTGCAGCGGGTTTACCAGCTATGTGTATGCCCATTTTGGCATTGGGATCCCAAGCTACTCTTATGCCCAGAGGTCTGTAGGGCGTGAAGTGAGTTATGAGAATGCCCAGCCAGGGGATTTGATCTGTTATTCCGGCCACGTGGCAATCTATATGGGGAATGGGCAGATTGTCCATGCCAAGGGGACAGCCTATGGGATCTGTGCATATGACAGCGCTACCTACCGGTCGATTATTACGGTGCGCAGGCTGCTGTAACCTAGGGCTTATCGGGCAGGTATGCCGTTACAGGCGTGGGGGCGCCGTAGGGGCATACCTGGAAATTTAGGGTAAGGAAGGCAAAGAAAATGCAAAATCTTCCAATACAGTTACCAGGTAAAGTGAAAGATATTTTGGATAAATTAATAAATGCTGGCTGTGAAGCTTATGCAGTGGGAGGCTGTGTGCGGGATTCCATTTTGGGGCGTACCCCAGAGGACTGGGATATTACCACATCAGCCTCCCCGCTTCAGGTTAAAGGGATTTTCCCTAAGACCATAGACACGGGCATCCAGCATGGGACAGTGACGGTCATGTATGAGGGGGAAGGCTTTGAAGTCACGACCTATCGGATTGATGGGGAATATGAAGATAAGCGGCATCCCAAAGAAGTTATTTTCACCTCTGACCTGCTGGAGGATTTAAAGCGCAGGGATTTTACCATTAATGCTATGGCATATAATGAGAAGGATGGGCTGATAGACGCGTTCGGCGGGCTGGCAGATTTGGAGGAAGGTAAAATCCGGTGTGTCGGCAGCCCCAGGGACCGGTTTACAGAGGATGCCCTGCGCATGATGCGCGCCGTGCGTTTTGGGGCGCAGCTTGGTTTTTCCATTGAGGAAGGGACAAAAGCAGCAATTGCCCCGCTGGCGGGGAACCTGCGTGCTGTCAGCGCCGAGCGGATCCAGGCAGAGCTTGTGAAGCTTCTGGTGTCTGGCCATCCAGAGGAAATGAGGACAGTCTATGAGACTGGGATGAGCCAGGTTTTCCTGCCGGAATTTGACCGGATGATGGAGACGCCCCAGAATAACAAGCACCATTCCTATCATGTGGGGGAGCATACCCTGGTAGCCCTGCAGAACATCCCCCAGGATAAAGTGCTCCGGCTGGCTATGCTGCTGCATGATGTGGCCAAGCCTGTCTGCCAGAGCGTTGACGCAGCCGGCATTTACCATTTCTACGGGCATCCTGTAAAAGGGGCGCAGATGGCAGGGGAAATCCTGCGGCGGCTGAAATTTGACAATGATACGGTAGAGCGGGTGACTGGGCTAGTTGCCTGGCACGATGAGCTGCCTACCCTGCGTGAGGCGCCGGTGCGCCGGGCCATCCACCGCATAGGCCTGCAGCAGTTCCCGGACCTGTTTGCAGTAAAACGGGCAGATGCGTTGGCCAAAAGCCCATACCAGCGGGAAGAAAAGCTTGCTTATATTGACAAATTTGAAAAAATGTACTGGGAGGTGATAGAGAAACAGCAATGCCTTACGGTCAAGGATTTGGCAATCAATGGCAAGGACCTTATCCAGCTTGGCATGGAGCCAGGCAGAAAAATGGGGGAAATGCTGGAATACCTGCTGCAATGCGTTCTGGAATGCCCAGAACAGAATGAGCCGGCAACCCTTGCCCAGTTGGCAAAAGATAGAAGAAAATCAGAAGAAAGAGAATAGAATAGGGCCTCTCCACATATGATAGAAAGACACGAGGAACGAACTTGTGAATATCATGGTGGAGGGGTTTGTGTGTTTAATCGAGAAAGCCTGATTTTGGAACAATATCCCTTTGAAGTGCGGCAGGTATCAAAGGGGCGCGGCTCCCTGCTCTGCGATACGGATCAGGGGCTGAAAATCTTAAAAGAGTATAAAGGCACAGAGGGCAGGGCGGAATTCCTGCATTGCCTCCTGGAGTTTTTGAAAGAGCGTGGGGACGGGCAGGTAGACTGCGTTGTAAGGACAAAAGAAGGGGCGGCTATTGCGAAGGATACGGATGGGACGGCCTACATGGTAAGGGATTGGTATGAGGGCAGGGAGTGCGACGCCAGGAACCGGGAGGACATACGCAGGGCAATCGGCCAGCTGGCCGGCATACATAATATCCTACGGGCATTCCCTTATGAGATACCCAGCTATCTTCAGGTCCGGGGCGATACGCTGCTATTGGAAAATGAGCGCCATGCCAGGGAACTGAAGAAAATCCGCAATTATGTATCTTCAAGGAAGAAGAAGAATGGATTTGAAATGGGTTTTTTAAAAAGCTTTGCCATGTTCTATGGGGAGGCGCAGAGGATTATCGAACTGCAGAGGCAGGAATTGGCAGATGCGGGGCAAGAAAGGGGGGAGCAGGGGATTTATGGGATCTGCCATGGGGATTACAACCAGCATAATGTGCTTTTTTCCAGGCCGGGGATTGCAGCCCTGAATTTTGAGAAGGCTTCCTATGACGTCCAAGTCGGGGACTTAGGGAATTTTATGCGCAAAATATTGGAAAAGCATAATTGGGACGTTGGCTTGGGCACGGAAATGCTGCAGGCATACCGTGACGTAAGGCCTCTGTCGGGGCAGGAGGAGAAGCAGCTTTATATCCGCCTGGCTTTTCCGGAAAAATTTTGGAAAATAGCCAACCATTATTACAATGCCAATAAGGCCTGGGTGTGCGGGCGGAATTTGGAGAAGCTGGAAAAGTTTATTTGCCAAAATGAGGATAGGGAAAAATTCCTTCGATTAATGGGGCAGGATGTGGTATAATGGGGGAAAGCTTTGGAAAAGGGCTTATAGCGTATGGCAGGCCGGAAGAGGCGGCCGAGGGATTAAGGCGCTAGGCATTTGCCCTGCCTGCGCGGTAACGGCCCAAATAGATGCTTTCCCAGGCGCCCGCCCCATTGCCCCGCGGGCAACAGCGTTGCGGGCCTGGCGTCCCACTGCCCCACAGGCAACAGAGTTGCGGGATTTGGAGCCCCATTGATTTACGGGCAACAGAGTTGCGGGATTTGGAGCCCCATTGATTTACGGGCAACAGCGTTGCGGGATTAGTGCCCCATTGTTTGCAGCGTGGATAGCAGGCCGGATACCTGAGGGGGAAGGATGGTTTTTGGGAGATTCTTGGCAGGCAGAGAAGAACATAGTTGGAGGGATTGAAGTGCGAAAGAAAATCATGCAATTGGCAGTTGTGGTAGGCTTATTGGCATTGGCAATCGCAGGGTGCGGTGATACGCAGGCAAGGATTACAGATGGAAGGGAGGCCTATGCAGCACGCGGGGGCGTCCGGGAGGCAGCCGCGCCGGAAGAAGCGTCTGAGGGGGAGCCCATCCAGGAAGAGGCGGAGCTCTTTGCAGTGACGGGCATTGACGAGCAGAGGAAAACCATTACCTTATGTGATTTTGAAAGTACCCGTGAAAGGCCCTATACCTATACGGGGGCGACATATATCAAGGGGAAGTATGGGGATAGCATGACGGTTGCCCAGCTCTCCATTGGGGAGGTAGTGGAGATTGGACGTAAGGGGGAGGTACTGACAAACGTACAGGTTTCAGAGGAAGCATTTACCTATGAGGATCTGCACAATTTTGAATTGGATTTGCAGAACAAGGTACTGACCGTGGGTGACAGCACGTATTTCCTGGAAGAGAACCTATTGGCATACCAGGGAGGCAGCAAGGTTTCACTATCAGAAATCAGCGAGCAGGATGTGATATGCTTAAGGGGAATCGGGGACCGTGTCTACACGCTTCAGGTGACAGCCGGCCATGGTACGGTAGTCCTGGAAAATACAGAATTATTCCAGGGGGGCTATATCACCATTGGCAACCTGCTCTCCCAGAAAATCATCCCCCAGATGAGGATTGAAGTAGCAGAGGGCAAATACCTATTGGCAGTGGCAAATGACGGTTACGGCGGCAGCCGTGAGATTACGGTGGAGGCAAACAAGGAGACAACCGTAAACTTGGACGAGCTGAAAGGCGTGGGCCCCCAGTTCTGCAAGGTCAAATTTAAGCTAGATCCGGAGAACGCCATTGTGCGCCTGGACGGGAAGCAAATCAACCCCCGGGAAGAGGTGGAGGTCCGTTACGGCATACACCGCCTAGTGGCAGAAGCAGACGGCTATGTAGAGTGGAAAAAAACCTTGGTGGTAAATTCTGAGACTGCTAAAATCACGATTGATATGTCTACAGAGGAAGAAGCGGAGGAAGTTATTTCCACATCGAACCAGGGATCTGGCAGCAGCAATAGCAGCTCAAATACGAATAATACCAACACGAATAATAGGAATAATAACAGCAATGCCAGCGGTAACAATAATACTAGCGGCAGCAATAATAACAATAGCAGCAATAATAACAATAGCAGCAATAATAACAGCAATAATAACAGCAATAATAATAACAACAGCAACAACAATAACAATAGTAACAACAGTAACAACAATAACAGCAATAATAATAACAACAGTAACAATAATAATAACAGCAACAACAATAATAGCAGCAACAACAATAGTAACAACAATAGTAATAACAGCAACAACAATAATAATAATGGGAATAACAACAATAATAACAGCAACAATAATAACGGGAATAATAACAATAATAACAGCAACAATAATAACAACGGAAACACCAATGGAAATACTAACAATGGTGGCAATACGAATGGGAATAACACCAACGGAAATACGGACAATAATGGATCCAGCAATGGAGGAAATACCAATACGAATGGGAACACGAATGGAAATACTAACACCAATGGAAATGCCAACAATAACACCAACAATGGCAATAACTGAAATTAGGGTACAGTAATGTGCCAGATGATGGTTAGGCATAAAGCTAAAATAATGTTTGTCAAAATGCCTATGTCCCTGATGTGTGGTTTGTCATAGATATAGCCAGCCAGACGCCTGCAGCCCTTGAAGGATCTGTTATAGAGATAGGAGGCCAAATGCCCTGTCCCTTAGGATGAACAGCATATGTATAGCTCTCTGAAAAGCTTGGCAGGCAGCATATGCATGTCTGCCAGAAATGCTGTGACAGGCAGTACATGCATGTCTGCCAGAAATGCTGTGACAGGAAGTATATGCATATGTGTCTGAAATGCTGTAACAGGTTCGCATATGCATGTCTGCCAGATAGGCTGTTAACCTTCCAGCATATGCATATCTCCCTGAAAACCTGTAGCAAGCCTGCAATACAAGCCTTAGCCTATGATTAGGCGTCCCTTTCTGTCCCACTGGTGTTCTTTAAATTTGTGCATCCATCAAATGTGTTTGTGCGGATGGATATGTGCCTGCTGTTATTTGGGAGCGCTACATATTCCAATGCCGCACATTTGTGGAATGCCAAGCGCCCGATGTGCTCAACGCAGGCAGGGATAGAGACATTCTGTATTTTCTTGTTATTCTGAAATGCTTTTTCCCCAATCCCGATGACAGGATAGCCATTTAATGTTTCAGGTATCAATACATTTGAGGCGTTTCCCTGGTATTTGGTTATCATGGCCTGCCCATTCCTGTTTAAGGAATATGTGAAAACGGTATAAGCGCCCAATTCCATAGCGTTCTCCTATATGCTGGTATCATGGTAATGGAGGTTTACAGAAGCAAGGTTTTTCCTGCCCTGGATGCAGGGGTTCTCCTCTTTGGTGGTTTTTGTGCATTCTGTATAGAAAAAACCAAGTTTATCATAACATGATATCTGTTTTTTGGCATGGGATGATAGCATTTTTTGTGCAATTTCACTTTAGGGGTAAGGGGGCGCAAGGAAGGTATTTTCCGTGCATGGCAGCCTAGCATGTTTCTTTCTTCTATTTGCCGTATTTTCTGTAATTTATCGAAAAAACAGTTGAGAAAAATCTTCCAATGAAGTATGATATTTACATAGCTGTAACAGTGCCCCGCCCCCTGGAATGGGCAGGCATTGGGCATATTGCTTATAATCCGAATGGAGCTACATCATTTTTAAGGAGGAAGAAAATGGATTACAGGGAGATTTACAAAGACTGGTTGGAGAACCCATATTTTGATGAAGCAACCAAAGCAGAGCTGAGGGGAATCGCCGATGATGAAAAAGAGATAGAAGAACGTTTCTACATGGATTTGGAATTTGGCACGGCCGGGCTCCGGGGCGTAATCGGTGCAGGAACGAACCGTATGAATGTCTATACAGTGCGTAAGGCAACCCAAGGCCTGGCTAACTATATCGCATCTGTAAATGGACAAGCAAAGGGCGTGGCGATTGCCTATGATTCCAGGAGGATGTCCCCGGAATTTGCAGACGAAGCAGCCCTCTGCCTTGCAGCCAATGGCATTAAGGCGTATGTATTTGAAAGCCTGCGCCCAACCCCTGAACTTTCCTATGCAGTCCGTAAGCTTGGCTGCATTGCAGGGATTAATATCACTGCAAGCCATAACCCCCCTGAATATAATGGCTATAAGGTATACTGGGAAGATGGCGCCCAGATTACCCCGCCCCATGACAAAGGGATTATGGATGAGGTAAAGAAGGTTACCGATTATGCAACGGTGAAGACCATGCCCAAGGAAGAGGCGCAGGCAGCAGGCCTTTATGCTACGATTGGCCAGGACATCGACGACCCTTACATTGAGGAATTAAAAAGCCTTGTGCTCCGCAAGGATTGCATTGACGCAGTGGCGGAGGATATGAAGATTGTATATTCCCCCCTGCATGGGACCGGGAACATCCCTGTGCGCCGGGTCTTAAAGGAACTGGGATTTGTAAATGTCTATGTCGTGCCGGAGCAGGAGCTTCCAGATGGGGAATTCCCTACGGTAAGCTACCCGAACCCAGAAGCGGAAGAAGCCTTCCAGCTGGGCTTGAAGCTTGGCAAAGAAGTAAACGCAGATTTAATTTTGGCCACTGACCCAGATGCAGACCGCCTTGGGGTATATGTCAAGGATTCCAAGACTGGGGAATACCACAGCCTTACCGGGAATATGTCCGGCTGCCTGATTGGGGATTATGTCATCAGCCAGAGGAAGGAAAAGGGCGACCTGCCCACAGACGGTGCATTCATCAAATCCATTGTTTCCACCAATATGGCGGATGCAATTGCGAAGTACTATGGGATTGCATTGGTTGAGGTGCTGACAGGCTTTAAGTTCATCGGCCAGAAGATCCTGGAGTTTGAAACGACAGGCAAGGGCACATACCTGTTTGGCATGGAAGAGAGCTACGGCTGCCTGACAGGGACCTATGCAAGGGATAAAGACGCCGTGGTGGCTTCTATGGCCTTATGTGAAGCCGCGGCTTTCTACAAGACCAAGAACATGACGTTATGGGATGCCATGATTGCCATGTATGAACGTTATGGGTACTATAAAGATGATGTAAAGGCGATTACCCTTAAGGGGATTGAAGGGTTAGAGAAGATCCAGGAAATCATGGATACTTTAAGGGCGGATGCCCCCACGGAAATCGGCGGGTACAAGGTTGCAAGCGCTAGGGATTACAAAGCAGGCACAATCCGCAATATGGCAACGGGCGAGGTGGGGCTCACAGGCCTTCCTTCCTCTAATGTGCTGTACTATGACTTGTCAGATGACGCCTGGGTCTGCGTAAGGCCGTCCGGCACGGAGCCTAAGGTAAAATTCTATTACGGCATAAAAGGGGAATCCTTAGAAGACGCTGATAAGAAGTCGGAAGAACTGGGCAAGGAAGTCCTGGCAATGATTCAAAAAATGCTCTGATTTTTCTTGACAAATACAGGAAAAACAAGTATAAATATGTTTGTAGGCTTTTCGCAGGAAAGTAAAGGCGGAGGGCAGAATAGCTTCCAAGTAAGAGCAGGACACAAGAGAATCCAGAGGAGGAATTTTTTCATGAACAAATCAGAATTAGTAGCAGCAATGTCCGAGAAAACAGAATTGTCAAAAAAGGATGCAGAAAAGGCATTGAAGGCTTTTACAGATGTAGTTGCAGAAGAATTGAAGAAAGGGGAGAAGATCCAGCTGGTTGGCTTCGGCACCTTTGAGGTTTCCGAAAGGGCAGCCCGGACTGGAAGGAACCCAAGGAGCGGGGAGACCATGGAGATTTCTGCTTCCAAGGCGCCTAAGTTCAAGGCAGGAAAGGCATTAAAGGATTTGATTAACGCATAGGCGGCAATCCAAGGGAGGGCTTTCAGAGGAAAGTCCTCTTTCGTATTTTCAGGGGTTCCCAAAGGAGGTGAAGGAAGTGAGGCTTGATAAATATCTGAAGGTATCCCGCTTGATTAAGCGCAGGACGGTGGCTAATGAAGCCTGTGATGCAGGGCGGGTTGCAGTAAACGGCAAGGTGGCCAAGGCATCCCTTGACGTGAAGGTCGGCGATGTGATTGAGGTTGGCTTTGGGACGAAAAGCGTCAAAGTGGAGGTCCTAGGACTCCAGGATACCACGAAGAAGGACGAGGCAAAAGAACTGTTCCGGTATCTGTAAAGATGGCATAATATCCTCTTTCTATCATATATTTAAAAGGGACATCCATTCCCCCAGAACAAGATAGAAGGAGGTTTTATATATGGAAGAAAGGGCAGCGGCAAAAAGCGGCCATAAGATGGTAATATCCAACCGGAAGAACGGCGTCCTTAACGGCGTGATAGATGTACTCTCCTTTGACGTGGGTGAAATCCTGCTGGAGACAGAGCTGGGGATGCTGATGATTAAAGGCAGCGACCTCCATGTCAACCGCCTGACCCTGGAAAAAGGGGAGATTGATATTGAGGGGAGGATTGACAGCCTGGTCTATTCCGATGTGAAGAAGCCCGCCAAACAGGCAGAATCCCTATTAGGGAGATTGTTTAAGTAATGGAGGTAAGCGCAGGGATTTTAAAGGAAGCGGATGTCCTGTTCGCCTCTTTCCTTACGGGGATGGTGCTGCTGCTGGTGTACGACCTGCTTCGGATTATCCGTAGGCTTATCCCCCACCGGGCATGGGCAGTCGGGACGGAAGACATCTTGTTTTGGATTGGGGGCGCCGTTGCCTTGTTTGCGATGCTGTACCGGGAAAACAGCGGCTATATCCGGGGGTTTTCCATAGGGGGCGTGCTGCTGGGGATGCTTTTGTACAGCTTTGCCATTAGCCCATGGGTGGTGAAGTGCAGCGTGTTCCTGCTGGAAAAAGTAATATTTGCCTTAAGCAGGCCCTTGGTGTGGACAGCCCGTCTCTTAAAGAGGCCGGCGGGCTTTTTGCGGCGTATGGCGAAAAAAGTCTTACGGTTCTTCAAAAAACAATTGAAAAAGTTCTGGAAAGCAGTTAGAATGGGAATATGCAAGCTCTGATACAATGAATGGACAAAAAAGAAACGGAGGGCAAGGCAGTATGGACAAACGCGAAAAGGCGCGCAGGTCAAGTGCGCAGAGGACCCGGTTACGGAGGCGGACGAAGCAGAATAAGTCCAGCATGGTCTGCATTACGGTGCTGTTATTGGCAATGGCAGGCATAATGTCTGTCCAGATGGCGTCCCTCTATGAGAAGAACCAGGCATACCGGGGCAGGGAACAGGAGCTGCAGTCCCAGCTAGAAGCGGAGCAGGCCCGCCAGGAGGAGCTGGAAGAGTATGGGGAATACATAACTACGAAAGAGTACATTGAGAAAGTCGCGAAGACAAAGCTGGGGCTGGTTTACCCCAATGAAGTTATCTTTAAGGAAAAGGGAGAGGCTCCCTGACAGTTGTTCATGATGAATTTCCTAAAACCCCTAAACCCCTTAGATTCGCCAAAAGGAGCGGTTCTAAGGGGCTTTTTGTCTAAAAGTTTTTCAGAACTGGTATCTGGTTTGACAAACATTTTACTGTCCTCTTTTTATAATAACTTCTGCATAAGCCAAATGGACATGCAGTAAAAGGAGGATAGGGAAATGAATAAGGCAAAGTGGAAAGAAATCATGTTGTATGGTGCGGCAATCCTGGTATCAAAGGGGCAGCTGGCAGGCTGCTATCCCCTGATACCCGGCTTTTTTGCAGCGGTCTTTATGGAAGAAGTAAACCGGACGCTGCTTTTGATTTTTACGATATTTGGCATGGCGCTTTTTGTACCAGTGCAGGCAATGGCAAAGTACACGATGATCCTGCTGGTAACGGGGCTGTGTATCCGGCTTTGGGAATGGGCGAACAGAAGCTGCCGTACCTGGATAGGGGCTGCGGCTGCCGGCGCCAGCGTGTTTTTGCTTACGGTTGCTGGGGAAGTGCTCCAGGTGCGGAACCGGGCAGCCCTGTGGATGGGGGTGTTAGAATCTATCTGTGTCTGTGCCATGGTATTGGTGGCCGCTCCTTTGCTGCAGCGGTTCCTGGAGGAAGGGGCCGTGCCGGCCTGGCAGGGGAAGGAGGCACGGCGGGAGCCGGAGCATGGGGAGAAGCTCCAGACCTATGCCAAGTCCTTCAATGGGCTTTCCCAGATTTTTTCCCAGATGGAGAATTTTAAGGGAAACTTTGAGCCGGAGGAAATGGGCAAGATGCAGCAGGAGATTGCGGGGAAGGTCTGTATTTCCTGCAGCCAATGCGCCATCTGCTGGCAGGAGGAGAGCAGCCCGATGTATGACCTGTTCTTCCGCCTGATCCATTCCATAGAGAAAAGGGGCGGCGCAGGGGAAGAGGTGCACCAGGAACTTTCCAGTTACTGCCCCCACTCAGACAGCATCGTGGAGGAAGCCATAGGGGTATTTGAAAAAGCCAAGCTGAACTTGGCCTGGTACAACCGCCTGTTGGAAAACAGGGGCGTGATTGCGGAGCAGCTGGACGCCATGGCCTATATTATGGAAGATTGTGCCAGGGAATATAAGGATATCAGCGGCCATGAGGGGAAGCTCCTGGGCGCGGTGAAGAGCCGGCTGAGGGAGAAGGGCGTCCTTTCCAGGGAAATCCATCTCTACCAGAGGCAGAACGGGAAATTGTCCTTACAGCTTAAGGCAGCCTCTAAATGGGGGAACTGCGTAACGGTCAAGGAAATGGCAAAAGCCGTGAGCCAGGGGCTGAAGCGTGACATGGTCCCAGGGAAATACACCCGGTCTTTGATTGGGCGGGAGGAGGCTTTCCTGGTGTTTGAGGAGGATACGCTGTACCATACCCTCCAGGGCGTGGCCAGGCTGACCAAGAACCATGCCCAGATATCTGGGGACAGCTTTTCCTTCCTGGAACTGGAGGGCGGGGAGTGTGTCATGGCCCTATCGGACGGGATGGGCTCTGGGATTAATGCTTGTAGGGAAAGTGAAATGGTGATAGAGTTAATAGAGAAGTTCCTGGAAGCTGGGTTCCGTAAGGAGACGGCTATCCGCATGATGAATTCCGCTATGGTAATCCAGGGGGAGGAGGGGAGTTTTTCCACCGTGGACATGGCGTCATTGGATCTGTACACCGGGAGGTGTGAATTTTATAAAATCGGCGCAGCCGCCACTTATATCAAACGGGGGGAAGAAGTGGAATGCATTTCCTCCGCCAGCCTTCCGGCAGGGATATTCCACCAGCTGGAGATAGAGAGGAGCAGCCGCCAGCTGCAGGACGGTGATTTTGTGGTGCTGGTCACAGACGGGGTGACAGACTGCCTCCAGGTGCCCATGCCAGAAGAGACCATGCAGGAAATCTTAGGTTCCATCGACACCAACAACCCAGAACAGATGGCCAAACAGGTACTGGAGCGGATTTTACTGTGCACGGATGGGAAGGTGCCAGATGACATGACCGTACTGGCGGCAGGGATTTGGGAAAAATAGCCAATCCCCGCAGATATGGCAAAGGCCTGCCATATCGGGAAGGCAGCAGTGGAAGGAATCAAAAGAGGCAGCCATAAGCCAAGGAAGGCAGTAAATGCTATAAAATATAAAAGGGTAAACGAACGGCCCGTTTTGGAAGGGCGCAAAGGAGGCCGAAGAAGAAGGCCGTAAGCCAAGGAAGGTAGCGTAGGTTATAAAATATAGAAGGGTATAGGGCCCGTTTTGGAAGGGCGCAAAGGAGGTTAAGAAGAAGGCCATAAGCCAAGGAAGGAAGAAACGGGTGCCCAAGGAGGCATCTATAAGCCAAGGAAGGCAGCATAGGGAATCAAAGGAGGAGGCCGCTGTTCTGGAAAGCTGGCGAATGATATTTATGGAGAAAACATTACAGGGAAAAATAATATCTTTTATGGAAGAATATCATATGGTAGAAGAGGGGGACCATATTTTGGCAGCCGTTTCCGGCGGGGCGGACTCCCTCTGCATGCTCATGGTGCTGCTTGCTGCGCGGCAGGAGAAAGGGTATCGCCTTTCTGTGGTGCATGTGGAGCATGGGATACGGGGGGAGGAAAGCTGGCAGGATGCCGCATTTGTGGAAAGCTTTTGCAGGGACAGGGGGATTCCGGCCAGGATTTACCATTGCCAGGCAGCAGAATATGCCAAGGCACATAAGATGACCCTGGAAGAAGGGGCCAGGCAGCTTCGGTATGGCTTTTTCGGCCAGGCAGCGGCAGGATTTGGCGCAAATAAGATTGCAGTGGCCCATAATAGGAATGACTGTGCAGAGACGATGCTGTTCCATCTGGCCAGGGGGAGCGGGCTGCGGGGGCTTAAGGGGATTTCCCCGGTGCGCGGGGAGGTCATCCGGCCCCTTTTATGCGTGGGGCGGAAGGAAATTGAAGCCTACCTGAGGGAGATGGGCCAGGGGTACTGCCACGACAAGACGAATGAGGAAGTGGAGTATGCCAGGAACAGAATCCGCCACCAAGTACTTCCGGCTTTAGAGGAGGTGAATAGCCAGGCGGTGGAGCATATGGGGCAGGCAGCTTTTGCGGTGGCGGAAGCCCTGGAGCTTTTGGAGGGGCTTGTGCAGGGATCAGAGGGGAAATATGTGAGGGAGCAGGGGCAGGGGGTTTTCATTTCCCAGGAGGTTTTGGAGGAAAAGGCATTCCTGCGCACATCGCTGCTGCATAAGGCAGTGTCAAAGGTATCAGGAAGCAGCCGTGACATTGCGGAAATCCATGTGAAGCAATTGTCTGGCCTGCTGGAGAAACAGGTGGGCAGGAAGCTGAGCCTTCCCTACGGCATACAGGCGGAACGTACGTATGGGGGGATCCGGTTGGAGAAAAGGCAGCGCCAAGGCATTCCTTCCCAAGAAGGACCAGGGAAGCAGGAAGGAGCCTTTGGGAACGGGGGATGGGTGCTCCCGCCAGAGGGGATGCTGGAAATTCCCTGCTTTGGCTATCGGATTTGTACGAAAATAATAGAAAAAATGCCTAAATTTGGAGAAATTCCAAAAAAAATGTATACGAAATGGTTAGATTATGATAAAATAAAAGGAATCATGCGATTGCGGACACGGCAGGCAAAGGATTTTTTCATTATCAGTGCAGATGGGAAGAAAAAAAAGCTGAAGAATTACCTGATAGATGAGAAAATACCGAGGCAGGAGCGGGACAGCATTTTGCTGCTGGCGGATGACGTGCACATCCTATGGGCAATTGGCTGGCGCATCAGCGAAGATGTAAAAGTTACAGAGCATACCAAACGAGTCCTTGAAATACAAGTGCAGCATTATTAAGGTACAGCCATGAGGGAGGAAATATCCATGAGTGAAAAGGTTCATGTATTAATTTCAGAAGAAGAGGTAGAGAAACGGATTTGTGAAATGGGCAGGGAAATCAGCAGCTATTACCAGGGAGAAAAGCTGCATTTAATCAGCGTACTCAAAGGAGGGGTATTTTTTACCTGTGAGCTGGCCAAGAGGATTACGGTGCCGGTGTCCATTGATTTTATGTCAGTGGCCAGTTATGGGAATGATACCAAGTCCAGCGGCGTGGTAAAAGTTATCAAGGATCTGGACGAGGCGATTGAAGGGAAGCATGTGCTGGTGGTTGAGGACATTGTGGACTCTGGCAGGACATTGAGTTACCTGCTGGAAAATTTAAGGCGGAGGAATCCGAGGAGCCTGAGGTTATGCACGCTGCTGGATAAGCCAGAGCGCCGCGTGACGGAGGTGCATGTGGACTATACCGGGTTTGAGATACCGGATCGTTTTGTGGTAGGCTATGGGCTCGATTATATGCAGCGTTATAGGAACCTCCCCTATGTGGGAGTCGTGGAATTGGATAGTTAGGAGGCATAAAAACATGAATACACAGAAACGTTACCGGGCATTCGGGCTGTATATTGCAGTGATTATGATTTTAGCGCTGCTCTGGATGCTTCGGGACAGTGCTTCTGGATTTGGGCAGGGCTCAACCTACACCTATGCACAGTTTGAGTTTGATTTGGAACGTGGGAACGTGGCATCTGTTTCCATTTCCCAGAACCGGGAAGTACCCAGCGGCCAGGCAGAGGTCGTCCGGGAGCAAGAGGGTGGCGGGAGCAGCATGAAAGTGCTGTACGTGTCGGATATCAATGCCCTGCAGGCGACGATGAAGGAGTATGGTTTTGAGAATTATGTGGTGCGGGAGATGCCGGAGGAGAACTGGCTGATTTCCCTGCTTCCCACATTGGTACTGTTTGCAGTGCTGTTCGTTTTCTATATTATGATGACGAACCATGCGGCGACTACCTCAAGCGGCGGCAGCAGGATGATGAATTTTGGGAAGAGCCGCGCGAAGATGACCACAGATGAGAATAAAAGCGTGACTTTTTCCAAGGTTGCGGGCCTAAAGGAAGAAAAAGAGGAATTAGAGGAGTTGGTGGACTTCCTGCGGGCGCCCAGGAAATACACGAAGCTGGGAGCCAGGATTCCCAAGGGCGTGCTGCTTGTGGGCCCCCCGGGGACGGGCAAGACACTGTTGGCCAAGGCTGTGGCAGGGGAGGCAGGCGTGCCTTTCTTTAGCATATCGGGCTCCGATTTTGTGGAAATGTTCGTAGGCGTGGGTGCGTCCCGTGTCCGCGACCTGTTTGAGGATGCTAAGAAAAACGCCCCGTGCATTGTGTTCATTGATGAGATTGACGCGGTGGCAAGGCGGCGCGGGACCGGCATGGGCGGTGGCCACGATGAGCGTGAGCAGACCTTGAACCAGCTGTTGGTAGAAATGGATGGCTTTGGGGTAAATGAAGGGATTATCGTCATGGCAGCCACAAACCGGGTGGATATCCTAGACCCTGCCATTATGCGCCCCGGCCGGTTTGACCGGAAGGTCTATGTAGGAAGGCCGGACGTGGGCGGCAGGGAGGAAATCCTTAAAGTACACGCAGGCAATAAGCCGTTGGGGGATGATGTGGACCTTAAGCAGATTGCCCAGACTACGGCAGGTTTTACCGGGGCGGATTTAGAGAACCTTTTGAATGAGGCGGCTATTTTTGCTGCCAGGGAAGACCGCGCCTATATTGTACAGAACGATATCCGCAAGTCCTTTGTGAAGGTAGGCATTGGTTCCGAGAAGAAGAGCCGCATCATCACGGACAAGGAGAAGCGGATTACGGCTTACCATGAGGCAGGCCATGCCATCCTGTTCCATGTGCTGCCGGATGTGGGGCCGGTGTATTCCGTATCCATCATCCCTACTGGCGTAGGGGCGGCAGGCTATACCATGCCGTTGCCGGAGCGTGAGGAAATGTTCAATACCAAGGGCAGGATGCTGCAGGAAATTATTGTGGATTTAGGCGGGCGCGTGGCGGAAGAAATGATTTTTGACGACATTACGACCGGCGCTTCCCAGGATATCAAGCAGGCCACCGGCGTGGCAAAGGCGATGGTGACGAAATATGGGATGTCAGAGCATGTGGGGCTGATTAATTATGCAAATGATGACGATGAAGTGTTTATAGGAAGGGATTTGGCGCACACAAGGGCTTATGGAGAGAATATTGCGGGAATCATTGACCAGGAAATCAAACGTATCATTGATGAGTGTTATAAGAAATCCAGGAGTATTCTGTTAGAGCACGAAGGCATCCTGCACAAGTGCGCAGAGCTTCTGCTGGAAAAGGAAAAAATCAGCCGGGATGAGTTCGAAGCGCTGTTTGAGGGGTGATTTGTGCAGGATTCCGTGGTTTTGCGGGAGGCAGTGAAACATGCACTGTGCAAAACACACAAAACTGACCATGAATTTTTGTGAAGTTTGTGCACACTTATTTCCGATTCTGTGGTACTATAATACTCGTAAAAACCCCCAATACATTATATAGTTTTTGCTATACCCCATAGTAAAAATACCTTCTCCTAAAAGGCAGCTCTTAGTAGCTGCCTGTTTTTTTTCCATCCATGTAGCTGCTGAATTTTACCAGAGATATTGATTAATGCGGAAGAATCCGATAAAATAGTAGTAGGCCATAGATTTCTTGAAAAATTTGGAAAATTGGGTAAGTGTGGGGGGGTTCCATCACGCCCCGTCAAAGCGCGCAGATTGGAGGAGGCCATGAGTGAATATTCTATTTATGAATTAAATCAAAAACAACAATATATGATGCAGATGCGCCCATTGCTTCGCAAGCATGCCCTGTTTTCAGATGGGACGAAAGACTACAGGAATCCGCCAGAGCCCAGGGAGAATGAAGAGGTAGAGCTTACGTTCCGTTCTTCCAGGAATAATGTGGATATTGTGTGGCTGTGCAGCGGCGATGGGAAGGTTCCCATGAAGAAGCAGGAGAGCCAGGGGGAGTTTGACTATTACAGGATAAAGGTGCAGCTGGGGACGGAGCCTTACCGTTACCATTTTGAGCTGGCTGCAGGCATGCTCCACTGCTGCTATGACCGTATGGGGGTCAGTTCCCAGGTGCGGCCGGAGTATGATTTTATGATTGTCCCAGGGTTCTCTACGCCGGATTGGGCGAAGGGGGCTGTGATGTACCAGATTTTGGTGGACCGTTTCTGTTCTGGGGATCCCTCTAATAATGTGGAGACCAATGAGTATTACTATATTAAGGTATATAGCCAGCACGTGGAGGATTGGGATAAATGCCCGGCCGATTTTGGCGTAGGGGAATTTTACGGCGGGGATCTTACTGGCGTCCTCCAGAAATTAGACTACCTCCAGGATTTGGGGGTTGAGGTCTTGTATTTCAACCCATTATTTGTGTCGCCGTCCAACCACAAATACGATATCCAGGATTATGACTATATCGACCCCCATTATGGGAAAATCGTTGAAGATGGGGGAGAACTGCTGAACCCTGGGGATACGGATAATACCAGGGCAACGAAATACATCAAGCGCGTGTCCGACCGCAGGAACCTGGAGGCCAGTAATGAGCTGTTTGCCACGCTGATTGCAGAGGCCCATAAACGGGGGATGCGGGTCATCCTGGACGGCGTATTTAACCATTGCGGTTCCTTCAATAAATGGCTGGACCGTGAGCTGATTTATGAGAAGGAGCTGGGATATGCCACGGGGGCATATATTTCAGAGGACAGCCCTTACCGGAACTTTTTCCAGTTCCATGATGAGAACCGCTGGCCCTATAACAGCACCTATGACGGGTGGTGGGGGCATGATACCCTGCCTAAGCTGAATTATGAGGGTTCCCAGGAATTATATGATTATATCCTGGATATCGGCAGGAAATGGGTTTCCGCGCCTTTTTATGCAGATGGCTGGCGTCTGGACGTGGCGGCGGATTTAGGCCATTCCGTAGAATTCAACCATCAGTTCTGGCGTGATTTCCGGCAGGCAGTGAAAGGAGCCAACCCAGAGGCTATTGTTTTGGCGGAGCATTATGGGGATCCGGTGGAATGGCTGCGGGGGGACCAGTGGGATACGGTAATGAATTACGATGCCTTTATGGAGCCTCTGACCTGGTTCCTGACAGGCATGGAGAAGCACAGCGATGGCTACCGGGAGGATATGCTGGGGAATTTCCATAATTTCGAAGGCGCCATGAACTATTATATGACCCGGTTTATGACCCCCTCCCTGCAGTGTGCCATGAATGAGCTGTCCAACCATGACCATTCCCGTTTCCTGACCCGTACCAACCATAAGGTAGGCAGGGTGAACAACCTCGGGAGCGCGGCGGCAGGGCAGGACGTCAACAAAGGGGTCATGAAGGAAGCCGTGGTGGTACAGATGACATGGCCGGGGGCCCCTACGATTTATTATGGGGATGAGGCCGGCGTAGTGGGCTTTACAGACCCGGACAACCGCAGGACTTACCCCTGGGGGCGGGAAGACCAGGAACTGCTGGCATTCCACCGGGATATCATCCGGATCCACCGGGAGAATGAAGCCCTGCGTACAGGATCCCTGAAGTTCCTGGGAGGCGGGCACCAGGTAATGTGCTACGGCCGGTTCAGCCGCCAGCAGCAGTTTATCGTGGTAATCAACAATGACTATGTGGAACGGTTTATGGAATGGAGGGTCTGGCCGGCAGAGCTGGAACGGGAGACCAGGCTGGAGCGGCTGATTATGACCAGGCCAGAGAATTACACCCTGGAACGGGAGGTTTATGAAGTCCATGACGGCCGCCTGAAAATCAACCTCCCGCCAAACACGGCAGTAATCCTAAAGAACATCGGGAACGGAGCGGCTTTGGGTTAGGGATTGTGCGCTTTGGCGCACCGGGCACAGTTGCGGGGCAATCTTTTGCCTCTTGTGCGGGTGCGCATCCCCTGGAGGGTTTTATCTGATAGGATTAGGGCGCCAAAAGGCCTGCAAGGGAAGTCCAGGCCTTTTGGCGCCCTAATCCTTATAGGAAAGCCATGGACTTTCATGCTTTACGGCGGCACGGCCTTTCCTATAAGGTAAAAAGGCAGGCGCATCAGGGAAAGGGTTCCCCGGTGCGCCTGCCAGCTTATGGAGATTTAACGGTTGTTTTTGAAAAAGCCGTCAATGTTCTTTTTGATTTCCTCTTGCGCCATGCTCTTTGGGAGATAGCCGGCAGGCTTCAGGGCGAGGACATTTTGTACGCTTTCCTTATCATACCTGCTGGTTAGGAAAATAACCGGCGTATCGGCCAGCTCTTTTTCAGCGCGGATCATTTCCAGGACCTGCCTCCCATCACAGACAGGCATCTCATAATCCAGCAATACGAGGTCGGGCCGGTCTAATGTCATGCTGCGGATGGCCGCGGCGCCGGAATTGGCTAATGCAATCCTGTAATCTTTCTCCAACAGGTCTTTCATGGCCTTTTGCATCACGATGGAATCATCCACGATGAGGATGCTTTTTTTCCGGAAAAAGCTGTCGATGTTCTCCTTGATTTTTGCCGGATCCATGCTCTTTGGGAGGTAACCGGCAGGCTTTAGCGATTTAACGTTCTGGATGCTTTCCTTATCGACCCTGCTGGTCAGGAAAACAACGGGTGTATCTGCAAGCCCTTCTTCGGCGCGGATCATTTCCAGGACCTGCCGCCCGTCACAGACAGGCATTTCATAATCCAGCAGAACCAGGTCCGGCTGGTCTAACGTCATGCTGCGGATAGCAGCAGCGCCTGAATTGGCGAGGACAACCTGGTAATCTTTGTCTAGCAAGTCTTTCATTGCTTTCTGCATTACGATGGAATCATCTACGACGAGGATCCGTTTCTTGTTGTTATCCACTTGCTCCTCAAGGTATTTCTTGATTTCCGACATTGCATTTTCTTCCCGGATGACGGGGCCTACCGTTTCTTTCAGAAGGTGCGGCGCCATCACGCAGTATGCAAAATACCCTTCCCCTGTGTCAAACAGAAGGCTGCACTGGGGGCTGTTTCTGTCAAATGCCTTTTCAAAGAGCGTGTATGTCAGCAGGTTTTCCTCTTTCACCTCAGACATTTCAGCGGAAGGGAACTGCATCTGGATGCGTTTCACAAACTGCTGCGCCGTGTAGCGCATGACATTCATCATCAGGGCGTCCAGCTTATTGGACTGGATCCCCATAACTTCGCTAAGGGTGGTAGTCAGGAGCTTTTCTTCAAAGACTAGGTAAATCTCGCTCCGTTCATTATTTTTGGTTCCATAGACCAGGCGGTAATAAATCCCCTTGCCAAATTCCTCTCCCCCATAATTCTCGCTTATCACGCGGGCATTCAGGTGGAACATGTCCTGCAGCAGCTGGATAATGATTTTTTTCATGGATGCCTGCTGGTCTTCTGGCAGGATGCCCTCCCATTTACTGGAAGCCTTGCCGGCAATCGCACGGTCCTCTGTCAAGGTATGCCCAATCAGCCAACCGGCGCAAACGCCCAAAAAATGCCGGATTGCATCAGGGGAATAGTCTGACTGCTGGAGCTCCCGTTCAACTTCTGGAAGCGTTATTTTCCGGAAGTTATCGTGGATGCGCCGGTGCGTTTCATATCCAAGATAACCAATAGAAGCCATATAGACTTCCTCTTCTGCAAAATGCTTCATGGCATGTTCTTTGAAATACTTAATGCCTTCCTGGTAAGCCCATTTCTGTTTCTCGTCTTCTTCGTTATATGCAAGAAGCTTATTCATAATGCTAAAAAGCTTCCGGTGTTCCCGGTCAATGATATCCACGCCGATTTTGAAACGGTCACTCCATATGAATTGGTTGCTGTTCATCGTATCCTCCTTTTTTGTTTGATGTTATAATAAATTAATTAATATTTGTAGGTTAAAATGCGGTGCGGTTAAAAAGCCAGCAAATCCCAATTGATTCCTGACCTATCATACGTTATCTTTTTATGCCGGCTCTTGCCGGATGCGGAAGAAACCTTTTGTATAAAAGGAAAATGGCATAAAAAATGATGTCTGTACTCCTCAATTTCTATACCCTCCCAAATTAAAATTATAACATAATTGGCGTGGTATTTCAATATGCCGCCTGGAAAGATTTACAAAATCTACTGGCTGGAAAGAAGGATCTGAAGTTTGGAAATATTTCCTTGCATATAGGGAAATCATGTGGTATAATAAACAGCAGTTACGGGGAATGCATGTTCCGGCAGGCATTCCCTAGTACATCGAAAATTAAATAACTGCTATATTCACGCAGGATATGCTTTTGGGAGTGCAGGACAAAAAACGCAGGCGTAGCGGGCTACGTTGAGGCTTTTTGTCCTGTGCCATCGGAAGTATAGACAAGTGAAAATGGCAGTTAGTAATTATTCGATGTACTAGTATATGGATGGATTCCCGAGTGGCCAAAGGGGGCAGACTGTAAATCTGTTGGCGACGCCTTCGAAGGTTCGAATCCTTCTCCATCCATGATAGGTTTGTGTAATGCTAAGGCAGCCTGTTTTTCCATCTGGGGCGTGCCTGAAAATGCTTTTTGCCAGATGCATTTTCAGGGGCGTCCTGTTTTTTCCGCTTTTTTCTTCTAGGGCGTATCCTTGTAAGGCAGGGCAAGCCGCCCTGCGCGGGCTGCAACTGCATTCCATAGCCAGGCAATAGAATGGGAGGGTTTTTATGGTAGACAAGATAACATTTTTGGAAACGCTGCGGTCTGTGCAGGAAATTGTAAAAGCCAGCACCAAGCCAGTTCCGAAGGAGGAAATCCTCTCCTATTTTGAGGGAATGGAACTTTCCATGGAGCAGCAGGAGATGGTCTGGCAGTACATGCAAAATCCCCAAGAGGCATTTGGCAAGGAAGGGGCAGGGGATGGGTCCGCATCTGATAGCCCAGAGGATTATCCACATTCCCGGGTTTTCCAGCGATACCTTAAGGAATTGGAAGGCGTCCCAACCATCCCGCAAAAGCAGGAAGAAAAGCTCTATGGCAGGCTGTTGGCAGGGGATAGGGAAGCCATTGCAGATATTTCCAGACAATGGCTTGGGAAAGTAATTGAGATGGCAGGGCCCTATGTGACGCAAAAAGCCTTGCTGGAAGATTTAGTACAGGAAGGGAACCTGGGGCTTCTGGTAGGGATGGAGCGCCTTCTGGGCAAAGGAGCAGCCGGGGCAGGGTCAGTAAGGATGGAACTGGAATGCTCTGCCAGGAAAGCAATGGAAGATTACCGCCAGCAGGTTGAAGGCGCCGCCCATGCGGAGAACGCTATCTTAGCCAAGGTTAACCTGCTCCATAAGGCACAGGAAGTGTTGGCGGAAGAAAATGGCACCATGCCGACCTTTCAGGAATTGGCAGATTATACGAATATGCCAGTGGGGGAAATCAAAGGGATTTTATCCCTGCCCAAAGAACACAGGTAACGCATGGGGGATTTAGGGATAATTTAATGGGACCGGGGTTTTATATGGGGTTATTCCCGCGGGCAATGAGCCAAGCAGCCGCGCTTGCGCAGTTATTTGGCGAATGCCGTGGGAGTAAGGTGCCCGTTGGGTGCAAATTCACCGCCCCTTGGGGCGGAAGAACAAGCTAGGCCATGCCCCGTAGCTTGCTGCTGGGGATTTTGCTTTAAGAAGGGAGGGAGAGGCATATGGATTTTGAGCCAATCGAATATACAGTGGCACGGATTGATGGGGATTATGCTTACCTGCAGCGGCTTGACAGACCCCAGGAAGAATTAAAATGTGTTGCAAGGGCATTGCTGCCTCCGGAAATTGCCGAAGGCACAATGCTCCATTATGAAATGATGGAATACCGTATGGTATAAGCAGCTGTATGGATGTGCACCATACGGATGCTTAAGCCCGCTTGCCCTGCGCATGAAGTGCAGCTCATGTTTGCCCTGCGCATGAGGCGCAGCTTATGCTTGCCCTGCGCATGAGGCGCAGCTTATGCTTGCCCTGCGCATGAAGCGCAGCTTATTTATGCGGGCTGCGGATTACCGGCTGGATTTGCCGTCCCTGTAGGGCACAGCTGATTGTTTCTGGCAAAAGTTCCGTAAAAGCTGTCATGGAATTTGGCTTTGCCTGGTAGTCATCCTGCCCGAATGGGACAAAGTAGATATTTTTGGTGTTTAAGAGGATGCCGATATTTTTCAGGTTCATCCCCAACGCATCATTGGTGGAAAGGGATAGTACCAGCGGCCGGTTGTTGCGTAAGTGGGATTTTGCCGCCATCAGCACAGGGGTGTCAGAAATCCCGTTGGCCAGCTTGGACAGTGTATTCCCCGTGCAGGGGGAGATGACCAGGATATCCATCAGCCCTTTCGGGCCGATAGGCTCCGCGCCTGGGATTGTAGTGATGGGGTCTTTGCCAGTCAGTTCCTTTGCCCGCTCCAAAAAATCCTGGCTACCGCCAAACCTGGAATCCAAGGTAGAGGCGTTTGTGGAGAAAACAGGCAGGAGGCTTGCGCCAGTCTCTTTCAGGCCTTCCAATGCGTGGAAGATTTTTTCATAGGTGCAGAAGGAACCGGTAAACCCAATCCCGATGGATTTGTCATGAAAATCATAAGCCATAGTCAGAAATCCTTTCTATTGTCTTGCCGATGACCTGCCCGGCAGTTGCGGGAGAGAACCTTCCAGGGATTCCTGGAACCCGGAAATAGGGCATCAGGTACTTCTCTGTAATGTTTTTGGAGAAACCAAAGGGTGCAGAGGCAATATCGAAGATGTGGCAGGAGCCAGGAAGCTTTTGCATCAGCTGGGGTTCCAGCACGTGGGCTGGGATTGTGTTGATAAGGAGGCTGCAGGTGGGGAGCACGTTTGGAAGGCTGCCAGCAGCCACGGGGCATATCCCGTCTTTTTTTGCCTGTGCCTGCCTTCCCAATTCCCATTCCAAGACAGTAATGCTGCGGCAGATTGGCAGCAGCATTTTCCCAATGGCCGAGCCGCAGCAGCCATATCCCAATAAAAGGACATGGGCTGAACTTAAGGAGAATGGGGTCTTTTGGATAACTTCAGACAGGAGCCCTTCTGCAGTGAGCAGGGAATTTTCCACAGCATATTCCCTTGCCTGGGAGAGCTGCAATGCCCTGCAGCTTTTTTCTTGCAACAGCAGCCTTGTTTCTTCCCCAAAGCTATGGGCAGCCAGTGTCTGGCCGGGAAGGAGGGAATCCCATAGGCTTGCCAAAAGGCAGGGAGGCTTTTGGGTATCTGCCTGGAACAGCCAGGTATTGTCTTTGGATAGCGGCGTTGGAGCCAAAATGATATTTGTGCCTTCAAGGGCTTGCGGAAGGCATCCTGCTATACGGATGCTGCCATGGAAAGGGAAATCTGGCGTGTGGAAGCAGGTAACCTGCCAGCCAACAGACAGAAGGTATTCTGCACAGTAGCACTGCCGCAGGTCTCCGCCCAGGATTGCAATGGATGGTATCGCCATAGGCTGCCTCTGATTTATATTATCCATACAATATATGTGAAATGCCAAAAAAGGTGTTTGAAAAATCAGCTTGATTATTGTAGGAAAAGGCGGTAATATATTAAATGGCAACTATGGACTGCCAAATGCACCAGCCAGCAAAGCTTGCCTTACAGCAAGGCTATGGCGTGCAGGCGCAGTGGCAATAAGCCTAGGATAACGAAGGCGTGCAGGCACAGCGGCAATAAGCCTAGGACAGCGAAGGCGTAAAGGCACAGTGGCAATAAGCCTAGGGCAGTGAAGGCGTAAAGGTACTGTAGCAACAAGCCTAAGGCAGCGAAGGCGTGCAGGCACTGCGGCAATAAGCCTAGGGCAGCTATGGTATTAAGCGCATCAAGCAGCAGAAGGGTATGCCAAGTAAATGGCAGGTGTGGCAGAAAACAATCATTTACCAAGGAGATTTCTTATGATGTATGAAATGAAGCCGGAGTATTATACCGGGATTCAGGAAATTGACCAGGAGCATAAAAGGCTTTTTGAGTTGGCGCAGGAGACATATGATTTGCTTAATAATGATTTATTGCAGGATAAGTCAGAACAGCTGATACATTTGGTTTCGGAACTGATTGACTATACGAAGACGCATTTTTCCCATGAGGAGGCATATCTGGAAAGCATCCAGTATGCGGGATTAGACACGCACAGCGCCCAGCACCGTAAATTTGAGGATAGCCTGATGGAGTTTGATTTGGATTCCGCAGAGGGCGATTTCGTAAGCCAGAACAAGATTGCAAAGGATCTGCTGGAATTTCTTGTGGGATGGCTGGTGACCCATATTTTAAAAGTGGATATGCTTTATGTAAAATAAGCCATAACAAAGGCGGAAAAGTATCTTGGCAGAAGGCCAATCCCTTCCCAAGGCAGATACCCTAGCAAATAACCTTGTTACGTTGGCGCGTACTTAAAAATGCAGGAGGGAACGATTTTGAAGAAGGAAACTGTAATTGTCCTGGATTTCGGAGGGCAATATAACCAGCTTATTGCCAGGCGGGTACGTGAGAGCAATGTGTTTTGTGAAATTAAACCCTATACAGCCAGCCTGGATGAAATCAGAGCCATGGAACCGATGGGGATTATCTTTACAGGAGGGCCGAACAGTGTGTATGAAGAGTCGTCCCCCCGCTGCCCCAAGGAAATTTTTGATATGGGAATCCCTGTGCTGGGAATTTGCTACGGTTCCCAGTTAATGGCTCATCTCCTAGGGGGCACGGTAAAGACAGCCCCAGTCAGTGAGTATGGGCATACGGAAGTAGAGTTGGACACATCTGATGCGATGTTTAAGGGGGTATCCCCCAAGGGCGCCTGCTGGATGAGCCATACGGATTACATTGCAGAGGTTCCGGAAGGATTCCATGTTACGGCGCATACGCCGGCTTGCCCGGTAGCCGCCATGTCATTTCCAGAGAAAAAGCTATATGCAGCCCAGTTCCATCCAGAAGTCATGCATACAAAAGAAGGGACGAAAATGCTTAGTAATTTTGTCCGTGGGATATGCGGCTGTGCAGGCACCTGGAAGATGGATTCCTTCGTACAAGCCTCCATCCAAAGCCTGCGCCAAAGGATAGGGAATGGCAAGGTGCTCTGTGCGTTGTCAGGCGGCGTAGATTCCTCTGTCGCAGCCGTGCTTCTCTCAAAAGCAATCGGCAGGCAGCTCACTTGCGTTTTTGTAGACCATGGCCTCCTCCGTAAGAATGAAGGGGACGAAGTGGAAGCAATCTTTGGCCCCAATGGGCCATATGAACTGAATTTTGTCCGCGTAAACGCGCGGCAGAGATATTACAATAAACTCAAAGGCATAGAAGAGCCAGAAGAAAAGCGGAAAATCATCGGTGCAGAGTTTATCCATGTCTTTGAAGAAGAGGCAAGAAAAATCGGCAAAGTGGATTTCCTGGTGCAGGGCACCATTTACCCGGATGTTATAGAATCTGGCTTAGGCAAATCTGCAGTCATCAAATCCCACCATAATGTTGGAGGGCTTCCAGACGTGGTGGATTTTAAAGAGATTATAGAGCCCCTGCGTGCCCTCTTTAAAGACGAGGTGCGCAAAGCAGGCCTGGAACTTGGCATCCCGCCGCATCTGGTATTCCGCCAGCCCTTCCCAGGGCCGGGGCTGGGAGTCCGCATCGTTGGGGAAGTGACAGAAGAAAAAGTCCGGATTGTCCAGGAAGCAGACGCTATCTACCAGGAAGAAATCGCAAAGGCAGGCCTGGATAAGGAATTGGGGCAGTATTTTGCAGCCTTAACCAATATGCGTTCCGTAGGGGTTATGGGCGACTTTCGGACCTATGACTATGCCATTGCGCTCCGGGCAGTGAGCACATCTGATTTCATGACTGCAGAAGCGGCGCAGATTCCCTGGGAGGTATTAGCCAAAGCCACCAACCGGATAGTAAATGAAGTCAAGGGTGTCAACCGGGTACTATACGACTGCACGGGGAAGCCGCCGGGGACGATTGAGTTCGAATAAACAAAAATGCTTAGTAAATCCAGTGTTTATGCGGGTTTGTAGCATTTCAAAAGGTCTTTTGATAACAAATTGATAACAGTCGTTTAAGTGCGATTATTCTTACTGTCAAGTGATTTGTTAGTGGGGGAATGATTTGCAAGAGGTTTGGATGGCTGAAATAAATCCATATTAGAAACGCCCTTAGCTGTGGGTAGGAACTCATGGCTAAGGGCGTTTTGTCGTGCTTGTCAATCGGTTTTAAGTTTGTCCTTGAATACTTCGGCTAGGGAATCGCTCAATTCCTTAGAGGGAACTTTCGCCCAATGTTGCGAATTATCAAACTTCGGGTAATTGTACCGCCACTGGTCGTAGTCATCCTTGCTGATTTCCTCGGCAGAGAGCTTGTCTGCCTGCTCTTTCCAAGCGGAGAGCATTTTCAGCAGTTCGGCGGCATCCTTGCTTTTATCTTTGTTGACCTTTAAGCAGACTTCACCGTCTGTTTCGCTGACGGTAAGACCGTAAATATCTTCAAGGGCAAATAAGGTGTGCATAAGCCCGATGTAGCTGTCAATGTCTGGTA
>CAJUSO010000007.1 GCA_910588965.1 uncultured Lachnospiraceae bacterium | reverse complement strand
TACCACAGGCACCTGAAGCCTGCGCGTCTGCCAATTCCGCCACTCCTGCAAAACTCACAATTGTTATTATAGCAGACTTTTCCAAAATGTCAATCATTATTTTAAAAAATTTTAAATTTTTTTTGCCTATCTTATGAAGCTGCCTGCCAGCCTCTTTTCCATACCGCCAGCCCCCCGAAACACCACGCAGGATCCCCCTTCCAGAGAAGCCTAAAAAACCTTAGCTTCCCAGCCCTTTCCTATCCGGAAGCTGGGAAGCTAAGGCCGCTATTTTCTTCTTATAGATCCTTCGCCGTCCGGTTTGTCCGCCTTCCTTCTTATTTATTCTTCGCCGTCCAGCTTGTTCGCCCTTGCGGCAATCTCTTTCTCCTGGATATCAGAAGGCGTCTGCTCATACCGTGCAAATTCATAAGAGAACAGCCCGCTGCCGCCGGTCATGGAACGGAGGTCTGTCATATAGCCGTAAATCTCCATATAAGGCACGTCTGCTGTAATCTCCGTCTTGCCCGGCTCTGCAGGGTTCATGCCCAGCACGCGCCCGCGGCGTTTGTTCAGGTCGCCCATTACGTCCCCGGTAAATTTATCCGGGACTACAACCTTCATATTGGCAATGGGCTCTAAGAGGACTGGGGATGCCTCCATAACCCCTTTCTTGAATGCCTGGATGGTGGCCATCTTAAATGCCATCTCAGAAGAGTCTACCGGGTGGTAGGACCCATCGTAAAGCACTGCCTTTACGCCTACTACCGGATAAGCGGCCATAGGCCCTTTCAGGACAGAATCCTGCAGCCCCTTCTCTACTGCCGGGAAGTAATTCTTCGGTACGGCGCCGCCCACTACCTGCTGCTCAAAGGTAAAAGCCGTCTCCAAATCGCCGCTTGGCTCGAAGGTCATCTTTACATGGCCATACTGCCCATGCCCGCCGGATTGCTTCTTATATTTATATTCCACATCTGATTTCTTGCGGATGGTCTCACGGAAGGCAATCTTCGGCCTGCTCAGCTCAATCTCTACCTTATAACGCTCTGCCAGCTTGCTGACCACAATCTCCAGGTGCTGGTCGCCGATGCCGTAAATCAGGGTCTGGCCGTTGGCGCTGTCATTCTCCACGCGCAGCGTTAAGTCTTCCTGCATCAGCTTCTGCAAGCCTTGGGAAATCTTATCCTCGTCCCCTTTCCTCTTCGCTTTATAGCGCATATATGTATATGGGGTGGAAATCTGCGTCTTCCCATACAGGACCGGCACTGCCTTTGTAGAAAGGGTATCCCTGGTAGCCGCGCTTGTCAGCTTGGCCAAGGCGCCGATATCCCCTGCGTGGAGCTCCGGCACTTCTGTCGGCTTATTGCCCCGCATAACATAAATCTTGCCGATTTTGCCTTCTACATCTTTATCCTGGTTATACAGCACATCGTCTGTCTTCAGGACGCCGGAATTTACCTTAATCAAGGAATACTTCCCGATAAACGGATCCACAATCGTCTTGAACACATAAGCGCTCTTAGGCTTTGCAATATCATAATCCCCGTCAAAGGATTCATTTGTCTTCATATTCACACCCTTACAGGGGCGCTTCTCCGGGCTAGGCAGGTATTTGATGATATCATCTAATAACGTATATACGCCCTGTACCAGCGTACTGGAACCCATGGATACCGGGACAATGGATCCATCCGTTACATTGGCGCGGAGCGCAGAACGGATCTCAAACTCAGAAAATTCATCCCCTGAGAAATAACGGTCCATAAACTCCTCACTGGTCTCTGCCACCGCTTCCATTAAGGCTTCCCTGCACAGTTCCAGGTTCTCCTTGGAATAATCCGGGATGGGCACTTCCTCTACCTTGCCCTTGTCATTCCAGCGGTTCCCTGTCTGGGCAACTACATTGACATACCCCACAAACTTCTCATTCTCCCGGATTGGGAGATGGAAGGGGGCTATCCTCTTGCCGTACATCTCCTGTAAATCTGCCACCACCTGGCGGAAACTTGCATTGTCGTCATCCATCTCTGTCACAAATACCATCCTCGGTATCTTGTATTTCTCACAGATGTCCCATGCCTTCTGGGCTCCCACCTCAATGCCGCTCTTGCCGGACACCACGATAATCGCTGCGTCTGCCACGCTGACTGCCTCTTCCACTTCCCCTACGAAGCCGAAATAGCCTGGCGTATCCAATAGATTGATCTTTCTTCCTTCCCATTCAATCGGGACCACGGAGGTATTAATAGAAAAAAGGCGTCTTGTCTCTTCTTTATCGTAGTCGCTGATTGTGTTCTTATCCGTAACTTTCCCCATGCGTGTCGTAATGCCGGATAAATATGCCATCGCCTCTGCTAAAGTCGTCTTCCCGCTGCCTCCGTGGCCCAATAGGGCTACGTTTCTTATTTTTTCCGTTGTATAAACATTCATATGGCTTCCTCCAATACAAGTTTATTTTAAGTGATGTCTATATTTTACTAAAATACGAGGAGATTTACAACCATTTTATTCAAAATTTACAAAATTTTTATTTTATGTCATAATCTGAGACGGCATTTTGCCAATTTCAGCCTTTTCCCCATGTGCTTTTATGCTTTGAAGCGCGAAAGTATTGACTTTTCTGGCATTTTTTCGTATGATGTGTGGGGAGTACGCCAGATACACAGAAGCACTCCGGATGAAAGGAACGCTATATGAGACCAGAAAAAATAGGATTTATCGGATTAGGGCTGATTGGCGGGTCCATTGCAAAAACAATCCGCCGCATCCACCCTGACATTACATTAATTGCATATGACACAAACCCAGAGACCCTTTCTCTGGCGCTGCAGGAACAGGTCATTTCTACCGCATGCACGGGGCTGACAGAGGAATTTTCCTCCTGCCGCTACATTTTCCTCTGTGCGCCGGTACAGAAAAACCTGGATTTCCTGGAAACGGTTGCCCCCCTCCTAGGGGACGGGTGCATCCTCACCGATGTAGGCAGCGTAAAAGCTTCTATCCACCAGCAGGTTGCAGGCACCTCCCTGGCGCCCCATTTCATCGGCGGGCATCCTATGGCTGGGTCTGAGAAAAACGGATACCAGAATGCGACCCCCTACCTTTTGGAAAATGCCTATTATATCATCACGCCATCCCCCGAAGCTGACCGCGCCCTGGCAGAGGAATTCCAGGATTTTACCGCCTCCCTGGGCGCTATCCCCATTATGCTGGACTACCAGGAGCATGATTTTGTCACAGCCTCCATCAGCCACCTGCCCCACATCCTGGCCTCGAGCCTAGTGAACCTGGTAAAAGATTTGGATAACAGCGAAGGGCTTATGAAGCGGGTAGCAGCCGGCGGCTTCCGGGACATTACGAGGATTGCCTCTTCCTCCCCTGTGATGTGGCAGCAGATCTGCCTTACAAACCGAACGCAGATTTTAAAGCTATTGGATGCGTTCATTGCATCCCTGGAGCAGACCAAGGGAGAAATCGCAGCTTCTGGCGAAGCGTACTTATTTGGCTTTTTCCAATCTGCCAAGGATTACCGGGATTCCCTCCCGCTGACAGGCTCTGGGCCGCTTCCCCAGGTGTACGAGCTCTATTGCGACATGGTAGATGAAGCCGGCGGGATTGCCGCCCTGGCCACCATCCTGGCCACAAACCAGATCAGCATTAAGAATATCGGCATTATCCACAACCGGGAATTTGAGGATGGGGTGCTCCATATTGAATTTTATGAAGAATCCGCACTGTCCGAGGCAATCGCCCTACTGCGGAAATACCACTACACCGTATACGAGAGGTAACACAGACACAACGCGAAAGGAATATCCGATGATGCATACGACGAAAAAAAAATGTTTCCGCGGGGAACTCTTTGTCCCTGGCGACAAGTCCATTTCCCATAGGGGGATTATGTTCGGCGCCATATCCAAGGGCACCACGGAAATCACAAATTTCTTACAGGGCGCAGACTGCCTGTCCACAATCTCCTGCTTCCAGAAGCTGGGCATTCCCATTGAGAATACCGGTCCGAAAGTCTTCGTGCACGGCAAAGGCCTCCATGGCCTGTCTGCTCCCAGCCAGGTACTATATGCCGGCAACAGCGGCACCACCACACGCCTGATTTCAGGCATCCTGGCCGGGCAGCCGTTCCCCAGCACCCTGGACGGGGACGGCTCTATCCGGAAACGCCCCATGAAGCGCATTTTCACCCCCTTATCTGAAATGGGGACCCGTTTCCAATGCTGGGATCCCCATTCCTTCCAGGACGCACGCAGCCAAGCTGTTGTAAACGGCGCCTTTAGCCCAGTGGATTCCGGATGCGCCCCTTTTACCATACAAGGCGGCAGCCTTAAGCATATCCATTACCATTCCCCCATTGCTTCTGCCCAGGTAAAATCCGCTGTCCTTCTGGCCGGCCTTTATGGCGACGGCATCACGAAGGTCACAGAACCTGTTTTATCCAGGAACCACACGGAATTGATGCTGGCAGGCTTCGGTGCGGATATCCGCACGGAGGGGACTACGGTATCCATCTCCCCGGATCCTGTGCTGGAAGCCCAATCCCTCCATGTACCTGGGGATATCTCCTCCGCCGCTTACTTCATTGCCCTTGGCCTTATCACCCCAGGCTCTGAAATCCTGATCCGGAACGTAGGCATTAACCCTACCCGGAGCGGCATCCTAACGGTAGCAGCTGCCATGGGCGGGGACATTACCTTATGGGATAAGCGCACGGTATCCGGCGAACCCGCCGCTGATATCCTGGTAAGATCCAGCCCGCTCCAAGGAACCGTGGTGGAAGGGGCACAAATCCCCACTTTAATTGATGAAATCCCCATCATCGCCATTATGGCCGCTTTTGCGGAGGGCACCACAACCATCAAGGACGCCCAGGAACTTAAGGTAAAAGAATCTGACCGTATTGCAGCCATTACGGAAAACCTGAAAGCCATGGGCGGCGCCATCACCCCCACAGATGACGGCATGTCCATAGAGGGCGGTTCCCCGCTCCACGGCGCCCTTATCAGAACCCACAAGGACCACCGCATTGCTATGTCCTTTTATATTGCCGGGCAGAACGCAGCAGGCGATACCACCTTCGACGACTGGGATTGCACTGCTATTTCCTACCCCTCTTTCTACGGGGACATCGAAAAGCTCTCACAGTAACCCACTGTGCCAAAAGCTGTTTTTAGGGCAGGGGCTGCCCTTAGCCTGAAGCATCCTTCCACATCGGATGCCGTTCCGGTAAGGGCGCCCCGCCCCTTTTTCCATATGGCTAGTCCCCATTTTCCTCTTCCACCGGTTTCCATGCCTTCCCAAATTTCACATCCCGGAACAATGCCGCCAGCCCTGTAATCTGCTTCAGCCGCAGGATTTCATCCTTGCTCATCCCCATATGCTTCGCAATCCAGGCATCCGACCGGCCAATCTCATGAAGTTCCTTTACAATGTTGCTCATAAGGTCCACATCGTGGGCGCCCCTTGCACGGTTATGCCGGATGGTGCTCGCCATCCGGTTAGACAGCGGCTTGTCAATCACCGCCACCGGAAGCATCCCGTTCTCCCTCTCATAAATATCCTTATGCTCCTTCATAATCCGATACCTGTGGAAGCCGTCCACAATAATATACAAATCCTGGTTCGCTGCGTAATAACATACAATCGGCATCGTAAACCCATCTTCTTTTATGCTGTCATACAAAAGCTTCATCTCTGGCGGCGCCACTGCGTTTGGGTTATAGGTATTGGGCACAATTTTTTCCACCGGCACCGGTACAACCTGATAAGCCGGGCTTCTATAGGTACTATTTTTCATTCGCAAACCCTCCGTATTTTCTCCGTATCGCCTCAATCTGCTCCTGCTCCTTCCTGGACAGGCCAAAGCCCATAAACCTGCAGATATGGTCATTCTTCAGGATGCAGTAGCACATGCGCTTCCAGCTCGGGATATCCTTGGTAGACTTGATGTCGTCCGTATCATCTGGGATCTTCCCGGTAAAAATAATCCTTGAATTTTTATTAATTGTATAATTGGACACCCCATTCCTTTGGATTTGATACCCATGGTCTATCAGTTCCTGGATGGTCTCCTCCGGAAGGCCCCCTCCCGTCTCATGCCAGAACTTCATGGAAGTACGGAATTTCCTGACATAATTATTCCGGAGCCGGACCGGCAGCGTATCCAACAGGAATTTCGTATAGGATTCCCAGGTATGCCCTTCCGGCAGGGTGATGCTGCGGTAGCCAAGCGCCTTTGTCCTGGAGTATACAGCCGCAAAGTTCGCCCCCCGCACCCGGCCTACCAGCCGCGTCCAGATTTCCGGGTCAATCACCCGGTACAGGTTCAGGCTGTCCTTGGCATAATCATTGAACGGCGACGCCACCCGCATCTGGCTTGGCTTCAGCCCCGCCATATAGTACAGGTCATATAACCGGTTATAATCATAGCCAAACTTATAATTTGCCGCCCATATGTCGCTGTTGGTCCAATCATATAGGGGGGAAGCGCACCATACATCCTTGAATTGCTTGGAAATCCAGCATTCCCCCTTATATCCATATTTCTTGTTTATAAACCCGCTGTAACGCTGCAGGGATTCCTCCGCACGCATCCCCAGGAGGCAGGCCGTGCTTTTCTTCCCATGTTCCTCCTTATAAAACCGGCTGAACTGTTTTGCCAAATCCTCCTGGGGCATGCGGTAACGGTAATGGCGGAACGGGTTTTGCATATTTACCACATACGGATGATCCGGCATTGGGCGCACCCAAATATCTTTCTTCGCCTCATCCCAAGGATACCAATACATCTCATAGCTGCTAAGCGCCGTCCGGGTAGCCATGGGCAGGCAGACCCAATAAGGCTCCACTTTCCCTTCCAGCTGCCGGAATGTCCGCTCCACGTATTCGGTGGTCACCGTATACTGCGCTTCAAAATCTTGGTGGAACAATCCCACCACCCTTTTTGGGTAATATTTGTCCCTGAAGTCCAAAACCAGGTTCAGCAGCACGCCGCTATCCTTGCCGCCGCTGAAAGAGACATAGATATTTTCAAATTCCTGGAACAGGAAATGGAACCGGCACTGAAGCGCCTCATAAACATCCTGTTCCTGGTATTTCTTTACCATGCCGCATGGCTTTTCATTTAATCTTGTCATTCGTATCACCCCTATGCTATGTGCAATTGGAAAATTTTTCCATTAATCTGACAAATATAACCATATCACATCTCAGCGCAAATTAAAACACTTTTTTACCCTTGACAAAAGTACGAAATCATACTACAATCCCTTAGTATGGTTTCGTACTTACTGTTTTGCTCTGGGAATACACAGGAACTGAAAACGAAGCTATCCTGTTTTATGGATAGGCCAACATTAAGAAACGGAGGATCCGGCAATGCAAACATCTGCCTCAAAAGAAATAAAACGTTATAACCATCTGGCAAGCGAAATAGACGCTGCCTACCATGAGATGTCACGAAAGCTTGGGATGTCCGACAGTGAAATGATTATCCTTTATACCATCTGCTGCTGCGGGGACTGCTGCCCCCTGAAAGAAATCCGCCGCCGTTCCGGCATCAGCAAGCAAACGATAAATTCCGCGCTCCGCAAGCTGGAGGCAGGGAATATTGTCTATCTGGAGCCTTCTAAGGCAAAAAATAAGGATGTCTGCCTGACGGAAAAAGGAAAGGCGCTGGCCAGAGGCACCGCGCAGATAATGATTGGCGCAGAAAACCAAGTCTTTGCTTCCTGGCCGAAAGAGGACGTGGAAAAATACCTGGAACTGACAGAACGGTTTTTAACCGATTTCCGGGAAAAGATTGATGCGTTATGAAAACCAGGCCCTACTATAATACATACAAGGAGGAGGAAGTGATGGGCATACAATTATCCAGCCATTTTACATATAAAAAATTACTGCGTTTTACGCTGCCGTCTATGGTAATGCTGGTATGTACCTCAATCTATGGGGTAATTGACGGCTTTTTTGTATCGAATTTTGTGGGGAAAACCCCCTTTGCCGCTGTAAATTTCATCATGCCCTTTTTGATAATCCTGGGCGCCTGCGGCTTTATGTTCGGGACGGGAGGCGGTGCGCTGATTGCCAAAACCATGGGGGAAGGGAAACACCGGGAAGCCCAGGACCTGTTTTCGCTGGTTGTCTACAGTTCTGCCGCCACCGGCATCCTGCTGGCAGCCCTGGGGCTTATCTTCCTTTGCCCCATAGCGGCAGCGCTCGGGGCAGAAGGACAGCTCTTAGAGGACAGCGTCACCTATGGGCGCATCATCCTCTTGGCAATCCCTGCCTATATCCTCCAATATGCATTCCAATGCCTATTTTCCGCTGCTGAAAAGCCAGTCCTCGGGCTGGCTGTAACCATCGCGGCAGGGCTGACCAATGTGCTCCTGGACGCATTATTCGTTGCGGTATTCCACTGGGGGCTTATTGGGGCTGCCGCCGCCACAGCAGCCAGCCAATGCGTAGGCGGCATTGTACCCCTTCTCTACTTCGCCCGCCCCAACAGCAGCCTGCTGCACCTTGGCAGGGCAAAATGGAATGGCAGAACCCTGGCAAAAGCCTGCGCCAATGGCTCTTCGGAACTGATGAGCAACATTTCCATGTCTGTGGTAAGCATGCTCTATAATGTACAGCTTTTAGCATACACGGGGGAAGACGGCATTGCCGCCTATGGGGTACTTATGTATGTCAGCCTGGTTTTCCAAGCCGTATTCATTGGCTATTCCGTAGGGGCCGCCCCCATTGTGGGATACCACTATGGGGCGCAGGACCATGCAGAAATGAAAGGGCTGCTAAAGAAAAGCCTAACCCTGGTCAGCCTGTTTGCGCTGGCCATGTTTGGGGCCGCCTATGCCCTGGCAGGCCCCCTGTCCTTCCTGTTCGTGGGATATGACAGCAACCTGTTCCAGCTGACCGTGGGAGCGTTTTATATTTTCTCTTTTTCCTTCCTGTTCTGCGGGTTTCCTATCTTTGGGTCAGCCTTCTTTACAGCGCTGAACAACGGGCTGGTGTCGGCAGGGATATCCTTCCTGCGGACCCTGGCCTTCCAGGCTGCCGCCGTCCTGGCATTCCCGCTCCTGTGGGGCGTAGATGGGATTTGGGCTTCTACGGCCGCAGCAGAAGCCCTGGCTATGGGCGTGGCAATCCTATGCCTCTGGAAAATGAGGGGAAAATACGGCTATTAAGGGCATCCCAAAAAGCCCCGTTGCCCCTGCTTTTCCTATGGTTTCCCCAAGCCCAGTACCTGTTCAATCACGATATCCTGCTGCTCTTCTGTTAAGCCTGGATATAAGGGCAGGCTTACCATATTCTGATACAGCCGCTCGGCATTGGGGCAGGATGTATCCTGGTAGCCGTGCTTTCGGTAATAGGGGTGATGGTATACAGGGATATAATGGACATTTACGCCAATCCCTGCTTCCCGCAAGCGGGCAAATGCCTGCCCCCGCTCCTGATCCAAAAGCTGCAGCACATATAAATGCCATCCGCTCTGCACATGGGGCAGCTGCGACGGGCAGGCAAAACCGGGCAGCCCATCAAACGCCTGGCTGTACCTGCCTGCCAGGAACGCACGGCGCCCAATAAACCGATCCAGCTTCGCCAGCTGGCTGCCGCCCAAGGCTGCCTGGATATCCGTCATACGGTAATTATAACCTAACTCCAGCTGCTCATAATACCAGCCGCCTTCCTGTTTCCCCATCAGGCCTTCCGCGCGGGTAATGCCATGGCTGCGGAACAGGCACAGCCGTTCATACAAATCCCCATCATCCGTCACCACCATACCGCCTTCCCCCGTGGTAATCGGCTTTACCGGATGGAAACTGAAAGCCACCATATCAGAGGGGAGGGATCCGATTTTCTGCCCCTTGTACGCTGCGCCAAGGGCATGGGCGGCATCCTCAATGACAAGTAAGCCATGCTCCCTGGCAATCCTGTGGATTTCCTCCATCTCACAGGGCTGGCCCGTAAAATGGACCGGGAGGATGGCTTTGGTCCTTGGTGTAATCTTTTGCTCAATGCTGGCTGGGTCTATATTATAAGTAACGGGGTCTATATCTGCAAACACCGGCTTCCCCCCGCAATACAGCACACAATTGGCAGAGGCCGCAAACGTAATCGGGGTCGTAATGACCTCATCCCCCGGCCCAATGCCAGCCGCCAGGCAGGCGATGTGGAGCGCCGCCGTGCCGTTTGAGACCGCGACAGCATATTTTGCGCCGGTATAAGCCGCAACCTTCTGTTCAAATTCCCCTATGGCAGGGCCTGTGGTCAGGTAGTCTGAACGCAGCACGTCCACGACTGCCTGGATATCTTCTTCTGTTATCGTCTGGTGCCCATATGGTATGTACATATCTTCCTCACGCTTTCTATTTAAGTTTTGTTCCTAGCCCTTCGGCAACCCGAAGCGCCCCCTTCCCGTCGACAAGCTTCTGCATCTTTATGGAACGCTCCTGCCGCAGCCCGGCGTCCATGCGGTACTGCCCTAACAGGCGGCAGGCGCAGGCTGCCACATCCGTATGCCTGGCATCCCCTGCATAGTCAATGACGGCGTTTTCCTGGAACCATTCCACATTCCGCATCTGGTTGTCCGCCATGGAATAAGAAATGGTAGGCACGCCCATGGCACAAAGCTCATACAGGGTCGTCCCCCCTGCCGCAATGGCCAGGTCTGCACGCGCCATATGCGCCTCCATATCTGCCACTGCCTTATAAAAATGGATGTTGCTGCAGCCTTGGTATTTGCGCCGCAGCCCCGCCTCATGGGGGTCATACATGCCGCAGATTACTTCAATGCGCTGGTAATCCCCTTTGCTTATCCCCTCCAATAGCTTGCCCAGCACGCCATAGGGATCCGTCCCGCCAGATAAGAGCAGAAGGCTCTCTACCTGCGGCGCTATCCTCTTTGCCCCGCAATCCTGGAACGCTTTCCGGAGGGGCGCATAGGAAGGCCCCAGCAGCAGCTTTGCCCCGGGGTAGCGCTGGGCATAATGGTGGGATTCCCAGTCAACGGCATAATAGGCCAGGGCATCCACCGGATATAAGAAACGGTCTAAGTCGTCTATATAGATTGTAGACGCCATTCGGGTAACCTGCTCCAAATAGCGCGGGGTTACTTGGTAGCTGTCAATCAAAACCTTCTGGATGCCCCTTCCTTTGATGGCAGCCTCTAAGGCTGGTAGTTCTGCCTCCATGTCATCCCAAGGGCTGTCCAAGACAATGGAGCCATATCCCCTTTGCTCCAGCAAAGGGACAGCCTGCCTGTCTGCCAGCAGGAAGGCTGCGGATTCCCCTTGCTCCCTTGCCGCGTCTGCAATAGACAGGCAGCGCATCATGTGCCCTGTCGCGATTGTGCTGTTCATATCTGCCCGTATATATAACATTGTGCTCCTCCTAGCCTTCCTTCTTACCCTTCCAGCTTCTCATCTTCCTGGATTTTTCCATCCGCTATCATCCCCAAGGACAGGGGCGTCCCCTTGGGGACATCCTGCCTGACAGCTTTCCCAAGCATTTCTTCATAATATTTGGGCTTCATGCCATACCCTGGGCGGATGGGGCGCAGGTTCTCCGGCGTTAAGATATCCCCCGCTTCCATATCCTGCACCACAAACAGGGATTTCCGGAATACTACGCTGTCCATCTCCTGCTCCGAAGGGCCGTAGCAGACCGTCCCAATGGCCCGTTCTGCCTGCCTCACGTCAGACACCATCTGCTTAAACTCCTGGGGTTCCATGGAAAAAGAAGCGTCTGGGTTCTCAATGCCCCGGCTGAGGCAGAAATGCTTCTCAATCACCTTCGCCCCTAAAGCCACGGCCGCTACTGCGCCTACAGAGCCTTGGGAATGGTCTGACAGCCCTACCGGCACGCCGAACACCCGCTCCATATCCTGCATGGCGCGCAGGTTCATCCCATCTGTTATGGCAGGGTAGGCGCTGGCACAGCGGAGCAGGGCAACCTGCGTATTTCCCATTTTATGGATAGCCTCCACAGCTTCTGAAATTTCCTCTAACGTAGCCATCCCTGTAGATAATAGGATAGGCTTGCCCTTTGAAGCCGTATAGGAAATAAGCGGGATATCTACAAGCTCAAAGGATGCGATTTTGTAGAAATCCAAATCCATCCCTTCCAAGAAATCCACAGCCGTCCGGTCAAAGGGCGTGGAAAGGAAATCAATCCCCACCTTCCCGGCCTCCTTTTTCAGTTCCGGCTGCCACTCCCAGGGGGTATATGCCTTCCCATAGAGCTGATAGAGGTTCTCCCCATTCCATGTGCCGGATGTAATCTGGAAATATTGGTTATCGCAGTCTATGGTTATCGTATCCGGGGTGTAGGTCTGGATCTTCAGGCAGTCCGCCCCCGCCTCCTTTGCCGCATAGATAATATCCTTCGCCCTCTGCAGGCTGCCTGCGTGGTTTGCGGACATTTCCGCTATAATATAAGCAGGAGAATCCTTACTGATGATTGTCCTGCCTTTTATTTTGATGCTATTCATTGGAAAGCGCTCCCTTCTGTATTTTTCCGTAAACCATCTTGCGGCCCTTCCCCCGCAGCCACAAGCATACTTCCCCCATATCGGAACTCCTGGCCCCGGGCCTGCCCATGCCAAACAATGTTAAGGCCTAGGGGCAAATCCCCATCCTTTAATAGCCCAGACAGAAACCAAAACCGCTATTTCCATCCAGGCTATCTTATTTCCACAAAACCACCGAAGGAAAGGAACCTTTTCCGAAAGGTATCCCCAAGGTATTTTGCAGTTAAAAATATGCATACCTGCCTCTTTCCCCCGTATTTTACCACTTTTTTTCCTTCTTCACAAGCACTTCTTTCCCGTGGGTCCCAGGACCTACCCACGCATAAGACGCAAGTATCAGATACAAGTATTTGCTATAAGAATATTTCCTCACCAAATGTCCGGATCCCTACCGCTGGCAGCCGCACTGGGGCATATTCCATCCTATCCTTCCTGCCATCCATCAAATCCAGCCACCAGAGGATATCCTTAAACCCTAGCAGATACCGAAAACCTACGGTGCCAGATATCCGGGGATTAATTTCAAAAATATAGTACCTGCCATCCTTCTTACGCATCTGGATATTAATAGAGCCTTCTAAACCCAGGGCTTTTGCTGCCGTTTCTGCTATCCTGCCCGCTTCTGTGTCCTCAACCAGTTCTGCCCTGCATGTCATACCGCCAGCCCCAAGCCTACGCTTAAAAATGATTGATTTTACATCAACCCCGTCTGAAAACACCCCCATGGTATACTCTTCCTCTGGAGTACCAATATATTCCTGTGCTACAGCCTCTGGGATTTCAGCAGCCGCCATATCATATTCCAGCCTGTTTCTTACTATACGGATTTTTTTCGACCCACATCCCCTATCTGGTTTCACAATAACCGGATATGTAATCTTTCCTGCCTCTTCCCCTACCTTCCAAGTCTGTGGGCTATCTAGCCCTATCGCTTTGATTGCTGCAGCTGTATGGTACTTGCTCATAGCTATTTCTATTATGCTATGCTTATTAATCATCACCTTGATGCCTTCTAGGCTCCATACATGCCTGTGCCTGTCAAATAAGATAATTTCTCCTTCTGTCATAGGCAGGATGTGGGTTATCCCACGTCTTTTACATTCCCTCTGCAAAGCCTCTATATACCTATCTTCTTCTGTATAGGGAGGCATTAGGAAAAATTCCCCAGCATACCCATACCCGGAAACATAAGGCGTGATGTCGCACCCTAACAGGGATTCCCTTGGTATTGCCTCCCCCAGATGATGTATGACACTGCTACCAATATCACCGCCAATGGCAGTGACCAGATACCGCGGCTTCACATAACCACCTCCATTTTACGTTTCATGTACTTTATGAGCTCTTTTCTCTCGCCATTTTCAGCTAACCTGGCAATGATCTTTTGGGAATCAACACTGACTGTCCGGAATATGTATTCCCCTTTTTCCACATCCATAAGGCAATAGCTATATCCTTTATCATCCCTTGGCTGGCCAAGGGAACCTGGGTTCAGCAAGACAGTATCCTTGATTTTCCTGCACATCTGGTAATGGGTATGCCCGGATATCACAATATCATATTGGGTGTATGCAGGTTCTTCTACCTCAGTATCCGGATACACCCTCCCTTCCAACGGATTCCCTAAAGAGCCATGGACAACCAATATCCTCTTCCCTCCCTGGCAAAGCTCAATTGATAGAGGCAGGCCTTCGATATAGCTTTTCTTACGGCTGCCCAATTCTTTCTGATAACTCTTCCCATACCTTTCTGCATAACCCATCCTCTCTTTGCTATCCCTTGCAGTGCCGATATAGTAGGAGTCATGGTTTCCCAATACCGCGTACAGATTAGGGAGCTGCAAGAAATACTCCATGGTTTCCTCCTGCCAGGGGAAATACCCCATAATATCGCCGCAGAAAATGAATTGGCCAACGCCAGCCCCTTCCAGCTGGCAAAGCATTGCCTCCAAAGCATATACATTCCCATGTATATCAGAAAACACGGCTGTCTTCATGGTGTTTTGTAACCTTCTTCATAATCCAATATATCCATCCAATAATTGATAAATCCAATCCTTAACATTCGAAAATTGGAACCCTATTGCCTTTGCCTTTTCTGTATTAATGCTATATTCTGGCTCTCCATTATAGGGGGCTGGTTCTCCATCTGGAGATAAAATGGCTACCTTTCCTGTCTTTTCCTCTATATATTCCAATATTTCCCCCACGGAAACCGTACTACCAGAAGCTCCATTGATTGCGCCCCAGAAATCCTTATCCACCAAGTACGCCATAAATTTCCCTGCCTCGGCCGAATGGATAAAACCCATCTGGCAATCTATATTATCTATAAACATTGGTATCCCCTTTACCACATGTTCCACATAAAATAACAGCCTCTTTGTATAATCGCCTTCCCCAATTACAAATGGGTATCTTACTGCTACAGAATTTATATCCGCATATTTTGAATATAAAGCGCACTCCGCTAATCTTTTTCCCTTTCCATACGGGAAATCTGACCGATTACACCAGATTAATTCTTCTTCCCTGGCATCGAAATCCTCTTCTTTTGTATCCCAATGTTTGGGATTATATACAGACGTAGTAGACATCATAATATATTTGCTGCAGCTGGCATAATCCAACACGTATTTCACATCATTGGAGGTATATGCAATCTTATCAATAATTACATCGAAATACCTCCCTTGCAAAGCCTCCCTCATGCTAGCCGCGTCTCCACGTTCGACCTTAAGCCTCCCCACCTTATCCCCAAACCCATCTTTCCTTTTCCCCCTTGTGGCAATTGTCACCTGATGCCCCATGGAGAGTAATTCATTTACCATAGGCACTCCAAAAAAAAGCGTACCGCCTATCACTAAAATATTCATATCTTTCTCCTAATCAATCTATGGCATTTGCTTTTAAATCTGCGCTGTCTTCCATCACATCCCTACCATCAATTGGAATTTTATTTCTGCCATCCTCCAATCCTGCTCATTGTCAATATCCTGCACTTCTATTTCTGGCATAACGATTACCTCTGTCTTATCTGTTACAAGGTTCTGTTTTTCCATAAAGGCACCTATATGAAAACAATAGAACTGCCCACAGTCATGGTACATCGTTTGGATATCCTGGGAACGCTTAGATGCAAACTCAGGGAAGGCATACCGAACCATTCCTTTCTCTACCCAAAGCCCACGCATTGGCGGAAATGAAAATGCTGTAACTGGGATAACAGAATCCACGCCCTTCTCTTCCAACAGCCTCATTGCCTTAATTATTTTTTCCGGTGTGACAAAAGGAGCCGTGGGATAGATGCAGCATCCATAATTAAATTCCTTCCCCATATCCCTATATTGGCCTAAAACTTCCATAAGTACCTCAGCCGTCGTAGCATAATCGCCCGCTGATGCTGCTGAACGCAAGAATGGGACTTTTGCACCATACTGCTTTGCAATCCCTGCTATTTCTGCATCTTCTGTTGATACCATCACCTCATCGAAGGCTCCAGAAGCCAATGCGGCTTCAATGGAGTATGAAAGAATCGGTTTTCCGCAGAAATCCCTGATATTCTTCCGGGGGATGCGTTTGCTGCCGCCGCGGGCTGTGATAATCGCAACTGCTTTCTCCATATGTTAGCCTTCCTTCCCTACTGAATCTTTTTTGTTGCCATAAACCTTATCCGCAGCCTATCTCCGCTTTTTCCCAATAAAATGCAAGGTCTCATTTTCCGTCTCCAGTTCCAGGATGGAACGGACGGTTGCTATTTCCTCAAAAACTTGGAAAAGCCCCCTCATTTGTTTTTTATCTTCCACAATCCTTACCCTTAATGGCAAATCTGCCGTCCCGGAAGCAGGAATCTCTGCCAGCCCATCTTTATCTGTCCCTAACATCCTGTACTTACGGTACAGGTGATGGTTCCAAGTATGCATATTCGCATAGAAAACGGCATTTTCCCGCATACAGGCATAAAATTCCTGCAAGAGCCTGCCAAAATCAGCTTCGGAAAAATAATACAGGCACTCTGATGCAACCACCATGTCAAATTCCCCAAACATTTCCGCTATAGAGACGCCATCATCCAACACATCACATGCCTTAAATTTCCTGCTGTCAAACCCTTGCTCCTTCCTACAATAGGAAATGGCATCTTCTGAAATATCTATGCCATACACATCAAACCCCAAGCCTGCAAAAAACCTTGCGTTCGCCCCATGGCTGCATCCAAAATCCAGTACCTTGGCAGGGTATCCCAAGGATCCCACCTCATTTTTCATAAAATGATAATACAGGCTTACCAACCCATCGGTAGGATATTTATTACCAAAAGATGTTGTCTGGTAGATTTTTGACCATGCCAAAGAATTATTCTTTGTCCCGCTTTCCATTTTCTCTTTCTCCTCTGCTGCCATAACTGCCCCATATGGCTTCCCGTTCCCTGTTAAAGTCATACAGGTTCCTGCACATATTGTATTTTATATCTTCATATATCAGCTGGTAACTTTCTGCCAGCATTACTTTTTTTACCGGAATGCCATTGATATCTTTGCTTTCTGCCTTCCCTAGCCCTTCCAGCTTTCTCCCTATACGGTTAAACCTTTCCATACTCCCTAATTCCAAATATCTGGCTGGATAAGGATAAGTACGGGTTTCACTTATCCCATCCCCATCTACATAAGTCCCTGTAAATTCTTTTTGGAACCGGTATGGCACTCCTGCCCGGTTCTCCACATAATGCACAAACGTCATGCTGCGCTGGTAATCTGTGCCAAGCATGACCTGGATTGCGTCTTTCTCATGCATATAGGCAAATGGGGAATCCTCACCAAATGAGTTTTTGTTCTGCAGAGCACATAACATGCCCTTATCCTTACCCCAGACACAGAAGGAATGCATCGGATGGGAAGTCCTTTTAAAATCCGCTCTTTTCAATGCTGCATTCCCCAAAGCCCCTGCCGCAGAAGGCGTCTTACAGTAATCAAAAAACCCTGTATTGCTGAAGCTGAAATGGAAAGCGGGAATCAGGAGCGTCCCTTTTAAGGTAACCTGTTCTTGGAAACTATCGATTAACCTATCTATATTAAAACATTCCCCATGCAATTTGGCTGTCCAGGCAAGAGGCAGGATATCAGAAGATAGGTAAACGATATCCCCAGGCTTAATGCCAATCACCTGTGCAATTTTTTCATAGGATATATATTCCCCTGTCATCTCTCCTGTATTTTCCCTTCTATATACTCCGCAATTGCCCCTGGCGTCTCAAAATGTTCTGGCAATAACTCCAGCGGCTTCACGCTTATCCCATACTTCTCCTCCAAGCCAGGCAGGAGGCGGTCAAAAATAACAAATGAATCAATAAGCCCGCCTTCAAATAGCATGGTGCCCTCCCCAAACTCCCCCACTGGCTGGATTTCCTTTAATAAATATATAATTTCTTCTAATATGCTATCCCTCTGCTTCTCTTTCATCTTCCCTCCTGTAAGTATGTCTTTTCCAAAAGCTTACGGTCAATCTTCCCATTCGCATTCAACGGCAAGAGGCGGAGTTTTAGGATCTCATCCGGCACCATGTAAGAAGGCAGCCTTTCCTTTACATAAGATAAGATTTCTTCCTTTTTTGCATCGCCTTGGTATATCAGAACAATATGGTCCCTTTGTGGATGGAAGAAACAGACAGCCCGCTCCAATTTTTCAAATGCGCTGGCAACACTCTCAATTTCCCCCAATTCAATCCGATATCCCATATGCTTGACCTGGGCGTCTTTCCTTCCCACATAGACATATTCCCCATACCCATTTACCTTTACCAAATCCCCAGTACGGTACACGGTCTCTTTATATGCCTGGTTCAGAGGGTTCTGCACAAACACTTCCTCGGTCTGCTCCTTGCTGTTATAATACCCATGGCCTACAAAAGACCCACGGAAATACAGTTCACCTATTTCCCCTTCTTTTATCAATTCCCCTTCATCCGTAATTGCAAAAGCGTCCATATTTTCACAAGGATGCCCTATGGGGATTGGCTCTTCATCTCCGAAATCACGGTCTACGATATAATAAAGCCCGATATCCGTAATCTCCGTAGGCCCAAATAAGTTTGCGTATACGGCATCTGGCAGATGGGTGCGCCAGATATTAAACTGCCTTGTAGGCATGGCTTCCCCGGCAAATAGGATGGTACGCAGGCTTGGCGCTTCTGCATAATCAAAGGCGCTCCAATCCGCCACGATAGAAAGTGCAGAAGGGACCCAGTAAATGGCATTTACTTTCTTTTCTTTTAAATATTCCAGCAGCTTTATCGGAAAGGAAAACAGTTTTTTGGGGACAATCTGCAACGCTGCCCCATTCCGTATGGTTGTGAAGATATCCAATACAGACATGCTGAAATAAAACGGGGTCTGGCTCCCAAAAACAGTTGTCTCATCAAAATGGAACGTCTGGCTGACCCATTCCGCATAGTCAATCACCGACCTATGGCTGATGACACTTCCTTTGGGGATACCTGTAGAGCCTGACGTATATAGGAGGTATAGCGGGTCTGCATCTATCATACTCCTGCGGATTTCCTGCAGGCACACTGACAGCTCTGCCTCCTTGGCCTCACTGCCAAGAAGCCCCTCATAATCCAAAACCTGGCAGCTTCCAAACACTTCCCCATCTTCTATCCCTCTTCCCAGAACTGCTGCCGGGCGCAGGTTCCCTAAAATCTTGCGGATACGCTCTGGGGGCATCCCTGTGTCAATGCATACATAGAAATTCCCGCTTGCCGCAACCCCAAAGAAGGATACCAGGCATTCCACGCATTTATCCATAAAAACTACAATGGGGCGCCGCACCCCAACTCCCTTGGCTGCAATCTGGTATCCAATCTTCCTTGCTTTCTGCAGCAGTTCCGCGTACGTAACTTGTGTCCTGTCATCCCGGAATGCCGTATTTTCCGGGTATCTTTGGGCTGCATTTTCAATATATTCTAATATGTTATTCTGTTTCCTGTATAGTCTTTCCATATCCCTCCCCCTCTTCAGCCTCAAGAAGGCCATTTTCCTCTAATCTCCCTGCAATCCCTACCAGCATGCCAACCGGGCACCCAATCCGGTCGCTTATCTCTATCAGGTCGTTTGTCCCATCTGCATAGGCGATAAAATTTGTAATCCCATAAACCTCATCATATTGGCCTTTCCTGCTGACCGTAGGGTATAACCCCCGTTTCCCTAACTGCGGCTCACATAACACTTTAACCCTGTATCTCCTATTATGCTCCAGGGCATTGATTACCTCTGACATGACCTCAAAGCTTCCCTGGAAGCCCTCAGGCGAAATGTAATCCATATTATCCGCAGAAGTATGGTATTGGGGATACTCCCCATACTTGGTACGGCAAAAAACCACCACTGGCAAATCAATCCCAGGGGCATTATACTGCCGCTCATCGGAGCCCCTTGCCAGGAAGGAATACGCAGTAAAGCCCTCGCCATGGTTCTGCAGGGCATTCTTCAATACCCGGTCTGCTAAAGTATCCCCATAGCGTGACCCTACCATGGAATAATTGTAATTATCGCCTACACAAGAAAGGTTAAAGCCTGCTGCCATATGTTCCTTCAGTCCGTCCTTATGCCTGCTCAGATAATAGATGGATCCGATGGTTTCTGGTATGAACACAAAGCGATAGGTATACCTCCGGCTCTTCTGCCCCGCCAGCCAGGCTGCAAGATATGCTGCTAGCGCCGGCCCGGAACACTCATTATTTGCCATGGACGGATGGCAGATATAAGTTGAGAAGAATATCTCCTCCCTGCTTTCACCTGGAAGCACCACTTCCCCATAGGTCATATGCCCCTGCTTCAGTTCGCTTTTTATGCACATATGGTAAATACCCTCTGGCAGCCTGTTTTTCTGCTCTTCACTCATACAGAAACCAAAGCGTTCTTTATAATATGATGTGACATAAGGCACTACGGAGGGCTGGGACGGTTCTGTATAAATATGGTTTTTCAATTCTTCTAATGGCACGGAAGCATCCACAGGCACAGAATACCCCATGACATGCAGGTTATTCTCCTTAAAATCAAGCACGCGCGTACCTGTACTGTCTTCAATATATCCCTCTGAAATATTCCATTCCTTTGGGATTTCCCAATCAAACGCTTTTGTCCCACTTGGTACTTCCATAATCTCCATCTGGGGGATAACCTTCTTCAAAAGCTGTAACGTCTGCCTTACCCCGTCCCCTGTAATGCTGCGGCAGATAGGGAACAGCCCCGCGGCAATTTCATAGATTTGCTTCCCTGGATTTTCCATCTCCTGCGCCCCCTTAGTCCGTCTTTTCCATCAAAAACCATGTCACATCATCCCCTGGGAAACAATTATCCCTATGGTATTGGAAGCCATAATCCACTAACCTGCAGTCTGGGTACATGTCCAAAAATTCACCTGCAAAATCCCGCTTGAACAGTTTTCCCCCATGCCCACGGTATGGGATTTCAACGGGCGTCGGGTTATAGTATTCTGCTATATAGATATACCTCCTGGAGGACAGGTACAGCTTTTCATATACATTTTGCAGTTCCTCTGGGTTTATATGGATGAGCACGCCGGATATCAGGGACATGTCGTATTCCTCTGCCGGCTGGAATTCCAAGATGGATTCCTCGAACACGTTTATGCTGCCTTCCCAAAATGCATCCCTTTTCAGCTGGGATGCAGCCTTATGGTTGATTTCAATGGCTGCTGCCTGGACGCCTGGAACCAATGTCTTGATTGCTTTTAAGTTATTCCCTATGTTCGACCCAAATTCAATTACGCTTTTTACCGTGCCTGCCCTTCCTAACACTTTTGAAAAAAGGCCGATTGCTGATGCTAAGAACTCTTCCGTGCACCCATTCCTTTCTATGTAGCAGTCTCCAAATTCCCCGCTCCAAAATGCTTCCTGTTCTGTCTTATAGCCCATATTTGCCTCCTTTCTTGGTATCTGATTTTATCTGCCCATCCTTGCCAGGAGTTCCCGTAACTGCTCCACATCCAGCCATTCCTTATTCGTGCCTGAGCTGTATTCAAAGCCTTCCCTTACCTTGGCTCCGCCAGGCAGCACGCGTCCTTCTTCCCACCAATTGTAATGGGGGTATATAATATAGTGCTTCTCATATTCATATGTCATGGCCGAATCTTCCTGGGTGACCATCACTTCATGCAGTTTCTCACCTTCCCGGATGCCGATTTCCTTCTGACGATACCCAGGCGCCATGGCCTGTGCCAAATCTGTCACCTTAAAGGATGGGATCTTGGATATGAAGGTTTCCCCTCCCCTTGCCTCCTGCAAGGCTTTCACCACCAGCTGCACCCCTTCTTCCAGGCTAATCCAGAACCTCGTCATACGGCAGTCGGTAATTGGGAGGACGCCTTCCCCCCGCTCCACAATCTGCCGGAAGAATGGGATGACGGAACCCCTGCTCCCCGCAACATTCCCATAACGCACAATGGAAAAACGGACATCCTTCTCCCCAGAGTATGCATTTGCCGCAATGAATAATTTGTCTGAAACCAGCTTAGTCCCCCCGTATAAGTTAATGGGGTTGACCGCCTTGTCCGTGGATAACGCTACTACCCGCCTCACCCCACGGTCCAGAGCCGCGTCCACCAGGTTCACTGCCCCGTTGATGTTGGTCTTAACAGCCTCCATCGGGTTATATTCACAGGCAGGCACTTGCTTCAGCGCCGCTGCATGGACTACATAATCCACGCCGTCCAATGCCCGGAACATGCGCTCCCTGTCGCGGACGTCCCCAATGAAGAAACGCAGCCTGTCCTTATGCTTCTTGAGCCTGTCCGCCATCTGGAACTGCTTGAATTCATCACGGGAATAGATAATGATTTTCTTTGGCTCATAATGCCCTAAGACATATTCTGTGAACGCATTGCCGAAAGAGCCTGTCCCCCCTGTGACTAGGATTGTTTTTTGGTTTAACATCTATTTGCCTCCTGTATGCTGCCGTTTTGTACTGCCTCCCATGAGCCCTATGCCAAGAAAGCCGTTCCCCCTATTTGGCTTTTGCAACTGTCTCTTCCGTATACCCTTCTATAATCCTGGCATACTCTTCCAGTAACTCCATAAACTTCCTCCCCTGCCGTGCAAGCTCAATCCCTTCCTCCTCCACTGTCTCCTGCCTTAAATATTGGCCGGAGCGGATAATCTGCTCCGCCTTCGCCATGGAATCACTCAGTAATTCATAATTGGGGTTCCCCTCTATCTTCTTGCGGTTTCGCTTAACCCGCTTTAAGATTTTAAGATAAGCTTGCTTATCCATATTCCCCTTTCTGCACAGCTTGTCCAGCTGGATATAGAGTTTCCTGCCTTCCTGTGCCAAGGTTACAATCTCGTGTACTTTCTTAGGGGTCTCATGGAAAAAGGACAGGATTTTTTCTTGCTCTTTTCCATTGAACACTGGGGTAAGGCTATCGATACTTGCACGGATATCAACCTCTTTGCTGCATTCCTGGCCAATCACTTCTGACAAAGCCATAAGCTTCGTGCCCTTTATCTTGGCGCCCCCTTCCGTTGCATTGATAAATTCCACTTCATGCCCGGTTTCCCATTGTTCTATATACTCTTCAAACCATTTGCGGTAATTATCCAGGTTTTTTATTGTAGGGACCTCTTCAGCATAATTACCTGGAACCTTCATAAACTTTTCCGTATTTTCCTCTGGCATCACAGCCTGGAAGGTCCCATCCGCATGGGATTTATTTTCCGTATAAGCCAAATCCTGGCCTACAAAGACAATTTTACGGAAACCAAGATGGCATACCAGGGAAAAGGCAATTGTGGCAACTGACCCTCCTGCAGGAAACCCTTCTATTGTTTTCCCGTTCATCTCAAATAATTTCCGGACATATCCGTAACCCTCATCGAAAAAGAATTTTTTCCCTGTATGGTAATCCATAACCGAATGCGCAGCCCTTACCACGGTCAATAAGGGAATCCCCCTCGCCTGCTCTGTCTCTACCAACTCCAAAGGCTTAATGCCATCTAGAGTGGCAAACATATCAGGCTCAATCCCCTCCTGAAGCAAAGGCTTCACTGCTGTATCCACTGCAATAATAAAAGATTTATTCTTTGCACGTTTCAGTTCCTTTATGTTTTTATTCAAGGAAGGCCCTGCTGACACCACAAACGCTGGGACATCATTTGGAATAACGCCTAATAATTGGAATGCTTTATAGCCTGTACGAACATACCTTACATTCTTATAAAAATTTTCCGCCTGGTAAGGGCTGAAAAATATCCGTGTCCCTATCCCTACATAATACCTTTCCGATTTTTTTATCAGTAGCCCTAAAAACCAGTTTACTTGTTCCCTGCACAGCTCCACATAATTCGGAAGCACAAAATATTTCATCAGCGGGATTCTGTCCCCATACAACATGGCCTCTACAATGCTTTCCATGCCATCTTCGTTAATCCCTTCTATAATCAAAGCAACTGTCCGCTTGCCAAATATTTTCCCGAAATCCACTTTCTCCAGCTGCTTATAAAATACAGAGAAAAGAGGTTCATAAAGTAAGATGATTACACTTTCATCCGTCCGCCTTATCAGTTCCTCCAGGTAATGGATGTTCCCCATCCCCATGAGAAACACTGGGGCATTGGGGACAATCTTACCCAATACAGATACCTGGTTCTTAGGGTGTGCCCAAGGATCACGCCGCCCTGATAAATATAACCTGCGGCCTTCTTTTTGGGCTATTAATACCGGCTCCTTTGTAAAGGCTGCTTCTTCTCCAATAAATACTGCTTCTTTCTCCAGTAGCTTTTCCTTTTTCTCTTCTATGATTTCACATATGCCAGGAAAGCGCCCCTCCAGTACCTTAAGGTTCCTCTCCCTTAACTCCTCCGACATAAGCTGTCTCCTTTTCCCTGAAATACTCTTCTGTCAGGAACATTTCTAAATACCCTGCAATCCCCTGTTCCAAAGCATCCATCATAAGCACATTGTCATGTTCCCTCAGGGCTGTTTCACAGTCTTCTAAAATACTGACCAGGTTATCATATACTTCTCTCCCAATCCCAGGCTGCGTCCCTGCCATAAACCACTGGACAAATTCCTGTATCTTCGGAACCAATCTTTTACAGTTTTCCACATAGTTATTATTACGGTGATATGTGGTGTTAAACCCAAGGAAATTAATGCCCTCATATAAATCTTGTATCTTCTTTTCCATCTGCCTGCCTCCTGCTCCAAATAAAAAAACCAGCCAAGGCTGGTTTTTTTATCCTGGTTAAGCGCAAACCTACTGAAGCAATGACAGTACTCCCTGCGTTGCCTGGTTACCTTGCGCCAACATGGCCTGCCCCGCTTGGGCAAGAATCTGGTTCTTGCTGTATTCAACCATTTCTGAGGCCATATCCGTATCGCGGATCCGGGACTCTGCCGCCTGTGTGTTTTCTGCCACATTATCCAAGTTTGCCACGGTATGCTCTAAGCGGTTTTGGATTGCGCCAAGTGCAGAACGCTGGGTAGACACTACATTAATAGCTGCCTGTACTGCCTGCAGAGTAGCATTCGCTTTGTCATAATCTGCAACCGTAGGGCTTGTAAATGTAACGCTGTCTCCAAACCCTCCGACTGTCATACCTGTTTTCTTTGCATTTGACAGCAATTCATCCCACTTTGCCCCTGCCACGGAGCCATACTGGCTGGCAAGAAGGCTAGGTCCTATACTTTGTGCTGCGCTCATTGTAGCATAGCTAGTTCCGCTCGCTAATACATAGCCTCCATTTGAATTTATTCCTATCATTCTATCTGTAAAAGCTTCAGCGCCCTTGTCTTTAGCCAGTGATACAAAAGCATTCATATTAGCTGTCTCACTTAATGATGGATCATAATTATATTCAACACCCATATACGTAATCTTAGAATAGGAGACTGTTTCTGCACCTTTAAAATACGTAAAATTCTTTAAGCCGAGCGCCGCTGCATCCATATTATCAATTTTAATGCTTATTTTCTGGTTCGCATTCGCACCTACGTGAAGGTTTTTATTTGTGAATGTACCATCCAACAAATTCTGCTTGTTGAACTGTGTGGTCTCAGAAATCCTATCAAGTTCTTCTGTTAAGGCTGCCAATTCTTCATCAATTGCCTCACGATCAATGTCTTGGTTCGTGTCATTAGCACCCTGGACTGCCAACTCATGCATACGCTGAAGGATAGAATGAGCTTCATTCAATGCACCCTCTGCCGTCTGAATCAAAGAGATACCATCCTGCGCATTTGCTGATGCCTTGTTCAACCCACGGATCTGACTCCTCATTTTCTCAGAAATCTTCAACCCTGCTGCATCATCTGCTGCACGATTAATCCTGTAGCCAGATGATAATTTCTCAGATGATTTTGATTGTGCACTTGTAATCACCCCCAACTGACGGTTAGAATTCATTGCTGTAAGATTGTGCTGTACTACCATTGCCATAATATTTTTCCTCCTTGTTTTTGATATGCCTGCCTATTTATGGCTTCCCTTCAGCAGGCCTGTTACTGCCACTTGCTTTGCAAGCCAACAGCCATGCCGCAAATCCGTTTGCGCACATTTATGTTTTAACTCTTTCCTCTTCACACAGCAGCTTTTCCATGATAAGCCAAGCTGTGCAAATTGGCTTCCACAAAGCCTCCCCGCCCTGCGGATTGGCTATTTATAATAAGCAGGAACCCTAGGCATCCCTGCATATTACCTATCCCTACCCATGCCTTACCCGCCATACCTTCTCAACGGGTTATTCCTTGCTGCCTCTTCCCTCTTTGCCCTCTTCCGCTCTTCCATGAGGATGGCTTTAATCTTTTCCTTGGCCTCTGGCGACAGTTCCCTATCCTTGTGGTGCTTCACTTCATTCCCAGGCCCTGCTGCCATGCCGTATTTCTCCAAGGCCGTGCTGCGCACGATGTTCATAGACCTAGGTGCATCCACTAAGACATGCATGTTATTCGCGCTGCCCCCGGTGAATACCACTTTGATGTCATCCCCTACCAGCAGGTACTCGCCTGCCTTCACTGTTAATTTCAGCATAGGAACCTCCTTGTTTGCAACTCCATCTCCCATATGAATGCCTGTATGCCAGGATTCAACAATTTACTACAAATTGTTGCATGATACTACAAAACCAGATAAGAATAGGAGGTTCCATTATGGGCACAACACAACCCATCCGCAAAGTTGAAGAAATCGAGGCGCTGAAACGCTATTTCCTTCATGACAAGCCTAACCTGCGTAACTATGCCATGGTATGCCTGGGCATTAATACAGCCATCCGGATTAGCGACCTGCTCTCCTTAACCTGGGGGGACATCTATAATTTCAGGACCAACCGCCTCCGTCGGCATATCACGATTATTGAAAGCAAAACCGGCAAGAAAACCCAGAACGCCTTGAACAAAAACGCTGCCCAGGCGCTGACCCTCTACAAAAACAGCCTCCCCAACATAAAGGAAGAAGATTTCCTGTTCCCGGGGCGGGATGGGAAGAAACACTTAAGCCGCTGCCAGGCCTACCGTGCCTTAAAATCTGCCGGGCAGGAACTGCACTTCGAGACGGAAATCAGCTGCCATACGCTGCGCAAGACCTTTGGCTACCATGCCTGGAAAATGGGTGTGCAGCCGGCTGTCCTAATGAAGATTTTCAACCATTCCTCCTTTCAGATTACAAAACGCTACCTGGGGATTGAACAAGACGATATAGACCAGGTTTTCCTGGAAGTAAACCTCTGACAGCGGATATAATACATAAGTCCCTTCCCGCTATCTTGGATCCCCACAGCTGCCAGAAAATAAGTGCTCCTTGGAAAGGTTGGCAAGAACTGCCAGACAGGAAATTTAAGAAATTTCAATTTCCCTGTTAAGTATTTTGGGTTCTGTACGATATAGTAAGTGTAAAAGGGATGCAACAATTTGTAGTAGATTGTTGCATCCCTTTCTATTAATTCAGCGGCCGGATCTGCCGAATTCTATTAGCTGATCCCAACCGCCAGCCAGGCATTCTTTATAAAACGCCAAACATCTTTGATTTCATTTCATCCTATCACAACGGGTTATACCCGTCAACGAAGCAGCCGTTTCATTTTCTGAAACTACTTTCCTAATCTCATAGACGTATCTTTTCCAGTATCATCCCCTACCTACTTTCCGTCTTTTCTCATACCCACCTTTACATTTCTCATATCCTAATTTTGTGAAGATACGGTTAGAGGCCAGGTTCCCTTCTTTTACCCTAGCTTTTATTACAACTATATGGCATGCCTGTCCCATATCCGGTAAATCTCTTTTCATACGTTGGAACCTTTGGCATATTTCCTTTTCTGCAAGCAGTATCAATTCTTTTCCATACCCCTTTTGACGCTCTTCTGGCGCTATGCTATAGCTGATTTCCACCGTGTTTCCACAAAAATCCAGGCGCAGCATTCCTTTTTCCTGCTTTTCCTCACAGAATATATAAATCTGGGAATCCTTATCCTGCATTTTTTCCTTAAACCATGCACAATGCTCCTCATAACCAATTGGTTCCTGGGAAAAAGAATATCTCCGCACCTCTCTTTCATTCGCCCAAGAAAAAAGCAAATCCACATCTTCCCATCCTGCCAGCCTTAGGGCATACGCCCTACCCCCTGTATGCCTCTCTTCCAATGTCCGTTCCCTTTCCGATTTTATGCGTTTGGATCCATCCCTATAGCCGCAGCCCTGCCATGCACTGGTATTTCATCTCTGCAACCGCCCAGTCCTCTAACGTATCAATGTCCTGCATTTCCCGTTCCGGAACCACAATGGCTTTTGTATGCTCTGTGATTAGCGCCTTCTTCCTTAAAAGAACCTCCGGCCTGAAACAGTAAAACTGGCCGCAATCGTGGTACATCGGCTCAATATCCTGGGAACGCATGGACGCATACTCCGGGTGATGGTATTGCAGCTTCCCTTCTCTGAGGTACATGCCCCGCAGGGGCGGGAATGAAAATGCAGTTACCGGGACTACCGCCTCCACATCCCCGCCCTCTAACAATTCCATTGCCTCCCTTAGCTTTTCCGCCGTAACAAAGGGGGCGGTCGGGTAGATACAGCAAGCCGTATCAAAATGCCGCCCCCTTTCTTGGTATTTCCCCAACACCTCGGCAAGCACGTCCACCGTAGCTGAATAATCGCCAGAGGTAGCTTCCTCCCGCATGAAAGGGACCTGCGCGCCGCTTTTCAGGGCAACCTCTGCAATCTCCCCATCATCCGTAGATACCATGACCTCCTGGAATATCCCAGAGGCAAGCGCGGCTTCAATGGAGTATGAAAGAATCGGCCTGCCGCAGAAATCCCTGATATTCTTCCGCGGGATGCGTTTGCTGCCGCCGCGGGCTGTGATGATGGCGATTGACTTCCTTTTAGAACCATCCATCCGGCCAATCATTGCTGTTTCTCCATCAAAAACCATGTAATATCATCTTGTGGGAAATTGACATCCCTGTGGTATTTAAAGCCATAATCAATAAGCTTAATATCCGGATAACATTCCAGGAATTCCCCTGCAAAATCACGCTTAAACAAACGGTTTTCATTTCCCCTATATTGCACTGTCACAGGCGCAGGGTTATAGTATTCCGCGATGCAAATATACCGTCCTGATGAATGGTAAAGCTTATCATACACGTTTCCCAGTTCACTTGGGCTGATATGGATTAAGACGCCTTTTATTAATGCAAAGTCATATTGTTTTTTTGCCTCATACTCCAAAATAGAACCTTCAAAAATTTCCATACTGCCCTTAAAATAAGAATCCTCCCGCAAAGCTTCCACTGCTTTATGGTTTATCTCAATTGCGCTGCAGGAAACATCTGGCAGCAATGTTTTAACTGCTTTTAAGTTCATCCCGATATTCGGGCCAAATTCTATAATACTCTTTACCCCTTCTGTCCTGTCCAAAATCTCTGAAAATAAAGCAATGTTTGAAGCCAGCAATTCCTGGCTGTTATTCCTGTCTACATATTTTTCCCCGAAGTCTCCGCTCCAGAACTCTTCTTGTTCCGTCCTATATGCCATAGCTGTTTCTCCTTTACCTCCCATACTCAATGAACTGCTTCCTGTCCCTGCAGCAATTGCTTGAGCTGCTCCCTATCCAGCCATTGTGTATTTGTCCCTGAACTATATTCAAACCCGTCTGGCGCCTTAACCCCGCCTGGCAGGATCCGTTTGCTGTCCCACCAGCTATAGTGGGGGTAAACAATAAAATGCTTTTCATACTCATAAGTCATGGCAGAATCTTCCCTCGTTACCATAATTTCATGGAGTTTCTCCCCCTCCCGGATTCCTATTTCCGGCATTTCACAGCCTGGCAGGATTGCCTGCGCTAAATCTGTAATACGGAAGGAAGGGATTTTTGAAATAAAAGTTTCCCCTCCCCTGGCTTCCTGTAAAGCCTTGATGACTAACTCCACACCCTGTTCCAGGCTAATCCAGAACCGGGTCATGCGGTAGTCCGTAATAGGCAGTTCTTTCCCGCCATTAGCGGCAATATCTTGGAAAAATGGTATGACAGAGCCCCGGCTGCCCGCCACATTCCCATAACGCACAATGGAAAAACATACTTCCTTCATGCCTGCGTATGCATTTGCCGCAATGAATAGCTTGTCTGAGACTAATTTGGTCCCTCCGTATAGATTGACCGGGTTCACTGCTTTATCCGTTGATAATGCTACTACCCGTTTTACCCCACAGTCTAACGCCGCCTCCACAATATTCATTGCCCCATTAATATTTGTCTTAACTGCCTCCATTGGGTTATATTCGCAGGCAGGTACTTGTTTTAATGCCGCCGCATGCACCACGTAGTCTACGCTGTCAAACGCACGGCGCAGCCTGCCTTTATCCCGGACATCCCCAAGGAAAAAACGTAATTTGCCTTGATATTCTTTGTAATTGTTGGCCATCAGGAACTGCTTATATTCATCCCTGGAATAAATAATGATTTTTTTCGGGCTATAATGAGTTAAAATATATTTTGTAAACGCATTCCCAAAAGAACCCGTGCCCCCTGTAATCAATACTGTTTTGTTATTCAGCATAAATTCCCTCCCTGCGCATATATATTCCCTGCCCGTTCTATCATTTTTAAGGAAAGTTCCTGCATCAGCTTCGCACACTCGCCTAAAACCTCGCTATATGTAATCCCATGGCATGCCGTCTGCAATATCTCATCCTCCACATCCATGTCATCTTTCCCATAATAAAACTCTGTCTGTAAGATATATTCTGCCGTCCCCAATGTGGATTCAATTAATTGGTATCCAGAATATCCATAACATTGCTCTGTAAGTTCTTTTATTCTTTTTAATATTTTCTTAAAATCCTGCTTATTGCCATTCCCTATTTTTTCTGCCTTTTCTATTTTCCTGTATTCTTTGTTTAGCTTTTCTGCCAAACCTGCAATCTCCTCAAACTGTTTTGGTATTTCTTGTAAATAATCAAATGCTTTTTTCTTCTCTTCATTGGTAAAGGCCGGTTCCATAGTATCCACCAGGGCGGCAAAATCTATTTCTTCCCCTATACACTCATCCAATGCCTCTTTTAAACCCATAAGTTCTGTTCCTTCAATAAAAGCCCCTCCCTCTGTGGCATTGATTACCCGGAACCTGCCTTGCTTTTTTGCCCCTTTTATGTAATTTACAAACCAATCCAGATATATTTTTAAATTCGTCAATGTAGGGACTGTTTCCTGATAATTCCCTTTTACCCGTATCATATGGGCTGTGTTTTCCAAAGGCATTATCTCCTGAAATGTCCCATTTGCATGAGACTTATCATCCGTATAAGCCAGATCCTGGCCTACAAGAATTACGGTCTCAAATCCCATTTTATACAATAGGGAAAAACCGCTGCAGGCAACAGAACCTCCGACAGCCACACCTGGAAGCATCTTATCATTCTGGAAATATAAATCCAAAGGCAATTGGTATCCGTCAAAAAAGAAAATCTTCTTCCCTTTTTGCCGGTCTAACAGTTCATATCTCGCTACTGAATTAGAAACTACCGGCAGCGTCTGGGCGCCCTCCAATAAATCCAAAGGCTTCCTTCCATCCAATGTAATAAACACATCTGGGGAAATCCCTCTCTTTAATAGCGGTTTCACAGCCGTATCCACAGCTACGAGAAACAAATGGTTTTTTGCCCTCCTGAGCTCTTCTATATTTTTATCTAAAGAAGGCCCCGCGGATACCAAGACCGCCGCCCCTTTATAAGGAATCACTTTTGATAGCTGCATTGTATTATAGCCTTCTGCTATATATGGTAAGTTATACAATACATTCTGGGCTGCATGTTCCTGTAATAGCCTTCTAGTATAAAAATTAACAAAAAAGTCATCCGCATGTTTTGTTAATTGTTTCATCCTCTCTGTCAATTTAGCGGGAAATGCGGCCTTATAATTCGGGTGGACCTCCTCAATAAAAAATTCCAGTGTTTCCAAAGTCAGGACACCTTGTACTACTGGGGCAAACTCTACCTCGTTTAACCCTTCCACTACAAAAGCTATAGGCCTATTTTGTATTTCCTCTGATAAATCTATCTTTTTTAAAGTTTCCAAAAAAATTGCCATAGATGGTTCATATACTACAATGTTCGCTTCTTTCGGCGAATTTTGGACGATGGATTTCAGATATGCCCCACTGCCAATCCCAAACAAAAAAACCGGCGCATATTTATGGATATTCCCCAGCCGTTCTTGCCACATCTCTACAGGCTCCGCTGCGTTACGCTTTCCACCAAGATACAGCTTCCTCCCATTTAAACCGATACGGAAAATCAGTTCTCCGTCTTGGGAATATTCTGTCCATACCTGTGTACAGTCAACTTCATATTTACCTTCCCGGATCATCCCCGCAAAATCTGGATACCACTTTTCCATTGCCTTAAGGTTTTTCTCAAAAATCTTCTCTTTCATCCCGCCGCCCCTTCATTTTCTTTATAAATATCTATAATCTCCCGCAATCCATAGTCAAGCGTATCCAGCATCAGCACGGTATCTTCCTGCTCAGCTGCCTCCACAAAATCTCCTAGCACATGTACGACATAACGATACAGTTCCCGGTATCCTTCTTCTTCCATACCAAAAATATTTCCCTGAAGAAAATACTTGCAGTACTCCTGGATTTTACCTGCGGCTTTTCTTGCTTTGCCAATCACCTCTTCATCCTTATAGATATAAAATCCCCCGCATATAGTATCAATAATTGTCCTGATTTCTTTTGACATCTCTTCCATAACAAAATTCTCCTGTCGCATATGAAACAGGAGGTACGGCTACCCCCATACCTCCTGCACTTTTAGAACACTGGAAAATATTATTGCAGCAATGACAATACGCCCTGCGTAGACTGATTTGCCTGTGCCAGCATAGACTGCCCTGCCTGCGCAAGAATATTATTCTTACTATACTCAACCATCTCAGCAGCCATATCTGTATCACGGATACGGGATTCTGCCGATTGCGTATTCTCAGATACATTGTCAAGATTGGCAACCGTATGCTCTAACCTATTTTGGATTGCACCTAATGCAGAACGCTGTGTAGATATCCTGTTAATCGCTTCCTGGATTGCCGTAATGGAATCATTTGCAACTTCGTAATTATCTACTGCCACCTGCTGCCCTGACACGGTATAAGAACTGAGCGCTTTAACGGCAGATGTCACAGTAACCGCCACATATTTTGCAAAATCCGCCCTCAATGCTGCCGACATCTGGCTTATCGCATGTCCGATATCCGCCTTAATTACACTGGCTGACGTACCATAACGTTTTCCATCAATTAACCCTACAAAAAATGCGCTTCCAGTAACTTTATCAAACTGCTTTGTATACAGACTCTTTGAATTATACTTCGTGCTTATCTTCTTTGCAAAAGATTTTATAGCTGCTGTAAGGGCGGCAGCTTTTGTTGCATAAGCGCTCTTATAACTAGTTGACATCCCTTCATATTTTATAATAATAGGCTTACTTCCCGTTTGTTTTTCAAAATTAATCGTTTTCGTAATAGATTTTAAGCCCAATGTTTTTGCATCCATATTCCCAATGCTAATCTGTATTTTCTGGTTTGCATTCGCACCGACATGAAGGTTCTTATCTTGGAAGCTGCCATCCAGCAAATTCTGCTTGTTGAACTGGGTTGTGCTGGAAATCCTATCCAACTCCTGCGTCAGCTGATCCAGCTCCTGATTGATAGCCTCACGGTCAATCCCCTCATTTGTATCATTCGCGCCCTGTACTGCTAATTCATTCATTCTCTGCAAAATGCTGTGGGCTTCATTTAAAGCGCCCTCTGCTGTCTGGATAAGAGAAATGCCATCCTGCGCATTGGATGAAGCTTTATCCAAGCCACGGATCTGGCTACGCATCTTTTCAGAAATCTTAAGGCCTGCCGCATCGTCCCCTGCTCGGTTAATCCTGTAACCAGAAGATAATTTTTCAGATGATTTTGACTGTGCCCCAGTTGTAACGCCTAATTGCCTGTTCGCATTCACTGCTGTAAGATTGTGTTGGATTACCATTGCCATAATATTTTTCCTCCTTGTTTTTGATATGCCTGCCTGTTTATGGCTTCCCTTCAGCAGGCCTGTTACTGCCACTTGCTTTGCAAGCCAACAGCCATGCCGCAAATCCGTTTGCGCACATTTATGTTTTAACTCTTTCCTCTTCACACAGCAGCTTTTCCATGATAAGCCAAGCTGTGCAAATTGGCTTCCACAAAGCCTCCCCGCCCTGCGGATTGGCTATTTATAATAAGCAGGAACCCTAGGCATCCCTGCATATTACCTATCCCTACCCATGCCTTACCCGCCATACCTTCTCAACGGGTTATTCCTTGCTGCCTCTTCCCTCTTTGCCCTCTTCCGCTCTTCCATGAGGATGGCTTTAATCTTTTCCTTGGCCTCTGGCGACAGTTCCCTATCCTTGTGGTGCTTCACTTCATTCCCAGGCCCTGCTGCCATGCCGTATTTCTCCAAGGCCGTGCTGCGCACGATGTTCATAGACCTAGGTGCATCCACTAAGACATGCATGTTATTCGCGCTGCCCCCGGTGAATACCACTTTGATGTCATCCCCTACCAGCAGGTACTCGCCTGCCTTTACGGTCAATTTCAGCATACGAACCTCCTTGTTTCCCACTTCATTTCCAATATGAATGTCCTAATTCAACAATTTGCTATAAAATGTTGTACAGCAGGCGGCATTTCCCGCCTGCTCCTGGGTTTGGAACCTGGGCCAGTTGTTACTAAATAATACATCTGATAAGAACAGGAGGTTTCACCATGAGTACGACGCAACCAATTCGCAAAGCCGAAGAAATCAATGCACTGAAAAACTATTTCCTTCACGAAAAACGCAACCTGCGCAATTATGCCTTGGTATGCCTTGGCATCAATTCTGCCTTGCGTATCAGCGATTTGCTGTCCCTGACCTGGGATGACGTCTATGATTTCACAAACGGCCGTTTCCAGAAACACATCACAATCATTGAAAGCAAAACCGGCAAACAGACCAACAACGCCTTAAACCAGAACGCCACGCAGGCCCTTATCCTCTACAAGAACAGCCTTCCTGATGTAAACGGGGCGTCCTTCCTCTTCCCAGGGCAGAAAGCCGGGAAAGCCTTGAGCCGCTTCCAGGCTTACCGCATCCTGAACTCTGCCGGCCGGGAACTGCACCTTGAGGCAGCGCTCAGCTGCCACAGCCTGCGTAAGACCTTCGGCTACCACGCCTGGAAAATGGGCGTGCAGCCTGCTGTTTTAATGAATATTTTCAACCATTCCTCCTTCCAAGTGACAAAACGGTATCTGGGGATCGACCAAGACGAGATTGACCAGGTTTTCCTGGATGTGAACCTATAAAAGGACTGTCCGCTAGAAAATTTAAGAAATTTTATATTCCCTGTTAAGTATTTTGGGTTCGGTACGATATATTAAGTGTAAAAAGGATGCAACAATTTATAGCAAATTGTTGCATCCTTTTTTATTATCCCTAAAAAACAGGAAAATGATACCATCTTTTTCCTAAAAAACATCTGATTTTCCCTGCCGCCGCATGGAAACCCCAATCCATCACCCCAGGATTGGGATTTCAATTTGGGTAATATAGTCTTCCATCCGGTCAATCACATCCTCATTGATGCCCATTTCATAGGAAAACCCAAAAAGCTCCAGGGAATGTTCCCTGGCATAGCCAAGGATTTCCTGGTACTTCCCTGGCAGCCCCTCCCAGTCCCCTTGATGGAAAGCCCTTAAGTATCTCCCTCCGGGAGCCCTATGCAGCCCGTCCTGATATGCAAGGAAAGGGATTTCAATAAAGAGCTTGGAATAAGCGCCAAAGCTGCCGTCCTGCAGGCTGGCAACAGGAATCATGGAACCGTAGGAGGCATGGTGGAAACGGCCTAGCTGGTACTTCCCTGCCTCAGCGGCCACCAGTTCCACCTTTTGTTCAAACGTTGTATCCTGGCCTATCTCTACGGTAGCCAGGCAGCGTTCTTCTTTTTCAATGATGCTGATTTCCGATAAATCCATGCCCAGCAAAGTTTCCATATGCCCGAGGTGCGCACATAAGAGTGTGCGGGCCGCCTGCAGGCGGCTAACCTGCAGGTCAAGGCCTGCTATTTTTTCTTCCAGCAGGCTTTTTAACCTGCCCGCAGAGCGGTCCCCCATAAAATCCTGTATCTCATTAATAGAAACGCCCAATTCCCGCAGCAGCAGGATGGTCTCAAGGATGGGGCTTTGATGGTAGCTGTAGCCGCGGTATCTGTTTTCTGGGTGAATGGCAGCCGGCTTGAACAGGCCAATCTCATCATACCACATCAGGGTTTTCTTATTGATGCCGTGCATGGCTGCAAACTGGCCGATTGTGAGAAGTTTCTCTTTTTTCTTCATGGTTACCTCTAAAAATAAAAAATTGGGGCTTGACTGTACAGTTACTGTGCGGTTTATGATATCATACACAGGATAAAAATACAAGCTGAATGGAGGAAAGCTATATGGAAAACACAAACGGATATGAAAAACCTGTAACGCTCCGGAATATCCTGGGCTTTGCCGTGCCCACGATTGTCATGACAGTCTTTATGTCTTTTTACACAATGGTTGACGGGCTGTTTGTATCAAACCTGATTGGTACGGACGCACTTTCTGCCATCAACCTGACAGCGCCGGTTATCCAGCTTGTCACGGCAATCTCCACCATGCTTGCCACGGGCGGCAGCGCGGTTATCATGAAAAAAATGGGGGAGAAAAAAAGCGGGGAAGCAAAGGAAGATTTTACTTTTCTGATTATCGTGAATGTAGTAGTTGGGCTCTTTATGTGCGGGGCAGGGTATCTGGCCATGGAGCCTATTTTCGCAGGCATGGGCCTTACCGCAGCCGTAGAAGGGTACTGTGTGGAATACTTAAGCCGTTATCTGGTATTTACGGTGCCAATCCTGCTTATGAACAATTTTACGCTTTATATGATTGCCAGCGAGAAGGCAAAGCTTTCCCTGGCTTGCTCCGTCACAGGCGGGATCCTGAACATCGTGCTTGACTATGTATTGATTGCCGGGCTCGGCATGGGGATCCGCGGCGCTGCAATTGCAACAGGCCTTGGCTATTCCGTAACGGCAGCTGTGGGATTGGTTGTTTTCAGCCAGAAAAAGAGCCTGCTGCATTTCAAGAAGCCAGCCTTCCGGCCCAAAGTCCTCGGGAATGCAGCTGCAAATGGATGCTCGGAAATGGCAACCGCGCTTGTGACCGGCATCATTACGATGATGTTCAACTGGACCATGCTGCGCTATGCCGGGGAGGACGGGGTTGCAGCCGTCACAATCATTATGTATGTGCTGATGTTTGCAAGCTCCCTGTATACCGGATACTCCTATGGGGTCGCGCCTATGATAAGCTACTGCTATGGGGAAAAGAACCCTGGGAAGTTAAAAAAGCTGGTTTTCCTCAGCCTAAAAGTGATTGCCGCCATTTCCCTTGCAACGGCCGCAGCTTCCTTCCTGCTGGCAAAGCCGTTGGTTTCCGTCTTTGCGCGCCCGGACAACCCCGTATACAGCCTTGCGGTGGCAGGGAACCGGATATGCACGGCCGCGCTCCTTTTTATCGGATTCAATATTTTTGCCAGCGGGATGTTTACGGCGTTATCCAATGGGATTGTTTCGGCCATCCTTGCATTTTCAAGGTCTTTTGTATTTATGCTGGCTATGATGGCCGTGCTTCCCCTTTTCTTCGGTGTAAACGGCATCTGGCTGGCAACGCCTGCGGCAGAACTTATGGCGCTGGCCCTGTCTGCCGCCATGTTCTTTCGATACAGAGACAGATATGGATATTAAGGGATGCTACCATTTCTTATTATAAATCTCCTTGATGCAGCCCCTGCCCCGGTAGACAATCAAATAGCAGAGCGCCATCTGCACAAGGGCAACCGCTGTTAGGCTGATACGGTAATCAAACACTTCCCCCAGCGCCCCGATTACCGTACAGCAAACCATCACGGTCAGGGACATGATGGCGTTGGAAAAGCCGTTCAGCTTCGCCCGCTTGTCGTCGGGTATGTAATTCTGCACGCTGCTTTCCCGTAGGGTGGCGCTGTTGATGCCCAAGAAGCCGCAGGCTGCCCGGTTTACCAGCATCAGCGGGTATCCCATCCACAATAGGAGCCCATCCAGGACACTGTAAGTCTGGTACACAAAATAGGCGAAGGAAAACCGCCGCTCTGGCTTAATCTCAAAGTGATAATGTACCAGCCCTCCGATGGTCCTGCCTACAAATTCCGCCACAGTAAACCATGCGTACAGCGCCGTGCCCAATCCCGGCGTTGTCTGGAAATAGGCGATGACCAGGCTCCGGCTTCCCTCGCTTGCCCCCTGGGTGACAGGCATATAGGCATAAATCCGCTGCAGGCCTTTTTCCTGCTTAAAATACTGTACCCCTTCTTTCATGTCTGCCACATACTCCTGTAAGGAAAATTTTCCTTTTCCCGCTATTTTTTCTTCTATCTTTATCTGCGTTTCCACAGCAGAGGCAAGCAGCAACAGCCCCCCTTCCATCATGCAGATAAATTCCATGCCAAGCTTGGTATACAAATATCCTGCAACCGGGGTCATGACCATCATCACCGTTGGGTAAATCATGCCGGACACCGTATAGCCTTTCTGGGAAAACCCTTCTGCCACCAGGTTGGGGTATAGGCTGGTGTAGGCAAGGTTATAGACCGTGCCAATACTGCTGATCACCAGGGAAAAAGCCATGTAGGCAGCATATTGGAAAGGATGCCCCATCAGGTAGAGCCCAAACAGGAGGAAGAGGATCCCATTCAGGCAGTCCAGCCCCACAATCACTGGTTTCCTACGGAAATGGTCCAGATAGGGCGAGATTACCACAGGGAGCACCAACGTCGGAAGCATGGAGACCGCATTGAAAATCCCTGCCAGCAAGGTACTCTGGCTGTTGTCAAATACCACGAAGGACAAGGCAAAACTCATTGCCGTCCCTCCAATCGCGCTGATAACTGTCCCTAAGGTAATGATTGTAAAATTTTTTGTCCATAAGGTTGCTTTTTTATCCATCTATCCCTTTTTCCTTTCTGCTTCTTCCTTGCTGGCCGGCAATGGTATCAGGTATCTGGTGTATCACAAGATTGCAGGATGCATCCCCCTTTCCCTATCTCCATCATAGCATAAAATTAAACATGAAAAAAGAGGGCTGTTTTGAGAAAATCATTACTCAAAATGCCCTTTTAACCTAGGATATTTTATTATTACAGGAAATCTGCGCATCACCCGGAAAATTCCCGCATCAGTTCGCAGATTTCTTTGTATTTCCGCTGCTGCTCCAAAAGTTCAATCAAGAACGGCACATGGAATTTCTGGTAGCTCTTGGGGAAACGCTCCCCCAGGTGTTTCATGCAGGTGCGCAGGATGCGCTCATATTCCGGATCCTTCTGGTAGCCCTCATGGCACAGGCGGTATTCCACCACCTCGTACATTTCCCCAAAAACAGGGTCTGCCCCAGGGGAAAACGCTTCCCTGCCCTGCCGGATCAGCCCTAAGGCCTCCTCTTTCCTGCCCTGCTTCTCCTTACAGATGGCATACTTGTGGTAATACAGCACATCACGCCGGGCGCATTTTTGGAAATATTCCTCTGCCCTATTAATCTGCCCCCATTCCAGGGATGTGGCGGCAATATTATAATAGATATCCTGGATAAAGTCCTCCGCCCCCATGGCCTGGGCAATCCGTTCTGCCACCTTGTAATGTCCCATCATCATTTCCTGGCTTCCCGCGCCGTCCATAGAGGAATAGCAATTCCCCAGCGCAACCTTCGCCTCCAGCATATTTGGGATGCTCCCTTCCTGGCTGGCAACGCTGTAGCCTCTTGACAGCAGTTCAATTGCCTGGGCATATTCCCCCCTCATCCAGTGCCATATCCCTGCCTGGGTCAGGAAAAAGCCGTTTGCTTCCAGCTTCAGCAGCTTGTCAAAGGGTTCCTTCCCTTCCCAGCAGAGATAATACAAGTACAGCCCATACTGGCGCTTTGTCATACAGGGGACAAATTCCTGCAGTTCCCCTAAGGGCTGGGCTTCCCTGCCCCCTTTCCCCTGGAAATAGCGGAGCAGGAGCATTGCGTCCAGCATATAGGCGCTGGAAAGGTAACGGCTGCTCTCCCTTTGGATTTCTTCTAAATCCTCTTCCTTTAGGTTATAGCTGTAAAATTTTTCATACAGCCGCCCGATTAAGGCGTCCGCATGCTGCAGGAACGCTTCCCCTGTCTCGTATGGGATGCCGAGCCGCCCCAGCAGCGCAGTGAGAATCTCATCGCCCGCATCTGCCTGCCCATGTTCTATTTTTGACAGGTAGGAAACCACGCAAATCCCTTTGCATAGCCCTTCCTGGGATAAGTTCTGCTTTAAGCGCTCCCTGCGGATGAAGGCGCCGATCAATGGCTTCATAGTCTGGCTGGCCCCCTGGCTTTCTCTGTATTCTATGTTAGCTGAAGTAAATCAGTTCGTCAGCAGGCTTTTCTGCTGGCTGCACATCCAATGCGTACAGCACCGGCCCCTTCCCTTTATATTCCAATGCAAATTCATGCCTCATTTCGGCTGTAATGGTAATCCATGACCTGTGGGGGATTTCTGCCGCCTTGGCATACCTGCACTTAAAGCCCACAAAGGTAATGTCATCCACACAGCAGGTCATGGCAAAACGCCCGGGAATCATAACGCCCTTTTTCATTTTTTCCGGCCGGTAGACCAGAGCCAGGAAACGGACTTTTTTCCCCTCGTATTTCTTGGGGTCGTCCAAAGCATCCATATACCAAATCCCATAATCCATGTCTGTGATATCTACCACATCCTGGCTTAAGTCATAAGGCAGCTCTTCCATATCGTTTTCATCTATCGTGCCGTCCTCACGCTCGTAGGCAATCTGCGCTTTCCGATTGATCACCTTGATGGCCCGCCGGAATTTTGCTTTCGGGGTATCGTCGGTACAGCGGTTGATAATCACCACATCTGCTTCAAAAAGCTGCTCTAAGATCATGGAACGCATATTGGCCAGATACATTTCAAAGGTAGTGGCGTCCACAGTGGCAAGGGACTGCACCAGCGTCCAGCCCTTGGGATGCTCCATTTCCAGGAATGTGGACATCTGCCATGTCCCATTGTATTCAATAAACACTTGGTCCGGGCGGTATGTCTGGCTCAGTTCCTGTAGTTTTTCTGCCGTAAACGCTGCCTCTTCCTCTATGGCTGCCAGCTTGGTATTGGCTTTTAAAAGCTCATTTTCATCAAATTCTACCTCGCCGTCCTCACAGAGGATTAATAAAGTGTTCCCATTTTCGCTAAAATCACCTTCGATTAAGGTTTCGCGGATGAGGGAGCTCTTTCCGCTGTCCATAAAGCCAGTAAACAAGTATACAGGGATTTCCATCCTTTCACGACCTTTCTATCATAATCCAAAACGATTATCAATGCCTTTCCAAATATTATATCCCAAACAGCGCCTCTAATTTGCCTTCCTCGATATCTGTGCCAATGACGCAAAGGCGCCCTGTGTAATCCGCCTCACCTGTGCGCAGTTCATATTCCCCATCTACCAGATCAAAATAAATCCATGTACCGTCCTCTGAAGGGACCATGCCCTTTGCACGCAGGATAGCGCCATAATCCTCTGTCCTGCAGAATGCTTCCATCGCATGTTCAATGGTGTCCCTGGCAAACACATGGGGGGTCTCCCTGCCCCAGCTGGTGAATACTTCGTCTGCATGGTGGTGATGCTCCCCATGCCCATGGTGGTGCCCCTGGCAGCCGCAGGTGCAGCCTTCCCCATGGGAATGGCTGTGGCCTTCCTCCCCATCTCCATGATGGCGGCAGCCGCTTTCCTCCCCATGGTGGTGGTGATGCCCTTCTTCCCCATCCACATGAGAATGGCTGCACCCCTCCTCACCATGATGATGGCAGATGCTTTCCTCTTCATGATGGTGGTGGTGATGATGCAGATGCTCTTCCATCAGTTCTTCTTCCAGGGATTTCTGCTGCTCTATCACTTTATAAATCTGCTTCCCATCTATTTCATCCCAGGGGGTCGTGATTAGGACGGCTTTGGGGTTCTTCTCCCGGATTGCCGCCGCCACCGCTTCTGTCTGTTCCGGCTTCACGTTCTGGGTACGGCTTAAGACAATGACTGTGGCATAGGCAATCTGGTTATTGAAAAACTCGCCGAAGGCCTTCATCTGCTTTGCCGCTTTTGCCGTGTTGACAACGGTCACCAGCCCGTTCAGCCTGACTTCATTTCCTTCTTCCACTTCTTTTACGGACTTCATCACATCCGAAAGCTTGCCCACGCCAGATGGCTCTATCAAAATCCGGTCTGGATGGAAGCGTTCCATGACTTCCCGTAGGTTCTTCCCAAAATCCCCCACCAGGGAGCAGCAGATGCACCCTGAGTTCAGCTCGCTGATTTCAATGCCAGAATCTTTTAGGAAACCGCCGTCTATGCCAATTTCCCCAAATTCATTCTCAATCAATACAATCTTCTCGCCCTGGAATACGTCCTCCAGCATTTTCTTGATAAATGTGGTTTTCCCTGCGCCTAAAAATCCTGAAATAATGTCAATTTTTGTCATTTTGGTTCCCTCCTATTCCCTCACACGGCTGCAATGCTTCCCCCAAAGATCCCCGGCAAGCCACCAGGCCTTTTTCGACCAGAAATGCCGGACGGTAGGACAGCTTTGCCTTCCGGAGCCCTTCCGCCCCTGTGTCCTCTTCCCGGTTCACATACTGGTAAGCCTGTGCCTCATGGGTGACAAACTGCTGGTTAATCATCGGGTATGCGCCCTGGATACCTGCAAATGCCTTTTCGATGTGCACCACGAAGGTATCCGCATTCAACGGCTCCCCAATGGTAAATGCAATCACCTCGCCTTCTGGCTTGGCGCGCAGCAGGCCGCCCTTTAGGCGCAGTTCCCCAAACAGGCGCAGGGCATTCAATGTCACGCATATCTCCGCCCGTTTTTCCTCGTCTTCCTCACACCCTGTCTCTTCCCTCCATTTTAATGCCATCTGGAAGCATTCCTCCACGTTCCCTTCCCCGATAGGCTCATACACCCAGTCTGGGTTGCTTTCCTTAAACTTATTGATATGGTTCCGCTTCCCATGGAGCTTCTTCCCGGCCAGGGACGTCAGCTTCTCTGTTTCATAGACATAATCCGCCGCATCCCTGTCGTACGCAATCTGGAACTTCCCAGGATACCATTCCTCCAGCAGGCCAAATTCCTGCTTCTGCACCAGGTGCATGCGCAGCTCTTTCCCCTGGCTCCCGAACCATCTTATGACGGCGTCCATTGCCTTATGCGCCTGCCCCATCTCACCTGCCGGGAATGTGACGCTTGGCTTTCCATCCTCTGAATACCCACGGAACACCAACGCATCCTCCACCACCGCATAATCGGTAGGGTACTTCCTGCTCCACAGATAGATATTGGGGAAAACCAATTCACAGCTCCTATAGGTTTTCTTCTCCAGGTACTTGTCTATCAACTCCCTGTCCTCAAGGCCGATCTTCTTAAATGATATCTCCATAATTCTCCTATCTTGCAAATTTTACTGTTTCGTTCCCCTTGCTCACCCGGCAAACTGCATCTGGTAGAGCCTTGCATAAATCCCATCCTTTTCCAGCAGTTCCTTATGGGTGCCTTCTTCTTCAATCCCCGTATCTGTCAGCACCAGGATTTTTTCTGCATTCCGGATGGTGGAAAGCCGGTGGGCTATCACAAAGGTTGTCCGGTCTTTCGCCAGCTTTTCTAAAGATTCCTGCACCACCCGCTCGCTCTCATTATCCAGGGCTGACGTAGCCTCGTCAAAAATCAGGATGGGCGGGTTCTTTAAGAATACCCGGGCAATAGAAAGCCGCTGCTTCTGCCCGCCAGAAAGCTTCACGCCCCGCTGCCCGATATCTGTGTCATACCCATTGGGCAGCGCCATGATAAATTCATGGGCATTGGCATTTTTGGCCGCCTCCACCACCTCTTCCCGGCTTGCGCCCGGCTTCCCGTAGCAGATATTGTCAAAAACTGTCCCCACGAACAGGTACACATCCTGCTGCACAATCCCCACCTGGCTGCGCAGGCTCTTTAAGGTCACTTCCCGGATATCCTTCCCGTCAATCCGCACTGCCCCGCTGCTTACATCATAGAACCGGGGAATCAGGCTGCACAGCGTGCTCTTCCCCGCGCCAGAGGAGCCCACCAGCGCCATATAGGAGCCAGCCTCCACCTCCAGGTTAATATGGTTCAGCACGGTCTCCGTGTTTTCCTCATAGTGGAAGGACACATTGTCAAAAGAAATATCCCCTTTTACATCCTTTAACTCTACGGCGCCCGGGCAGTCCGCAATATCCGGCTCGATTGCCATCATTTCCATAAACCTCTCATACCCAGTATACCCATTTTGGAACTGTTCTGTAAAATTAATTAATTTTTTTACCGGCTCGGTAAAGGTATTGATATAGAGCAGGAAAGTCACTAAATCTGCCACTGCCACCTGCCCGTCCGTAATCAGGGCTGCGCCCGCCACCAGCGCCGCAATGGTAATCAGCGTCGTTAAGGCCTGAAGCCCGGAATGGTAGCCTGCCATATAAATATAGCTATTCTTCTTGGCTGCCAGGAACCCTTGGTTGCCTTCTTCAAACTTCTCCGTCTCCACAGCCTCATTGGCAAAAGACTTCACCACCCGGATGCCGGAAAGGTTGTCCTCAATCCGGCTGTTAATCTCTGCAATCTTCACCCGGTTGCGTTTAAACGCCCGCTTCATCTTCTTATTAAAATGCAGCGCATACGCCAGCATCACCGGCACGAAGGCAAAGGCTATTACCGTCAGCTTTATGTCAATGTTCAAAAGAATGAGAAAAGAGCCCAGGATTTTAATAATGGAAATCACCAAATCCTCCGGCCCGTGGTGCAAAAGCTCGCTGATGTCAAATAAGTCGCTGGTAATCCTGGACATCAGCTGCCCCACCTTCTGGTTGTTAAAAAACGAAAAAGACAGCTTCTGGTAATGCCCGAAAATCTCCGCCCGCATGTCGTATTCAATTTTTGCGCCCATGACATGGCCATAATTAGAAATAAAATAATTGCAGAAGCATTCTACCGCTACCAGCCCCAGCATGAAAAGCCCCAGCATGGCTATCTTGTGGAGGGCGGCCCCAGCCTCCAGGGTAATGACATGGTTTGTGATATGCCGCACAACCAAAGGGATTGCCAGCGTCACGCCTGCACCCAGGATGGCAAAGAACATATCTGCCAAAAACAATGGCAGGTAAGGCCTATAGTAGGATGCAAGTTTCTTTAATTTTTCTCCCATCGGATTCCCTCTTTCTGTTATATGCCGCACCGCAGCCCGTAAAACCAGGATGCATGGCTATTTTTCCCAAAACTTTAACTATTATAGCACACTTCCCACAGCTTTTGAACCCTTAAATTTTTTTGGGGAAGGTATTGACAGGCGCTGGGATTTTTACGATACTGGAGGTATGGGACTTGGCAATTACTGAAACAGCAACTTTGAATAGAAAGGATATCCATTATGAAACCAATTGATGTGTATTACGAAAACCTTGCATCCGTAACCAAGCAGAACCTAGAGAAGCGCCACTTTGAATGCCATTACTGCAAGACGGCCGCTGAGGCTGTTTCCCTTGCCTTGGATATGGTGGCGCCAGGCAGCATTGTATCCTTCGGCGGGTCTATGACATTGGCTGAGACCGGCATGGGGAAAGCCCTTGGGCAAAGGGAAGATATTACGTTGCTTGACCGCAGCAAGGCATCCTCGCCAGAAGAAGTGGCACAAACCTACCACAAGGCCCTAAACGCCGATTATTACTTTATGAGCAGCAATGCAATTACCACAGATGGGGAACTGGTGAATATTGACGGGACGGGGAACCGGGTGGCCGCTTTGATTTATGGCCCGAAACATGTCATCATCCTGGCAGGCATGAATAAGGTGGCGCATACCCTGGAAGAGGCGGTATCCCGTGTACGCAACGTGGCCTCCCCGATTAACGCCAACCGCCTGGGGCGCAAGACCCCCTGCGCAGCCACAGGAAGCTGCGCCGACTGCCTAAGCCCGGACTGCATCTGCTCCCACACCGTGATTACCCGGCGGAGCGCGCCGGCAAACCGGATTAAGGTTATCTTAGTGGGGGAGCCTTTGGGCTATTAAGCGGACCGGCGGCCGCACAGGCTTATGTTACATAACTGGCCGTATGGCCCTTGCAAAAAGAGAAGGGGAGGCCCGCGCAATGCTTGCCTCCCCTTCTCTTTTGCTGTTATCCTAACCCGCTAGGTATCGTATGGCGGATTATTTCTTACAAAGGACGTCTTTTGACGCAAGGCCTCTTACTTTCTTGCCCTTCACCGTCTTATATGCATAGATACGGTAGGAATAGGCCTTGTTTTTCTTTATTTTTTTATCTGTGTATTTCACTTTGCCCTGGCCTTTTACCGTGGCAACCTTCTGCCATTTGCTGGTGCCGGATGTTTTCCGGTATACATAATAACCGCTTGCCTTAGAAACTTTTTTCCAGGACAGGCTTATGGTGTTGGATTTCCTTTTCCCCGTGACTTTTTTGGTCGCTGCCGGTATGGGCTTTGCCTTTACGGCTTTGGAGGCCGTGCCTTTTATCATTTTCCCATCCTGCATCCTGTATGCCTGGACTTTGTAGTAATAATACTGGTTTACCTTTAGGTTCTTATGGGTCCAGGATGTAGTTTTCTTGCCCTTTATTGTCTTCACTGCCTTCCAGGGCTTAGAAGTGCCTGTCTTCACTAAAATCTGGTAGCCTTCCGCATTGCTGGCCTGGTTCCAGGTTACCTTGATAGAGGTTGTGCTGCCGGCAGCCGCACGGGCTTTGACTGTGCCTGGTTTTTTCACAGGCGTTACAGGCGTAGGCTTCTTCAGGCCTCGGATTGCGCTATCCAGCTTCTTCCATGCGGCGTCCACCTGGGCTTGGCTGGGATGTGCCTGGCCGAGAATGGCTTCTGCCTCTTGTAATGCAACCTTTAACACATTCCAGCTGGCAGATGTATAATTACTGGATTTCAGGGCTTTTGCCTCGTTAACTTTTTTCTGCAGGCTGCTCTTGTCTACGGCCGCCGGAGCCTTTTCCAAAGCGTTTATTGCTTCTTCTAAACTCTTGTATGCGGCGTCCACCTCAGACTGTTTGGGCGCCGGCTTCTGCAGCGTGCTTTCTGCTTCTGTAAGGGCTTTTTCCAGCCTTGCCCAGCTGGCAGACGTATAATCACCAGGCTTTAACTGCTTTGCTTCTGTTAGTTTCCCTTCTAACCGGCCCGTGTCTGCCGCTTTCTGTTCCAGATGGCTTATGGCTTCTTCCAGTTTTTTCCGTGCCGCGTCCACCTCGGACTGCTTGGGCGCTTGCCCTTTCAGGATTTCTTCCGCTTCACCCAAAGCCTTTTCTAGGCTTTCCCAGCTGGCGCTTGTATAGTCGCTGGCCTCAAATGCCCTGGCTTGTGTGATTTTTTCTTCTAAGCTGCTTGTATCTGCCGCCTTCTGTTCCAGATGGCTTATGGCGTCTTCTAATTTTTTCTGTGCTGCGTCCACTTCGGACTGCTTAGGTTCTGTTTCCTGAAGGAGGCCTTTGGCTTCTTGCAAAGCTTCTGCTAAAGCCTGCCAGCTTGTGCTGGTATAATCTGCCTCTAGATAGCTTTCCGCTTCTGCTACCTTCTCCCGAAGCCCTGCCGTATCCGCTGGGGGCATTTTTTCTACCCTTGCATAAGCCCAGTTCACGGCGTCGCTCTGGTTCGGCGCATTCGCCCCTCCGCTGCCTGTCTCTCCTGCATCATATACCCACAGCTTCAGGTACTGGTAACCTTCCGTAGAGACTTCGATTTCTTCTGGTACGAAATAGGGGCGCTCCCCGCCTGCATCGGAGGTATAGGCAACCTGGCTCTCGTACAATGTCTCATATTGTTCCGCTATGTCTTCTGTCTTGCTGCCCAATACCTTGAACTGCACGGAGGAAGGCCGTGCCCGGTTGGTCAGTACGGAAGCGTCAAATCCGATGATCGCGCGGAACATGGTATAATCCCCGGCCAGCTCATAGACAATCTCAGAGCATGCCGCCGTGCCGATGCCTTTCTCCATCTTCTTGGTATGTTCAGAAGATGCAATGCTGTCCCAGCTGTAAATCCCTTTCAGGGCGTCGTATGCAAAGTGCATATCCGTTGTGGGGGACCAGCTTTGGCTCTTTTCATAACGCATATCCTTTTGCGGCATGTTGTGGCTTCCGGTTATGTTTGCTTCGTCGCCGAACATAGGCGTCGTATCGGAACGTGTCCCGGCATAGGCCCATTTCCAATCCAAGTCGCTCAAGTAAACCTCGTTTTCCTTCGGGTCCACGATAGGCTTTTCGATGTCAATTTCATAGGTAAATACGGCAACCTGGCTGTCCCGGTATCCTTCTTTCACTGCAATTGCCTTAATTACCATGGATTCCGCCACTTTGATGCTTCCCTCATATACCGGGGAAGCTGCCGTGGGTTCCGATCCGTCTGTCGTGTAATGGATGGCTGCCCCTTCTGTCGCCGTGGCCAATTCTACTTCCTGCTCCGTTTCATATGTCCCGCTGGCTACAGAAGCCGTGGGCATTGCGGCCGTCTTCTGGATTTCTGCGCCGTGTTCTGGGTCGATGGAATAACGGAACTTGCGCACCGGCCCGTCTATCATCCCATTTTTGTAGGAAATTGCTGTCACCGTAAGGTCTTCCTCAATCAGCAGGGGTATGCTTTCTTGATAAGACGCCGTATACAGCCTGGGCGTCCTGCCGCTGATGGTGTACTTCACCACTGCGCCCGGGGTTGCCGTGCTAAGCCTCAACGCAAAGGGCTCTTTGTAAACGCCTGGCGCAACGCTGGCTTCTGCCGGCGCCACCCGGTTTTCTTCCGTGCCGCCGATAATAAAATTGAACCATCCATAATTGGAATTTGTCATCCCATTTGCTGCTGCCAGAACCTTTAAGTTCATGCTCTTCTCCACTGTGATAGGCCCTGTGTACTTCGTAGAATTCGTGCCTGGGTTCTGGCCGTTTGTGGTATAGTAAACCGTTGCGCCTGGCGTCCTGGATTCCAGTTCTATGGTGACCGGCCCTTCGTAAATGCCGCCCATGCCAATCTTCCCGTTGACCTTCACATAAGGGGTCAGCACACGGGTCGTCTGGTCTGTAAAGGTATAGGCAAACGATTTCACCGGGCTTGCCTTCCCATCCTTATAAGCGATAGCCTTTACCGTAGTGTCGCTGTTTAAGGTAAGGGGCGAGGATGTGTTGTAACGGATGGACGTCTGGGAATCCTTGGATGGCTCTGTCCCATCTACCGTGAAATAAATGTCCGCATCTGGGGTGGCCGACGTCAGGAACACGGCCTGGGTCGATGTATAGTGGTCTGGCTGCGCAATGGCATGCACCTCCCCAACGCCTGGATCCTGGATATGGTATTCTAACTGCAGCACCTCGCTGTCAATCATGCCGTCTTTCATTGCCACCGCCTTGATAACCGTATCCTCTATTACCTTGATAGGAGCCGGGTTTGTGCTGGCAGGGCTGTAATACAAAGAGGTCTCGTCTGGCTGCGTCCCATCTAGGGTATAGAAAATATCTGCGCCTGCCGTGCCTGTGCTTAGGCTTACCTCTATCGGGCCTTCGTATGCCCCGCTTGCCTTATCTGCCGTAAGCGGCGCAACTTCCTCCATATTCCCTTGGACGGTTACGGTACAGGATGCTGTCTTCCCACCATCCACGGAAGTCCCTGTGATGACTGCCGTACCGGCTGTCTTGGCTGTCACGATGGAAGCGTTTGATACCTCCGCCACCTCAGGGTTGCTGCTTTGCCAACGGATTCCCTGGTCTGTGGCGCCCTCCGGCATAACTTGGGCATGGAGCTTCTTCCTCTCCCCTGCTGCCAGCGCTAAGTCCTTCTCTGCTAACCTTACTTCCTGGACATGCTTCCATTTCCTGGACATATCCGTGCCTGCCGGCACAACGGAATACCCCTTCCCTGCCGCGATAGACAAGGTAATCTTCCCATTGCTGATGTCCACGCCGGTCATGGCTGGCTGCGCCATCTCATTTCCCGTAATCTCATAGACGTCTGCTGCTTTTACGCCTTCCCATCCCCTGGGGAGCTCCCACTCCCGGTCCTTATATCCGCCCTTGCTGTATGCAATCACTTCTGGGCCTTCTTCTTTCCAAAGGGCTGGGATAAAATAATCTGTCCCCTCTGCCAGGACTTTCCCATCCTCTTTGATGACCACGCCTTTTGCCGTGTTCTCTGTCGTTACGCCGTCTGAAAACTGCACGGAATTGTCTGTAGCTGAAATACGGTCAAAATGGTTCAGGTACTGCCAGGACAGGGTTGAGGATGCAAAATCCGAAAGCCATCCGGATGCGCTCTTGCCTGGGAGCAGGCTCCCTTCCGGGTTATGGGAAGTCCCAAATAAGGGAGAACCCCCATCCCCTCCGGTATAAAGGGTTGCCGGGATATCCATATTCCAGCTGGTTGCCGTTTTCCGGAAATGCCAAGCCATGGGCTGCAGGCCGATAAAGGCCTCGTTCCCTGAAACATCGCTAGGCCGGTAGCTGTCTACAAACTCAGAGGTAAGGTCAAGCCCCAAAGTCCTCCAATACTGGAACATTTTCCGCATGCTTTCAATATCTGTGGAGCGGCTGTAGCCGTATTTGTCCTGGGCGTATTGGCTCACTGGCTCTGCTTTGCCAAACCCTGTGGTGGACTGCGGCACTACGATATGGAACGCGTCGGAATGGACGGTATGGCCTTCTGCCATGGTAGGATATGTCTCCACGAGGCGTTCCATCCTACGCTGCATGGTGCCTAATTCCCAATCCCGGGTATAAGAAATCACGCCGCCTTCCCCATATACGGTCTGCCCCCCGTCAGCCCTTCTCCCTAAAATATCCTTTGCGAAATACTCGTCATAGAGAGGGCTGTCTGTATAAGTTGTGGTCATATTCAGATGGAAGCTTACCGTTGTATTGTATTTCTTCGCCTCCTGCATCAGGTATGCAAGGCTCTCTTTTGCCGTCATCCCTGGGATTTTCAGGTACTCGTCCACCTCATCCCAAGAGGGGTAGCCTGTGTCATGCCCATCGGACTGCCATCCCACCATATAGACAATCTTGGGGATCCCCCGGGTCACATTGTCATATTTCTTAATAATTTCCAGCGCATCCCCAAAGTTCATATTGACGGCGTTGTTCCTGGCCATCATATGGAAATCCATCTTCATCACTAAGGTTTTGCTGTAATCCACCCAGAACGGCGTCACGGCAAAAGGCACATCCTTGCTCAGGGTTTTCCCATCCACTGTCACGGTTACGGTTACCTTACCGGTTCCCCCATTCCAGGCTTCTTCTGCGCCTTCCGCCACATGGGCTTCATTTTTCAGGGGTGTAATCACTCCCTTCCCATCCACCTCTGCGATTTCCACGCCGCCGCTGGACTTTAATGTCGTCAGATCATAGCTGATTTCCACTTCCTTGTCCTTTTCCGTCAGGACTTCCCCTGTGCCCAGGTTGGCCTTTACGGAAATCTTCCCGGTCTGCCCATAGTATTTCACTGGATTGATGCTGGTGTGATCCAGCTCCACCTCGATGCTTTCCAGCCCCTCGTCCCGCAGACGGAAATAAATGGTATACTCTGTCACATTTTTCCCTCTGGTGACACGGATTACCGTTGTGCCTGGGACTGTGGCTGCAGGGATTACTTCTACCTGTGCGTCTGCTTCCTGCGCCCTTGCCTCCACAGAAGGCACCTTCACTGTCCCTGCGTTCAGCGGGACCTCATATGCCATTACATTATCTGCAAACCCAGGAAGCGGCTTCCCATCCACCAAAATCTCGGACAGCAGCGTGCCGCTGGGCTCTCCCCGCACTGCCATGGCGTTGCCCCAGGAACCATAGATTGGCTGGCTGCCCTCTTCTTCCCTGGTAAGGGAAAGTTCCAGGGTCTGGACCTTCTCTACATTGATTTCTGTCAGCACATCATGCCATCCCTGGTCGTCCAGGTTAATGGCCATCCGATGGCGCACCACCCCATCGCACTTTATCTGGAAAACGCCCCGGGCATAGCTATCTTCCATCAGCCCGTCATTTAACCCATAACTGGTACGGAATTTCACATATTTCCCATCTAAATGGTATGTCACGGCGCTATCCGCCTGCATGCCAATCCCTTTCCGGTAAGCCGTCCCCAGCATCTGGATGGGGTTCCCCTGGGCATCCGTATCCACCCGGATCCCATTGCCGTCCGTCTTCACAGGTGGCAGATCCCCTAAAAAGTCCACATCCTTCACCTTAAAATCCACATAATACTCCAATACCCCCGTATCATTGGATACTGTCACAACAGCCGTCCCCGGCACTTGCCCTGCCTGGGTGACTGCCACCTGCGCCCCTTCCTTGCCAATGGCTTCTACTGCCAAAGGCTTCAGCTGGTCTATCTTATCCAAATCCTCTGTTTCTATCTCTTTTGTATAACGGAACACCAGAGGGTCAAAACCTTCCATGGCTTCCCCGCCCACCTTCAAATCAGAAAGCAGCAAGGACTCCTCTATCTGGGCATACAGCTTCGCATCCGCCCAGTTCGTCCAACAGCTGGTGTTGGCGTCTCCCAGAAGGACCGTATCCAGCCGCAGCGTCTTAACGCCTGCCAGAATCACATCAAAGGGCTCCGGCCCGTAATTCCCCGCAGCTTCGCCCATCACCTGGCTTTCCCAAATCAGCTTATCATCCCCCCACACCTGGAACTTGCAGGGCGCCGTATTTTTCCCATTCACCTTGTCATTATCAATTCCTGCAAGGCCTGTAAACCTGCCGTAGGCCCCATCCAAATCATAGACGACCGAAGAAGCGGCATGGGCGCCAATCCCTTTCCCATACGTGCTCCCGTCGCTAAAATTCAGGCTATTCCCGCCCACGTCCTTATCTTTCTGTATGCTCTTCCATCCGCTGGATGCGCTTACCCAATCCAAGTCGCTCAGATAGGTAAATTCTGCGTCTGCCGCCAATGCTGCCTCCGCTGCAGACGGCTGCCCGAATGCATCTGCTGCAGATTCTGGCTCCGTAATGACAGAGCCTTCTGCCTGTAGCTGCCCTATGCTATTTGGCCCTGCTGCCTGTACAGGCATCTGCAGGCCGCCCATTGCAACGGCTGCCGCCAAGATGATAGCACATAGGGAATGTCTCCTTTTTCTCATATTTCCTCCTCCTTCTTCCTTGCCGCCCGGTTTTGGGGCGTAGGGTTGCGGGTTTTTATTTTATGCTTTTATTCTAGCAAGAGATTGGGTTTTTTCAAATGTCCCATTCTTGAGATACGAGTGCCTTATTTTGTGCTTTTTCCTCAAAAATATATATTTTTTGTGTGGTTTTCCATATAATATTACCAAGGTTTGAGGGGAAGGGGAGGAGGAATACTGGACGAACGCAATACGGGGTAGGTAAGGCGCCTTACCCACCCCGCATCGCTGGTATTCTCATGCGGAAGGTATCCTAACTTTATTTTTGTGGGATACTAAACCTTAAGCTAAGCCCCTATCCCTCTAAAAAACCATAAATCTTCGATATGTATAAACCTGTTTTTGACTTATGGAATTACAGGCCAAGACAACAATATGCCATTACACAACCATAACATTTTGTCATGCCAATACCAGCCGAGCATTGCGTGCAGCCTGCCTCTGAAGGCAATTCCAGGGGTGCTTTTAGCAGAGGCGAAATCCACTGCTTAGGGAGGCTTAGGCGTGAAGGCATTCCTGAATGTCTTAGCCTCCCTTAGCAGTTAGTTTGCCGGAGCGTTACCCCGTCGGCAGAGGCAGGCTGCACGCAATACTTGGCGTCCCCCTTATTGGGACATTACCTTATGCCTCCATACATCTACTCCCCCAAAAATAAATAGAAAGGATACATATCCATGAAAATCATCTACAATTTCCGGAGCAAGCTCTCCATTATTTACGTGATAAGCTGCATCCTTCCTTTTTTAACAGCAGCCATTATCTCCACCATATTTTTCTCGAAAACCTACCGTTCCGATACCTCTGACCTCAATGTATCCCTCCTTTCCTCGGCTGCCAGCCACGTGGAAACCTATTTAAAAGACCTGACTGCCCTCACCATTGCGCCCTATTCTTACACAGAGCTGATTGGCTATATGCAGGAAATGAAAAAAGGCGAATCTGCCGCCAATATTTACCGCTACTACCAGGCGCAGCAAAAATACCGTAATTCCATTTCGCAAATCATCTATGCCAACCGGGATGATATCCTCTCCATTGTTTACATCCCTTTTACCTCAGAAAATGTGCCTTCTGATTCTGCTATTGTCATCTCCAAAAACATCAACGAAACGGATGCCATGGAGCAGGCCATACTGGCCAACAAGGAGTGGCAGCAGGCTGTCATGGAACAGGACGGGTCTGCTTATTTCAATTACACGGAAGACTGCTCCTACAGTTCCCCTCTACTGAAGGACAACCTCTTTTTCTCTGCCAGCCGCCTGATTAAGGACGCCCTCACGAATACACCTATCGGCATCCTGCGCATTGACGTCTCTGATATTACTTTGCGTAAAATACTCAACAATATTGAACTAGGGGCCAACAGCGCCCTGCTGCTGATGGATGGATACAACCAGGTACTGTACAGCACAAAGGAGATGGATGGGGAAACCTTAGCCTGCCTTTCCCAAAAACCGGAGGACATCCGGGATGGGGAGACGTATTCTGCGCAATACTATCAGATTGAAAGCGTGAACTGGACCCTGGCAGCGCTTTCCAGCCAGAAGGACATCAACCGCTTTTCCTACTCGGTGCTGGCTTTCTTTGCCATAGTGGCATTGGCCTTTATTGTTTTTTCCATGGGCAGCTACTTTATTTACTCCCATTCCATGGTACGCACCATCAACCAAATCCTGGATGTGCTGCAGCATGCGCAGCAAGGGGATTTTTCCCAGAAGGTATGCGCCCAGGGCGACGACCAGCTGGCTGTCATCGGTAATGCGCTGGACAAGATGATTGACCGCCTGCAAGAGCATATCCAGAAGGAATATATCGCCGTGATTAAATGCCAGGAAATGGAATACAGCGCACTGCAGTCCCAGATTAACCCTCATTTCCTGTATAACGTGTTAAATAGCATTTCCGTTATGAACAGCTTGGGGGACACGCAGATGGTACAGGATTCCATCCTGCACCTGAATAAGCTGCTGCGGTATTCCTGCACCCGGGGGGAAACAACTACCGTTGGCCAGGAATGTGATTTCCTGGTACAATATCTGGAGCTTCAGTCCATCCGCTACAGCGACAGGCTGCAGTACCGGATGGACGTGGAGCCAGATGCCGCCCTATGCACAATCCCAAAATTCCTGCTGCAGCCCCTGGTGGAAAACAGTATTGTCCATGGGATGGAACCCTATGACATACGGATACAGATATGCGTATCAGCTGCCCTCCAGGAAGGGAGCCTTCACCTGATTGTGGAGGATACGGGGGCAGGGTTTGAGCCCGGTGCATCTGCATCTCCCAAAAATGTGGGCCTTGAGAGCGTGCAGTCCCGCCTGCAGATTTTTGACCCCCATAGCTCTTTCCATTTGGAAAGCTCCCCTGGCACAGGCACACGCATAACGATAAGAACCAAAAACACCATTCGTACAAAGGAGGGTACCCAATGATTATTTTAATTGCAGATGATGAAAACCTGGTACGGCTTGGATTGAAAAAAATCATAAAGGACAGCCAGCTGGATCCCGTCGAAATCGTAGAAGCCAGGAATGGGCGGGAGATGGTTGGCGTCTGCCAGAATACGGCTCCCGACCTGGCGTTTGTGGATATTAAGATGCCGCTTTTGGATGGGCTTGAAGCAATCCGGGCTGCAAAAGAATTCTGCCCGCACACCTTATGGGTGATGCTTACGGGCTTTTCGGAATTTAAGTTTGCCCAGAACGCCATTTCCCTGGGCGTGAAGGACTACCTGATTAAGCCTTTTGAACCGGAAAAAATACAGGAAATCCTCCTGGACGCACAGCAGCATGTGCAGCAGAAGCACATTGATTCCAACCACTTATTTGAACTGCAGGTGTCCCATCTGTTCAACACGCCGCAGACTGCGCGGGAAAGCGAATACTTCCGCCTGTCTGAGGGGCAGGTTTTTACCGCGTTCCATTTTTATGAATGCTTTGCCGCCAAACGGAACCAATCCCTCTATTCCACCCTCCTCCCGCAGCTGCGGCAATGGCTGTCTGCCTGGAGGGCGCCGGGGGATTATTTTGCCCTATTCAGCCTCCAGTCCGGCTTAATCTGCCTGGTAATCCGCGCCTCCAAGGCACAGGCCAAACGGATTCTGCGCTACCTGGAAAGCCCGGCGCTGGCGCCTCATTTAACTTCCACGGCGCTCTTATGCTGCCAGAGCCAGAAGGATATCCGGGATTTATTTGTACAGAGCAATGCGCTTTCTGAACTGCTGCCCTTGGCGCTCTGCCTGCAGAAAGGCAGGCCTTATTTCCCTGAGGAACTAAAAGCGCTGCTGCAAAAAGAAAATGCATTCTCTTTTGCAAAATTCCTGGATTGCCTGATCCAGGCTTATATCGAAAAAGACGAAATCCGTTACCAAAAATACCTAGAAAAAATACGCGGGCTCCCAAACGGGCAGGGACTGCTCGATGGATTTTACCCCATCCTGTCCAAAAGCCTGTCCCAGGCCATGGATTTTCCGGAAGTCCCAGCCAAATACGGGGACTTCTGCCAGAAACTCCACAGCCATTCCCAGAATATGTATGCGAAATCCAATGCTGCGCCGCCGGATATTATCGGCCAGGTCAAGGATTATATCAATATCAATTATGCCAACGATGTCAGCATTATCTCACTGGCTGAGGCCTTTAACCTGGCTCCTACCTATCTGAGCAAAATTTTCCATGAAAGGGCTGGGATTAAGCTGATTGACTATGTGATGGAGGTGCGGATTAAGAACGCCAAACGGCTGATGACGGAAAACCCCAGCATCCTAATTAAAAATGTAGCCCTTCTGGTGGGGTATTACAGCACCCGGCATTTCAAAGACGTCTTCCAGAAGCAGACCGGCATGCTGCCTTCCGAATTCCAGAAACAATTGAAAAACAGCGCAAGGAATGGGGACTGCCCATAAAACATATCTAAAAGGGCATCCATAGATTACCTAATCCTTAAAGGCAGAAAAGACCCGCCGCATCCACGGTCCATAACCATAGATGCGGCGGGATCTTTTTGCTATTTGATTTTTACGGTCTTTGCTGCTTTACCTTTCAGTAACTTTTTGTATGTGCTCTTTTTGGCTTTGGGCACTTTTATCTCAGCCTTCTTGGCAATCCCCAGGAACGCCTTGCTGCCTACGCTCTTTAATGCTGTGGATTTCACGGTCACTTTCTTAAGCTTGGCAGATTTATAGAATGCCTGTTTGCCAATCTTCTGGACATACTTCCCGATTGTCACGCTTGTAAGCTTCTTGTTTTCGGAAAATGCCCCTGTGGCAATTTGCGTCACCTTGCATTTCACGCCTTTTACCATAACGGTATCTGGGATTGCCAGGGATTTCTGGTTCTTGGAAACCGAACCCTGCGCCACTACCGTCTTCTTTTTCGGGTCGAGGACGGTATAGAGGATTTTCTTCGAAAATACCGCGTCGCCCTTTTTCAGCGCAGCCTTTGCCTTTTGCTTTTCGGCTTCTTGGAGCGCAGCCTTCTTCTCTGCCTCTGCCTGGGCTGCCTTCTTGGCCTCTTCCTCTGCGCGTTTCTTCTCTGCTTCTGCCTTCTTGGCCTCTTCTTCTGCGCGTTTCTTCTCTGCTTCTGCCTTAGCAGCCTCTTCTTCCGCTTTCAGTTTCTCGGCCTGGGCACGTTTCTCAGCGGCCTCTGCCTTAGCAGCCTCTTCCTTGGCTCTTTCTTCTGCAGCTTCTGCCCTGGATTTCTGGGCTTCCGCCTCTTTCTTGGCTGCTGCTGCTTCCTTTTCGGCTGCTTCTTTTTCTAGGGCAAGCTGCTGGTTGGATGACGCCAATTCCCCTGCCTGGGCCCGCAGGCTATCTGCCTCTGCCTGCAGCAAAGCTGCCTGGGCTTCTGCGGCCTCTGCCCTTTTCACGGCTGCCGCTTCCCTTTTCGCTGCGGCCTCAGCTTCCAGCTGGGCTGCCGTAGCTTCTGCCTGGGCTACTTCCAAATCGCCTTTTGCATTCTCAAGCTCTTCTTTCGCCTTTGCAAGCTCCTTCTCTTTCTGGGCTGCTTCTGCCTCAGCTTTTGCAAGCTCCCCGTCCAGCCGTTCCACTTCCTGCCTTAAGAGGGTAACCTCTTCTTCTGCGCTCACGTCTTCTGCTACGCTTGCCACGACTTCCTCTTCCGGCGCCACTTCGATTGTCACATAGCTTACCAATTCCCCATTAATTTCTTTCTGCCTTGCCGGCAATTTCTCACCGCCGCAGCTGATTGCCCCATAATTGCCATAGAACCTTGCTTCCCAAGTCAGGCTGTCCTCGCTGTGGTTCTGCAATGTGGTCTTGGTGCGCCCGTCATGCCTTACGTCCAGCATATGGGTCCCCATACGGATATCCGTCACATCCACATAACCCATTTTCTCTTCCTCTGTGCCCTCGGTCACCAGATGGGAGGCTGTCGCCACGGCATGCTTCCCGGCATTTGCCTCAATCCCCATAATCCCTTCTATGGTCTGTGCCACAAAGGTAAAGGATATTTCCGGGTAATCCCCATTGGTCCCCTGTACGGGGCGTTCATGCGGGTTATCCTTAACCCCTGCAATATAACGCATCCATTTCCAAGCTTCCTGGTTGCGGTCATAGGGGAAATAAGTATCTGGGATATAAGTATAAGCTTCAATATTTTTCGGTGCGTTCGGCGCATTTTTGTCGCCAATGCCATTGCCAAGCTGCTGGGAAATGAAATCCAGGTACTTGTCATTCCTTTCCCCTGGCTCTGTTATCAGCTTCATGGGCATGAACCAGCTGTTCTCTTTCCCAAAATCATATAATTTCCCGCCTTCTGCCGTAATCACCCGGGCATAATTGCCTGTTGGGTCATCCGGGTTCGCGCTCCACTCCTCATTGAAATAATCCTTCAGGTCCTGTGCCTTCTGATACCAGGCCGCTGCCTCCACAGCCTCGCCCCTGGCCTCTAAGATACCGGCATAAGCCAAGGTTGCCTGGTACTGTGCGCCGATGGCGTCCCCTGCCTCAATGGGGTGCTCGCCCCTCTCATTGTAGGTACAGGATCCTGCCCATATGCCGCCGTAGCCTTCTGCCACGCCGTTGGGCTTCTGGTCGTCATGCAGTTCAATATATTTCGTCATGACATTTGTATAGAAATTGAACAGATCTTCATCATAGATGTAACGGTCATCCCCTGTCCATTGGTACTGCTCATAAGCCCTCTGTACCAGCTCAAACTGCGCTGGGACTTCCCGTACGAAATTTGTGTCGCTCCGGTAATCAATGGTGTAAGGGGAACCATCAAAATTGAAGGCCCACAAGGTATAGTATTTCCTTGCTTCTGTCGCCCCTTGGGCAAATATCTTGAACATGCTGTAGTTCTCATCCCGCAGCCCGCCCAGCTGCCCACCGGTCGCCTGGTGGCAGAAGTCACGGCCATAAAAAGCGGTACGGTCATAATACCCTGCCCAATAGGAAGGGATGTAATCCACAGGCCCTGTCCCCTCACGGTCAGCGGCTTTATTAATCATGCCTTCCTGCCCGGTCATTACAAACTGGTCCACCTTGTGGGTTGCCCAATAGAAATTATCCTTTAAAATCTGGTTATCGGAATCTAAGATTGCCTTCTGTTCCTTTTCAATGACCTTCACTGTCCAGTCCGTAGCTTCCCCTGCCCGGTTAGCCACACGGATGACCACGTCCTTGCCTTTTGCGTCAATCACTGTGCCCACTGTAGCTTCTGCCCCCTGGATTGTGGCTTCGGTCCTGGCATTTGTCTCCAAAGCGGAGATATGCAGCTGCCCCAAATCTGTCCCGTGCGGGACTTTTATGGTAATGATTTTATTCTCCGCGTCAATTACCGTGCGGTTTGCCTGCTCTTCAACCTCAAACCGGTTGATGTTCTGCTCCGCATAATTCACGCCCTTCTCATTGAGATAGAGTTTTGCGTCTGCCACATCCGTCCAATCATTGGTATTTTTGTTGTCTGGCGTCAGGATTACAATCCGCAGCTTACTGTCGGTATCACTCAGAGGCAGGCCAATGGTTTCTGGCTTTGCCCCAGTGCCCATACGGCTGCTCTCAAATACCGGATCCGTATCTTCATTCAGGAATACCTGGAACTGCACTACGCCTAGGTTCGTATTCGCCACCCTTGTATCATCAATGCCCACTACGGCATGGAAAAACTGATATTTCCCATCCAAGTTATATACAAGTTCTGCCGGCGCATGGGCGCCCAGGCCCTTGTCATACGTTACGCCGTCCAGGGTAAGCGCCCCGCTGTTATTCACGGTCTTATCTATCCCCAAAGAACCGTAACCCACCTTCACAGATGCAGCCTTCAGGTCAGATATCCAGTCAAACTCTTCCCCCACCGGCTCTTTGATGGTGTCCATTAAGGCGTCATAGGCTGCCTGGAGCTCATCCTCTGCCGCCTTCACCTTGGCTGCGTCATTTTCGGACAACGTCTCATCAGCCAGCACTCCCCTGGCTTTGCTTAATGCAGCTTGGAACGCTGCCACCAGCCCTGCGTCAAACCCTGTAAAATCCCTGCCTTCTACCTTCTCTACCAGCTTTTCCAGAGCCGATTTGTCTGCTCTCTTCACCAGCCCTGCAACCGCGGCGTCCAGTTTTGCAACCGCAGCTGTAACCGTTTCTTCGGGCGCATCTTCTGATACTGCCTTCGCTTCCTCTAAGGCAGCCTGTACCTTTGCCCAGGAATCTGCCAAATAAACTGACGCATCCAGCTTTTCTGCATCCGCAATTGCCTTTTCTAGCCTTTCCGCTGGGGTCAGCTCCCTGGTCAGGATCCTGGCCCAGGCCCAGTTCACGGCGTCGCTGGGATTGTTATTGGGCGCATTATTCGTACTCTGCCCTGCATCCCATACCCAAAGCTTCAGATACTTATACCCCTCCACAGACACATCCACATCCTGGGGTACAAAATAAGGCCTTTCTGCATCATTTGCAAGGGTATACCGGATACCGCTGCTATACAATTCCTCGTATTCCCCTGCACGGTCTTCCGTCTTGCTTCCCAACACCTTCATTTCTACCGAAGAAGGCCTCTGCCCGTTGGTCAGTACGCTGGCGTCGAAACCGATGGTCGCACAGAACCGCTTATCCTCTGGCTGCAGCTCATATACAATCTCTGAACAGGCCGAGGTGCCAATCCCTTTGTCTGCCTTCTGCACATGCCCGCTTGCCACAATCTGGTCCCAGTTCGTAATCCCCTCCAACGCATCATCGCATAGATTAATGTCCGTTGTACGCGACCAGCTTGCGCTATTCTCATATCTGCGGTTCAGCTGGGGCATCTTGGAACCCTCCGGCACCTTCTGGGCGTCCCCATACATCTCCGTCTTCTTAGAATCAAGCCCCGCATAGGCCCACAGCCACTGCCTGCTGTCGCTCAAATAAACCGCGTTCTCCTCTTCCCCTGCTGCCCGGGCGCCTATCCCAGCTTCCCAGGCCGGCATAGCTCCTGCCTGCAACGTCAAGGCCCCTCCTGGCGCGCTGGTAAAGCACATAGCGCCTGCTATCATGCCAGCGGCAAGCCGCCGGCTGTTTTTCCTAAAAGAAAACCATCTTCTCCTCAACATAATCTCTCCTTCCTTTTACTTTATCGCACTATCAACCATACCTTTTACAAAATATTTCTGCAGGCACAGGTAAAGCGCCACGATCGGCACAATCCCCAAAAGCGCCCCTGCCGCAGCAGCCCCCATATTGCTCTGGGTCTGCGTAAAAAAGCTGGCCACAGACAGCGTAACGCTCTTAATCTGCGGAGACTGCAGAAAATACAAGCTGAACATATAATCATTCCAGCAGCTTACTCCCGTCATAATAATCACGGAAGCCGTCACTGGCTTTAGCTGGGGTAAAATAATCGAAAAGAATATACGGAGCCTCGGGCACCCGTCAATGGCCGCCGCCTCATCCAGCGATTTCGGGATTGACACGATAAAATTCGTAAACAAAAAGATGCTCGTAGGCAGCTGGAATGTCACCAGCACCAGGATAATCCCCCAATATGTACTAATCCCTTGGATTTTCACCATCAGGCTGTAAAGGGGCACCAACAGGCTAAGCGCCGGCACCATCATCATCCCCAGGCTAAAGGTCCGTACCCCTTTATTAAACTTTGTCTGGTTCCTGGCCAGCGGATAGGCCGCCAAGGCGCCGATAACCGTAATCCCAACTACCGCCCCGCCAGTAATGATTACATTGGACAGGATACTCTTTAATATATCCCCATACCGGATAGCCTCTTTAAAATTATCCAAAAACAGATACCCTGGGAATACCCAGCGGGAACTGGTATCATACGGGCTTTTTAACGCCACTCCAATCATAATATAGAAAGGAATCAGGTGGAACGCACAAATCAGCAGGGCCACAAACGTGCTTGCGCTGATCCTTCTTTTTTTCCCAGCCCTCTTCATCATACATCACCTTCCTTCTTCGTAAAGAACCGCATCAGCACAATACTTACCGCCATAATCAGCACAAAGGAGAATATCCCAATCGTTGCGGAATACCCTGCATTCTGCCCCCGGAAATACGTGTAGGATACCAAGGTAGCCAGCGAATGGCTTGCAAACCCGGGCCCGCCTGCGGTCAGCGCCTGGATAATGTCAAACAGCTTCAGCCCCCCGATTAAGTTCAGCATCACGGAACTGGTAATCGCTGGGAGTAAGAGCGGCAGCGTGATATGACGGAAGCTCTGCCACTTGCTTGCGCCGTCCAGTTCAGCCGCCTCATAATAGGAAGACGGTATCCCCTGGAGCCCCGCCAGGTACAAAATCATGGAAACCCCTACGAATTGGATGGAATTGATCAATGTAATCAGAATGACTGCCCAGGAACCTTTGCTCAGCCAATCCACCGCCTCCAGCCCAAACACGGCCAGGATATCATTCAACGCCCCTCCGTCATACTGCAGGATGAAATAATACATATATCCCATAATCAGCGACGCCACCATAGCCGGCACATAGATTACCGCCCTGGCCACATTCCGCCCCGTGAATTTACGGTTTAAAAACAGCGCGTAGGCCAGGCCGAGCACATTCTGCAGAAGCGTGCTGCCAAAGCCATAAATCACGGTATTAATCAACGTGGTCTTAATATTCGCATCCTTGAATAACGCCTGGTAATTCCTCCAGCCCACATTGGAATAATTCTGGGAAAACCCATCCCAGTTGGTAAATGACAGCTGCAGGCCCTTCAAGAGCGGATAGATAACAAAAATGCCAAAAAGCACCAATGCCGGAATGTAATAAATATTGATAATATTTTTCTTTATCGTTTTCTTCATCTCTATCCTATTACCTTTCCTAATTATGGAAGGGAGGGCCGCCCTTCGCATATGCGTGCCCAAAGGCGGCCCAGCTTCCCATCCCATATTACTGCACTTCTAATTTTGCCTTGTAGCTCTCTTCCATTGCGGAGCATGCATTGTCCACTGCGCCAGAATCCTCTGCCAGGATAGAAGCCCCTGTGATGCACATATCATCCCACATGCCGTTTGGCAGGTATTCGCGGTCAAAGTAAGGGAAGATGCGGCACTGGGACATGTATTTTGCAAGATCGTCTTTAATAATGCCCGTATCGCTCTCTACGCCCTCAAAGCTGGCTGGCGCCCCGTCTGCTGTGGCGACATTCTTCATGTTCTCATCCTGTGCGAAATAGCCCAACAGCTCTAATGCTGCTTCCTTGTTGGCGGAATCCTTCCATACGCCGATTGCAATCCTTTCCCCGCCGATTAAGGTAGGCTCGTCTGTATCGCTGCTGGAAGGCACGCTCATAAGCCCCAGGTCCACATCCGGATTTACGGACTGCATTTCTGTCACGGCGCTGTTCCCTAAGAACTCAAAGGCCACCTTATCTTCTGCCATAGCCTTAATCTGTGCATTGTAATCAGCGGTCAGGCAGTCTGTGTTAAAATAGCCTTCTGCCTTCCAATCTGCCATCATCTGTGCCAAGCCCTTCCAGTTTGACCAGTCAAAGCTGCCGTCTTTTAAAGCATCCCTATGGTTGTTGGCTTCGTCCGTAATCAGATAAGAAGGAGCCACCCAGTCAAAGAACTGCCCGATTGTCCAGTTATCCTTGCCGCCGATATGGATTGGCGTATAGCCGGCTTCCTTAATCTTGCCCAAGGATTCTGCAAACGCATCCCATGTCTTAAGCTCATCCACGTTCACGCCTGCTGCATCTAAGACGGTCTTGTTATAAATAATGCCTGCGACATCCACATCTACCGGCAAACAATAGAAATTCCCGCTGCTTGCCTCTACCACAACCTGCTTGGCAGATTCCGAAAGCCTGGAAGCCCATTCCTGCCCATTCAAAGGCTCTAAGTACTGCCCGTACCTGGCAATGCTCCATCCATGGGTAGTAAACAGATCCGGGAGCTGGTTGGCTGCCATCTTCGTCTTCATCAATTCCTCATAGCTGGCTCCTGGTGAGCTGTATTCCACAACTGCGCCCGTTTCCGCTTCAAACTGGGCGATTACTTCTTCCATGGCCTCGCTCTGCACCCCTGCGATATTGCTCATGAAGCTAAGGGTGATGCCTTCATACTTCTTCCCGCCTTCGTCCGAAGAAGCCTCCTCAGAAGAAGCTCCCTCTGGCGCCTCCTGGCTTGCACCGTCTTCCTCTCCTGCGTCCCCCACATTTTCCGTGGTGTTCTTCTCCTCGTTTTCCAGCTGTTCTGGCTTTTGGGAACACCCTACCATCATGGTAACCATCATGCACACTCCCAATACCAGGCTAATCATTTTCCTTTTCATACAAATCTTCTCCTTTCTTACATCCCTTTATGTTTTGCTTTCTTTGTTTTTCTATGAGCTTATTATAGCAACAGAATGCCCCTGGTGAAATGCCCTATTCTTATGCTCGGGATGCCCTTTTTTGTGTTAGTGCATAAAAAAAACCCTTCCTTGGAAGGGTTTTTATATAGATTGCTGTATACATTTTTATCCAAAGGGGATTACCTGTGGGCTTTCCTACAATAAGCCCCTTTCAGGGAGGCCTGCTTTTCTTTCCTATGGCTGCGCCAAGATCCTTTCTATACGTGCCCTCTCTTCTTCGCCGAACTGCATATTCCCCAACATGCCGATATTGTCTAAAACCTGCGACGCCCTGGACGCCCCCACCAGCACGCTGGTAATATCCCCATCCCGCAGAATCCAAGCCAGCGCCATCTGGGCTAAGCTCTGACCGCGCTCCTTTGCAAGCTCATTTAAAGCGCGGATTTTACAAAGCACTTCCTCACTGACCGCGCTTTCCTGCAGAAACCGCCCATCCGTCTTAATCCGGCTGTCCATCGGGATCCCCTGAAGATAACGGTCAGTCAGCAGCCCCTGCGCCAACGGGCAGAAGGTAATGATGCCAATGCCATGCCCCGCAGCATAATCCTTCAGCCCATCCGATTCGATGTCCCTCACAAACATGGAATAATTCCTCTGGTTGATAATAAACGGCGTCCCCATTTCCCGGAACAGCCCTGCAACCGCTTCTGTCTGTTCCTTATTATAATTGGACACGCCCACATAAAGAGCTTTCCCGCTCCGTACGATGCCGTCCAACGCCCTGGCTGTCTCCTCCAGAGGGGTCATAGGATCCGGCCTATGATGGTAATAAATATCCACATAGGAAATCCCCATCCTCTTCAGGCTCTGGTCAAGGCTTGCTACCAGGTACTTCTTGCTGCCCCAATCGCCATAAGGCCCCGGCCACATATCATACCCAGCCTTGGTGGAAATCACCAGCTCATCCCGGTATGCGCCCAGGCCTTTCCTTAAAATGCGCCCAAAATTCTCCTCTGCCGCCCCAGGCTCAGGCCCATAATTATTCGCCAGGTCAAAGTGGGTAATCCCATGGTCAAACGCCGTCTGGCATATCTCGGCCATATTGGTGAAACTGCCATTCGAACCGAAATTATGCCACAGCCCTAAGGATACGGCAGGCAATAACAGCCCGCTGGCCCCGCAGCGGTTGTACTGCATCTTATCGTAACGTGTTTCCTTTGCAATATACATATCTCTTCTCCTTTCTGGACCATAAAGCAAAAATAATTCCAGCTGTACGGTTTGGCTGCCCGTACAGCTGGAATTATTTTACCAAATACCCTAACGTTTTCCAAGGATCCATTTTTAATGCCTAGGGCTTTCTTTTTATCTCCTGGCCCTGCCCCACGCTATTCTGCCTTCGGGTACTCGTTGCACAGAAGCCGGTAAGGCGCCTCATCTTCTTCAATGGTAGGGAACCTCCCAATCGGCTCATAGAAGCGGTTGTCGTGCTCGTCGTCATTGCACATGGAAACCTCCCCCAGAAGCACAGGGCCTGTGCCCTCTTCCAATTCAAAATCATGGTACATGCCTTTGTAGATCGTAATGCTCTCCCCCGGGCATAGGCGCACCTGCGTCCCAGCCGGGACCGTAAATTCCCTGCCATCGCAATGTACGGTCACATCCGTATCTGCAAACCGGCCGTCCTCGGTGGTATTATATACCCGGATCAGCACGTTCCCGCCTCCCCGGTTGATGATATCCTCCATCTTCTCCCAATGGAAATGCATGGGCGCCATCTGCCCTTCCCTAATATACAAAAGCTTTTCTGCATATGTCTTGGTGTATTTATCCATTTTCCGGTTCCCATTTCGGATGGTAATCAGCGAAAACCCCACCTGGCCAAATTTCCCAAGCCCATAATCCGTAATGTCCCACCCCAGCATATTATCCCTAACCTCATCATATTCGTGGTTCTTCCCCTTCCATTCCTCTGGCGTAAAGTGGCAAAAGGGCGGCAGCGCAAACTTACACTTTTCTATCATGGCCTCCATCTCTTTTAATGCTTTATTAATCTCTGAACGCTTCATTTCCTTTTCTCCTTTTAAAAAGATTTCCACGGCACATTATCGGGCAGCCCCTCAAACTCTTCCCTGCTGCATTCCACATAATTTGTCCCGTCCTTTATTTTAATCAGCCGGTCTGCCAGCGCCAGGGAATCTGCCAGGCTCACCGCCAGTATCACCACTGCAATCCCCTTATCCAGCAGCATTTCCAGCAATTCGCAGATATGTATCCGCAGCGGCATCTCTGCCCCATGGAAGGGCTGCATGCAGAACACCACCTTGGGGTTCTGGAGCAAAATCCTCCCATAGACCAAATCATACTTCTGCCTCTGGGTCAGCTTGTTTACCCCTTTCTGGTAAAGCCCCGGTTCTTCAATCCCCCCAAATTCCCGGTAAATGCTCTCCCGCATCCGCCGGCTCCGCCAAACCCCCGGAAGCCGGTGGTCCAAGTTAAAGCATAGGTTATCCAAATAACTCATATAAGGGAACAGCATCCTCTTTGCTGGGAATTCCTGTATTATTGCAACGCGCCTATCATAGCGGAACCGGGTTTCTTTCCCGTCCACCCGCATTTTCCCAGATTCCGGCTTCCCCTCACCAGAGAGGGCTTCCAGGAGTTCTTCGAAAATCCGGTTGTCCAAATCCTGCAGGATTAGGCATTCCCCGCTGGCCACCGTAAAACTAAGCCCTTGTATTTTCGGCGTGTACAGCAGTTCCATTTCAAATACGGTGCCTTTTTTATCTTCTTTTGCATGCTGTTCTATCTTTTCCCGCAGTTTTTTTTCAAAGCCGCCCCGGCGGCACAGGTAACGCTCGTCCGAAGTAGCGTTTTGGGGATATAGGTACTTTACAATCCTGCCATTGGTAAACATGGCTGTGCGCCCGCAGAGCTGCTTGGTCTCCTCATAATGGGCAGTAATATACAGGAACGATATCCCTTTTGACGCATAATACTGTACCATCTGGTAAAGCCAGATCCGTTCCCGGTCACTGACAAAAGTACTGATATCATAGAGCACAATCAGGCAATGCCCTGCCACCACCGCTTTGAGCAGTTCCACAACCACCTTCTCAAAATGCGTCAGTTCCGACACATAAGCCTCTGCAGAAATATCCACGCCAATCTCCTCTAAAAACGGAGCCAGCTGGCGGTCCAGGATTTTCCTTTGGATCAGCCATTTCTTAAACCCAGGCCGCAGCACGAAAATATTGTCTGCCACCGTCATATCGTCTGCCAGGATACTCTCACTCTGTATGATGCTGATGCGGTTCCACTCCTGGTTTGGTTTCCCCCAGCAGTTCACCATATGGCCGCGGTAGTATATATACCCATAATACAAGGGGAGGTTCTTCTGCAAGAGCTGCAAAAACGCATCCAGCCCCAGGTTGTTCATGGGGACAAGGCCCATGACCTCCCCTTCGTAAATTGCCATATTGAAATTCCGGAGCTTTGTGTTCCCCTGTTCCATATATGTGACCCGCTCCATGCGCAGTATTTCTTTCTTCATCGCATAGCCTCCCGGTTCTCCAATTCCCTGTCACTGGTGAAGATAGGGAGTTTTATCTCCACATCTGTCCCCTTCCCCAGCATGGAATAAATCTGCATCCCATAAGCTTCCCCGAATAGCATATGGATCCTGTTATTGACATTTGCCAGGGCTATCCCACCATGCCCGTCCTCCTCCTGCTGGCCGGAGGTAAGGGTGCTCTTTTCCAGCCGCTCGTTCAGCCGTTCCAAGGCAGCCTCATCCATCCCAATCCCATCATCGGAAATACAGATTAATAGCTGTTCCTTGGTCCGCTCCAGGCGTATGACCAGATGCCCTGTGCCAATCTTGCACTCCGTCCCATGGACAATGCTGTTCTCTAAAATGGGCTGTAGGGTCAGCTTGGGAAGGCGGCATCCGTAAATCTTCTCCTTTTCTTCCGGGTCGCATTCAATTTCCAGGCTCAGCCGGGAGCCAAAGCGGTATTGCTGGATGCTGAAATACATCAGGCAGTTCTCCAGCTCTTCCTCTACAGATACGAAATTTTCCACCTTGCTGATGGTATAGCGGAAAAACCGGGCAAGGGTTTCTGTCATATCCGCTACGGTATCCAACTGGGCAATCAGCGCCTCGCTCCGGATGCTCTCTAACGTATTATATAGGAAATGTGGGTTAATCTGGTTCTGCAGCGCCAGGTACTGTGCCTGCCGTTTGCTCATTTTCAGGGAATCCGAAGGGTTCATCAACAGCATAATCTTCTCACAGATTAGCCCGGTAGAAGGTGAAGGGAGTACTTCCCATTCCCTGGACAGGATGGCATCCGTATAGCTTTCCGCCAGAAGGCGGATCCTCTGTTCCATCCGATGGTACGGCTCCATAACCCATTTATAAAATATAAAATCCTGCACTGCCATATAAAGAGCCCCTGCTGCCAAAAGCCATACCGACATCCCAACCGTAAAGATTAAAACACAGCCCACCAAAAGTAACAGCGCCTGGAAAAAGAGGGACGCCCTTACTAGAAGCGTAATACGGTAAGAAAGGTATTTCTGCTTTTCTTTCCATTTACCCATAATGCTTTCCTTTCATCTTTTCCTGTCCATGAACACTTCCCTGCTGTTACAATCCCCTGCGCCTGGCCTCCCTGCCTCCTGCATGTCCCCTCCCCCTGCACTTAGCCGGCCAACAATCCCCCTCTTTCTGCCTGGCTTCCCTGCCTCTTGCATGTCCCCTCCCCATGCACTTAGCCGGCCAACAATCCCCCTATCCCTGCCCGGCTACCAATACACCCCTATTTTACTTATCCATAGAGTTTCCGGTATTCTGCAGGGTTTAGCCCTACAATTTTCCGGAAAGTGCTTGTAAAATGCTTCCGGTCGCTGTATCCCACCTTTTCCCCAATCTCCCCTACGGACAGGTTTGTCTCCCGCAGCAGGTTTTTGGCCTCATCGATGCGTATCCGGGTTAAGAATTTTGCAAAGCCTTCCCCTGTTTCTTTCTTAAAAAGGGCGCTGAAATAGCTGACGCTGAACCCTACCGCTTCACAGACCTCCTCTAAGGTAATGGGCTCTGCAAAATGCTGGAGCACATACTGCTTGGCCATGCGGATGGGACGGGCAGCTTCATTCGCCCTTGTCTCCTGCACTTGGCTTATCAGTTCCGTCTGCAGCTTTTCCAGTTCCTGGAACAGCTGCTCGCGCTTGCTGCACTGTTCGCAACACTCCGCCACAAATCCCCTCTGTATCTCTTCTACGCCGTCAATGCCTACCCTTGCTGAAAACAAATTTCCAGCAATCGTTACTACCTCCAGCAGTTCCCTGCCGCAGATACCGGGAATCTGCATGACGTCCTGTTCCAGTTCCTGGCTGGCATCAGCAGCTTCCTCCGCGTCCAATGCCTCAATGGCATGTTCAATCCTTTTGGCATATCGGTCCAGTTCCCGCTGCTTAAGGCGCCCAGAGCCCTTGGGCACTCCTTCCAACAAACGCCCTGTCCCTTCTAGCAGGCGCTCTTTCACCGCTTCTTTTGCGTTTTTCAGGGAAACCTCCAGTTCTTGCGGGTTCCCTACCTCATTCCCAATAGCCATGGAAAATTCCACCATCCCATAGATACGCTTCTTTGCCTCCATCTGGTTCAGGCAATCCCGAAGCTTCTTGCGGATGGCGCCCGTTTTCCCAGATGTGTAATTCAGCAATCCATATCCGGAATATCCCTTAAAATAGAGGAGCATCTCCTCACAGCATTTCTCCAGGCCATTGCGCAGGGTCATCTCCGCTTTTTCCCGCAGGATTTCCGCTGCTTCCCTATCCACTTTACGGACGTCGCAGTCTATTTTCAGGACAAAGGTCTGGTAGCATTCGCCTTTCCCGTCAAAATAATAGGCTTCTTTCAGTTTTTCCCTGGATAATTGTATTTTCTCATTGTTCAGCAAATCTTTCAGTAGGCTTCCCTTTAGGCGTGACAGCTTCTTCTGGTTATCCTGGCGGATGGCCTGGGTTGTCTCTTCTGCATCCAAGCGTTTTAAGATGCGCTCCTTCATTTTCGAAAGGGTCTCCATCAGTTCTTCCCGCCGGATTGGTTTTAACAGATAATTCCCTACGCCATACCGTATGGCATTCTGCGCATACTCAAAATGGGCATAACCGCTGATTATTACAACTTCCAAATGGGCGCATGTCAGCTTTGCCTGCCGGATAAGTTCTAACCCGTCGCATCCAGGCATCCGGATATCCGTAATGAGGATATCCGGATGGGTTTCTTTGATAAGATTAAGCGCCTCAAACCCATTTTCCGCTGTCCCTACTACTTCCATACCCAGTGATTCCCAATCTGCCAGTACCTGGACCAGCCTGCAGATCCGCTGCTCATCATCTGCTATGATTACCTTTAACATTTTCCCCGCCTTATCTCTCTTTTATTTTTTAAAATTGTGGATAACACGATATAACCACAGATTTCCCCCACCGTTAGACGGCGGGAGAAATCTGCCATTCCTTATGCTGCTTGCCTCTCTTCAGGCCTCCTCTGGATTGTGGATGCCTGCCTCTCTCCAGGCTCCTTCCGGATTATGGCTGCCTGCCTCTTTCCAGTTCCCTTCCGGATTGCGGCTGCCTGCCTCTTATTTTTTCACCTTGACAGCCTTGGATGTCTTTCCAGCGCTGTACTTAGAGGCTTTCTTCACCACTACTTTGTAATAATAAGTCTTCCCAACAGTTGCTTTTTTATCAACATAGGCTTTCTTTGAGGCCTTCACGGAAGCAATCCTCGTATATCCGCTGTCCTTCTTTGCAGAACGGTAAATATAGTACTTATCCGCCCCTTTCACGTTTGCCCAGCTTACCTTTACCTGCTTCTTGCCAAGCGCCTTCACCTTTACAGATGATGGGTTTGCAGGAACGGTAAGGTTCACAAGCTTGCTGCTTAAGCTATTCCTAAATTTCGTCTTATCATTTGGCACGGCCTTGATGAGATAGCTTGCTGTCTTGCCGCTTGCCGGGCTGTTGTCATAGATATAGCTTCCCGTTGTCTTGCCAATGAATTTCCGGATGCCGCCAATCTTGCGGTATACATAGATTTTCTGCCCTGCTGCCGGCTTCTGGAAGGAAATCTTCACCCTTCCGCCTGCCTTGCTTGTGATGCTGCTCTTTACAGAAAGGATCTTCGGTGTAGCAAGCCTAACCGGCTCTTTGCTGGCATCCTCAAGTTCTTTTACCTTCTTTTCTGCTGCTTCCAAAACTGCAAGGTTTGTTACCTGCGCCTTCTGGGCGTCGCTTAGCATATCATATGCCACGCGGGCTTTCTCTACATCTTTTGCAGAATCTAAGCTAACGTTTGTCAGCTTCCCAATCATTTCTACAACCTGGCTTACGGAAGCCTGTTCCCTGTCATTCTGGGCTACTTGGTTCTCTGCTTCGGTAAGTTTTGCTAAAGTCCCAACGCCTACCATTGCCTTCTGGGCGTCGCTCAGGTTGTTGTATGCTGCCCTGGCTGCTTCTACGTCTGCTTTTGAATCGCCTGTCAGTTTCCCAATCAAGCCAATTACGGTATCAGCTGCCTTCTTGTCTTCTTTGGCCTGTGCAAGCGCTGCTTCAGCGTCTTCCAGTACCTTCACATTTGTTACCAGTTTCTTCTGGTCTGCGGTCAGTTTATTGTACTCTGCCCTGGCAGATGCGATGGCGGTCTCAGAGTTCAGAGCCACATCCCCAATGCTGCCAATCAAGCCAGACACTTTTTCTGCAGCTGCCTTGTCTGCTGCTTCTTTCCTCAGGTCTGAAATCCTCTTCTCAGCATCTTCCAGTACCTTTACGTTTGTCACCAGTTTCTTCTGTTCTGCATTCAGTAAATCATAAGCGATGCGGGCTTTCTCCACGTCCTTTGCAGAATCCAGGGTAACGTTTGTCAGTTGCCCAATCATATCGGATACCTGCTTTGCACGGTCCTGTCCGCTGGTGCCCTGGGAAAGCTTAGCCTCAGCATTAGTAAGCTTCGTCAGGCTTGCTACGCCTACCATGGCTTTCTGGGCGTCTGTCAATTTATCATAAGCTGCCCTGGCTGCCGTTACTGCTTGCTCGGAATTATCATCCATCTGGTTAATCATGTTTGCTACTGCGTCTGCCGCCTCTTTGTCAGATTTAGCCTGTGCAAGCGCTGCCTCTGCATCTACCAGTACTTGCAGGTTTGTTACCAAATTCTTCTGGGTATCGCTTAAGCTATTGTATGCTGCCCGGGCAGATGCAATGGCTGTCTCAGAATTCAATGCCACCTGGCCGATATTCCCAATCAAGCCGGTTACTTCTGCCGCTGCTGCCGCATCCTTCAGCTCTACAATCTTCCGCTCTGCGTTCTCTAAGGTCTGCAGGTTCCCTACCATAGCCTTCTGGGCATCGCTTAAGTTATTGTATGCTGTCCTGGCTGCTGCAATGGCTGTTTCAGAATTCAGGTCCACATCTGCCAGCTTGCTAATCAGCTCTACAACTTTCGCTGCCGCTGCCTCATCGCCCTTCTTCTGGGCAATCTGTACTTCTGCCTCTGTCAGCTTCGTTAAGTTCTCTACGCCTACCAAATCCTTCTGGGCGCCTGTCAGCTTATCATAAGCTTCCCTAGCTGCTGTCACTGCCGCTTCATTTGCCGGGCTGCCAATCCTGCCAATCAGGCCTACTACTGCCTCAGCTGCTGTTTTGTCTGTCTTCAGCTGTTGTAATGTTGTTTCTGCGCTCACTAAAACTGCCGCATTTGTCACTGCTGCCTGCTGTTCTTCAGTAAGCGCGTCGAATGCTGCCCTGGCTTCTAAAATGACAGCCTCAGATTCCAAGGTCACAATGCCAATCTCACCAATCTTGGAAATCACATCATCAACGGCTGTAAGTTCGTCTTCCAGTTCTGCCAGGATACGCTCTGCTTCTTCCAGCTTCTTCCGGTTTGTTACCTGGGCTTTCTCCAGATTAGTCAGGCCCTCGTACAGCTTTCTTGCCTCTGCCACTGCCTGCCTAGAAGCCAGGGTTACTTCGCCGATTGCTTCAATCTTTTCCATAACTTCTTCATGGTTTATCCTGTTGAAGCGGAACCAGTCTACATTAGCTACATAGGCTTTATTCGTATTGTTTTTAAATACCAGGTACACGTCATGGCATCCTGGAGTTACCAAATCCGAATTTACATCCTTTGTATCGACTGTTACATAGTTGCTCCAATCTGAACCTGTGGTAGGTGTCTCGATGGTGAGGATTTTCTTATCAGGATTGTCTTTCTCATCCACATATACTTCCACATAACCGCCTGCATCTCTCTCCTGGCCAGCATAGCAGATTTCAAAGGAACTTATAGGCCCGCCAAACTTAACATCCTGGTACATTGCCCAAGTACCCTTCTTAACGCCGCCGATATTTGCCCCATCGTTTACAATCTCACTGTGCTTATCAGAAAATTCCTCTGCTTCAATCCTCTCATGGGCGCTCCGGATGCTATCTGCCCTGGAAACAACCTCCTGCAAATCAGAGAATGCCTTCTGCAGGTCTGCCCTTGATGCCTCTGGGTCGTCAGATACTACCTGTGCAGCAGCCAAACGGTCAATCATAAGATCCCTTACTGCCCCAATCATGTCTTCCTGTTCCCCAAGCACTTTCTTTGCTCTTACAATCAGCGCCTTTAATTCTGCGCCAAGATCCTCGGAAGCTAAAAACTCAATCTCTGCCAGGCTGGTGCCGCCGGTAAGTTCAACCTTATAGAATGAATAATTCTCTTCACTGTTTACTGCGAAGGGCCTGGTATACCGTGTCCACTGGAATGAAATATTATCATATGTTGCCAGCTCTGTCCATGTCCCGCCTTCGTTTGCACCATAGATTTTCATGCCTGTAGGTGCGGTCCCTTCCGTACCGTCAGAAGAAAGGGTAATGAGTTCCACATTCTTAGGAGCTGAAGACGCATAAACTAAGGTTGTCTTCCCTTCTTTCAGTGTAGCCGTTGTGTTGGAATTATTGTCAATCAAATCCTTAACGCCTGTAATGTCCCCATACAATGTATTAACTTCTACCGGCCCTAATTTCACATCTTCTGCCCCATCTACCGTTGCAGCCCCATTTGTAGCATCCTTCTTCGGTGCTGGCTGCTCTGTGCCTTCGGTAAGGGAAGTCGGCAAATCCTCTTCTTTGCTTCCCCATTCTTTATTTGGCGTATTGCCCATCTCAAATACGATTTCTGCCCCATTTGCAAGGTCTTCATGCTTGAGATAATTCTTTGTATAAGGCTGGCCGTTTAAGGTCATGCTCTGGATATAAACATTCTCTTTGCTGTTATTATTTGCCGTAATCTTAATCTTCTTGCCATTATCCATATTCACCGTAGCAGAATCAAACAACGGCGACCCAATTGCAAATTCATCGCTTCCTACGGTTACAGGATAGAATCCAAGGGCTGAGAAAATATACCATCCGGACATTTCCCCATTGTCCTCGTCACCCAGGTAGCCCTGGCCGAAGGTAGACCCTGTGTAACAACGGTCTAAGACGTCCCTGATATTCTTCTGGGCTTTCCATGGCTCCCCAGCATAATTGTACATATACAGGATATGGTGGGCTGGCTGGTTGTTGTGGCCATACTGCCCCATCTTCACTTCCCTTGCTTCCAGCTGCTCATGGATACCGCCCTGGCCATTCTCTGCGCCATAGCCGCTGTATGGGCTCTCATCCTCTAAGATGCTGTCAATTTTAGCTGCCAATTGTTCCCTGCCGCCATAAAGGTTTGCAAGCCCCTGCCCATCCTGTGGTACGGAAACGGACATATTATAGCCGTTTGTCTCTGTATAGTCGCCCCTCCAGCGTACGGGGTCATAAACGCCGTTCGTGGTATTCTCTGTGGTCCAGTTCCCATTGCTCTCTTTCCCGCGCAGCCACTTCTGGCTGATATCATCGCCTGCATTGTCAAACAGCAATGCATAGTTCTGGGCGCGGTTCCGATAGTACTGGTATTCTGACAGGTAATCCGCCTTCTTGGCTGGGTCTGTCTCTTTCTCTGCCAAAGCCTTGGCCATCTGGGAAATACCAAAATCATTGATATAGCCTTCTATGGTCCAGGAGAAATTCTCATCCGTGCCTGCCGTATAGCCCGCAAAAATGGAAGTATTCAAATTCTTCCTGCCGCCGCCTGTCAGGTTCGAAGAAACTGTCGCCGCATTGCGGAGCGCTGAATCATAAGCATTCTTAGAATCGAATTCAATGCCCCTCATCATAGCATCTGCAAAAATGACATCACTGCTGGTCCCTACCATGCTGTTTGTCCCGCCAGGGGCAATCCACCTTGGCACCCAGGTCTGGTCATTATAATGCTGCACCAAGCCATTCAGCAGTTCTGGCGCTTTATTCGGCGTCAGCAGGGCATATGCGCTCCAAGTCGTCCGATAAGTATCCCAGAACCCATTGTTAATATAAATCTTGTGGCCGGATACTGGTTCCGCATTGGCATCCTTGTATGGGCTCTTGTATTTCCAGTCTGGATTTTCATTTGTGCCGACATTTTCCGACATATTGTTCGGATACATGAAGAGGCGGTACAGGTTAGAGTACAAGGAAATCATTTCCTCCTCGGTCGCCCCTTTGACATCGCTGACTACGCCGAGCGTCTCATCCCAAGTAGCCTGGGATTCCTTCATTACTTGGTCAAAAGTGCTGGCGCCAACTTCAAGCTCCAGGTTTTTCTTCGCCTGGTCATAGCTGATATAAGAGGTTGCGACCTTCATCTCTACCGTATTGCCCGCAAACTGTGCAACTGCCTGTTTGCCGTTTGCCTTTGCCTTTGTAGCTGCTTCGCTGAACTCGCCGTACACATACATCCTCTTTGAGCCGTTGCCTGTATGGTCGCTGTATGCGGTAAAGGAACGGTTGCCTTCTTCAAAAGCGAAACCACCGCCTGCACGTACGCAGTCAAACACAAAGTTCTTATTTTCTGTGCCTTCTGCAAAAGTAGCCTTTACCACGCCGCAGTGGTCTGTGGAGGTCATCTCCATTTTTGCACCTTTTGCATTATTCCCTACGGTATCGTCAAATTCCACACTATAATAATGTGCCTTTGCAACTTCATTGTCATGGGAGAAGCTTGCAGCCCTAGAACCGCTGTTATAAGATCCGCTTTCCCCATCCAGGGAAGTATTTACCATAAACTGCCATGTCCCACGGTCTCCTACCCAGTAAGAGGGCTCATGGCTGACCGTCACATACTGCAATTGCGTATCCTGGTAATCATAAGTCTTATTGTCTCCTGAATTCGTACAAGGAACCCAGAAATTAAACCCATGGGGTACAGTTACGCCCGGCGCTGTCAATCCTCTGGAAAAACCAGGGGTATCGTTGGTCCCGCGCAGGATGTACACATAATCGGAAAGGTGTTCGCGCTTGGTATCCTGTTTTGTATACAGTTCAATATCATCAAAATAGGTCAGGAAATTCAGATTCCCCTGTGCCTCTTTTGCATCCTTATCAAAGACAACCAGTACCTGTTCTACCGTCTTGCCCGCTGCCACCTTACCGATGTTGGAGTAAATCCTGTTCCACTGGTTGGTATTCAGCACCCTGCTCGCGCCCTGTGCGCCTGCTTCCAGCACATTTTCATTCTGGTCAAGAGCCTTTTCTTCTAGTTCACTTAGATATGTACCGTCCTTAAACTTCAGGTCAATTGCCATATGCATGGAGGTATATTCATAATCATACGCGGATGAAGTCAGGGATGGGAAAATCACATAGCTTAAATAAGTATCCTCTGTTATCTCTGTATTCAGGTTATCAAACAGCACGTTGGAAGCAAATGCCCCTTCCCCCATCTGCGTACCGGATACTTCCAGGGATTTTGCCCCAGTCCATCCCCGGTTAGATGCCTGGTTCCAAGTATTGGACGGTCCCTTTGCCACCTTTGCAGCCATAAACTGGTCTCCAGGCGTTGGGATGCCCGTGCCAATATTCAAATCTGCAAACTGTGTGTCCATGTTTGACCCATTATTCTCCGTTACTTCAATCCGATAATGGGCGTAGCTTTCCGTGTTCTCAATCTCATATATTTTTTGCTCAAACCGTTTGGAAAAAGCCTGGCCTGACTGCTCGTCCAGCACTACCCAGGTTTCCCCATCCTTGCTGCCCTTTAATGTCCAAGATTTCGGGTCGCGGTTCGGGGAATCATTTGCTGAGGTAATTGCATATACCGTAACAACTTCCGCCTCTTCCCCTTCTAAGCTGAAATTCACCCAAACCGGGTCGTCTGCCGTAGGGGCATGGGCATTATTCTTATCAATCCTGGTATAAAATTTCGTCCCGGAATTGCTGTCAAACAGCTTTTCCTTCGTTTCTGTCGTATTATAATTTTCCGTACCTGTAATGGAAGCTAAATCTACTTTCCTCGTAATATCCCCCACCAGGCTGCTTGATGAAAGCCCGCTCTCCACATTCTGTGTCTCCCGGCCTGCATCGGCAGTGGACTCCTTAAAGTTCTCAAGTGCGCTTTCCCCCTCTTCAAAGGAGGTAGACCACAATACATGTTTGGTCTTATTCTCATAATTATCATTTGGTACAGCTGCCTGCACGCCCATGGGCTGCAAGGCTGTTGTAATTGTCATGGCCGTTGCCAGCATCGTCGCCATGACCCGGCTATATTTCCATCTCTTATTCCTCATATAACCAAACCTTTCCTTTCTTTGGATTATCGTATATTCTTTAAAATGCCTCTGGGAGTTGGTACAGTCCCCAAAGGGAGGGTAAGGAACTGTACCAACTCCCAGAGGCTGGCTTTCGCAAATAATTTCTATAAATTATTACAGCGATACGTGTTGGCGGATGCCCTTTACGAAACAGCATCCATTATGTCCAGGTTCCCGTTCTTTCTAGGGCCAATTATTTCTTCAATACAGAAACGCCTGTATCCTGTACTTCCCCGCCTAAGGAAGAGCCTTCCAAAGCCTGTACGCAGGCCTCTACGCCCATAGAGCCCATTACATCTGGGTTCTGTGCCATGGTGCAAAGCAGGAAACCGTCGTCAATCAGTCCTTGGATAGCGTCAGACTTATCAAACCCTACGCCGATAATCCCTTCTGTGCCAGAAGCCTTGATCGCGTTCCCAGCGCCTGTCGTAGAACCTTCGTTACATCCAAAGATACCTACAACACCCTGGGTAATATAGTTCTCAGCAATGCTCTGGGATTTTGCTGCATCGCCTTCGCCATACTGGGTTTCCATCAATTCATACTCTGTCCCTTCAAATGCTGCGCGGAACCCTTCTTCACGCATTACGCAGGAATCCGTAGCTGCATTTACGTTGATGATCCCAACAGAACCGGATTCTTTTCCGGCAGCCTTTAATGCTGCAATCATCTCTTCGCCGGCCTTCTGGCCTGCTGCTTTGTTATCTGTGGAGAAGGTTGCTTCTGCGTCTACGTTTGCAGGAGAGTCTACATAGACAATCTTCACGCCTTTTGCAGATGCTTCCTGGAGTGCAGAGGAGATGGCATCCGGGCCGTTTGCTGCTACCATAATGGCATTGTAGCCGCCTGCTACTGCATTGTTCACACATTCAATCTGCTGTGCGTCGTCTTTGGTGTTCGGGGACATAAATGTTACTTCTACGCCCATTTCTTTTGCTTTTGCCTGTGCGCCTTCATTTAAGGTTACCCAATGCTGGTCAATGGAATCCATGGTAATCAAAGCAATCTTCCAAGCCTGGCTTGCGGTAGTTGCTGCGCCTGTATCAGCAGAAGCATCGTCGCTGCCGCTTGCAGCCCCTTCTTTTGCCAATACGGATACGCCTGTATCTGTTACAGCGCCGCCAAGGCTCTCACCGCCGATAGCTGCAACGGCTGCCTTCACGCCTTCATATCCCATCACGTCTGGGTTCTGTGCCATGGTGCAAAGCAGGTGCCCGTCTTCAATCAAGCCCATGATTGCATCGGATTTGTCAAAGCCAACGCCGATTACGCCGTCTTTGCCAGAAGCCTTGATGGCATTCCCAGCCCCTGTCGTGGAGCCTTCGTTACATCCGAAGATACCTACAACGCCCTGTGTAATATAGTTCTCAGCGATGCTCTGGGATTTTGCTGCATCCCCTTCGCCATACTGGGTTTCCATCAATTCAAAGCTGGAGCCTTCAAACGCTGCGCGGAAACCTTCCTCACGCATTACGCAGGAATCCGTAGCTGCATTTACATTGATAATCCCGATAGGGCCAGAGGTAACCCCTGCTGCATCTAAAGCTTTCAGCATTTCCTTACCTGCTGTTTCCCCAGCTGCCTTGTTGTCTGTGGAGAAGGTTGCCTCGCCTGGCACGTTTGCCGGGGAGTCTACATAAATAATCTTCACGCCTGCATCAGATGCTTCCTGCAATGCAGAAGAGATGGCATCCGGGCCGTTCGCTGCCACGATAATAGCCTTTGCTCCTGCAGATACTGCATTGTTCACGCATTCAATCTGCTGTGCATCGTCCTTGGTATTCGGAGCCATAAACTGAACCGTTACGCCCAATTCCCCAGCTGCTTTCTGTGCGCCTTCATTCAAAGTCACCCAGTGCTGGTCAATGGAATCCATGGTAATCAGGGCAATCATATCCCCATCGCCTGACGGCTGTTCGTCCTGGCTGCCCTCATCCTGGCTGGTTTCTTCCTGTGCCGGCTCATTTGCATCTGCCCCGCTGTCTTTGCTGCCCGCATTGTTCCCGCCGCCGCAGCCTACCAGGAGCCCTGCAGCCATCCCAAGGGTGCACATCCATGCTAACAATTTTTTCTTCATCTTTTCCTTCCTCCTTTAAAAGTTTGCGTAAACACATTAGGATACTTTTGTAACTGCTCCTCTCCTTCCTAAAATCTTTTTCACAGTTACGTTTCTTCCTATATCTTAGCGCCCGCCCAGCACCCGCACGGCCAGCCTGGAATACGGCTGGCGTTGCCGCCTCCGGTCCCTTGTGCAGAATGAAAGAGATACAAGCGTCCAGAAACCATGCAAATGCCAGGCAAGCGGCTAATTCTTATTTTTTCTTCTTTACTACGCCCCTGCGGAATACAACATCCAGCATAACGGCACATACTACGATGATACCGATAACAAGACGCTGGATACCTACCTGTGCGCCAATCATGTTCAAGCCGTTTTCCAAAGTCTGCCATACGGCTGAACCTGCCAGCGTGCCAAGCAAGATACCGGTCCCGCCCAAGGGGGATACGCCGCCGATAACGCCTGCAGCCACACCATACATTTCGTACATATTCCCTGCTTCCATATTTCCCATATTGGCCTGGCCGCAGAGGATTAACCCTACTACACAAGCACAGAATGCGCTTACTAAGTATGTCTTTGTGGTAGTTGCCACAACATTTACGCCGGAAAGCTTCGCTGCGTCCACATTGGAGCCGATGGCGTATATATGCCTTCCTGTCCTGGTCTTAGAGAGCAGGAAGAAGAAGATAACAAATAAAATCAATGCAATCCAGAAGGTGTTATACACACCGAAGGTCTTCCCATAGTAGAAGAAGTTCTGGAAGCCGTCTGCTGCTTCTTTGCCGATACCAGAGCTGATAGCCTCTGTGTTGCGGTTCCCGTTTACCATGTAAGCCACGCCGCGGGCTACGAACATGGTGCCCAGAGTAGCGATGAAGGGGGGAAGCTTAAATTTCCCAACCATAACGCCGTTCATTGCCCCGATTGCCAGGCAGCAAACCATGGCTACCAGGATTGCAATAATCGGGGATACGCCGCCTGCCATCATTGTGGCGGATATCATGGCGCTCATACCTACCATCGAACCGAGGGACAGGTCAATGTTACCTGTAATCAATACATAACTCTGCCCAATACCTATCAGCAGGTATTTTGACATGGAACGGAGCAGGTTCATAATGTTCTGCCCGGAATAAACGGTAGGGTTGATGATACCGAATACGATATAGATAATAATGAGCCCGGCAAATGCGGTGAGTGCGCCGCCCATGCCCCGGACGCTTAATAATTTTTTCAATGGGTTCTGCTTGGTCTGATTCATTTTCCTTTTCCTCCTGTCCTTCCTTAGCCTTTTGCCGCAATCTTCTTTTCAAACTGGGTTGCCAGCGTGAGGATCTCATTCTGGGTTGCGCCTTTTGCTGAAAGCTCCCCGGTAATCCTCCCATCGCACATGACGATAATCCTATCTGCAATCCCCATGACCTCGGGCATTTCCGATGAGACGAACATCACGGCTATCCCGCTTTTCTTCAGGTTGTTCATCAGGTGGTAAATCTCCACCTTGGCCGCTACGTCAATCCCCCTGGTGGGCTCGTCGAAAATCACGACCCTGGAATTACGCGCCAGCCATTTCCCAACCACTACCTTCTGCTGGTTCCCGCCAGAAAGGTTGCCTGCGAGCACCTCCACATTCGGCGTCTTGATTTTCAGGTTCTGCACGGCTTCCTCGCACATTTCCTCTTCTTTCTTATTCCTTACAACGCCCAGCTTATCGCAGATTAAATCCAGGTTCGGAAGGGCGATATTGTGGCGGATGCTAAGCTTGGTGCAAAGGCCGTCCTTCTTCCTGTCCTCCGGCGCCAGCACAATCCCCGCCTTAATGGCATCCTCCGGCTTGCGGATGGTAACCTGGTTCCCATCCAAGATGATTTCCCCGCCGTCCTTGGGGTCAATCCCGAAGATTGCCCGGGTGGTCTCTGTCCGCCCTGCCCCCATCAGCCCTGCAAAGCCAACGATCTCCCCTTCATATAAGGAAAAATTGATGTCGCGGACCATGCGGCCTGCATTCAGGTTCTTTACCTCAAAAATCTTTTTCCCCTTGGGGCATTCCACATGGGGGAACTTCTCCTTAATCTCACGCCCTACCATATGGGCGATAATCTCATCCATGGTGGCGTCTGCAAAATTCATCTCCGTTATGTACTGGCCGTCACGCATGATGGTCACCCGGTCTACGATGTGCTGGAGCTCTTCCAGCCTGTGGGAGATGTAGACGATACCGCAGCCTTTTGCCCTTAAGTCCTTGATAATGCGGAACAAATCGTCAATTTCCTTAGAAGTCAGCGCAGAGGTTGGCTCATCCATAATCAAAACCTTGGCTTTGAAGGAGAGGGCTTTTGCAATTTCCACCATCTGCTGCTTGGATACAGGCAGGTCGCCAACTACTTGTTTGGGGTCTAAGTCGATTTTCAGCTCGTCCAGGACGGCTTTGGCCTCCTTTTCCATTTCCTGGTCGGAGAGGATGATGCCTTTTCGTTTTTCCCTGCCCAGGAACATGTTCTCTGCGATAGAAAGATGCCTGCACATGTTCAATTCCTGGTGGATAATGGCCACTCCCATTTCCTGTGCCTGCTTGGGCGTTAGGTTGCCGCATTCTTTGCCGAAAATCTGCATGGTGCCTTCATCTCGGGTATAAACGCCGCTCAGGATTTTCATCAAGGTGCTTTTTCCTGCCCCATTTTCCCCCAAAAGCGCCATAACTTCCCCAGAGCGGAGTTCGAAATGGACGTTGTCTAAGGCTTTCACGCCGGGAAAGCTTTTAGAGATATGGTCCAGCAACACAATTGTCTCATTCATCTTATTCACCATCTTTTCCCTGAAATTTTTGTTGATTGGTTGTTTTTCTTTCTTGGGTTTATTATACGGGAAAATCCTTTGGTGAACTAGGTGGGGTATTTATGATTTATCGGGGGATTTTTATGCACTTTGTACAGAGGGGCCTTCAGAGGGGTGATTGGGGATAAAAAGGGCATGGACGGAGCCTAACTTCCATCCATGCCCTTTCCCAAAAAACGGGAATCTTCTATCTTTATGTAACGCAAACCTGAAACTAGCTGCTTAAAAAATTTCTTTGTATACTTCCTCCATAAAAACTTCCTTATTGACCGTCAGAACCTTTTTATATAAAATCCCCTCATAAACTCCCAATCCAAATAAGATGCTTTCCTTCCTTCCAGACAACCGCCTGATTTCATCTTTAATTGCTTGAAAAGACTCACTCTTTTCCTCTTGTTCAATCACGCTCCCATCATTATATACAACAATTAAATATAATTTTTCCTTTATCTCTTCCAATGACAAGTTTGGGAAAAAAGCAAATGCCAATGTCAATGCACTATCATAGGCTTTCTGGAGAAAAAACCTTTTACCAATCTGGCTTTTTCTCGCATTTTTAAACTCAAGCAAATATATATGCCCTTCATCTTTAATATGAAGCGCATCGCAGGAACCCATTGGTCTCTTGTTACGGAACCTATCCGCAACCTCTTGCGTTATCTCATCAAAATCAAGTACCTCTTTCGTGCTTTCAATAAAACCAATCCCCTCATCATTCTTAGACCTTTCACCCAATGTACTGCGTATTTTTTCCTTATCGAACTGCATATTATCTCCCCTATGGTAAATATTCTAACGGCCTGTACATAAGTTCATAGATTTTATCTGTCTCAGCCGTCACATCTTGTGCCCTGCATAAATTCCTATCTATTTCCTCCATAAGATAATAATGGCCTTTCTCCTTTATCCCATAATCTGCCATTTTCACCTCAAGCGCCCTGATAAAATATGGGCTATGTGAATTAACAATAGAACGGACGCCCATATTTTTATACATCAAGACTAATATCTCAGCAAATTTCATATGCCATTCTGGATGCAGGTTCGTCTCTGGCTCATCTATCAGCAAAATGCTATTCCTCTTAAGCCTTCCCTTTTCTACAAATGCCTGGATAATCAAAAAAGTTTTTAACCCTGAAGCTACATTCCCAATGCTGACAGAATCTTCCCGGCCATTTTCCTGGAAAAAAATATTCCCAGAAGGCTGCCTTTCTAACCTTCCCTGTATTATCTCTTCCAAGATATCCTTTATTACTTTTATATTATCCTCAATTTCCTGATATTCTTCTAAAGTCGGCTCTTCCTCATCCGCCAAAAGCACAGACTTCATATCATATTCTGGAGAATAAACCCTCTTTGCCCCGACAAACTGCCCAGCCATATCCAGAAGATTATACGCTGGCAAATAAAATACATCTGCTTCTGTATTAATATTATAATGCATATCAGAAATCTTATTATCTTTTATTGTCATTTGGTAATGCTCACTGCCTGAATCAATCTCAATCAACGCATCCTTTGCATTGCCAAGGCTGCACACCTGGCCTTTAAATACATTCCTGATATACATCTCACCTATATATTTCAAATCCATGTCTTTATCCCGCGTGCAGATTTCCTTTACCTTTTCATATACCGGCAATAAAAAACTATCCGTATGGATTCTTCCCGCTTCAAAATCATCTGGCCAATACTCCCTATATTTTTCAAGGCTAGCAAAAAAAATACGCTTAAATAGCTGGTAATTATCTTTTGTCCCATTTGAGAAATCAAGCAGGTATTCATTTACTTTATCTGCGATTGCCAGCAGCAGCTCACGTGGAAGCTGATTATACCCATTTTCATCAAAATATAGTTCCAAATTTAAAAAATAAGAAGCAATACTTCGCGTACGCACCATATTCACTTTGGAATTAGCATTCCGAAACGTATTAAGCGCCATATATACTGATTTTAAAATTGTACTCTTTCCCATATTATTATAACCAGCAATGACAGTCAGGCCATCCAAACTCAGCTGGGCTTCTATTATCTTTGCAACGTTTTTAACAATTATCTTCATTCTTATCCTCTCTGTCTGTGCCTTTGTAGTACATAACAATTTTATCATACCTCATTTCCTGCAAAAAAGCAATTATTTCATCCACTGGCCGCTTATCTATTATTACCACAATAGGCTGCTTGCAAACAATGCAAGAAGAAAAAACAAAAATCCCGATGCAAGCCAAAGGCAGGGCATCTATTCCCTGGCCTGATTATAAGGAGTTATAAATAATCCACTTGCTGTATTGACATCTTGTTAAGGAATACAGGGAAAAAGCAGGGCTAAAACAGAACGGGCTTGCAGAGTTCGTAAACGTAAGGCGCGAGACAATCGTACATTTGGAAAACGGACGTTATAACCCATCTTTGAAGCTAGCAATGGATATTGCAAAGGTATTTCATGTGAGCGTAGAGGAACTGTTTGAGTTTACAGAGGATTGAACCTATTTCCAGATTTATCCCAATTGGGGGGATTACAGAAAAATATAATACGGGCACATTCCATACATGGCTGTAGTCCATGTAGGAAAACGCCCCTTGCTTTCTGGATGGATCTTATCCAAATTGCTCCCCATCCAGAAAAAGGCTTCCTGAGGGCTTCCAGTCTTTTGCCAATCCATCGGCTTTTTCAAGCCACCGCTTAATCCTTTTTTCAGGAGGGACGCTCTCGCCCCAGTATTCTACGAACAGTGCATCATCCATCCGCAGGGCGGCATGTTTCATTTCCGTTTCAAGCAGCTTAAGTGCGCGTTCAATATAACTCCCGCCTTTATCATTATTTTTAGGATTAGCAACGCTTCCAGCTGAAAACAAGTCCCTTGCCTGGTGGCATAGGACGCCATGGTATGTCAGGAGGTATAAAACCATATCATCATACTTATTCCGCGACCGCCCGGATTTTACTATACTAGGGCAGAGCAATGCGGCTTCGGCCCTTAGCCTGGTTTTTTCCTCTGCTGGCAGATTTGTATATAGCCGTGCCTGGACAGGTGTTGTATGTTCTTCAGAACCTTCTTTCTCTTCTACCCACCACAGCCGCCCATTCGGATGTATTTTCCGTGCATAAGCCCGGATA
>CAJUSO010000006.1 GCA_910588965.1 uncultured Lachnospiraceae bacterium | reverse complement strand
GTGACCTCCGCACTACCAATGCGACGCTCTACCGACTGAGCCACAGCAGCGTTCTACTTATACTTCCTGCCGGCTGCTTATCCCAACCGACTTATCTAATATACTATAGATTTCCCTAGTTGTCAACATTTTTTTCGAATTTTTTGCAATTTCCCCCGGATGCGCTGAAGGGCGTTATCAATCGCCTTTGGATCCCTGCTTAGGAAGCCTGCAATCTGGCGGTAATTCATCCCCTGCAGGTAAAGCCCCAGCACCTGGCGCTCTAAATCGCTCAGGCCGCTTTCCATCTGCTCCCGGATTGCCCTGGTGCTTTCCAAATCAATGATAAGCTGCTCCGGGTTGGCATTGTCAAAGGATTCCAGCAAATCCAGGAATGTGCCGCTCCCTTCCTCCCCCATTTCCTGGTTGAGGGAAATATAGCTGTTCAAGGGCTGGTGCTTCTTCCTCTGGGAAGCCTCCACCGCATGGTAAATCTGCCTGGTGACGCAGATATCCGCAAAATGGCCAAAGCAGGCGTCCTTCCCTTCCCGGTAATCCCGGATGGCCTTGAACAGCCCTATCATCCCTTCCTGGATTAAATCATCCGTATCGCCGCCAATCAGATACATGGCATTGGCGCGTTTCAGTACCAAGCCCTTATATTTCTCCAGGATAAAATCCATAATATCCGGGTGCCCTTCCCGTAATTTGCGGATGAGCTCTTCATCTGTCTGGTCTTTGTATTTTAATCCTCTATACACTGGTTTTTCTCCCAAAACCCTTTCTGCCCCGGCTGCCAGTCCCATGCAGCCTTCTACGGCTTGCCAAGCCTCTGCCGTACTATCTCATAGGCCAGGACGCCTGCTGCCACGGAAGCGTTTAGGGAATCAATATCCCCTGCCATGGGGATGGCTGCTGCAAAATCACAGTTTTCCTTTACCAGCCTGCTGACGCCCCCGCCTTCACTCCCGACCACAAGCCCGATAGGCCCCTTTAGGTCCAGGCCGTACATGGGGCTGCCCCCCATATCGGCGCATACAAACCAGAGGCCAATCTCCTTAAGCTCTTTTATGGCAGAAGAAAGGTTTGCCACCTTTGCAACCGGCGTATAATTAATGGCTCCGGCAGATGCTTTCGCCACAGTGGCTGTAAGCCCTACCGCCCTCCGCTTTGGGATAATCACGCCATGGGCTCCCGCCAGGTTCGCGGTACGGATAATTGCCCCAAGGTTGTGGGGGTCTTCAATATTATCCAGCAAAACCAGGAAGGGCGGCTCCCCCTTCTTTGCTGCCGCCTGGAGCATGTCTTCCACCTGGGCATACCCATATGCGGCTGCATAAGCGATAACCCCCTGGTGCTTCTTGCTTTCTGACATTTGGTTCAGGCGCTCCCGGGAAACGTAATGTGTGACGGTGCCATATTTTTTCGCTTCCCTGAGGATTGACCGGATAGGCCCATCCTGGCAGCCATCCAGCACAAACAGCTTGTCTACTGTCTTTCCGGAACGGAATGCCTCCAGGACCGCATTCCTCCCTTCGATTGCCATCTCTTCGTAACTCATCTCACTCTCCTTTTCTATCCTTCCCAGATCCCTTCTTTTTCCCTTTCTTCTCACCTTTCATCTCTTCCCGCATCCTGTCAATCCCCAGCAGCACCAGCTCCATCAGCCTGTCCATCCGGCCTTCCAGGTATAGGTAGCCCATCAAAGCCTCAAGCCCTGTGGCCCTGCGGTAATCCGCCATGGTGGCGTTTTTGGCCATGGTAGGGGAATGGGCGTTCCTGCCCCGCCGGTAAACTGCCTGCTCCTCCTCCGTCAGTTCTGCGAACAATACCCGGATCATTTCAGACTGGGCATGGGCCTTTACCAGCTGGCTGGTCTTTTTGTGCAGCGTGTTCACATGGGCGTTCCCCTTCCCCACCACCATGGTGCGGATGATTAAATCGTAAATCCCATCCCCGATATAAGCCAGCACCAACGGGGAGTAGCTGCGGCTATCCTTGGGTTCCATGCCGCATTTGCCTAAAATATAATGATTTATGCCCTTTTCCATTTTACGCCTTCTCTGGTGTCTTCCAAGATAATCCCCTGTTCCAGCAGCATATTGCGGATTTCATCTGCCCGGGCAAAATCCTTCTCCTTCCTGGCCGCCTGCCGTTCGGCAATCAGCCCCTCGATTTCTTCATCCAGGATGTCTTCCTGCTGCTTTAGGGTTATCCCCAAAATACCGCAGAGCAGCCCAATCCGGCCATGCAGGTTTTCCAGGAATTCCTTGGAAGATCCTTCCCCCGTGTGGGTATTGGCAAACCTCACCAGCTCAAACACGGCTGAGATAGCGTCCGCCGTATTAAAATCATCGTCCATAGCAGCTTCAAATTTCTCTACAAATTCCTGGCTCTGCTGCCAGAGGACGGCCTCCTGGCTGCCCATCTGCCCCTCCTGGCTGTTTTTCGCCAGGAATTCCAGGTTATCCACCCCGTTATGGATCCGTTCCAGGCCGTTTTTGGCCGCTTCCATCAGCTCGGCGCTGAAATTTAGGGGGCTCCGGTAGTGGGCGCCCAACATGAAAAACCGCAGCACCTGTAGGTCATATTTTTCAGAAATTTCCCTTACTGTGAAGAAATTCCCCAGGGATTTGGACATCTTCCGGTTGTCAATATTCAAAAAGCCGTTGTGCAGCCAATATTTCGCAAAGGCCTTGCCGTTGCATGCCTCGCTTTGGGCAATCTCATTTTCATGGTGGGGGAAAATCAGGTCCTCCCCGCCTGCATGGATATCAATTTCTTCCCCCAGGTATTTCTTGGACATCACGGAGCACTCGATATGCCAGCCCGGCCTGCCCTGGCACCAAGGGGACTCCCAGTAGGGCTCCCCTTCTTTTTTGGGCTTCCAGAGCACAAAATCCAGGGGGTCCTCTTTCTCTTGCCCTGTCACCTGGATATCCCGGTGGCCTGCCTGCAGGTCATCCAGGTTCTTGTGGGACAGCTTGCCATATCCCTTGAATTTGCGGGTGCGGAAATACACGGTCCCATCCTTCGCCGGGTAGGCGTAGCCTTTTTCTATCAATGTAGAAATCATTTCCAGCATACCGCCAATCTCCTCCGTTGCCAGGGGATGGGCTGTGGCAGGCCTTACGTTCATGCCTTCCATGTCCTTTTTGCACTCAGCAATATAACGCTGTGAAACCTCCTGGGCGGATACGCCCTCTTCTATGGCCTTTTTGATGATCTTATCGTCCACATCGGTAAAATTAGACACAAAATTCACGTCGTAGCCCTTGTATTCCATGTAACGCCTTACTGTGTCAAAGACAATCATAGGCCTTGCGTTCCCAATATGGATAAAATTGTATACGGTCGGGCCGCATACATACATCCTGACCTTGCCTTCTTCTAAGGGCACAAATTCTTCTTTTTTCCTGCTTAGGGTATTGTATACTTTCATAGGTTCCTCCTGTTATTGTCTTCTAATAACCTTTTTTCAGGAGCGCGGCATAGCTTTGGAGCTCCCGGATTTCTTTTTCCATATCAATCAGCCGGTTGCAGAGGGCAGAGTTCTCCCGCTGCAGCAGCGTAATATCTTCCATGACAGGGTCAGGCAGGTGCACCTGGTCCATATCGCTTCTGGGCACTTTCACATTGCCGCGCTTTACAATCCTCCCAGGGACGCCCACTACGGTACAGTTGGGGGGGACTTCCTCCAATACGACGCTGCCTGCGCCGATTTTGCTGTTCTCCCCTATGGTAAAGGATCCGATTACCTTTGCGCCGGCGCTTACCATCACATTGTCACAGAGGGTCGGGTGGCGTTTGCCCGTCTCTTTGCCAGTACCGCCTAAGGTAACGCCCTGGTAGAGGGTAACATTGTCGCCGATGATTGTGGTCTCCCCAATAATCACGCCGCTCCCATGGTCGATAAAAAAACCTTTGCCAATCACAGCTCCTGGATGGATTTCAATGCCCGTCCTCCGGGCGGCCTTCTGGGAAATCTTCCTGGCACGGAAGAAATGCCCCTTCAGGTATTGCTTATGGGCCTTCCTATAACTGAGCATAACACGGAAACTGGGGTATAAAAGCACTTCCCATGGGGACTTGATGGCAGGGTCCCGCTCCTTTATCACTTGAAACTCTTCTTTTACATGCTGCAAAAATCCCATTCCTGGATACTTCCTTCCACAACAAAACATGCTTACAAGGCTGCTTTGATACACACTGCCCCTTCTGGCAGAAGCCTATCAGATGAGAAACTATAATAGAAAAAACTCCGCCTCTTTTGATTTAGAGACGAAGTTATCCGCGGTTCCACTCTAAGTAAATGCGCTTGCAGGCAAGGCTTCCTGCACCTGGCATCCCACTCTATGCACGTAACGTGTGCCGCCCGTATCAGGATACCCGCATGGCTCCCGCCATGTTTTCCCCTCATCAGCTCACAGATGCACTTCAGCCATCCCTTTATCAAAGCTGCTTCCAGCCAATGGCAGCCTCTCCCTGGGACAAGCAGACAGCTTACTCTCTCTGGTCCTTGCCTTTCCAGCTTATTCCTGTAACCGAAAGGTTACCTCATTTTCACGTTGCTATTACGTTCTCATAATAGTGTATGCAGAAATACCGCATTTGTCAATACATAATTTTCCATTCCGTCACACCCATTCACGGATGGCAACCGGAACGTCTGCCAGCAGCACTTGGGCCAGTCCTGCTATATCCATCTTCTGCCCGCTTCCTGTCCTGGGGATACGGCTGGCATGGCTGCCCTGCGGCCCTAAGGTAATCTGGAAACTGCCGCAGTTTGAAGGGAGGATGGGATCCTCTATGTCTACACAGAGCGTACGCTCTTTTGGGCTCCTGATTAAGGGCACAAATTGGGCAATGGATAAGATGCGCACCATCATATCCATAGGCGGGAAGTCTATGGCATAGCCTGGCAAAGCCGCTTGGCAAAGCCCTATCTGCGCCTGCCTGTTTAACGGAAGCCCCCCATCCAACAGCAAATCCTTGATTTCTGCGCTCCCCTTCCCTTCCCCTTCCGGGGATACTCCATACACCAGGATCCCCTGCAGGCCATCCTGGGATTCCAGCAGCATCACGCCTCCCTGCCCTGCCCCTGCCTCTGCAAAGAGGCGCCTGCAGTAGGCATCGTCCCAAAAAACGGATATCTGGTATTCCTGCCCCAACACCTGGTTGGCAAACGCACACATCCGGCCGATATCCCCTGTTTCTGCGTTCCGCCAGGACATCCCCGGAAAAGGGCCGCCAAAGGCGCCTTCTTTGCCGGCCGGCTGGCAGGGGAAATACCGGAACCCAAGGCCTGTATAGTACGCGGGATTTGCCGGCATCAGGAAGGCAAACGCGTACTGGCGGCGATGCATGTCCATCAACGCATTCTCCAGCAGGTAACGCATCTTCCCCTGCCTGCGGCAGTCTGGGCGGGTGGCAACCGCCACAAGATACGGTATGTTCCTACGGCTCCCGTTGATAGACAGGCAATGGCTGTTGATGTGGACCATCGCCTGCACCATAGCGCTGTCCCCTTCCCATTCCCCCACGGCAAAGATATCATTCCGCCCCACAATCCATTTATAATAAAAGTCCACAAATTCTTCGGAATCCTCAGGGAATGCGGACTCATAAAAAGCCCTGGTCCCTTGCTTTTCCCTGTCATTTAAGAAACGCGCCCTCATCCCCTACCTCCGCATCCGCTGCATTGGCCGCAGCCTGGATGGCCGCTGAAAGCAGGGACGCTTGCCTCATAGAGCCCTGTAATGGCGCAGATAGCCTGTGCCGAGATGCCTTCCTGCCTCCCTGTAAACCCCAGATGTTCCTCTGTGGTAGCCTTGATGTTCACCTGTCCTTTGGAAATCCCCAGGGTGCTCGCCACATTCTCTTCCATCTGCCTGATATAGGGGCGCAGCTTGGGGCGCTGGGCAATGACTGTGGCATCTAGGTTCCCGATGACATACCCTTCCTGTTCTAACAAGCCTCCCACATGCGCCAATAGCTTCATGCTGGAAATCCCTTTGAAGGCTGCGTCTGTATCCGGGAAATGCTGCCCGATATCCCCTAAGGCCGCTGCGCCCAGCAGGGCATCCATAATGGCGTGCACCAGCACATCCGCATCCGAATGGCCCTCCAGCCCCTTTTCATGGGGGATGGATACCCCGCCTAAAACCAGCTTGCGCCCCTCTGCCAGCCTGTGCACGTCATAGCCTGTACCAACTCTCATTTTTGCCTCCTACTATATATCCAGTTATTTCCCCTCATATGTAATCAGGCTCTCCACCGAGTACCCGGAAAGCTTTTCCCTGCCATTGAGCCCGGCAAGCTCCATCACAAAGCAGATTTTCACTACCTGCCCGCCTAACTGCTCCACCATTTTAAGAATGGCTTCTATGGTCCCGCCTGTGGCAATCAAATCGTCCACCACCACGACCCGCTGGCCTGGCCGGATGGCGTCCTTGTGCATCTCAATCACTGCGCTCCCATATTCCAAGTCATATTCTGCCGCAATGGTCTCGCAGGGAAGCTTCCCCTTTTTGCGGACAGGCACAAAGCCTTTGCGCATCTCATACGCCACAGGGACCCCAAAGATAAACCCCCTGGACTCCGGCCCTACCACTACGTCAAAATCCACGCCTTCTAACTGCCCCAACAGCCCTTCTACCGCTAAATGCAGGCCGTCCGCATCCTGCAGGATGCTGGTCACGTCCCGGAAAATAATCCCTGGCTCCGGAAAATCCGGGATACTCCTTACATACTCTTCTAACCTTTTCATACCATCCTCTCCTTGTCCCGTTGTATTTTCCCCTTCCCCCACACTCCCCGGCGGGCAATCCGTGTTGCCCGTTTCCGATACCGCCCTACACATACTCCTCCACGCAGGCCAGGGCGGCTTCCACGGTATCATCCATATCAAAGTACCGGTACTGCCCCAGCCTCCCGCCGAAGATTACATCCCCTTCTTCCTGGGCGGCTTCCTGGTATCTGGCGTAAAGGGCTGCGTTCTTTTCATCGTTCATGGGATAATAGGGTTCGTCCCCTTTCTTCCATTCCCTGGGGTATTCCCTGGTAATCACCGTCTTAGGCTGTGTGCCGTACTCAAAATGCTTGTGCTCAATCACCCTGGTATACGGCACCTCATATTCTGTATAATTCACTACGGCATTCCCCTGGTAGTTTTCCATATCCAGGACCTCTGTCTCAAAGCGCAGGGAACGGTACTCCAGCTCCCCAAAGCAATAACCGAAATATTCGTCAATCATCCCTGTATATACGATTTTCCCCGCCTTGCCCTTATAGTATTCCTTCTTCCCCAAAAAATCCTCCCCCAAAATCACCTCCGTGCCTTCCAGCATCTTCCCCACCATCCTAGTGTAGCCGCCGGTTGGGATCCCTTGGTATGCATCGTCAAAGTAGTTATTGTCATAGGTGAACCGCACGGGAAGCCGTTTGATAATAAAGGCCGGGAGCTCCGTGGCCCGCCTGCCCCACTGTTTTTCCGTATATCCCTTCACCAGCTTCTCATATACGTCGCGCCCTATCAGGTTTATCGCCTGCTCTTCCAAGTTCTTGGGGCTCCTTGCCGCGCCGGCCCGCTTCTGCTCTTCAATCTTAGCCTTTGCCTCTTTGGGCGTGGTAACCCCCCATAGCTTATGGAAGGTATTCATGTTAAAAGGCAGGTTATACATTTCCCCTTTATAATTTGCCACAGGGGAATTTGTATACCGGTTAAACTCTGCAAACTGCCCCACATATTCCCACACCTTCCGGTTGGAAGTATGGAAAATATGGGCGCCGTAGGCATGCACCTGAATCCCTTCCACTTCCTCTGTGTAAAGATTCCCCCCGATATGCCCCCTCTTCTCTATCACCAGGCATTTCTTCCCCGCCTTTTTTGCCTCTCTGGCAAACACTGCGCCAAACAGCCCTGCCCCTACGATGATAAAATCATATTCTTTCATCTGCCTTGCCCTCTCTTCCTCTCTTCCTCTTATCTGCTTGCCGGCTCCCCACACGCCTTTCCCTACCGCATACCCCTTGTCTTTGTCCAGGCTCCTGGCGTCCCTTCCCCATACCTTGTTTGGGCGTCCCTGCATGGATTTTCCATTTCTTTCCGCCTTCTTAGCACCAATTTCCCCATAAATCTGATATAATAGGCCTAAGAGGTGATGAAATTGACAGCAAATCCTATGATTGACCGTGACACCATGGAATTATTAGAACAATTGCGCCGGGAAAATACCATGCTGCACGAAGAAAACAAAAAATTAAGCGAAACGGTGGAATGGATGCATGACATCATCTGGAATTTTGTCCATGCACAGCGCGCCTCCCAAGCCTCCCCGCCTGTACCGCCTTCCTAGCCCAGCGTGAAACCAGCTGAAGCTAGCGCCGCTGGCGTTGTGCAACGTAGCGGCGGCTACATCGGGGCTTTGGGGAAGCGCTGCCTAGAAAACCGGCAGGGCTCAGTCCTCCCGCTTCCTCACCAGCACAATCTTGGTAATCCCATTGCTGGAATCATCCTTGCGCAGCTGCAGTTCTGGAAAGGACTCAATCAGCTTCCCAAACTTATGATACCCATAATTCCGGCAGTCAAAGTCAGAATACAGCTTTTGGATCATATTCCCTAGTTCCGAAAGATACATCCACCCATCCTCATCGGAGGTTTCATCTAAAAGCGATATCACAGTTGCTTTTATCTCTTTTAGGTTTGTAATGGGCTCCGCATCCTTTGACAGGACCCGTTCCGGGTCAATCGTACGGATCCCCATGCGCCTCCCACGTTCCGGCGCGCTGGCCTTGGGCTCTTGGTGGTTATTTTTATAAAGCACATCCAGGGTCTTAAACTTCTCGCACGCCCTCACAAAGGGCGTAGGGGTCTTGCTCTCCCCCATCCCAATCACACGTTTGCCGGATTCCCGCAGCCGGGTGGCCAGCCTGGTAAAATCGCTGTCTGAGGACACAATGATAAACCCGTCCACATCATTTGTATATAAAATATCCATTGCATCTATAATCATAGCCGAATCCGAAGAATTTTTCCCTACCGTATAGCTGTACTGCTGGACGGGGATTAAGGAATTTTCCAGGAGGGAATCCCGCCAGGAATTCTTGGAGCTTAACGTCCAGTCCCCATAAATCCTACGGATTGTGACATTGCCCAGGCTCTGGGCTTCCTTCGTTACAATCCCGATATATTTTGAAGATACGTTTTCTGCATCAATTAACAGTGCATACTTTTTCTCATCACTCATTTCTGTCTCCTTCTAAAAATATTTTAACTATTTCCCACCATTATAATACTTTCTGCGGGCAGAAACAACCCTAAGCAACAGCAGATCTGCAATAATTGCCATCTTTCCCTATTTTCCGCCAATTTTCTACGCCTTTACAGAATTGGAAATTTTATGTATAATAATCTGAGCCTTGATTTTAGCAGTTAATTAAGAAAGGATCGTGAATCGGCATGAAGCATAGATTGAGCAGGGTGCAGACGATTGCCCTTGGCTTTTTCCTTATTATCGCATTAGGCACCATCCTATTAATGCTGCCCGTCTCTTCCAGGAGCGGTGAAGGCGCCGGTTTTTTCCACGCGCTGTTCACCTCCACCAGCAGTACCTGCGTGACAGGCCTGGTCGTGGCAGATACCTATTGCAGCTGGACGCTGTTTGGGCAGGCGGTTATCCTGGCGCTCATCCAGGTTGGGGGGCTTGGGTTCATTACCATCAGCGTATTCTTGGCCATTTTCTTAAAACGGAAGATTGGCTTAAAGGAGCGGAACCTCATCCAGGAAAGCGTCAACACCCTCCAGCTAGCCGGTACGGTGCGGCTGGTGCACAAAATCGTCATTTACACCGCATGGATAGAAGGGATTGGGGCATTGCTGCTGATGGTGCGGTTTATCCCCCGCTTTGGATGGGCCAAGGGTATCTGGTACGGGATTTTCCACTCTATCTCGGCCTTCTGCAATGCAGGGTTTGACCTGATGGGGCAGTTCGGCCCCTATTCTTCCCTGGTGACGTACTACGACGACGTCCTGGTAAACCTGGTCGTCATGGCCCTGATTATCCTGGGCGGGATTGGGTTCATTGTCTGGGACGATATCTCCACCCACACATGGCATGTGCGCAAATACCTGCTCCATACGAAAATCGTACTAGCCATGACATTTGCGCTTATTTTGGGGGGCAGCCTTTGTTTTTACCTGTTGGAGCGGGGCAACCTGCTGGCAGGGATGGACGCCAAGGGGCAGGTCCTCTGTTCCCTGTTCGGGGCGGTGACGCCCAGGACGGCTGGTTTCAACACCACTGATACGGCGATGTATACCGAGGGCACCCGCCTTCTGACGATAATCCTAATGTTTATCGGGGGCAGCCCTGGATCTACTGCCGGCGGGATAAAGACCACCACTATGATGGCCATCCTGCTGTATATCTGGTCCAACCTGAGGAACAAAAACGGGCTGAATATCTTTGGGCGGCGCCTGGACGAGGATTCCATCAAAAAGGCCAGTACCGTGTTCTTTATCAACCTGCTGCTGGCGGCAGCCTGCGGCTTAGCTATGTGCGGCCTCGAACCCGGCCTTGGCATGTCGGATATTTCCATGGAGGTGTTCTCCGCTATCGGGACAGTCGGCATTTCCACTGGGATTACCAGGGATCTGTCCCTTGCCTCCCAATGCCTCTTGGTGTTCCTGATGTACTGCGGCAGGATTGGCAGCATGTCCTTTGCCCTGTCCTTTACCGAGAAAAAACGGACCCCGCCGGTACAGCTTCCTACGGAAAAAATTACGATTGGATAACGCAAAGAAGACGCAAGAACCGTAACGCAGATGCAAGCCAGGCAGAAAGCTGCCTGGAGACAGAAAGGAGCATAGGTAACATGAAATCAATCCTTGTAATTGGAATTGGGCGCTTTGGGAGGCATTTATGCATGGACCTGGCGGAAAACGGCAACGATGTCATGGCCGTGGACAAGGTGGAAGAAAACCTGGAAGACATCCTCCCCATTGTCACCAGCGCCAAAATCGGTGACTGTACGAAAGAAGACGTGCTGCGCAGCTTTGGAGTCAACAATTTTGACATCTGCTTTGTCTGCATCGGCACAAATTTCCAAGGCAGCCTAGAGGTTACCAGCCTGCTGAAGGATTTGGGCGCACCCTACGTCATCAGCAAGGCCACCCGGGACATCCAGGCCAAATTCCTCTTGAAGAACGGGGCGGACGAAGTGGTCTACCCTGACCGGGACATTGCCAAAAGGATTGCCATCAAAGTAAGCGCCAACCATGTGTATGACTATATGGAAATGGGGGAATATTCTATTTATGAAATCCAGCCCCTGGAAGAATGGATTGGCAAATCCATCAAGGAAATGAATTTCCGGGTCAAGTACAATGCCAATATCCTGGGGTTTAAGCGGGATGGGCAGACTAGCCTGCTGCCGGACGCCGACCATATCTTCCAGCGGGAAGAGCACCTTATGGTCATCGGGAAACGGGTAGATATCGACCAGATCGTGCGGAAGCTGTAGGCCTTAGAATAGCCGTACCAGCATAACATCCTATAAAATAAAAAGAAAGAAGGAGAAATTGATGCTGCAGCTTATTGTAGAAACAGACGCCAAGATCCTGCTTTGGATCCAAGACTTTGTCCGGACCGACTGGCTGGATCCTGTCGTGCTCTTCCTTACCTCCCTGGGAGATGGGGGCGCGGTCTGGATTGTACTGGCAGCCCTGCTGCTGCTTTGGAAAAAACAGCGGAAGACAGGAGGGGCGGTTGCCATTGCGCTGCTCCTGGGGTATCTGGGCACCAACCTCTTGCTGAAAAACCTTGTTATGCGCCCAAGGCCGTTTGACGCCATCCCGCAGCTGCACGCATTGGTGCATGCAGGGGGCTGGTCCTTCCCTTCTGGGCATTCCACCAGTTCCATGGCGGCCGGAACAGTGATGTTCTGCCAAATGCCCCGCCATATCGGGGCGCCTGCCTTGGCCCTGGCCATCCTAATCTGCCTGTCCAGGCTGTACGTGGGCGTCCATTATCCCACAGATGTGCTCTGTGGGGGGCTGATCGGGATTGCAGCGGCGCTGTGCGCCACGCGGCTCCAGAAACGGTAACAGCCCAAGGTTCCCATTACATAACAACACCATATCCAAACAAAGAAAAGAGGGATTCGCTTATGCCGCAGGGATATCCAAGACCTGGAGAAATATACCAGCATTTTAAGGAAAAGCTATACCAGATCGTAACCATTGCAACACATTCAGAAACACAAGAGCCTTTGGTCATATACCAGGCGCTGTACCCGCCCTTCCAGACCTATGCAAGGCCCCTTGCCATGTTCACAAGCCCTGTAGACACTGAAAAATATCCAGATGCCGGGCAGGTTTACCGCTTCCAGCTTGCGGAACCGTCAAAGGATGGGAATGGGGAAAAACAAAGCGTTGGCGCCGGGCAGGATGGGGGGGAGCCTCCCTTCCCTGACAGCGCCAGTGCGGCAGAAGGGAACCCAACGGCCGCTGCGGAAAGCAAAACCCTTTCCGCTGACGAGAAGCTGATGGCGTTCTTCGATGCAGAAACAATGGATGAAAAATACAAAATCCTATTAGACATGCAAAATGAAATCACAGACCGCATGATTAACAATATGGCCGTGGTACTGGACGTGGTCATTGAGGAAGGCTCGCTGGACCTACGCTATGAAGAACTGAAAACCTGTGTCCGTACCTTCCGTAAATACGAGACGAACCGGTTCCGCTAACCTTCCGCCTCGCCTCTAGTACCTGCAAAAGGGCTGGTGCAAAATAATCCCTATTTTGCACCAGCCCCCTTTTTCTTCTTATTTCTTAATCTTCACTTTTACCTTTGTGCTGTAGGAGCCATATACTTTCTTGCCATTAACGATAGTATAAGCCCTGACTTTTACATAGTACACCTTGTTCTTCTTAAGGCCGCCCAAGGTAACGCTGTTCTTGGTTATATTCTTATTCTTGGCAGATTTGAAGCTGCTGCTGGCAGAATAAGTTACCTGGTATCCCTTCACACCGGCTGCCTTCGTGAACTTCACTGCTGCCTTACCGCCCTTCTTGGCTGTGAGCTTCACATTCTTTACCTTAGCTGGCAGGATATTGAACTTCACGATCTTTTTCCCGGTATAGCCTTCTATCCCTGTAATGGTAATTGTCCCTTGGCCTACCTTTACATGATTGCTGTATGACACGGTATAATCAATGGTTTCAACCAATAATTTACCATCCATCCTCACGGCCACTTCCGGCTTCCTTGCCTTGCCATTGTATACCGCCTTCTCAACCTTAACCGATGCGCCTGCGATAGATGGAAGGTCTGCCCATTTTGCAATGATTGTGAGATCCGTTATAACCGGCGCACCGAAATCATATAAGGTGTCCCCAACATACCATCCTATAAAAACGTATCCTGCCCTTGAAGGATCTTCCGGTTCTGAAATCAATTGCCCGGACACAATATGCTCAACCGTAGGCGCTTCCCCATTTGCCGGATCCAACGTAACGGTAAAGGCTGCAATCTTAAGGGCAAGCCTTGCTTCCCTCAATGCAGCTGCCTTGTCATTCACTTCATTCTGCAGTGCGTCTGCTTCTTCCTGGACTGCCTTGGCTGCTGCCAATGCTTTCCCAAGCGCTGCCCAGCTCTCTTTGGTGTAATCCGATTCTTCCAGGGATTCTGCTTCCGCAATCTGCTTGTTCAGCGAAGTCTTATCGCCGCGTACCAACAGCCTGCTAATCGCTTCATTTAAGTTGCGCAGTGCAGAAGATACTTCGCTTTCTGATGCATTTCCTTTGTTTATGGCTGCCTGTGCTGCGTCCAAGGCATCCTTCAGGTTTTTCCAGGTAGCAGAAGTATATTTCCCATCTGCCTCATTGACGCCTGCCACAAATACCTGGGCTTCTGCAACACGTGCCTTTAAATCTTCCTTATCGACCAGCTTCACCAGTTCTTTTTCTGCCTGCTCTAATGCCTTTATGGCTTTATCAACCTCTGCCTGCGGCATTTCCTTGGTAACAGCCTTGGCCTTGGCTATCTCCTGCCTTAATTTCTCTTTGCTCTCAACGGTATAGTCTCCCTGCAGGAGGCTTTCCATCCTCTGGATGGATTCCTTCAGCCCACTGAGATCGGATACCCTTGCCAAAGCATTTTTGGCCGTATTCAGTTCCTGGGCTGCCGTATCCACATCTCCTTGGGTTGCGGAGCCGTTCGCTGCTGTTATGTTAGCTTTCCCCAGCTTATCCTGGAACACAGCCCAAGTTGCGCTGGTGTAATCTGCCTGGGAAAGGGCTGCTGTATCTGCAATTGCCGCTTTGAGGGCGGTAAGGTTTACTAATTTTGCCTTTGCATCTTTCAGCGCCGCTGCAGAACCTACAACCTCTGACTTCACCTTTCCTTCTGCTGCCGCAGCTGCATTTGAGGCCGCTTCCTGAAGGGCTGCCCAGCTGCTGCTGGTATAATCGGAAGCATTTAACCTCCCGACGCTTGCAACATCAGCATAAAGGCTGTTCAGTTGGCTGACGGAGGCACGTTCTACCAGCCTATCTTTGGCGCTGGCCAAAGCCTCCTCTGCCGCTGCCAATGCTGCCGCTGTACTGCTGTCATTCCCCAGTACTTCTTTGGCAGTTGCCAGCGCCTCTTTCAATCCCTTCCAGCTTGCGTCTGTATACCCTGCCTCATCCAAAGCTTCTACTCTCCCAACAAGGTCCTGCAATGCGCTTGCATCTGCTTTCTCCACTAATTGGGCCATTGCTGTGTCCAGCTGTTCCTCTGCATCCCTAAAGTCTGCAGCGGTGCTTTCCGGATTGACATTTACCCTGAGGGCATTCTTTACTGCTTCTTCCAGCTTTTTCTTGCTTGCCGTTGTATACCTGCTGTCTGCTAATTTGACGTCTGCTTCCCCAATCCTATCGCTAAGCCCTTTGCGGCTATAAAGCGCATTCCTAGCCGTATCCAAATTGGTGCAGGCCGCCATGATTACTGCCTTGCTTACCTCTGCACCGCTCATTGCATCCTTTTGGATTTGCTGCGCATAGTCCAGCGCTTCCCTGAATTCTGCCTTGCCGTCTGCCAGGTACTGTGACAGATCCACTTCTTTTGCCTTGGCAATTGCCTCCTTCAGTTCTTTTACGCTTACAAGCCCTTCCATTGCTGCGCGTAAATCTGCCACGGCCTTATTTACGGCCTCTGCTGAGGCGTCTTCAGGCAGAGAAGCGTCTAGCTCTTCTGCAAACCGCAGAAGCTCCTCCATGGAATATGCGGTATAATCTTCTGCCATCCCCCTGATCTCAGCAATCAGGTTTGTTAAATCCGACTTGCTGCCATCTGTCAATTTGCTGCGTGCGTCCTCGATTGCTTTTACCGCGGCGGCCATCTCTGCCTCTGAGGGGTTTTCCTGTGCCAGGATAGCTTCTGCCGCCGTGATAGCCTTCTGGAAATTGTCCCAGCTCGTGTCGCTGTAATTGCCCTTATCTACTTCCTTCGCCGCTGCAATGGCCTCCTGGAGGCTTACCACGCTGGCCAGGCCTTTGATTGCTTCTTTTAATGCATCCGCAGCCCCGTCTGCTTCTTCCTGGATTGCCGTAGCGTCATCCCTCACCTGGATTGCCTGTGCATATGCCTCTTTCAGGGCATTCCAGCTCCCAGACGTATAATCATCCTGCTTGCTGTCCCCTTCGCCCATGCTGGCTTCTGCCTGTGCGATGGCATCCTGCAGTGCAGCCTTATCAACGCCGCGGTTCTCTTCGCCATAAATGCTGCCCACCTGCTCTGCCGCAAGGGAAGCATGGTAAATCCGGAAATTCTTCACAAAGCCCTCAAAATCCCGGTCCCCCGTGTTGCCGTATATGGAATTGCCAATGCTGGCGCTTGTAAGTTCCCCAAGGTCTGAAACCGTGACCCCGGTATCCGTTTCCCCTGCAAGCGCACCGTCCTTATAGACTGCCAGCTTTGTCCCGTTGAGCACAACGGCCACATGGATCCACTGATTTGCCTCAAAAGGCGCAACGCAATTGCTGTTGCCAAAGCCTTTCTCCCCACTATAGGATTTCTCTTTCGAAAGCACGACTTTCAGCTTGCCGTTTTTCGTTGGGTTCACTAACAGATACTTAAATGCGCCTGCAGAATTGGGATCTGCAGAAGTCCCGGAACCAATCCCAAACACAGCATGGTTCTCGTCCCTTTTACTATAGGTATCTTTTGCCCAGAAGGAAACCGTCAGCTGGTCCTTGCCCTGGAACAAATCCGTGGGAAGGTCGATAACACTTACCCGGCTCTGCTTCGTATCCTTCACGAAAGCTGCCCCTTCGCTCCCACGGAAGGTAATTTTCTCCTTCGCCGTCCCATCCTTGTGGTTGGCCGTGGAATCCTTAGCGTCCCTCGCAAGGGGATAATGGGCGGCTAATACGCCGTTTAACTGTGCAAGGTCTTTCAGCTTCAGCACAGCCGTACTGCCTGTGATAGCTTCTGCCAAGCCACTGGCTGCATCTGCAACTTCTTCCTTTGTTACGTCTTCTTTGCCTTTCAGGGCTTTTGCATCATCAATCAGCTTCTTCAATGCTGCAACAGATTCCTCTGTATAATTCTTTGCTGTGCCGGCTGCCTCATATACAGCCTCTGCCTTTGCAATATTGGCGTCTAATTTCACAAAGGAAACCCCTGTGCTTGCTTTTACCGTGATGTTAAATTCTTTCTTCTCGCTGCAAAGCTTCCCGCCTGTTTTGGATGATGTGTCTAACACAGAAACGGTAGCCGTCAAGGTTACCTCTTTATCGGTATCCTGCCTGTCTACAAGGCCGCTGCTGTCAACCACATCGGTATCGCTGCTGCCCCATTCTACCTGGATGTCCACGCCGTCTGCAGCTTTGAGCGTACTTGGGAGAGACAGGCTGGAGGTTACGTTTGCCGCGCTGTCCCCTTGGGCATAACCAATCTCCAATCCTTCCATTGCCTTAACAAGGCAGCTTCGGAACCCGGAATCACAAATATCCTTAATCTCGCTGGCCTGCAATACGGTATCATATACCTGCAATTCGTCAAATGCGCCTGCGTAGTCCGGATCCTCCCAATCAGCGGCTCCCAGGTAATTCAGGCGGCCATTCAGGTCGGAAGCCTTTACGGTGATGTTGTTTTTATAGTCTATCTGCCTGCCGTTCTTGTACAGCCATGCCTCGCCTGTAGAGCCCTTTGTCACAACTGCAATATGCTCCCATTTATCAGCCGTCGTCTGGGAAGCATCTTTCTTGCCCAGCATGGAGGAAGTGTCCTGCTTGGTATGGTATTCCACCCAAAGGCCATCCTCGCCATCACGGTTACTGTCCCTGTTGTAGAGGGCAATATGGTTCCTGGTAGTGCTGGAATTCCATGACTCATTCAACTTGTCTCCATGCAGCAACAATGCCGTAGACTGCTGCAGCTTATCCGCCACTTTTACATACATGGATATGGTAAAGTCGTCCTGTACCTTGCCGTCTTTGACAAGCAAATCCTCTGGGAGCTTCACAGAGCCCTTATTGGCGCCCCCTCCCGGAAGGCTGACAGCCTTGCCTTTTAACCCGTCCACCATATCTACCTTATTGACCTTTTCTGCATTGGCCTTCTTGCCGCTGGCGTCTGCCAATACTTCCCCGTCAAAGGTGTAATTTGCCAGCAGGGAATCCGAAAGGGGCCGGACTGTGACATTTGCTACGATTTCCGTATCAAAATATTTTAATTTGCCTGCCACTGTGAACGTGCCTTCATTGGCATATTGCTCTGGGTCTATCTGCGGCCATTGGACTTCCTCCGTCCCTTCTGCCCCGCCTACAAATTCCACATGCACCGTATCTGGCAATTCCGGCTCCACCCCTTCACGTGTCTCTACCGAAACTGGGGCATATGACTCTACCTTCGGATTTTCTGCCGCATACGTTGCAGCAACCTGTCCATCGCTCAGGGCAACCCCATAGACTTTGATATCATCATATAACCCGGACACTACGTCATCCCAAGGATTCACACCCAGGGAAATATACTGGTCCTCATACATCAGCCCTTTCGCCCATGTCCCCGGGATTTCTAATTTCTTCCCGTTCTGGTAAATGCTTACGCTTTCCCCCTTCTGGACCAGCGTGAACATCGTCCACTGATTGGCTTCTATTTTTGCGCTGCCGTTCCTGCGGTTGCCGGAAGACCAGCAGATTAAATTGCCATTGCTATTCCCGCCGATGGATATCCATGTCTCTGGGGTTTTTCTCCCTACGAACAGCACAGAAGAAGCCCAGTGCGGGAGGACCGTTGCCTTTACCCAAAGAGAGACCGTAAAGTTCTGCTGCAGTTTCTGGGGAAGCTTTAAGCCGTATTTGCCTTCTTCTGTCCGGACTGCAAAATCGCCTTCCCTGCCGCTTCTGCCGCTCTCAAATACGGTTTCCCCTTCATATGCGCCCATTCCCTTTACACACTTTTCTACCCCTTCCCCCAGGGTTCCTGCCGGGGCGCTTTCGGTTGCGTTGAAATCATACACCGCCAAGGGCGCGGGATTGGCGCCGTAAACCGTTACCTTCCTGGCCTGGGACTTGGAAATGCCGCCCGCTTCCACCGTCACTGTAAGCACTGCCTGGCCTTCCGCCTTGGCAGACACCACGCCGCTGGCATCAACGGATGCGATGTCCTGGTTGTCAATCGAATATGTAATGTTGGCTGCGCCTTCCAAGATAGCCGGAAGTATGACATCTACTTTCCCTTCTTCTCCTGCAGAAAGCCCAAAATCGGCTACAGAAAAGCCCTCTTCTTCCAGTACGTCCCCGAAGGTAGAGCCATCGTATAAATAAAGCACCTGGGATGCATCCAACACGCCGTCATAAATGGCAAAATCATCAATCAGGCCCGTATAATATTCCCATATATCATCAGATGCCCAATTGCCCCTTCCAATCATAAATTTACTGCCTGCCGTTATGATGTCCCCCAAAGGCATTACTTCATTTGTCTGGACACGTACCTGCTTCCCGTCGATATACAGAGCCGTGCTGTGTTCTGCCATAACGACAGTGACCATCTTCCATTGGCTAAAGGAACCCTGGTACTCAATGGCTTCTTTCCTTACACCGGAATTGTTCCACCGCTGCGCAGTATATTGCCCTGGCGTGTCAATCCCGCCGATGTAATGCTCGTTTGGATATTTATTCTCTTCATTGTCCCTGGATGCAAACCAAGCCCATCCGGCATTGTGGTTTTTCGTGTTATCCGAAGTGGTCTTGCTCCAATAAGAGATGGTCAGTTCTTTCTTCCCATTAATCAGGTTGTCGCCTGCATCCCCGGCTTTGGAAAGGGTCAGCCAGGAACGCCCCTTTAATTCTAACGCCCCGCCTTCCCCGTTATGGGTGTCGCTCTTATTAATGGATGCATTGTCCCCATCTACAGCAGCCATTGCATTCTCACCATCTGTCAGGCTTTCATCAAAACTAAAATACGCCAGCCTGTCCGGAAATTCCGGCGCCTCAGAAACTGTCCCCCCTGCCGCCTGCGCCAGCTGTGATGGCAGCATCGTGACAGCCAGGGCCGTACTGAGCGCCAATGACAGTATCCGTTTTAAAACACTTTTCTGTTTCATAATCTTTTCCTTTCTTTCCAAAAATATATGCGAAAACCATTCCCAAAAAAACTTTTAGCATCTTGGGCAAATGCCTGGCAGGAACGCCTACCTGTCCCTGCTAACGCCATCCTATTTCCCTCTATCCCCCTTTCTAAAGTAAAATTCTCTCTTTGCAAAGCCCTGCGCCGCAGTAAAACCGCCTTTGCTGCATTCTGCGCCTGCATTTACACCCTATAGGAAACCGCCCTGCAATTACTTATGTACAGAAAAAAATAGCGTGGGCCCACCGTTCTGTATAAAAATCCCACTGCATTTCCTATTTATTTTATTATTATTCACAGCTTTTTTCAATTCTTTATCACTAAAATTTTAGTAAAGCATACGTTTTCAGCAAATTTTATAAAAAAAGATTGGAAAATTTATGCAATTTTTCTAATATATTTTAGGGAACCCGCCCAGTAAAATATGTTTACCGTTAGGAACTAGATAAAACTTCAGGTAAAAAAAGAAAAAGGACGCCGCAAAATACAAGAACCCTACAAGACATGGGCACAGAAACCAGAACCTATGCACATGATCTTGTAGGGACCTGCTATTTTGCGGCGTCCCCTGCCTGCCTTTTTACCCAATCCCTGCCTGGATAGCTGCATCCAGCCTGCGCCTGGTATCCTGCCAAGGAGGCGCCTACTTCCCTGTCACCTCCACCTGGCACATTTCCATGGTCTCCAATGCGGCAGCATGGGATTCTGGCGTAACCCCAGCACAGCAGGAAGCGTCCACAGAAATGGGCGTCTCTGGCAGGAAGGCCTTGAACAGCAGCGCATTGCTCACAACGCAGATATCCGTGCACAAACCCACCAGCTCCACCTCCAATGGCGTCTTCTGGTTCCTCTGGTTCAGCCGCAGCGCCAGATCCAGGGAGCCAAAAGTAGGCTTATCCACTATTTGGGAAGGCTCTACCAGGGCTTCTACCTCGGGGTGCAGCATCCAGCCTTCCGTGCCCTGGATGCAATGCTCCACCGGGAGCTTCTTCCCTTCGGCTGTCTTGAGGTAATCCCTGCCATGGGTATCCCTGGTGGCATAAATATCTGGCTTCCGGTATGATTTCATTTTCTCTAAGACAGGCCCCAGGATAGCCTGGGCTTCCTTGGTCCCCAGGGCGCCGTCAATAAAATCCTTCTGCATATCCACGACTACTAATATTTTCCGCATATTTCCCTCCTTGCTTCTTCCCCGCGCTGGGCGAAGGGGCGCCAGCCGCCCCCTTGCCCCTTATGTTTATTTCCAGAAATACTCTGCCCTGCCGCCGCAGGAGGTGCTGATGGATTCAATCGCCACTGCCCCGCCCCGGACAATCTCAATGTGCCGGAATTTGCTGCGCAGAAGCTCTATCAGCTCATTGTTGCGCCGCTCTGTGGCCTTGCATTCCAAGAGCACGCTGTCCGTGCCGATATCCGCCACCTCCACGTGGAACACCTGGGCAATCTGGAAGAGCTCCGCCTTGTCCGCCACCGAGCAGCCTTTTACTTTGGCAAACAAGATTTCCTTCATATGGATAGGCATATCTGTCAGGTCTATGACCTTAATGACCTCCACCATCCGGTTCAGCTGCTTCTTAATCTGCTCAAAGGTAATGTCGTCGCTGGTGACGCAGATGGTCATCCGGGACACGGTCATATCCTCTGTCGTCCCTACGGTCAGGCTCTGCAGGTTGTAGGATTTCCCGGAAAAAAGGCCGGACACTTTGGCCAGGACGCCTACTTCATTTTCTACATATAATGCAATCCACCGATTCTTCATTCTCTTCCCTCCACCTTTATTTTAAAATCATCTCTGTCATAGGGTTCCCGCCCCGGACCATGGGCAGCACGATTTCCTCAGTGGCAATCATAAACTCAATTAAGACAGGGACATCCTGGGCTTTGGCCTTCTCAAAGGCAGGAGCGATTTCTTCCTCCCTTTCTACCCGGATGCCGCAGGCGCCATAGCTTTCCGCCAGCTTCACAAAATCCGGCTCATAAGGCGGGCAGGAAGGGTTCGGGCCCTTGCATTCCTGCGGGCAGCCCTTCCGGCGGCGCAGGCAGGTGGCCCAATAACGCTTACCGTAGAAAAGCTGCTGCATCTGGCGCACCATGCCCAGATAGTAATTGTTCAGGACGCAGACAACCACACCTGCCCCCTGGGCCATAGCCGTGGCAAATTCCTGGAGGTTCATCTGCATCCCGCCGTCGCCGCTGATGCAGACAACCGGCTTTTGGGGGCAGCCAATCTTCGCCCCAATGGCTGCCGGGAAGCCAAACCCCATAGTGCCAAGGCCCCCAGAAGTGATAAACTGCTTGTTCTCATCCAAGGATATGTATTGGGCCGCCCACATCTGATGCTGCCCTACATCCGTCACGATAATCCCTTCCGGGAACTGCTCATTAATCCCTTCCATAACCATCTGGGGCGTCATCCCCTTATCCCTGCGCATTTCTAAGGGATTTTCCTTGTCCCATTCCCGGATCTGCGCCAGCCACTCCTCCGTATCCTGGGGCTCTGCCCATTCCAGGAGCTTCTGCAAGGCCAGCTTGGCGTCCGCCACGATGGGCACGTCCACCACCACATTCCTGGAAATGGCGGCGGCGTCAATGTCCACATGGACAATCTGGGCACAGGGGGCAAACTCATTCAAATCCCCGGTAATCCGGTCGTTAAACCGGGTGCCGATGGAAAAGAGCACGTCACAGTGGCCTACCGCAATATTCGCCGCATATTTCCCATGCATGCCGCTGTTGCCAATATAATAGGGATGCCCTGTGGGGATGGCCCCTTTGCCCATGATAGTGGTAATCACAGGGATCTTTGTCTTTTCCACCAGTTCCAGCATTTCCTGGTTGGCACGGGCGCTGTTGACGCCGCCCCCAATCAGGAACAGGGGCTTTTTGGCCGCTTTCAGCAGCTTGTAGCCCTTCTTCAGCTGGCCTACATGGACGCTCTCATTGGGCTTATAGCCCCGGATAGAGACAGAATCCGGGTATTCGCCCGGCCCTGCCGAGGTCTGGATATCCTTGGGGAGGTCAATCAGCACAGGGCCCGGCTTCCCGGACCTGGCGATATGGAACGCCATTTTCAGGATACGGCCCAAATCCTTGCGGTTACGCACGGTCACGCCATATTTCGTAATGCTCCGGGTCATGCCTACAATATCCACTTCCTGGAAAGCGTCATTCCCGATTAGGCCAAGGGGCACCTGGCCGGTGATGCAGACCAGGGGGATGCTGTCATAGTGGGCGTCTGCAAGGCCAGTGATAATATTGGTGGCGCCAGGGCCGCTGGTCACGATACAGACCCCTACCTTCCCCGTGGCCTTGGCGTACCCCTCAGCCTCATGGATAAGCCCCTGCTCATGGCGGGGCAATACCAGCTCTATCTCTTCATGCTTGTATAATTCATCCAGGATATCTGTCACCATGCCGCCGGGATAGGCAAAGACCGTATCCACGCCTTCCTCCGACAACGCCTTCACAAATAATTTCCTTCCGGTTATATCCATTGCCATATCATCACCTCGAAATATTAGTTTTGACAAAATCAGTATTTTTATATTGTAACAGAAATCCCCTAGTTAGGGAAGCCTCTTTTTCACTTTCCAACCTGAAAGGGCACGGGCAAAGCATCCCGCTTGCCCGTGCCCTTCCTGCCCGCCGGAGGGCAGATTTTATCCCTTCACCCTTCCTGACGCCACATCCTCAAACTCCTGGATAATCCCTGCGTCCGGCGCTTTGGTGCAGAGGCTGACAGCCAGTATCAGCACCAGGCTGGTTGCAAACCCTACCACCAGGGAATAGAGGCCTGTCGCCGCCCCTAAGGTCTGCCCGCCGGCCAGCGGTATGTAATCCCAAATAAGGACGGTAAGCCCGCCAGAGATAATCCCTGCTACGGCTCCTGGCATATTGGCCCGTTTCCAGAACAGGGAAAGCACAATGGTAGGCCCAAATGCAGAGCCCAAGCCTGCCCAGGCATTGGATACCAGCCCCATAATACTGCTGTTCGGGTCTAACGCAATGAGGTAGGCCAGGATAGCCACCACAACTACTGTAACGCGGCTCAGCACCAGGACCTTCTTGCTGCTGGCTTTGGGGTTTATGACGCCCTGGTAGATATCCTTGGAGGCAGAAGAAGCCGTAATCAGGAGCTGGGAATCTGCCGTAGACATAATGGCAGCTAAAATACCGCAGAGGAAAATGCCGCCAATAAAGGCAAGGCTCAGGTCTTTGGTAAACAGCCGGGTAATCATCTCAATAAACACGTTTTCCGTGGACACTGCCCCTTCCCCAAGGACTTCCGGGTAAAGGTAAGCGCGCCCTACAATGCCAATCACCACTGCCATCCCCAGGGAGATCGCCACCCAAACCGTCGCAATGACCCTGGATTTTTTCAGTTCCTTCTCGCTTTTTACTGCCATGAAACGGGTCAGGATATGGGGCATCCCACAATAACCCAGCCCCCAGGCCAGCTGGGAAATGATTTCCACTGCGCTGTAATGGGCCTCGCCGTTGCTAAACAGATCCAGATACCCGTCCACGCCTCCCGGCACATTGCTGGCAGCCAGGTTCGCAGCCAGGGTATCAGGCCCCATCATGGCATAGGCCAGGATAGGCACCACCAGAAGGCCTACCAGCATCAAGGTCCCCTGGATAAAATCCGTGGTGCAGACCGCCATAAACCCTCCCATAAAGGTATAGGCCAGGATGACGGCCGCCCCAATCGTAAGGGCCATGGTATAATCTACGCCAAATACGCTGGCAAATAGCTTGCCGCCTGCTGCAAGGGCAGAAGCCGTATAGACCAGGAAGAATACCACAATCACAATTGAAGAGACCAGCAGCAGGATTTTCTTCTTGTCATGGAAACGGTTTTCTAAGTATTCCGGGAAAGTCACAGAATTATTGGCACGGATGGTATAACGGCGCAGCCTGGCAGAAATGACGTACCAGTTCAATACCGTCCCGATAAACAGGCCTACCGCAATCCATGCCTGTCCCGTCCCAAGGGCATAGACGGAGCCCGGCAGGCCCATCAGGAGCCAGCCGCTCATGTCCGATGCCTGGGCGGAAAGGGCAGCCACCCAGCCGCCCAAGCCGCGGCCTCCCAAAAAGTAATCGTCTGCATCCTTGTTCCGTTTCATATAGAATGCGCCAATTGTAACCATCATCAGCAGATATGCCGCAAATGCCACGAAAAACCAGATTGTGTTCATTGTCATAACTTTACTCCTTCATATATTTTATTTTATGTTACTTCCATACTTTAGCAAATTATAGCGCTAACGTCAAGAGTGGATTGCACAAGGGCAAAAAAGGGTGTAGAATAAGTATAGCATCAAGATTTGAGAAGGAGGACACATGGCTACTTTATATGACAGGACAGATATCTATGATTTGTTTGAAAATGTGGAAAAATTCCAGGCTGTGAAAAAGCACTGGGTTAAGGTACTGGAAGGAAAAGAGATACAGAGCCTACTGGATGTAAGTATTGGGACAGGAAGCCTGACGCTGCCTGTCGCAGAACTTGGGATAAGTCTGTACGGCTCGGATTTAAACGGGGAGATGCTGGCAAAATGCAAGCAAAAGGCAGATTGGCACAGGGTGCCCATAAATTTGCGGGAATGTGATTTCCGGAAGCTTACAGAAAAGTTTGAAGAAACTTTTGACTGTGTGTCCAGCACTGGGAATTCCCTGCCCCATGTGCCGAATGAGGACTTGGAAAAGACCCTGGAACAGATGGACCGCCTGGTAAAAAAGGGCGGGTATCTTTATTATGACATGCGCAACTGGGACAAAATCCTGGAGGAGCACAACCGTTTCCATCTTTACGAGCCTATGTTTACCGGGGACACCAGGGTAAACCTGGTACAGCTATGGGATTACTGTGCAGATGGGTCGATGGAATTCCATCTGCTGTATGCTTTCGAAAAAAATGGGCGTATTGTGCAGAAAGAGGTTTTTGATGAAAGATATTACCCAATCTCCCGGGAAAAGGTCATACGGAAAATCCAGGAACTGGGATACCGGAAGATCCAGGTAATGTGCCATCCCGCTTATTTTGAGCAGGTCCCCCCGGAACGGGCGGATTGGTATTGCGTAATGGCGCAGAAATAGGGCAAAGGGGGAAAGCCGGCCCAAATGCCCCTATAGGTAGCCAAGGATTTTCAGCAGGAAGATCCAGCCGGTTAGGGTAAAAGCAGAGAGCAGCGTAGTAGCTACTACCGTGCTGGCAGTCAGCGTGCCGTCATGCCCCATGTTTTTGGCCATGATATAACAGCTGGGCGTGGCGGGGGCTGCCAGCATGATAAGGATAGCGACTAGTTTTTCACGGCCGAAGCCTAGGGCTAGGGCTACCGGCAGGATCAGGGCGGGCTGGGCTATGAGCTTTAAAAAAGACGCCGCCAAGGTGGGTTTTAGCTTTGCTAAGGCTTTGCGGCCTTCAAACCCGGCGCCTAACGTTACCAGGGCCAGCGGGGTAGCCATCTGCGCTACGTTCTGGATGGCCTTGTTTATCCAAACAGGAAACGTGATATGGAAGAAGGATACGGCCAGCCCCAGGAAAATAGCCAGGATAATGGGGTTTTTCAGGATATTGGCGCAGGCCTCTTTGAGTTTCCCACGCCTATCCATGGAGGCATGGGAGCCTTCAAAAGTCAGTACCAGCACAGAATAGATATTATAAAGGGGGACGGCCCCTATAATCATCAATGGCCCCATTGCCGACGGCCCGTAGATGTTCTGGATGAACGCCAGCCCCATAACGGCTGCGCTGCTGCGGAAGGACGCCTGTACAAAAGCCCCTGTCAAGGAACGGTCTTTCAGGAATAGCTTGGCGCCGCCCCAGATTGCCCAGAAACATGCAGAACTGGAGGCGGCGCAGAACAGCACGTACTCCAGGTCAAACACGGCGCGGATATCCACGGCGGAAATATCCCGAAACAGCAGGAAAGGCAGGGTGATGCTGAAATTGAATTTATTGGCCACGGATACGAAATTGCCATCCAGCATACGCGCCTGTTTCAAGGCCCATCCTAACACCATGACCAAGAAAATGGGGATTGTCACATTGATACTAAAAATAAAATTTTCCATCATAGCATATTGCTCCTTTGCTCCAACGATTGTCCCTGCTTATGTACGCTGGTATCCGCCTAGGGCGCACTGTGCGCCTCTTGCCTTCTCCTATATGTTAGGAAACGGTATTTCAGGCCATTGGCAGCGGAAACCTGCTCTTTGCTGGAAGCCGCCAGTTCCCAGCCTTCCTGCCTGTCCAGGTTTGGGAGGAAGGCATCTGCCTGGAACGTATGGGAAATCTTTGTGATATAGGCAGTATCACAAAAGCCCAGCAGCTGGCGGTAGACGCATGCCCCCCCTATCACATAGACTTCCTTGCTGCCAAAAGGCGTAAGTTCCTGAAGGAGTTCCTGGATGCTGTGCACAATGGCAGCGCCCTTTCTCTGGAAGGAAATGTCCTGGGTCAGCACCAGGTTTCTCCTGCCTTTTAGGGGCTGGCCGCCGGGGAGGCTCTCTAATGTCCTCCTTCCCATCACAGCCACATGCCCCGCCGTCATTTCTTTAAAAAATTCCATATCCTCCGGGATATGCGCCAATAGGCGGTTTTGGAAGCCAATGCCCCAGCCCGCGTCTGCTGCTGCAATTAAATTCATAAGATTCCCTCCATTACATTTTTTCTTGTTTTTTTATTTTTTTCAAGACTTTTTCACAAAAATGGTGTATAATCAGGGTTGATGTGGGCAGACGCCTAATTTTAAGGAAAATAAGGAGATTTATTATGAGCCAAGCAAAAGTAGACCGGTATAAACAGGAAAAAGCAAACCGCAAAAAGACCATGAAGAAAGAGAAGATGAAACGCACCCTTTCCACTGGATGCGCCGCAATCGTCGGCGTTGCCGTCATTGGCTGGGTAGGCTATTCTGCCTATGGGTATTTCCGCGCTTCTGACAACGATAAGGTAGTGCAGACCGAGGTGGACTTAAGCGCCATCAATGATTATATGACAGACGTTTCTTCCACTGGCGATGGGGCAGAATAAACAAAACGATGGGAAAGCCTGAAACTCCCAATACGGTTTCGCGGGCCAATGGGGCAGGCGTGCCGCAGACGGGCACAGGGCTGCCTATCATTTTCTTCCTTGTACCCGGCTTGGATATCCGGTTAATTGCGCAGCTGATTGGATTCAGGCAAGCAATTAACCGAACTGCCAAGCGTTCAGCGCATCAGCCTCTTTACAAATTCCCGGGCTTTCCTTACATCTTCTTCATTGGGATGGAACAGCCCTTCGTCGAAATTCCGCAGCATCTGCCTGCGCCAGGCTTCCTGCCTGGGGTCTTCCATCGGGATTTCATAATTTTCCCGCAGCTGCATGGGCATCTTGCCCTGGCAGAGGAAAGCACCCAGGTATTCGCAGTCGTCTGGGACCCATACCTCTACCTTCTGCTCAATCATTTTATAGTATTCTGCATCGTGCCCCAGGCCGCAGGTGCCGAACAAAGCCACCTTTTTCCCGTGGAGCCTGGAGAGCATCTCAATGACAGACATATCGCAGGTGCCCCGGTCTACCCAGAAGCCCACGAAAAACATGTCTGCGTCCTTCCCTTTGTATTCTTCTATATGCTGCATATCCTTCGACATCCCCGGCAGGGCACTGAAAATCTCAGTGGCTATTTTCTTCGTATTCCCTGTCTTGCTGGAATAGACCACCATGTAATCCATGACATTCACCTCGCGCCGTTTTCTCCATAGAATTGTTCCAGTGCCTCTACCTGTGCCATCCAGGCTGCCGCGCTGGCATCGCTGGGCATCCGCAGGTCTCCCCTGGGGGATACTGCCACCGTCCCCACCTTAGGCCCGTCCGGCAGGCAGGAGCGTTTAAACTGTTGGGAGAAGAAACGCCTTACAAATACCTTTAGCCATTTTAAGATGGTTTCCTGGCCGTAGCCAGAGGCATCCCGGCCAAAGGCGTACACAGCCAGGCGGAAAATTTTGCCCGGCTCAAATCCAGAACGGAGCATATGGTACAGGAAGAAATCGTGGAGTTCATAAGGCCCTACGATATCCTCTGTTTTCTGGGAAATCTTACCGTCCTCCGGAGGCAAAAGCTCCGGGCTGACCGGCGTGTCCAGGATATCCAGCAGGATATCGCGAAGCTGCCCTACCCCGCAGGTATCTGCATAATACTGCACCAGATGGCGTACCAGGGTCTTGGGCACGGAAGCATTGACCCCATACATAGACATATGGTCCCCATTATAAGTCGCCCAGCCCAAGGCCAGTTCCGACATGTCGCCTGTGCCAATGACCAGGCCGTTTCCCTGGTTCGCGATATCCATCAGGATCTGGGTCCGCTCCCTGGCCTGGCTGTTCTCGTAAGTAATGTCATGCTTGCCCTCTTCCTGGGCGATATCCCGGAAATGGACTTGTACCGCTTCTTTGATATCCACCTCCTGGAACCCTACCCCCAGGCAGCGGATTAGGCTTACGGCATTGCCATAAGTACGGCCTGTAGTGCCAAAGCCCGGCATGGTCACCGCCCGGACCCCCTTCCGGCTAAGCCCCAAAAGATCAAAAGCCCGCACCGTCACCAGAAGCGCCAGGGTGGAATCCAATCCGCCGGAAATACCCACCACCGCCTGGCAGCATCCGGTATGCTCCAGCCGCTTTTTCAGCCCCATGGACTGGATGGACAGGATTTCTTCACACCGCTTGCGGCGCTCTTCCTGCCCGCCAGGCACGAAGGGATGGGGATCCACAAAGCGGGTAAGGGCCGTCTGTTCCTGGCGCAGATGGAAGGATATCTCTTGGTAAGGCGCCGGGCGCCCTGTAAAGGTGGACATCTTCCGGCGCTGGCCGTCCAGCCTCTTGATATCGACTTCCCCATAGACAGGCTGGTTCTGGAACCGCCTGGCCTCCGCCAGCATGATGCCGTTCTCGGCAATCATATTGTGGGCGGAATAGACCACGTCCTGGGTGGACTCCCCGTCCCCTGCGCTGGCATAGACATAGCCGCAGAGCAGCCTTGCAGACTGGCCTTCCACCAGATTTTTCCGGTAGCGGCTCTTCCCGGTGGCCTCATCGCTAGCGGACAGGTTCACAACCAGGTTTGCCCCCGCCAGCGCATGGGAAATGCTGGGCGGGCTGGGCGTCCACAAATCCTCACAGATTTCTGCGCCAACCTTAAGCAAAGGCAGGCTGTCTGGGCAGAACAGCAGGCGGCTGCCCATGGGGATTTTCCTGCCGTCTTTTAAGGAGACTTCCACAGGTTCCTCCTCCCCTGGCGTAAAATACCGGCCTTCGTAAAACTCGTTGTAATTTGGGATGCACCTCTTGGGTACGAATCCCAGCACCGCGCCGTTTGCCAAGGCTGCCGCCACGTTGTAGAGCCTGCCTTTCCAGGGGAAAGGCAAGCCTACAAAGACCAGCATATTTTTCCCATTGGTCTCTGCCGCGATTTCCAAAAGCGCGTCCTGCGCCTGGCACAGCAGCGTGTCCATCAAAAACAGATCCCCGCAGGTATACCCTGTGATGCACAATTCCGGGAATACGGCCACTACAGCCCTCTGGCTCTCTGCTTCTTCTATCTTCTCAATGATTGCCCGCTTGTTGTACGCGGGGTCTGCCACCCGGATTTTGGGGGTCAGGGCCGCCGCCTTGATAAACCCATCCTTCATGCCTGGCTCCTTTCCAACAGTCCCTCCATATCCTCTGGGGTAAAGACATAACGCCTGCCGCAGAACTGGCAGGCCACTTCGATGGGCTCGCAGCTTTCTGCCAGTTCCCTTAAGTCCTTCGCACCGATGCTGGCAACAGCCCTGGATACGCGCTCCTTAGAACAGTCACAGCGGTAATGGGCGGGGATATGGCCCAGAACCTCCAGGCCAAGGCTCCCCAAGAGCCGCTCCAGCAGCATTTCCGGGGTGTCTCCCTGCTCCAGCATCTCTGTCACGGAATCCATCTTGGCCATAGCTGCCTCTAAAGCGCCCACAATCCCTTCCCCTGCCCCTGGCATCAGCTGGATGATAAAGCCGCCTGCCTGGCGCACCGTATTATCCCGGTTCATCAGCACGCCCAGGCCCACGGCGGAAGGCACTTGTTCCGATGCTGCAAAATAATAGGTCAAATCCTCCGCAATCTCTGAAGTCTGCAAAGCCACTTGGCCTACATATGGCTCCTTTAGCCCTATGTCTTTGATGACGCTTAAAATCCCGCTGCCAATCGCGCCTCCCACATCCAGCTTGCCCTCGGCATTGGGGGGGCGCATCACATCCGGCACCTGGGGATAGCCCTTTACATTCCCCTGGCTGTCTGCCGTTACCGTCATGCCCTTTGCCTCACCGCTGCCCCTAACCTGGAGGGTCAGCAAATCCTTCTCTCCCTTCATCATAACGCCCATCATAGCGCCGCCGCTTAGCAGCCGCCCCAGCGCCGCTGTCATTACCGGGCTTGTATTATGGTATATCCTGGCCTGCTCCACCAGCTTTCGGGAACGGATGGCAAATGCCCGTACCTGCCCCTCTGCTGCCGTCGCCCTTACAATGTAGTCTTTCCCTTGCTCCATCTGCCGTTTCCTCACTCTCCTATCACGCCGCCTGCCATGTCCTTGGCAGGCCGCCTTTACCTACAGATCCCTGCCCTCAGAAGTTTGCCTGATTGCCTGGCTTCCCCCGCTCCCTTGCAATAAAATATACCCTCTCGCTGTCCTCTTTTGGAGGATTATGGGTAAACGCATCATAAACCGCTATAAATTCCATGCCAGCCTGCTCCAAAAGGCTCTTCACCTGCCCAATCCCATAGGCACGCTGGAAATGCGTCTCCTCATATTTGCGGTATAGCCCTTCCCCTGCCCCGCCGCTTCCGTCCTCCCGGATAAAAAGCGTTAGGTCGTATTGATTCACCTGCTCCTCCTCATCAAAAAAGTTCTCCCAGATAAAGCTGCCTTCTGGGCGGTTCTCACAGACGACGCTTTCTCCTAGTAATTCCCTGTATTTATAGGGGGTATTCAAATCGAATATAAAAACACCCCCTGGGTCTAAATAATTGTTTACCAATGAAAAAACCCGCAGCAGGCCTTCCTCCTCTAAGATATAATTCATAGAGTCGCAGACGCTTACCACCGCCCGGACTGTCCCATACAATTCAAACTCCTGCATATCCTGCAGTAAATAAAGGATGCCTTCCCCGTCTGGCGCCAGGGGAGCCTCTTCCGGCACTCCGGATGCTTCCACAACTGATGCCAGGAAAGCCTTCTCTGGCTCTTCGGATGCTTCCCTGGCAACCTGCAGCATTTCCTGGGAATTATCTATGCCTATCATATCATAGCCTGCCGCAGCCAAGAGCCTTGTCATCTTCCCTGTGCCGCAGCCTAATTCCAGCACAATCCCCTGGCTCACCTGATATTCCCGCAGCAAGCCAACCAAATATCGGCCCCATTCCCCATAGGGCACATTATCCATAAACAAATCATAGACCTCTGCAAATCCCGTATAGGCTTCCATCACATCTTCCTCCTCCAGGACATGGCCGGTTCTGGCACTCAGGAAAACAGGCCTACGAAAAAGTCAATAATCCCCTGGAAAAAACCTTTGATTTTCTCAAAAATCCCTTCGGTATCCACATTGATATCAGAAAGCTTCTCATAGAGGGCTTCCGCCTGTTTCTTGATAGAGTCCAAATCCAAATCCAGGCTCCCAATTTTCTTTAATAAGCCTACCAGTTCCTGCACCTGGCTGTCAGACAGCTTAACCTGGAATTCGTCGCAGGCATCCTCTACCACCTCCTGGATTTCACTGTCGCTCTCAAGGCTGCGGCCAATTACCTCCTGCTTCAGGTAAGCAATCAATTCTTCCGCCTTCTCGGAATCCCCTACGTTTTCTGCAATATCCCCGGTCAGCACCAGCTCGTTTAGGGCAGTATCCATACTCTCCTCCGAAACAGCCTCCCCGGTCATAACGGCATATGCCTTCATTGCCCCTACCAGGGCCGCCGTACCGGAAATCGGCGTGGGACCTGCCACAATAATGTCCGCATCCGTAATCCCTGCAGTAATCAGCGCATTCTTATACATGCCAATGGTACAGTAAGAAATATTCTTTGTAGTAATATTAATCCCATTCCCTTTTTCCCGCTTTACAATCAGGACAGAGGACAGGGCCCTGGTCCCTATTTTTTTGGCATCCACATAGTTCCCTAAATAGGAATGCTCTTCCTCATTGGTAATATAAATCACATCATACTCGGAAAGTTCCGCTGGGTTGATGCCTAACAGGCTCAGTACGGTTGCCTGCTGCTGCTGTGTCAGGTTCGCCCCCAGAGCCAGGTATGGCTTATCTTCCTTCGTAATAGGCTCGGTAACCTCCCCTTCCTGGTTTAAAGGGGATGCGGCGTCTGTATTTGGCGCCTCGCCTGTCTCTGATATTCCTTCGGATGGCGGCGCCGTATCCATATCTTTCTCTACGTTATCCTCCCCTTCCTGCACGGGCGCTTCTGTTTCCGGCGCGGTATCGTCCGCCGAAAGGTCCAAATCTGCATCCTGGGATGGCTGCTGCAACTCCTCATCCCCCGGTATCATCTGGTCTATGGTGTGCTGGGGGGTATCTTCCGTGCCTTCTTCTGGCGCTGGCGTCTCCTCCTGTGCCTGTGCCACGATTGCATACAACGGCGCATTTACGGTTATGGTACATGCCATGAACAGGCAAAGCATCTGTTTCCTATGTTTTTTCATCGTTTCCCAATCCTTTCTAGCAATCAGCTAATGCATCCCCCAATGCCTTCACAGCCGCCCCTGGCAGGTTATGGCATGCCTACAGCCTTCAGGCTTTGGCCGCCTGCAGGCATTCCGTTGCCTCCTTCGCCTGATCCCGCAGGCTCCTTAAGTCCCTTTTCTGCCGCTGGGCCTGCTCCTTTTCTGCTTTCCCTATGTTGTCTGCCGCCTGGCTGCATTGCCCGGCAAGTTCCTTGCTGCCATCAGCGGCCTCCTCTATCCCTTCCGCCAGTTCCCTTATGCCGGAAATGAACTGGGAGGCGTCCGGCGCCTCCAGCTGGCCTACGCTGCCGCTGATTTCTGCCGCTGCTTTTTCCAGGCGCACATTCTGGTTCTTTAGAAGCTGCGCCAGCTGCCCTGCCTGCCCTTCCGCTTCTTGCAGCTTGGATAAGATATGCTTCATTTTATCAGACAGGAAAGCGGCAAACCAGGAATATTGCCCGGACAAGGCGCGCACTTCCTCTGCTGCCCCCACAAATTCCCTGCCTTCTTCCCCTAGCCTGCCTGCCTCTATCGCTGCATGGAGCGCACGCATCTCCATCTGTTTGCCCAAATCCTCCAGGCTGTCCACCTGCTCCTGCATCTTCATGATGTCCTCGCGTATGCCCGACGCCGCTGGTTTTATGATTTCTGCAGGGGACACCACCTTCTCATATTGCTGGACGATTTCCAGGATTTCCTTTTCCTGCCTCTGGATCCGGGCTAGGGATTTCTTGCCGCCGCTTTCTGACTTCTCAGCGTCCCTGGCCAGCTTCCCCGCCTGCCGCTGCAGGGACTTTGCCTTCTCGCTGTGGCTCCTTGCCTTGTCGCCTGCTTCACTTACGGATTTCGCCAGCCCTTTGATTTTGCCTGCCAATTCCTTCTGGCCTTCCTCTATGGATGCAAAGCCTTCCTCTGCCTGCTGCCAGGCTGACTGCATGCTGCCTGCAAGCTCTGCCAGCTTATTTGCATAACCGTCTATCTCAGCCTGTTTGGAGGAAAGCGCCTGTTTCATTTCCTGTTCCTTTTCCTCCAGCTTTTTATTGACTCCAAACATCTGCTTCCTCCTTTTGCCCCGCCTGGGCATTTTTAAACACGTACCGATGCAGCGCCCTATGGATGCAGGGTACGCTAGCGGTAATTCTTCACCACAATCTGCAGGCTCTCCGCCCCCTGGAAAACATTGATTTCCGGATAATAGATAAAGGATAGGGACATACCGCCGCCCCGCCCTTCCATGGCCTGCCTGACGGGGCGCTCCCCATATTTTTCTTCCAGATAAGCAAGGAAGCCCTCCACATGGCCGAAGTAGATGGCATCCATCCTGCGCCCGCCCCGGCTCTCCACCTGCATCCGGCATACGTTCCGGTTTTTCCCCAAAACCCTTAGGGAAAGGATCTGTATATCCTTATCTGCAAATACGGGCTTTTCATTGGACTTGCCAAAGGGTTCCAAAACCTTAAGCTCCTCCACCAGGGGCTTGGTAATATAATCCAGCGGCATGGGCACGTCAATGACAATTTTCCCCTGTAAATCTTCTTCTGTCAGGCTGGTATCCCTATTCAGCCTCTGGCGGAACAGCCCTACATTTTCCTTGGGCAGCGAAAGCCCTGCCGCCATGGGATGCCCGCCGTATTTGTGGAACAGTTCCTTGCATTTTGACATTTCCTCGTACATGGAATACTGCTCAATGGAACGGCCTGACCCTTTTACGCCCCCTTCGCCTTCGGTCAGCACAAACACCGGACGGTGGTACTGTTCCCGGATACGGCCTGCAATAATCCCTGCCAGGCTCTCATGGAGGCCTGGCAGGAAAATTACCAGCACCTTATCCTCCTTTAGGGACGTGCCCTCTACCAGCGCCTTAGCCTGCCCGGCTCCCTGCTCTGTCATCTCCTTGCGGCTTGCATTCAAGCCATAGAGTTCCTCTGCATACCCTGCTGCCGTATATTCATCCCCAGCCAGCAATAATTCCAGGGCACGTTTCGCTGTGTCCAGGCGGCCGCTGGCGTTGAGGCAGGGGCCTAAGACGAACCCCACATGGTAAGCCTTAATCTCCCCAAGTGCAATGTGATTGCGGATGGCAAGGGCGCGCATCCCATAATTGCGGGTGCGGTTCAAAGCCTTCAGGCCTTCCTTCACCAGGGAACGGTTTTCCCCTGTCAGCGGCATCACATCCCCAACTGTGGCAAAGGCCGCATTCTCCAGATACCCCAACGCCTCTTCCTGGGGAAAGCCCAGGTCTTGGTACAGCACCTGCACCAGCTTAAATGCCACGGCCGCGCCGCACAGCTCTTTAAAGGGATAGGGGCAGTCCGGCTGCTTGGGGTTCACCACTGCATCTGCCGCCGGGACCTGGTATTCCCTCCTGCCGCCTTCTTCCCGGTATGGGACCTCATGGTGGTCCGTAATGACCACCGTAAGCCCCAGTTCCTTGGCCAATGCGGTTTCTTCCTGTGCCGCGATCCCATTATCGCAGGTTACGATGGTGTCCACCCCATCCTCTTTCGCCTGCCGTACCAGGCGCCCATTGATGCCATACCCATCCGTAACCCGGTGGGGGATGGCATAATCCACATTCCCCTGGCAGCGGCGTAATGCAGAATACAGGATATAGACGGACTGGATGCCGTCAATGTCATAATCCCCTAAGATGCGGATTTTCTTCCCTTCCTGGAGCTTCCCCGCCAAAATCCCAGCAGCCAGGCAGATATCCTTCATTTCCCTGGGATTGTGGAAATCAGCCAGGCCTCCCTGCAGGTACTCCCGGATTGCCGCGTCCCCCACAATATCCCGGTTCCGTATAATCCGGGCTGTCACCTGGTCTATCCCAAATCTTTCCCCAATCCCTTTAAAGTCTGCCTTCTTGGCGGACACTACCCATTTCTCCATCTCTGCCGTATCCTTTCCCCTCTGTCCATGCGTTACTGCCCCAAGGCTATGGGCCGTGAGGTTTTTGCTTCTCTATGCATCATAGCAAAATATGGTGACTTTTTCAAGAAAATATGTTAAGATTGGAATGATATAAATTTCAGAAGGGAGCGCTATATGGATCCATTAGACTTAGTGAATATACTCCAAGACCATAGGGTATATATCCAGACACATAATTTCCCAGACCCCGATGCCATTTCCAGCGCTTTTGGCCTGCAGCAGTTTCTGGGCTTCCACGGCATCCCCTCCACCTTATGCTATGACGGGAGGATTGACCGGGTCAGCGTCAAGAAAATGCTGGACACCTTCGGGATTGCCATGTACTCCAAAGGGGAAATTACAGACATGCAGCGGGACGACTTCATCGTACTGGTGGATTCCCAGAAAATGAACGGCAATATCACCAATATGGCCGGCAAGGTTGTAGCCTGCATCGACCACCACCCTATTTTCTACCCCTATGCGTACCAATACCAGGACATCCAGGCGGTTGGCTCCTGCGCCTGCATCATTGCCTCTTATTTCCAGCGCACCGGCACCCCCCTTACTTCCAACTGCGCTGCCGCCTTGGCCTACGGGATTAAGATGGATACTGCAGACCTTACCCGGGGCACCGCCGCTTTAGATATGGAAATGCTTTCCCACTTGTTCCACTCTGCCGACTGGGGGCTGGTCGCAGAAATGTATTCCAATACCATGGAATTCGACGACCTGCGGGCATATGGGGCGGCTATCCAGAACATACAGATTTTCCAGGGCACAGGCTTTGCGTATATCCCCTTCCACAGCGCACAGGCCCTAGTAGCCATTATTTCGGATTTTATCTTATCTTTAGATGTGGTAGATATGGCTGTCGTCTATGCCAGGCATATGGAAGGGCTCCGTTTTTCCGTCCGCTGCAAACAAGGGCATATCCATGCCGGGCTGCTTATTGCCAAGGCGCTGGCGCCTTATGGGAGCGGGGGCGGGCACCCTTGCATGGCCGGCGGGATGATCCAGCAGGACAAGATCCCCTTGTTAGGGGAGAACATGCATGCTTCTATCCACCACGCATTCCTCCATACCATCTTGGAAATGCAGGAAGACAGCTGACCTCCATGCAGCGGCTTCTGCCATTTTCCTGCTGTATCCCAATTAATTTTAAATAGCCGCCTGGGGGACATGCCTCTGTCTGGCTTCCCCCTGCGGCTATTTTTTGTTCCCATAGGCATCGCTGCAAGCGCTTACAGCTCGCAGTTTTTCACTGTCCTGGGGAAAGGCACCACGTCCCGGATATTGCCCATGCCTGTCAGGTACATCACGCAGCGCTCAAAGCCCAGGCCAAATCCTGCATGCCTGGCAGAGCCGTACCTGCGCAGATCCAGGTAGAAACCGTAATCCTCTTTCCGAAGGCCCAATTCCTCCATCCTCTGGCACAGCTTCCCATAATCGTCTTCCCTTTGGCTTCCGCCGATAATCTCGCCGATGCCAGGCACCAGGCAGTCTACGGCTGCCACGGTCTTGCCGTCTGGGTTCTGCTTCATGTAGAAAGCTTTGATTTCCTTGGGATAATCTGTCACAAATACCGGGCGCTTAAACACCTCTTCTGTCAGGTAACGCTCATGCTCTGTCTGCAGGTCCGCACCCCAGGAAGCCTTATATTCAAAATTCCCATTGTTCTTTTCCAGGATTTCTATGGCCTCTGTGTATGTCACATGGGCAAATTCTGATTCCATGACATGGTGCAGCCTCTCCAACAGGCCCTTGTCCACAAAATTGTTAAAAAACTGCATCTCTTCCGGCGCATGCTCCAGCACATATCCTATGATATACTTCAGCATGCCCTCTGCCAGTATCATATCGTCCTCCAAGTCCGCAAACGCAATTTCCGGCTCAATCATCCAGAATTCCGCCGCATGGCGGGTGGTGTTGGAGTTCTCTGCACGGAACGTTGGCCCGAAGGTATAGATATTTTTAAAGGCCATGGCATAAGCCTCCCCGTTGAGCTGCCCGCTGACTGTCAGGTTCGTAGGCTTGCCGAAGAAATCCTGGGTAAAATCAATGGCTCCATCCTGGGATTTGGGGACATCCCCCAAATCCAGGGTCGTCACCTGGAACATTTCCCCAGCACCCTCACAGTCGCTCCCCGTAATCAACGGCGTATGCACATACACAAAATCCCTCTCCTGGAAAAACTTGTGGATGGCATAGGCTACCAGTGACCGCACGCGGAACACTGCCTGGAAGGTATTGGTACGGGGGCGCAGATGGGAAACTGTCCTTAAATATTCAAAGCTATGGCGTTTTTTCTGCAGGGGGTAATCCGGCGTGGACTGGCCCTCCACCTGGACTTCCGCTGCCTGGATTTCAAAGGGCTGCTTCGCCTGGGGGGTAGGCACCAGCTTCCCTTTTACCAGGATGGCCGCCCCTACGTTTAATTTCTCCACTTCTGAAAAGTTCTCAAGCCTGTCATGGTACACCACCTGCAGGGGCTCAAAAAAAGTACCGTCGTTCACCACGATAAACCCAAACCCCTTGGAACTGCGGATGCTCCTGACCCATCCGCCGATGGCTACCTCCTTATCCAGGTATTCTTCTTTCCTGCGGTACAAATCCTTTATACTCGTCAAATCCATAATTCTATCCTTTCTCTCACTTGAAGCTGCCGTACACCCTTATTTTTCTGCAGCATCCTCCTGGGTATCCCCTGCTGCGTCCCCTTCCCCTTGGGAGCCTGTCCCTGCCGCACCAGACTGGGCATCCTTGTCATAGGTGATTTTGGCATTTTCTGTAATCATCTCCAAAGTCTTTGTGGTCACATAGGCCCTTTCCACATACTCCTTCCCATGCTGCTCAATGAGGGCGTCTTCGTTCTCATAGCCATAATCTGCCACAATCCCCTGCTTATACTCCGAAAACCCTTCTTCATCCACCCCAATATTTTCCTTCTTGGCAATCGCCTCTAAGATGAGCTGGTTATTCAGGCTATCGGTGATATAATCCTCTGCCCGCTTATTAAAATCTTCCTCCGTGCTGTTGATGCTCTCCAGGTACTCATCCATTTCCATCCCGTAACTCGCCTTCAGGTTCTCTCCATACTGCTTGAGGTATTCTTCGAGGCTTTCCTCAAACAAGCCGTCCGGAAAGCCCTTGACGGTACAGTTTTCCCCTAGCTTTTCAAAAATCGCACTTTGGATGTCCACGCCTTTCTGGTAGTCATTGTTGGACTGTATCTGCTCCTTGATGCCTGCCTTGAAGGCCTCCACGTCTTCATAGCCCTGCATGGCGAAATTATCCGCCACAAATTTATCCGTCAGCTTGTCATAGGTCATATCCTTCTTCTTGACAATCTTGTTCACCGTCACATGGAATACCACGGCCTGGCCTGCCAGATCCTGGTTTTTGTAGTTCTCTGGAAACGTTAAGTCCAGGGTAACCTTCTCCCCGACTTTCTTGCCAACCAAGCCGTCTTCAAAACCGTCGATAAAGTTACCGGAACCAATCTCCAGGTATGCGCCCTGGGCAGTCCCGCCGTCAAAAGCCACGCCATCCCGGATCCCTTCGTAATCCATATTGACGGTATCGCCTTTCTCTACAATCTCCTTGCTGGTGTCCTCATAATCAGGATATTCCTGGAGCAGGGCGTTAATATTGGATTTCAGATCCTCCTCTGACACATCATAGGAACCCAAGGTAATGGCCAAACCCTTGTATTCCCCCAATTCCACATAATCGGAAGCATCATATTGGACTGTGCCTGCCCCTGCCTTGTCGGTGGATTCCCCGGTTTCCTCGGTTTCCCCGCTGGGCTCCTCCTCGGGAGCCGGGCTTTCGGTTTTTGCCTCTTCCTGCTTGTTGCTGCCCTTCTCCCCGCAGCCGCCTGCCAAAGCTAACGCACAGGCAGCCGCAAGGATTAATACTATTTTCTTTTTCATGATTTCTACCTTTCTTTCCTGTATAGTGTTGGTTAACTCCTTAATCTATTAAGGATACCACACTTTTTCTAAAATGGAAAGGCTTCTTGTGAGAAAACACAAATTAATCACAAATCCCCATATCCATCCTGGCAGAAAGCTGCCCTTCCTTTTGGAAAGTCAGCGCCTCAGCCGGATCATGGCCTTGAACATTTTCTTGATGTCTATTGGTTTGGCCAAGTGCTCATTCATCCCGGCATCCTTTGCCATTGCGACATCCTCTTCGAACGCATTCGCCGACAGCGCTATGATAGGCACCGTTTCCGCATCCGGCCGATCCAGGCCGCGGATTACGCAGGCTGCCTCGTATCCGCTCATAACCGGCATCATCAAATCCATGAGCACACAGTCAAAGGTACCTGGCTTGGATGCCGCAAATGCATCGACGGCGGCTTTCCCATCGTTTGCAGTCACAACCGTTGCGCCTGCCTCCTTCAGCATGAACTCCACGATTTCACAATTTATCTCATTATCTTCCACCAAAAGGACACGCATCCCAGCCACATTGCCCCGCACATCCGGCTCCTCCTCCGCAGGCTGTATCCCCAACGCCTTATCCGCTTGGAAGGACAGGCTAATCCGGAACACGCTCCCCTCCCCAATCTGGCTGTCTATCTCAATACTCCCGTTCATCTGGTCTACCAGCTTCTTTACGATGGACATGCCAAGCCCAACACCGCTATAATGGGTCCTAGCGTTGGGATGTTCCTGGGTAAAGGGTTCAAAAATATGCTTTTTGAAGTCCTCCCCAATGCCAATCCCGGTATCTTCCACCACAAACTGGTAATGTACCGCCCCTCCTTGGCAGCCAGCCTCTTTTGCCTGGACAAATACGGAACCATGGGGGCGGTTATATTTGAGGGCATTGTCAATGATATTCATCAAGATCTGCTTCAGGTGCAGCGGATTCCCAATCAGCTTGGTATGCTGCAAGCCCGCCTCCTCCAGCGACAGGCGGATCCCCAGTTCCTCTGCCTGGGTGGACAAAATCGTGATGCAGCTTTCCAATACGTCATGAAGGTCGAACGGCTCCTCCACCACCGCCGGCCTCCCGCTCTCCAGCTTGCTGACCTGAAGGACGTCGTTGACCAAAGAAAGCAGATGATCCGCCGACACACGGATTTTCTCCCAGCACCCTTTTTGCTGCTTAGGATTCCCCTGGCTTCTCTCTATGATAGCCAGCATCCCCAGGATCCCATTGATGGGTGTGCGCAAATCGTGGGACATATGGGAAAGGAATTCGCTTTTTGCCGAATTTGCCCGCCTGACCCTTTCCAGCAGTTCCATAATGGCCTGCTCCTGTTTCTTCCTTGTCACCATGGTATCTGTGATATCCTGATGGTAGCCGTTCAGGCAGGCGCCTGGTTTTTTGAAGGTTTTGTCCGGCACACCGCCGCAGCGGACATAAATTTTCCCCTGCTTCGGATGGTTCCAGGGGTAAATCACTTCGGAACGCCCTGTTTCTAATATCTCCTGCACTGCCTCCTGCACCATCTCCACGTAGTCCGGCTCAATGTTTTCAAACCAGCGCCGATAGCATTCCTCTGGCCCTATCCCCTCCGGCACGCCCAAGAGGATCTGCATCGTCCGGTCCGTATACATCCTTGGCTGGCATCCCTCTTCCAGTTCAATCGTCCAAATACCCGTCCGGGCACCTTCCAGAATGTCCTCCAAGCTCTGCCTTGCCTCTAGCTTGTACTTCTCTTCCTGCTCCACTACGGCATTGACATCCCGCTGGGCAAAAATCGCGCAATTTTCTTCCTCCGTCTTCTCCGTGGCGGAAAAATGGATTTCCAGGTGCTTGAGCCCATAGGGGCTGTCCTTCACCTCGTACCGGACATAGAACTTCTTCTTTGCCTTAAGCTGGGCCAGCACGTAGTCCTTTTTCGTCACAGCGCGGAGCCGTTCCTGGTCCCTTGGAACCACATACTGGGAAATATACCGCTCCATGGCTGCCTGGTAGCCGTCCTTAAAATTGACGGCCCAATCCATATTTATCCGTTCACTGTCCCGGTATACCTCGCATTCGCCTGTGTCGAAGCTGACCTGGTAGATGCACAGGTAGTCCACGCTGAGGGCATGCAGCACATTATAGCTCCGCTTTTGGATCTCACGGAGCAGGTTGCGCCGTTTCAGGGAGGATACAATAAAATATGCCGCCGTCTGGAGCATATTCGATGCGTATTCCAGCGACTTCACCGGCGGGTTGTCCACACCGAAAAAACCGATGAGGTTCTCGCCGTCATAAAGCGGGACCACGACGAGGGAATGGACGCCCTGCCGCTTCAGGTTCTCATATTGAAGGGGTTCGGATTCCCGGATATCTTCTAAGTCCTCAATCATGATATGCTTACCGACGCTGAAATTCCGATACCAGCTTGCACATACTTCCGAAGGAACATTTTGAAGATTCTCTTTTTCCGGCTTCACCCCATCGGCAGCCCACTCATAGGTATTGTCATCGCCGCCAGACCCGTTCTGCTCAAATATATAGGTCCGCTCCCCGTTCAGCGCTTTCCCTATATGCTCCAGCAGCACCTCCAGCGACTGATCCGGCGTCTCCTCCAGCAGGGCGACGCGAAGGCCCTCATTGATGACGGCCTCCAGGTTCTGGACGCTGCGCATCCCCCAATGCTGTTCATAGCCCCACTCAATCGGCGCACCTTCGCCGGCCCGTTCAAAATGCTCCCTTGAATAATCCATAAGCCTTCCCTCCATCATAGGCCGCTTTCCGGCCATAGTTACCGCACATCAAATAACCCTGCCGCAAAAAGCAGCTGTTCTTGTGTCATAATACCACGTGCCCCTAACCGCGTCAATATACTTGTCCAGGCAAAAACGCTTCCGGCTGCAGAATGCCATTTGCAGCCGGAAGCCGGCTTATTCTTGCCTATGTGATTCTATCGCAAAAGGATAAGACGCAAGCCTGGCCTGAGGCAATGCATCGGGCGTTTTACCCGCTAGGCTACGCACTGCCGGGCGTTAGGCGGACCCTTACCCTCTACCTCATATATTTTTTATTCTTCCCCCGCTCAATCTCTACCTCCAGCTGGAAGCCGTTCGATTTCATAATATCCCAAAGCGCATCCAAATATTTTTCCGATTTATGGACTACGAACGCATCCGTATCTATTGGGATACCTCTCTCATGCATCTGGCGGATGCTCCAGATATACAAAGTATCCAGCACTGGGAGCAGCTGTTCCCCAGATTTGGTAAGCACATATTTGACATCTGGCGGGAATTGGTTCCCATCCACAATGCGCTGTATAATCCCGTCATCGCATAGTTCCTTTAACTGCTGGCTAAGAACCTTTTCTGTGATTGGCAATACCTTCCGGGTATAGTTGAACTTCAGCTTCCCAAAGGTGTATACCTCATGCAGAATCACCATCTTCCATTTCCCGCTGATACAATGCAGTGCATAATGATAGGGGTTTGTGGGTTTGTCAAAGCATTCTCTCGCCATCCTGTCGTACCTCCTCCATATAATCGCTCCATCTTAAATACCATATTATTCTAACATATTTGCCCCTGGAAAAAATCAGAAATAGAAAAATCAGAAATTTGCACAATATTTTTTGTCCTTTTTTGTTTATTTTTTAAATTGGTCTTTGTAATACCATAATTTTTTGTGCAAAATATATAATATTTTTTTTAAAATTTGTCAAATTTTCTAGACACCAAAAAGAAATTACCCTTCCATTTCCCACTTATATTACTAAAAAGTGCCTTCTTGCAGAAGGTATTTTTTTGTATTATAACAAAAATAACACAAGCCAATGTGTAACTGTAGAATATCCCACAATATATAAAAAACAGAAAGGAGCATCATTATGGTTAAGAGGACTTATGAAGAACTGGAACCCTATTTCCCGCCGGGACATTTCGGCGTAACCTGCAAGCGTTACCATGGTAAAGACGAGACCGGCGCTACGAAATTCTGGATTGGCGTTTCGGAGTTTGAGCCTGACGGAGGCGCAGACTGGGCCTATGAGGACAACCCTTTAGAAAAAGTCTATTATGTCCTGGAAGGAGAAATGACAGTTACGGACAAGGACGGCAAGAAATATGTCATCCACGCCAATGAGAGCATCAGCTTCCCGCCGAACGAAGGCCGCGGCCTGAAGAACGAGAGCGGCAAGCCTGCTAAAATGCTGGTTATCATCAATTACCCAGAAGCATAAGGAGGAACACAGCTATGGTCAACGTACAGAGAGAATTTGTGGAAAACCTGTTTTCCATCAAGGATAAAGTAGCCGTTGTCACAGGGGCAACCGGGGCATTGGGCGGGGCAATTGCCGTAGCTTATGCCATGAGCGGCGCAAAAGTGGTTATCACCGGGCGCAACACGGAAAAATTAAACACTGTCGCAGAGCAGATTGCACACGAGGGCGGGGAATGCGCTATTATCTCTGGTGATCCATCCAAAAGCGAGGATGTAGATAAAATCATAAAGTTCGCCGTAGATACATACGGCAGGCTGGATATCCTGGCTGTAGCCCATGGATACAACAAGCCGCAGAATATTATGGAACAGTCCGTAGAGGATTGGCAATACATTATGGACGCGGACTTAAAGAGCGTTTATGTGGTATGTAAGGCTTCTGCCGAGCAGATGGCAAAACAGGGGGAAGGCGGCAAGATTGTGGTTGTCTCCTCTGCCAGGTCCAAGATGGGCATGGCTGGCTATACTGGCTACTGCGCTTCAAAGGGCGCCTGCGACCTGATGATCCAGTCTATGGCCTGCGATCTGTCTGCAAAGTACAAAATCAATGTGAATTCCATCAATCCCACGGTATTCCGTTCTGATTTAACGGAATGGATGTTCGATCCGGAATCCGCCGTATACCAGAACTTCCTAAAGAGGCTTCCGATTGGGAGGCTGGGCGAGCCTTATGATTTTGTGGGGCTTGCCATCATGCTGGCTTCCCCGGCTTCTGATTTCCTCACAGGAGGGAATTATGACGCTACCGGCGGGTATTGGGCCTGCTAGGAAAAAGGAGGGCTTTTTTACCGGCATGACGGACGCAGCCCCAGGCGGGCTCCCCTGAATTGCCTAAAAAGAGGGGGAGCCTGCCTGGGGCTGCTGGCATTGGCAAACATTTACCGTTAAGGGCGATATGAACGCTATACACCCTAGATGCAGCAAGCGTGTCATCTAAATGCGGTAAAAATAGCGGTTGCAGAGCCATTGAGCTTGCCAATATCAGCGGTGCATTGGAGGGAAGCCCCACCAAAATGCTGACAGCCATAGAAGGAATTACCAATATCTATTTATATAAAAAGGAAAAGGAGATTTTTACCATGAGCAAAGTATACATAGACCTGACACATCCATTCAGCGCCGAAATCCCACGCTGGCCCTATTTCGATAAGCCCGTCATTGACAGCGCCCATACCATGGCGAAAGGCGGGGTGCTTACCCAGAAGATTACCTGCACGATGCATACAGGGACCCACTGTGACGCCCCACGCCATGTCATGGAATATGAATTTGATGGGAAGAGAGCCCGCTATACCCATGAAATGCCAGTTGACGCTTATACAGGGGACGCTATCGTCTTAAAGATTGACATTGAGCCATGGGGGCTGATCACAGACAAGCATCTGGACGCTGCCTGTGAGAAATACGGCGTGAACCAAGCCGACCTGGAAGGAAAGGTGCTCTGCCTGAATACAGGGATGCACCGCCTGTTTGACGATTCCAAAGCTTATTACCATTATGCAGCTGGGACTGGCGTCGACGCTGGGAAATGGTTTGTGAAGAACAAGGTGAAATGCGTAGCTATGGACGGGCAGGCCTTGGACCATCCGCTCCATACGGCTATGGGAAATAACGGGATGACCCGCATGAACCTGTTGGGGGCCACTGGGCGGCCGATTACAGAAGAGTATAAGGAACTGTTTGGGGAAGAGGCTTATGCTGAGTTCGATAAGGAAGAATACATCCGCATCCATGGGCAGTCTGCTTATGATGAAAAATTCGGGGATTTGGAAAATATCGGCATTTGGGGGACTTGGGAGCCCTGCCATAAGGAGATGCTGGGACATGGCATCGTAGGCGTAGAGAACCTGGGCGGGGATTTGGATAAAATCCCGGCTGGGAAATGGTTCCAGTTCTTCTGCTTCCCACTGCGCTGGTATATGGGCGACGGATGCATGGCCCGCTGCGTGGCTTATATTGAGGAAAGCCAGCTAGAAGACGTGCCGGAGCGTACTTATACATACGGCGGGACAGGTTATGCCGATGAAAACGGCAACGGCGGCAGCTGCCTGGCGTATATGCAGCAGCTTTTTAACCGCAATAAATAATACAGGAGCGGGAAGGTTATGCAGGGCGTTCCCATAGCCTTCCTGCTCTTTTTACGTCACTGAAAACATGCTGGGTTTCCTCCCTTTCTCTGTTTCTCCCAGCGTGAGGCAAATCTTAATTTCTGAAGGAGAGAAGGTAATGGACAAAAAAGTAAATAACCTGCCGGACGGCAATAAAAATTCTATTTTCCGCTTTGGCGCATGGGGATGGCTGACCATCCTTTACTGCCTGCTGATGTTCTTCCTTTATGTAGGCATGTGTAACGATGGGTCTAATATTTCTGCGCCGAATGTGGCGGCCGCCCTAGGCGTGGAAACGGGGACTATCATGAACATGAACTCCATCGCCGGGCTGGTGGGGGTAGTATTCTTCATTATTGCCGGCCAGGTGAACCAAAAGATCGGGCCCAGGCTGACTTCTGGGATTTTCACAATCATTGCCGGGATTTCTTATATTGCTGCCTGCAACGCAGGGAGCGTGGCCTTGTATTGCGTGGCTATGTGCTTTGTATATGGCGGCATTATGTCGGCAGGCTATGTGGCGGGCGGCACCTTAGTGGCAAACTGGTTCCCAAAGAAAAAGGGAATCGTTATGGGGTACACCACGATGGGGCATAACCTGGCTTCTGCGTTTTATGTACAGCTGGTTTCCATCCTGATTGGCCCTACCGTGCTGAAAAATATCGGCATGGGCGTAGTGCCGATTGGGATTGCAGCCGTGGTAATTGGCGTCTTAGGGATGATCCTCATCCGGAATACACCGGAAGAACGGAACCTGAACCCGGATAATGTCTCAGATAAGGTATACCAGGAAGAATATGACCACAGCACAGGCAGCGGGGACGGCGGCTGGTCGACCGGAAAGCTGCTGGCTACCAAAGAACTGTGGATGGCGGCAATTACGACAGGGTTCTTCCAGATCTGTTCCGTAGGGGTTATGAGCCAGCTTGTGCTCCGGAATGTGGAATTGGGTTTCTCACAGCAGACCGCCATGAATGTCATGACCATACTTGCATTGGGCGGCGTTGTGGGCTCTTGGCTGGTAGGCGTGATTGATGAGAAGATGGGCACGAAAAAGACTATGGTGCTGTTTGGGATTTGGTATGCAGTTGCGCTGCTTTTGAACTTCACGGCAGTGGATCATGTAACGCCTCTGGTATATGCCTCCCTGTTCATGATTGCCATGGGGATTGGCGGGTCTGCAAACTTTACGACTTCCTTGCCTACCTCTATTTTCGGGCGCCAGGGATTTGACAAGGTCAACAGCGTGATTTTCCCCATCCAAGGGGCGATTACGGCTCTCTGCTTTGCAGTGAACGGCATCGTGCAGCTTCTGACTGGCGGCCAGATCCGGTTTGCTTACCTTGTGTTTGCATGCGTGGCAGTGGTGAACGTGCTGCTGGTGCTTACGGTAGACGAACATAAATACAATAAAGACTGGAAAATGGCACAGAAATAAAATGCCAGGCTGTAACTGTTCCATACCCCCATTGTTACAATGAAAAACCAGTTACGCCATAGGATAAGGCTGCGGCCCTATAACAATAGCAGAAAGGATGGATAGCAAGAATGGCAAGGAAAACAATTATTACAGTGGCCACTACCGGGGCTTGGCCAAAAAAAGAAAATAACCCGAACGTCCCAATGACCCCGCAGGAAATTGCAGATGACGTATATAGCTGCTGGCAGGCGGGGGCAGCCATCGCCCACCTGCATATGCGGGATGACGAAGGGAATGGGACAATGTCCACAGAAAAGTTCCGGGAAACGGTAACCCTTTTGCGCAGTCAGCACCCAGACTGTGACATTGTACTGAACCTGACCACATCCGGGGATCTGAATGCGACTGACGAGACAAGGCAGGCGCACCTTAAGGAACTGCGCCCGGAAATGGGCAGCTACGACTGCGGGTCTATGAACTGGCTCAATTCCTCCCTTTTTTTGAACCCCCCAAAATTCCTGGAAGAATTGGGCAGGAACATGCAGGAATGGAATGTAAAGCCTGAAATTGAGGTGTTTGACCCCGGGATGATTGCAAATGCCGCTTATTACCTGAAAAAAGGCGTACTAAAGGCCCCCCTGCATTTCCAGATGTGCATGGGCTGTGCAAACGGCATCCCAGGCTCTATGAAGAACCTGGTATTTATGAAAGAGACCATGGACACGCTTTGCCCAGGCTCTACCTGGAGCTGCTTTGGCGTAGGGCACTGCGCCATGGAAATGACTTATGGGGCAGTGGCCATGGGCGGCCATATCCGCGTAGGCATGGAAGACAACGTAATGTATGCCAAGGGCCAGCTGGCTGAGAGCAACCGCCAGCTGGTAGAACGTGCCGCCCGTGTAATCCGTGAGTTTGGGAATGAGCCTGCCACGCCATCTGAGGCGCGGGAAATCCTGGGGCTCGGCAAATGAGCTGGGGACCCTGTTTTATGTATTACCACTGCCAGGAGTGCAAGCAGAAATTTAAATATGCGACTGACTTAATCCCTGCGTTTGGGGACAGGTTCGGGCTCTGCCCTTTCTGCGGGAAGGAAGGCGTCTTTGAAAAAGACGGCGCACGCACTCCAGACGACATGGAGTATGCAGAAGTAGAAGAATAATATTGCTGATATGGCTCCCACCAGGACATAATACCCTCGTATTTTCCTCCCCGTATGGCCCGGCGCAGGCCAACCTATCAAGATGCAGGCGGCGCCCCATTCTGGCGGGAGCTTTATCATACATCAATCAATTGGACTTGCGAAAGGATGGTTTCCCAGTATGAAAGAAATTAAAAATATCCTGATTTGCGGCGCAGGCATGATGGGGAAGAATATCGCCTTTGTCATGGCCTCCAATCCGGCTTATCAGGTTGCATTATACGATATTAACCCTACGGACGTAGCTGCAGGCATCCGCATTAATACAGAGAAGCTGATAGAAAAAGGCGTCCTGGCGGAATCGGAATTGGATGAGCGCCTCTCCCGTATTTCCTTTACGGACGACATTGACAGCAGCCGGGTATCTTCTGCGGACTTTGTCATTGAAGCTGTATTTGAAGATATGAAGGTAAAGCAGGAGACCTTTGCAAAGCTGGAAGCCCGCTGCAGTGCGGATACTATTTTCTGCACCAATTCCTCCGTCATGAGCCCCTCCCAGATTTCAGAACACCTGCAGCACCGGGAGCGTTTTGTAGGCACCCATTTCTGGAACCCAGGGCATCTGATTCCCTTGGTCGAGGTGGTGAAATCCGATGCTTCCTCTGATGAAGTGGCAGAAACCGTTATGGAAGTCCTCCGCTCAGCAGGAAAAAAACCGGTGCTCTGTAAGAAGGATGTGCCCGGCTTTATTGCAAACCGGATGCAGCATGCCCTGTGGCGGGAGGCTATCTCCATTGTAGAAAACGGGATTGCGGACGCAGCCACCGTAGACGAAGCCGTACGCTATTCCTTCGGGCTGCGGCTGCCCCAGCTCGGGCCTATGGAAAATGCAGATATGGTGGGGACGGACCTCACTTATAATATCCATGATTATATCTTAAAAGACCTGGAAGATTCCCACAAGCCTTCCAAGCTGCTGGCCGGGCTGAAAGAGGCCGGGAAAACCGGGTTCAAGACAGGGGAGGGTTTCCAGTCCTGGACGCCGGAACAGGCAGCAGCATCCAACGCTGCCCTGAACGAATACCTAATCTGGATGCTTTACCAGAAATAAGGGGATAGCGCCAGCCTGCGCGTAAAGGGCAGGGCATATCCCCAAAACACCAGAAAGCAGAAAATGAACAGGAGGTAACGGCAATGCCTACACTATTATCATTAGAAGATGCGGCTGCGCTAATCCATGACGGCATGACGGTTATGGTAGGCGGCTTTATGGGATGCGGGACGCCCCATGACTTAATAGACGTCCTGGCTGACAGTGAGGTAAAAGATCTGACAATCATCTGCAATGACGCCTCTATGCCTGGAGGTCCCATGCGGGAAGAGCATTACGGCGTGGCCAAGCTGGTACATAACCATCAGGTAAAGCGGTTTATTGCCACCCATGTGGGGCTGAACCCTGAAGTGGCAAAACAGTCGATGGAAGACAAGACCCTAGAGGTTATCCTGGTGCCCCAAGGCTCACTGGCTGAGATGATCCGCGCCGGCGGCGCTGGGCTGGGCGGCGTGCTGACCCCCACGGGCGTGGGCACTATCGTGGAGGATTCCCCCCTCTGCCTGGGCAAGCAGTCCATCCATGGGAAAGAATACCTGATGATGGATGCCATCCGGGCAGATATTGCAATTATCGCTGGGTCTGTGGTCGACCCGAAAGGAAATATCTGGTACAGGGGAGCCACCAGCAATTTCAACCCGCTGATGGCGACAGCTGCAGATACTGTTATCGTAGAGGCGGAAGAAATCGTGTATTTGGGGTACATCCGCCCGGAGGATGTACGCACCCAGAGCATTTATGTTGATTATGTGGTGAGAGGAGGAAAAAAACGTGGAACGGTCTGAAATCAAAGGCTTTATTGCAAAACGCGTGGCAAAGGAACTCCATGACGGGGATGTGGTGAACTTAGGGATTGGGCTGCCTACCTTGGTCCCCCAGTACCTGCCAGAAGACGTGCATGTGGTGCTCCAGTCTGAAAATGGCATTGTAGGCACGGCCGCGGTGGATGATTGGACACACAGCCCCCTCCATATCGTAGACGCCGGGGGTTCCCCTTCGGCAGTGGATGCCGGAGGGGCGTTTATAGACTCCGCTACCTCCTTCGCCATGATCCGCGGCGGGCATGTGGACGCCACTATCTTAGGGGGGCTTGAGGTGGATGAGGAAGGCTCACTCTCCAACTGGATTATCCCTGGGAAAAAAATGCCGGGCATGGGCGGCGCCATGGATCTTCTCGTAGGGGCGAAGAACGTGATTATCGCCATGGAGCATACGGCAAAAGGCGCCCCCAAGATTTTAAAAAAATGCCGCCTGCCTTATACGGCAGTCAGATGCGTGGATAAAATCATTACAGAAATGGCCGTCATTGAAGTGACAGGGGAAGGGCTGGTGCTGGCAGAATACAATCCCGCGTTTACCTTAGGGCAGATCCAGGAAGCTACAGAAGCCCAGCTGATTATCAGCAAAGATTTAAAGCCCATGTGCGGGGAATAGATTTTAGATAGATGCGAATCACCGCCCAGGGCATGCCTGGCATAGAAAAAATCCGGCATGCCCTGGGATTCTTTTCTGTAAAAATATACTTGCAATTACAGCCGGGAATCTCCTATAATAGATAAAAGAGCAAGGCAGGAGCGCCAAAACCATTGCATAAAAGGAGCACACTATGGACACCTCAAATTTAACCTTACTGACAGACCTTTACGAACTGACCATGATGCAGGGCTATTTCAAGACGGGCAGCCATGAGACTGTCGTCTTTGACGCGTTTTTCCGGAATAACCCCAGCAATGGGGGCTATGCCATCTGTGCCGGCCTAGAACAGATTATCGGCTATATCAAAGGGCTGCATTTTACAGAAGAAGATATTTCCTACCTTAGGAGCCTGGGGATTTTTGATGGGGATTTCCTGGAATACCTGGAAGGCTTCCATTTCTCTGGCGATATCTACGCAATCCCGGAAGGCACCGTTATTTTCCCACGGGAGCCGTTGGTCAAGGTCATCGCCCCCATCATGGAGGCACAGCTGGTCGAGACCGCCATTTTAAATATCCTGAACCACCAGAGCCTGATTGCCACCAAGGCTGCCAGGGTCTGCTATGCAGCCCAGGGGGACGGCGTCATGGAATTTGGCCTGCGGCGGGCGCAGGGGCCGGATGCTGGGGTTTACGGTGCGCGGGCAGCGGTCATTGGGGGATGCTGCGGTACTTCCAACGTGCTATGCGGGAAAATGTTTGGCGTTCCCATAAAGGGCACCCATGCCCATAGCTGGATTATGGGCTTCCCGGATGAATACACTGCCTTCAAGGCCTATGCAAGGCTTTACCCTTCTGCCTGCATCCTGCTGGTCGACACGTACGACACGCTGACCTCCGGCGTCCCCAATGCCATCCGGGTCTTCCGGGAAATGCGGGAAGCAGGCATCCCCTTGGGCTCTTATGGTATCCGCATGGACAGCGGCGACCTGGCCTACCTGTCCAAAGTGGCGCGGCGGATGCTGGATGAGGCCGGGTTTGCAGACGCTGTGATTTCCGCTTCCAATGACCTGGATGAATACCTGATTGAGAACCTAAAGAGCCAAGGGGCGAAGATAACCTCCTGGGGCGTCGGCACGAACCTGATTACCTCCAAAGACTGCCCCGCTTTCGGAGGGGTATACAAGCTGGCGGCCATAAAAGGGAAGGACGGCTCCTTCCTGCCCAAAATCAAGCTTTCTGAAAATACGGAGAAAGTAACGAACCCTGGCAACAAGACGGTGTACCGGATTTATGAAAAGGATTCTGGGAAAATCCGGGCAGACTACATCTGCCTGGAAGGGGAATCTTTTGACACAGATAAGGATTTGCTGCTCTTCGACCCTTTAGAGACATGGAAAAAAACCTGCCTGAAAGGCGGCACTTATACGATGCGCAAATTGCTTACGCCCATCTTCCAAAAGGGGGAATGCGTCTACCAGTCCCCCAAGGCCATGGACATCCAAACATACTGCGCCCAGGAAAAAGAAACCCTCTGGAATGAGACGAAGCGTTTTGCCAATCCCCATGAAGTCTATGTGGATTTATCAGACAAGCTTTTCGATATGAAACGGAAAATCCTGAATGAATATTCGGATATCCATTAAGCGACGGGATAGGCAGAAACAAAGGCTCCTGGCCGCATCTGCTGCGCCGGGAGCCTTTTCCCTTTAATGATGGAACAGCCGTATCCCTGTAAAGCACATGGCCATCCCGTACTTATTGCAAGTGGCAATCACATGGTCGTCCCGGATAGAGCCGCCCGGCTCTGCCACATAAGCGACACCGCTCCGATGGGCCCTTTCAATATTGTCCCCAAAGGGGAAGAACGCATCTGAACCCAGGGCTACGCCTGACAGCTGCCCTAGCCATTCCCGCTTCTCCTCCTGGGTAAATACCTCCGGCTTTACCTGGAAGGTTTTCTCCCAGGCCCCATCCGCCATCACATCCATATAATCCTCCCCAATATACAGATCAATGGCATTGTCACGGTCTGCCCGCCCAATCCCTTCTACGAACTGCAGCCCCAGTACCTTCGGCGCCTGGCGCAGATACCAGTTATCTGCCTTCTGCCCTGCCAGGCGGGTACAGTGGATCCTGGACTGCTGCCCCGCTCCGATGCCGATGGCCTGGCCGCCCTTGGCATAGCAGACAGAATTGGACTGGGTATATTTTAAGGTAATCATCGCAATCGCCAGGTCAATCTTGGCCTGCTCTGGAATCTCCTTCTTCTCCGTTACCACATTTGCAAAGAAATCGCTGTCAATTTTCAGTTCATTCCTGCCCTGCTCAAATGTAATGCCAAACACTTCCTTGCGCTCAATCGGGGCCGGCACATAGGAGGGATCGATTTCCACTACATTGTAATTGCCATTTTTCTTGGCCTTCAAGATTTCTAATGCCTCCGGCTCATATCCTGGGGCAATCACGCCGTCCGACACTTCCCTCTTGATAATCTTGGCCGTAGCCACATCACAGACGTCCGACAGGGAGATAAAATCCCCAAAAGAGGACATACGGTCCGCGCCCCTGGCCCTGGCATAGGCATTGGCAAGGGGGGTAAACTCCATGTCCATATCATCTACCCAATAAATTTTCTTCTCCACCTCGGACATGGGAAGCCCTACGGCCGCCCCTGCCGGGGAAACATGCTTAAAAGACGTGGCTGCCGGAAGCCCTGTAGCTGCCTTCAGTTCCTTCACAAGCTGCCATCCATTGAATGCATCCAGGAAATTGATATAACCTGGCTTGCCGTTCAGCACTTTTATGGGCAGCCCGCCTTGCTCCACATAGATCCTTGATGGCTTCTGGTTGGGGTTACATCCATATTTTAACTCTAATTCCTGCATCTGTTCCTCCATTCTACTGGTGTTTATTTATAATCCGCGTCTCATAGCTTCCGGTTGCAATCTCAATATAGCGTACAAACAGGGATACCTTATTATCCTCATTGAGGCTCTCCCAAAGCTGGGCAGCAAATTCGTCAATCGTCCCTTCGATTGCCACAAGCTTCGGTTCCCCCTCGAAGCTGGGCAGCGGCTCCCCATCCCCCATATAAGTATGGATAAAACGCCCTTCCCCGTCTAAAGGGTTCTCATAGGCAAAGGTATAGCGGCTGCAGGCTGCAGGGTTGCCGTTGCTGCTCTTTAAGATGGACATGGCATAATTGTAGCTGCCATCCCCTACATGCATAATGCCTGAAATACGGGGCGTATAATTGGGCGCGTCCGGCTCAAACTCCCGGGTGCGCAAAGCCTGTTCAAACGTCTGCTGCTTGTCCATAAGCTCATAGACCGTATCGGTCTGATCCCCATTGGTTACAATGGTCTTATTGCCCAGCACCCGGACTGGGGCATAAATCACAAGGCTGGGGTCGCTCATCTTGGCAGGGTCAAACGCCTGTGTCCGGATGCCTTCCCCCTCCTTTACAAAGATACGGTTGCGGCTATTCTCACTCCTGCCCATAATAAAATAAGCAGTAACCGCATATTTCCCATCCTGGGACTTGCCTATCACTATGCCCCTGCCTGGGTAAGCGTTCCCTTTCAATTCCTTTTCCAATGATACTCTGTCCATTCCTTTCCTCCTTATGTATCGACGATAACCAACCTGCCCCGCCGGATCTTCTGCCTGCGTCAGGCTGTGTGGTGCGCAAAAAGGCGCATCAGAAAATTACTTTGCAAAATTTTCCAAACGCGCCTCTTTCCCGGCAATCAATCCCTACTGGCAGCCAGCCAGGCAGCCATGCCTGCACCAGCCGCCGGCTCACGCCATCTATGCGCCGGCTTTCCGTGCAACTGCCTCTTTATGCTGGTCTAAAAGCTTGTCGATGGCGCCCACCAGCTTGCCAATCTCTGGCTTGGTCAGCTGGGCGTCCGCCCCTAGCATCTCGCCTTTGCGCCTCATCTCATCATTGACAAGGGAAGAGAAGATAACCACAGGGATATGGTTCAGTTCTTCGTCATCCTTAATCAGCTTGGTGAGCCTATGCCCATCCATCAAAGGCATCTCAATATCCGTAATCACCATATGTACCTTTTCATCCAGGCTTCCCTCTTTCTGGTACTCACATAGCTTATCCCAGGCTTCTTGGCCGTTGCTGTTCACATTCAGCTTGGTGTAGCCCGCCTTCTTGAGGCAGTCGGTAATCAGCTTTGACAGCAAGGGGGAATCCTCTGCAATCATAATTGGGGAATCGCTCCTTATGCGCTCCTCCAAATCATCCAAATCAGACATCTGCAACCCTGTCTCCGGGCTGATATCTGTCACAATCTTCTCAAAATCCAAAATGACAATAAGGCGTTCCTCCAGCTTCACGACGCCCGTGGACACCCCATTTTCTTCTATATTAATAGTAGAATCCGGCTTAATAATCTCTGTCCAGGAAAACCTGTGGATGCCGCAGACCTCGTCCACATGGAATGCAATGTTCAGCTTGTTAAAATTGGTGATGATAAACAGCCCATCTTTCTCATGGTCTGGGAAGCCCAGGCAGTTACGCAGATTGATAACGGTAATCATCGTATCCCTTGGCATGAAAATACCTTCCACACTGGGATGGGAATTCGGGATGGGGGTAACCGGCTGATATGTTAAAATCTCCCGGATTTTTGCCACATTGATGCCATAATGGTTCCCGCCCAATGTAAATTCCAATACCTCCAGCTCATTTGTGCCATTCTCTAATAGAATTTGTGTATCCATAATTGTGTCCTCTCCTCTCCGGCATATTTCCCTCTCAAAACCCTGCCAATAATCCATAACCAGTAACTATCCATACCTCCATAGCCACTATAATTGTAATCATTATACCATAGGGTTTCTGAAAAATATACAACATTTTGAAATTATCTTAATCTAACGCGATATCATTGGCCTCTCCATCCACAAGCAGGCTAAGGCGTATGCCAGACATGGCCTCTGCTGCATCTTTTGGTACTTCGAACAGCAGGACAGCCGTGTCCGTCTGCCCTGGCCCGACGGGCTTCTTGTAAGTAGCCATGTCATTGTCCAGCATGGTCACCTCATTCCGGATGCCGGCCTCCCCTTCCACATCCAGCGTGAAAATAGGCTGGAGGGACAGTATGTCGCACAAGGTTTCCCCGGCCCCACTGTTTGCAATATTGAAATTTAATATCACAAAGGTATTCCCTTCCTTGGCATTCAAGATATAATAATCCCCTTGCTGGTAAGTATCGCTGATAAAATAATCCTGGTAGGAAACCTGGATGCCCTTTAACCCCAGCGCGTCTGTCAGGCTAGCGTACGCCGCTGCTTCCCCAGGTTCCTGGGCTTCTCCTCCCGGCGCTTCGGCGCTGCCCGGCTCCTGGGCTTCTCCTCCCGGCGCTTCGGCGCTGCCTGGCTCCTGGGCTTTTTCCTCTGGCGCTTCTATCTCTGCCGGCTCTTCCTTCTCTGCCGCTTCCTTCGGCTCTTCTTCCTCCGCCTCATCCTCTTCCCCTTGGTATACGGCAGTCAGGCCTTCTGGCTGGTAACGGTTCCGCTTCGCCAGGGCGCCGGCGGAATAGCTTACGACAATCGCCTCTTCCTTCTCGTTCATTACCATCAGCCCTTCCCCGCACCCAGACAGAAACATTGCCGCCGCCGTCAGCGCTATCCCTGTTTTTATGAACTTCTTCATTTGCCTGTCTTCCTTTCCATTCTCATATTCCTCTTCACCTTTTTTGAATCGTTACTTCTATTCTACCATCAATTATTCCACAGGGCAACTAAATTTTCTATCCAAAATTTTCAGCCTTCCTGTCCAACTCGAACCAAAAGGCCACGCCGTCTTCTTCATTCCTTACCCCGCATTCCCTGTGGAAAGAGTCCATAATCGCCTTTACAATCGACAGCCCAATGCCATTCCCGCCGTACTCCCTGGTCCTTGCTTTATCCACTTTATAGAACTTCTCCCAAATATGCCCCAGGTCCTCTTCTGGGATATGGCTGCCGGTATTGAACACCTCCACCCTCACCACATCCTCTCTCTGCTCCACCGTCAGTTCAATCCGCTTTTCCCCGCTGGCATAATGGATGGCGTTGCTGACATAATTCGTTAAGACCTGCTCCGTCTTAAATTCATCCGCCCAGACATACGCAGGCCCCTCCCCATACAGGCGCAGGATAATGCCGCCCTGTTCCCGCAGGATGGCAGTCGACTGTACCACGCCGCGGACGACTTCCATCAGGTCAAACCGTTCAAAGGCTACCTGCTCCCCGCCGGATTCCAGCTGGTTCAAAGTCAGCAGGTTTTTTACCAGCTGGTTCATTTTATCTGCTTCATCCATAATTACCTCACAATAAAACTCACGGCTGGCCTCGTCGTCATTGATGCATTCCTGCAGCCCCTCGGCATAGCCCTGGATTAAGGCAATCGGGGTTTTCAGTTCATGGGACACATTGGAAATAAACTCCTTACGCATCGTATCAATTTCCGTCTTTTTCGCAATGTCAGATTTCAGTTCATTATTGGCGCTCTTTAACTCTGAAATCGTCCGCTCCAAAGTCTCCGACATCTGGTTCATATGCTCGCCCAGCAAATCAATCTCATTATTCCCACGGCTATGGAACTTGGCGTCAAAATCCAGGTTCGTCATCCGCTTGGATAGCTCTGCAAGCTGCAGGATAGGGTTTGTGATCCGCCTGGTGACCATATAGATGATTACCGTACAGACAACCACTGCACAGATACCCACATAGCCCAGGAAACGGTTGGCAATCCCTACGCTTTCCCGGATGCTCTCTACCGCCGCCCGCATTAAAATCAGGTTGCCGTTCTGCAGGTTCCCCCACAGCACCAGGTATTCCGATTCCAGGCGGTTATCCTTTGTCCGTTCCACCGTATAGCGCTCCGTATTCTCTACAATCTCCGCCTCCTGGTCCCCCGTGTGGAACACCAGCTGCATGAACTGCAGCAATAATACCGTATCATTCCCTACATTGGACTGCACAATCGTGCTGTCCGGCCTGATAATCATCATGGTAATATTGCTGTTGGCACACTGCCGCTCCAAGGCAATCTTGAAATCCTTCCGGTCCGTCCGGCCTGATTCGCTTTCTTTATCCACCATCTGGAAAGTATCCAGGAGCATCTTCTGTTTATGCTCTATATAATAAGACCCCAAAAGGGTAGTATTAATAAACCAGCACAGTAAAACTGTGCCGGCCACAATGCTAACCATGATTGCTGTAATTTTCCTTGTAATGGAATACCTCATCCTTCTCTACCTCAAATCGTGCAAGATTGCCCTTTACTCTACTTCAAATTTGTAACCCATGCCCCAGATGGTCTTGATATACTCTCCCTTGGCGCCCAGCTTGCTGCGCAGCTTCTTTACGTGGGTATCAATCGTCCTGGCATCGCCAAAATAGTCGTAATTCCATACATGGTTCAGGATCTTCTCCCGGGAAAGGGCTATCCCCTTATTCTCAATGAAATAAGTGAGCAGTTCAAATTCCTTGTAGCTTAATTCCACTTCCCGGCCCTCCACCAGCACCTGATGTCCCAGCCTGTCAATCCGTATCCCGCCGATTTCTAAGACTTCCTCTTCATTCTTGCTGGTCCTGCGCAGGATAGCCTCTACCCTGGCCACCAGGATTTTAGGGCTGAAGGGCTTGGAAATATACTCGTCCGCCCCTATGCCGAAGCCCTGGAGCTCATCGCTTTCTTCCCCCTTGGCAGTCAGCATGATAATCGGCACCTTGGAGGTCTCTCGGATTTCCCGGCAGACGTCCCAGCCGTTGATTTTCGGCATCATGACATCCAGGATTACCAGCGCAATATCCTTTTGGGCATAGAATTTGTTCAGGGCGTCTTCTCCATCCTCAGCCTCTGTTACATCAAAATCCTGTTTTACCAGAAAATCGCGCACAAGCTTGCGCATCCTGCTCTCGTCATCCACTACTAATATTTTCAGCCGTTCCATAATATCCCACACCTTTCCCCCGCCCTGGCCTATCGGGCGTCCCTTATATTTTGGGGTATTTTAACATATAATTATGACAAAAGTGTGGACCCTTGGCCAGAACCTGCCATCTTGCGCCTATTCCCCTTTCTGCCCACGCTCCTTTTCCCTGACTTTTTCTTCCCTCTCCTGTAAGTCCATTTCCCACTGGGAGTATTTATCCTGGATTTTATTCTCATAATTGATGATATTGGGATGGTTATCCGTCAAAGCAAGCGCAAACATCCCAATCACCACCAGCAAGAAAAATACATTCAAAAGCCTGCTGAAACGCAGGCTGGACTTTTGTTTGCGCATGCCTTCTTCCGTGCGCTTCTGCTTCAGCTCTGCAGAGCGCATTTTCTGCTTCACCTTATTGAGCTTATCTTCGTATAAGGCTGCCATCTCTTCTGCCCTCTGGAAGCTTTCCTGCCCCTCGGCCCCCGGCGGGGCACCTGCACCCGTAGGCGCCCCGCCCAGCAAAGCCGTCGCCATCTTCTCCGTCTGGATGGGGGCAAGGCCATCCTGGAACTCCGGGATCTTTGCAAGGAAATCATAGAGCCCCTTTAGGAATGCAAGGCCTACCGGCGTCTCAAACACTTCCTCCGCCAAAAGCTTCTTGTAAAATTCCAATACCATCCGCGGGTTTTCCATATTGATCTGTTTTTCCAGGTATTGAATGCTCTCTGCTTCATGCCTGGCCTTCAAGGCTGCTTTTTTATCCGTAAACGCAAAGCCCCCCACTACCATATCCTGTCCTTCCATATATCTCCTCCTATCAATGTGCCGTCCCTGCCAAAAATACAAAGAGCATCCCCTTATGACGGGGGACACTCCCTGTATTTTCATCCAAAACTATTTGCCCGTAACCAATGCCACGGTCTCACGCGCAATGGCCAGCTCCTCATTCGTAGGGAGGCAAAGCACCGTTACCTTTGAGTCCAGGGCAGAAATCACACGCTCCTCACCCCTTACCTTATTGGCTTCATCATCAATGCAAACGCCCAAATAGCCCAGGTAATTGCAGATGCCCTTCCTGGTATCCGGCCCGTTCTCCCCGACGCCTGCCGTAAAGCAGATGACATCCACGCCGTTCATGGCTGCCACATATGCCCCGACATATTTTGCAGCGCGGTAAATAAAAGCCTCCAGGGCACGGATCCCGGCATGGTCATCCTTGGCCGCTGCCGCCTCCAAATCACGGAAATCACTGGAAATATTGGAAAGCCCCTGGACGCCTGACTTTTTATTCAGTACCTCCATAATGCCTTCCAAATCCAGGCCTTCCTTCTTGGCCAGGTATTCCATCGCCCCTGGGTCGATATCGCCGGAGCGGGTACCCATAATCAGGCCCTCCAAAGGGGTGAGGCCCATGGACGTGTCAATGGACTTGCCATTTTTTACGGCACAGATGGAGGCGCCGTTCCCCAGATGGCATACAATGGTCTTCAGTTCCCCGTAAGGCTTGCCTACAATCTCCGCTGCGCGTTTGGAAACATAGCTGTGGGAGGTGCCATGGAAGCCATACCGGCGCACTTTATATTTTTCGTAGTAACCGTAATCAATGCCATAGAGGTATGCTTTTTCCGGCATCGTCTGGTGGAAGGCTGTGTCAAACACGCCTACCATAGGCACGTTTGGCATCAGTTCCTGGCAGGCGCGGACGCCGATTAAATTTGCCGGGTTGTGCAGCGGAGCCAAATCGCTGCATTCCTCGATGGCCTTCAATACCTCTTCGCCCAAGAGGGTGGAAGCTGCAAACTCCTCCCCGCCATGGACAATCCTGTGGCCTACCGCGCCGATTTCATCCAGGCTCCCCAACACGCCCGTGCCAGGGTTTACCAAAGCGTCCAGCACCATCTGGATCGCCTGCTTGTGGGAAGGCATGTCCGCCTCTGTGATTTCCTTCTCACCGCCTGCCTTCTGGTAAACCAGCCGCCCGTCCAGGCCAATCCTCTCACATAGCCCTTTGGCCAGCACTTCCTCTGACCCTGAATCAATCACCTGGTATTTCAGGGATGAGCTTCCGCAATTAATAACTAATATGTTCATTTCCTTCTCCTTCTTTCCAAAAATTTACACAAATCCCCTGTTATCATAACAAGAAGCTACCACTGTAGCTAATATCCCATACCATTATAAACCAATTCCCCACAGCATACAAGCAAAATTACAAAATAGTGCCGCCGCCCAATACGGTGCTGCCTTCATAAAACACCACTGCCTGTCCCGGCGTTATGGCTCGCACCGGTTCCGGGAACCGGCATTCCACCTTATCGTCCCCTATCTTCCGGATCATGCAGGGAGCCCCCTGGTGGTTGTAGCGGATTTTGGCCACTACCTCCCGTTCCCCCTGCAAATCTGGGATGGACATAAAATTCAGCTGCCCTGCAGAAAGAGCGTCCCCAAACACGTCCTCATTGCTGCCAATGACTACCTCATTGCTCTCCGGGCGGATCTCCGTAACAAACACCGGCTTGCCCATCGCAAGGCCTAGCCCCTTGCGCTGGCCGATGGTGTAATGGGTAATCCCCAGGTGGCGCCCAAGGACGGCTCCATCCTTGTCCACAAAATTCCCTGGCTCCTGCTTCCTGCCGGTCTCCTGGTCGATGAATTTCGCATAATCCCGATCCGGGATAAAACAGATTTCCTGGCTGTCCGGCTTACCCGCTGTCCGAAGCCCCAGCTTTGCCGCCATACTGCGGATTTCCTCCTTGGTATAATCCCCGACGGGCATCAGGGTATGGGAAAGCTGGCTCTGGGACAGGCTATAGAGGGCATAGGTCTGGTCCTTTGCAGCAGAGGCAGATTTCTGCAGTGCGTACCTGCCGTTTGGGAGCCTTACCACCCTGGCATAATGGCCCGTGGCAATATAATCCGCCCCAATCTCCATGCTGCGCCGCAGCAAAGACTCCCATTTCACATAGCGGTTGCAGGCAATACAGGGGTTCGGCGTGCGCCCTTTGATATATTCCCCCACAAAATAATCAATTACATTTTTTTTAAATGCTGATTTAAAATTCATGACATAGTAAGGAATCCCCAGCATTGCAGCCACGCGGCGCGCATCTTCCACGGCGGACAGCCCGCAGCAGCCCCCCTGTTCCTCCTGCGCTGCCCTATCCTCTTCCTGCCACACCTGCATGGTGACGCCGATCACCTCATAGCCCTGCTCCTTCAGCAGCCAGGCCGCCACGGAGGAATCCACCCCGCCGGACATCCCCACTACGACTCTTTTTTTCTCCATAAGCCCATCCCTGCTTAGTAATCCTCTTCCTCTTCTTCCTCGCTGATATCATCCTTGGGCTTCTCTAAGCCTTCAATCGTGATATGGTTCTTCTCTGCATAATCCCAAAGGGCGGCATGGATGGCCTCCTCTGCCAAAAGGGAGCAGTGTACCTTGACAGGGGGAAGGCCGTCTAATGCTTCCATAACGGCCTGGTTCGTCACCTGGAGCGCCTCCTGTATGCTCTTGCCCTTTACCAGTTCCGTTGCCATAGAGCTGGTAGCTACAGCTGCGCCGCAGCCAAACGTCTTAAATTTCACGTCCTGGATAATCCCATTGCCATCTATATCCAGGAAAATACGCATGATATCGCCGCACTTGGCATTGCCTACCGTCCCCACGCCGCTGGCATCCTCAATTTCCCCTACATTCCTAGGGTTCTTAAAATGGTCCATTACTTTTTCGCTATACATTTCTTCCTCCATTTTTCTGATTCCGTCTATTCTCTGCATCCACAGGCTGCTTCTGTTCCCATCAATCCCCGGCATACGTCCGTCCCCTATCTCCTTCTGGGGCATCCGGCTTTCCTTATCTGGAAGATTTCATATAATCCTCATAAAGGGGCGACATTTCCCGCAGCTGCGCCACAATCTCCTTGATTGCCTCAATGGTATCATCAATGTCTTCTTTCGTCGTGTCCCCTCCCAAGGTCAGCCGCAGGGAGCCGTGGGCTATTTCATGGGGCAGGCCGATTGCCAGGAGCACATGGGAAGGATCTAAAGACCCCGAGGTACAGGCCGAACCGGAGGAAGCGCAGATGCCTTTCATATCCAGCATAATCAGCAGGGATTCCCCTTCCACAAACTGGAAGCAAAGGTTCACGTTATTGGGAAGCCGGTTCACCCTGTGGCCGTTGACCCGTGTGTAGGGAATCTCCTTCAGCACACGGCTAATCATATAATCACGCAATTCCCTTTCCCTTCTGGTGCGCCCTTCCATGCTTACCAGGGCCATTTCCGCAGCTTTCCCAAAGCCCACAATCCCTGGGACATTCTCTGTGCCAGCCCTGCGCTTCCTCTCCTGCGCCCCTCCATGGAGAAAGGAACGGATTTTCACGCCCTTGCGGATATAGAGGAAGCCAATGCCTTTCGGGCCGTTCAGCTTATGCCCGCTGGCGCTCATCATGTCTATGCCGCAGGCATCCACATCAATCGGCACCTGCCCGAAAGCCTGCACGGCGTCGGTATGGAACAGGACGCCATGCTCCCTGGCAATCCGCCCAATCTCTGCCACCGGCTCAATGGTGCCAATCTCATTGTTGGCAAACATAATGGTAATCAGGATAGTGGTGGGGCGGATTGCCTTTTTGAGTTCTTCCAGTTTCACCACGCCGTACTCATCCACATCCAGGTAAGTAACCTCAAAACCGTTCTGCTCTAACCACTGGCAGGTATGCAGTACGGCATGGTGCTCAATCTTGCTGGTGATGATGTGGTTCCCTTTGGCTTTGTATGCTTCAGCGGCAGCCTTAATGGCCCAGTTATCCGACTCGCTGCCCCCTGCCGTAAAATAAACCTCGTTCTCCTTGGCGCCGATGGCCTTTGCAATCACCTCCCTTGCCTGGGAGATGGCTTCTTTGCTCTTCGTGCCAAATTCATATACGGTAGAGGCATTCCCATAAGATTCCGTAAAATATGGGAGCATAGCCTCCACTACCTCTGGTGCGGTCCTTGTCGTGGCCGCATTGTCTAAATATATCATTTTTCCCATTTTTCCTCCTTACTTTCCCGGACCAGTTCCCCAACGTAAATGCTGTCCACCGTGTCGTTAATGCAGTCATTGATACGCTTCCACACAATCTTGCTGACACACTGGGAGGAACTGCCGCAATGCCCAGATTGGCCCCCATCAATCCCTGCGCATTCCACAGGGACCAAATCCCCTTCTAAAGCCCGCAGCACGTCCCCCACGGAAATCTCATCCACTGGCCTTGCAATGGTATATCCCCCATTGACGCCCCGGACGCTTTCCACCAGCCCGGCCTTCTTGAGCTTCGCCATCAGTTTCTCCAAATAGCTGACAGAAATCTCCTGCCGCTGGGCAATGCTTATAATGGAGACCGGCTGGCCCTCTGCGCTAACTGCCAAGTCTATGAAAGCCCGCAGCCCATACCTTCCCTTTGTAGATAATTTCAACATACCACCTCTTTATCGTGCAACCGCTTCCTGCCCAAACCCTGCCTCTTACCCTGGCATTTTAAATTCGGAGCATTTTAGTCGGGTTTTTCCACAAACGCATAGTACCATGATTTTATTCTGCTGTCAAGTTTATTTTTTTATACATGCATTTTGTGGGTTTTTAGGTCATAGAATTGGATAGAAACTTACATTGCACACCTGGAGGCTTTATGAATTATCGCTCCCTGCGCAGCCACCCGCTGGTTACCGGCACGCTGCTCCTTACCCTAACCGGATTGCTGTCCCGGATTATCGGCTTTTTCTATAGGATATTCCTATCACAGTCCATTGGTGCCGAAGCGATGGGAATTTACCAGCTGACCTTCCCTATCCATGTGCTCACCATCTCCTTAACGGCTTCTGCCATCCAGACCGCCATTTCCCGCTTCGTGGCGCAGGCGGCCATTGCAGGCCAGCAAGCCAAAGCCTGCCCTGGCAGGAAGGGGCCCTGCAACGAACGGTGCTACCTGGCGGCAGGGCTGTTCCTGTCCTTGTCCCTGTCGTTTTTCTGCATGGCGTTCCTGTACCGCTTTTCCGATTGGATTGCCATCCGCTTCTTGGAGGAAGCCCGCTGTGCGCCGCTGCTGCGGATCTTGGCGTTTACGATTCCCTTCGGCGCTATCCATAGCTGCCTTAACGGCTATTTTTACGGGTTAAAAAAGACCTTTGCACCAGCATTTTCCCAGCTGGTGGAGCAGGCGGCCCGGGTCGCAAGCGTATGGCTGTTTTTCGAAATTTCCATGGAAAAATACCAGGCAATCTCCCTAAGCCTTGTTGCCTGGGGGATTGTAGTCGGGGAAGCGGCCGCCATACTCTTTTCCTTCAGCTTCCTGCCCAGGAAAAGGGCGCAGGGCAGCCGCATCCTGGCCGTGCGGCAGATTTTCGGAATGGCTCTGCCGCTAAGCGCCAACCGGGTGCTGGTAAATGTGCTGCAGAGCTTAGAGGCTGTGATGATCCCAGGGCAGCTGCGGCAATTCGGCTATTCTGCATCAGAATCATTAAGCGTGTACGGCGTCCTGACAGGGATGGCGCTGCCAATGGTACTCTTCCCTTCCGTGCTTACCAACTCTGTCTCCGTACTGCTGCTGCCAGCCATTGCAGAGGCGCAGGAGAAACGGGACCGGAAGTATATTTTAAACACGGTAAAAAAAGCCTGCCTGTACTGTATTCTGTTGGGGCTGGCGTGTACCTTATGCTTCCTGCTCCTGGGGAAATGGATGGGGCGCACATTGTTTGGGAATGAGCTTGCAGGGACGTTTATCGTAATCCTGGGGTGGATCTGCCCGTTCCTCTATCTTTCGACTACGCTGCATAGTATTTTGAATGGGCTGGGGAAGACTACCTCCACCTTCCTGCTGAACGTACTAGGGTTAGGGGTGCGGATTGGGTTTGTGGTATATGCAATCCCCATGGTCGGGATTAAAGGGTATCTTTGGGGGATCCTGATCAGCCAAGGGATGATGGCCGGAGGGGCTTTACTGCTTCTCTTAAGGAAAAGCGCTGGGGGATGACAAGGGGATGCCGCTAAAGGCGGGCTTTGGGCCTTGGCAGACGGGGCGCCTCCTCTAACCTTGCCGCCCTATCCCCTAAAGGCATGGCTTTAGGGCCGCCCATAACGGCGCCCCTCCTGCCTATTTACAAAAAAGGCAGGCTGCATTATAATAAGCAAAGATAGACGGAAAAAATGAGATACAAAAGGAGAATCCTATGAAACTAATATTTATCCGCCATGCAGAACCCAATTATGAGATAGACTCCCTGACAGAAAAAGGCTGGCGGGAAGCCAGGCTGCTGGCCGGACGGGCTTGCCGGTGGGAAGTGACGGATTTCTACTGCTCACCGCTTGGGCGGGCACAGGATACCGCCAGCTGCACCCTGCACAAGATAGGCCGGACGGCGCAGACCCTGGAATGGCTGCGGGAATTCAAAGCCCCTATCTGGGATGAGATCCAAAAACGGCGCAAAGTCCCCTGGGACTTCCATCCAGAATTTATGGACGCCCACCCAGAGTTATTCCATTTGGAGCATTGGAGCCAAAATGAAACCCTGCGGCAGGGGGATGTGGGAGCACAATACCAGTGGGTCTGCCAGGAATTGGATAAGCTTCTGGAGAAATACGGATATTTCCGGAAGGGTTACCGCTACCATGCCCAAGAAAACGCCCAAAGGGACGCTGTTGTGGCCTGCTTCTGCCATTTGGGGGTTACCTGCGCCTGCCTCTCGCACCTAATCAACACCACGCCCAGCCAGCTCTGGCAAGGGTTTTTCCTGGCGCCCACCTCTGTCACGGCCATCGGTACGGAGGAACGGCGTCCCGGCGAAGCCTATTTCCGCTGCCAGAGCCTTGGGGATACGGCGCACCTTCTCCTAGGCGGGGAGCCCGTTTCTTATTACGGCTACTTTACAGAGCCCTTCCAGGGCTAACGCTTACGCGCAGCTTCCGCTGGGACCACAGCCTGCAATCCCCGCAAGGCCTTGGGGGCGTGGGCTTCAAAACCTCCGGAATTCATTAATATCCTTTACCAGTTCCCGGATGCACCGGATTTGGTTGTCAAATACCCCGGACTGGTAAAGATTGATTAAAATCATCCCTACCGGCACCGCAACAATCATCCCCACGATACTGCTCACCTTATACCCAATATACATAAAAAACAGCGTGGCTAAAGGATTCATCCCAATGGTGTCCCCCACGATTTTGGGCTGGATGACCTGCCGCACAATCTGCGTCACCGCATAGAGCACCAAAAGCCCTGCCGCCATCTTATAGTCGTTGGACAGGATTTTCATCACTGCCCATGGCGCCAGCACTGTCCCTGTCCCAAAGAAGGGCAGCATATCCAGGAAAGCAATGGCAAAAGCCGCCAACAGCACATAATTGACCTTCAGCAGCCATAGCCCAATGACCAAGAGCACATACACCACGCCCATAATCTTAAACTGGGCTTTGAAGTAACCGCCGACTACAGATTTCAGGTCCTGGATGACGCCAGATACCCCTCCCCAAATGCCGGAGGGGATATTCTTCTTTAGAACACGTAGGATATTTTCCCGATCTGCGGTAAAGAAATAAGCGGAAATCAGGCACATAATGATTGATACCAGCGTAGAGGGCACATTTTTGGCAAAATTCCCAGCAGCCTCAAAGGTAGGCTCCCCGATTGCCTGCACCAGGCCGCCGGCATATTCTGCCAAATTTGCCGACACATCCTGGATGGTCTTTTGGGCGCCTGGGGACAGCCGGTGGTAAAAGACCTGCAGGTTCTGCCCAATTTCCTCAAAATCCGCCTGCCACTCCTCATAAATCTGGGGCAGGTTTGAAACCAAATTCCCAGCCTCCATCACGATACGGGAAACCGCCAGGTAACCAAGCCCTACCACAGCCGCCAGTACCCCGATAATAATTACCATGGAACTGTGCTTGCGTACAATCTTCATCTTCTTTTCCAGGAAATGTACCAAAGGATTGGCAATGGCAGAAATCACCCACCCCACCACAAAGGGCATGAAGAACACCACTGCCTTAGGCAGGAGAATCCCCAGGCACACCGCCACAAACAACGCCACCAAAAAATTCAGCAGTATTTTCAGATACTTTGTAGACTGCTTCATCCTATCACACCTACCTTATCATTCCATGCGTTCCACTCCGTAAGCTTCTGACAATTGCTTTACCTTGGCCTGGTAAGCTTCTTGCTGCCTGGCCTGCACCAGCTGCTGATGGATCTGCTCCTGTACCTGCCCAAAAGGACGCTGGGAGGCCTCTTTTTTATCTTCCACCAGGATTAAGTGGTGGCCAAACTGGGTTTCCACCGGGCCTATAACCGCCCCCACTTCCCCGCCAAAAGCGGCCTTCTCAAATTCCGGCACCATCTGCCCTTTGGAGAAATACCCCAAATCCCCGCCTTTGTCCCTGGAAGGGCAAGTGGAATATTTCCTGGCCGCCTCCTCAAAAGCAAGGCCAGCTTCCACTTCTTTGGCCACTTCTTTGGCCTGTTCTCTGGAATCCACTAAAATATGCTTCGCGCTGACCTGCCCTTCCTCCCGGAACTGGCTTTGGTGCTCCTGATAGTAAGAGCGTTCTTCTTCCTCGTTTACCCGGATGTGCTCCACCACGCTGGTAGCTGCCATATGGCTTGCTAATTCTACCTTTATCTTTTCCACCATGTCCAAATATTCCTGGGATTCTATAATCTTCTCTTCCACTGCCATCTTATGGAACAGGTGGAAGGCAATTAATTGCTCCAGCACGTCCTGCTTTGCCTGCGGGCTTGACATATAGATCTGCTGCTCCGGCGGATAATTGCTGATTAAGCGGTTCCGTTCCCCTTCTGTAATTTCATGCCCTGCTGCTACTGCTAAAACTTTCTCTTCCATGTTTTCTGCACATCCTTTCTTATAATCCAGGACTGGGGCGCACCGCCCTTCCTGCTGCCTTTAACTTTACCATATCCGCCTCTATCCGTAAAGGACAGGCTGCAAAATATTTTGCCCGCAGCCCTCCGTAAGGCTCCTGCCTACAAGTTGTTCTTCCTGCCCCATAAATAGGCCATAAAATAAATTGCAGAAGCAATAACCACGATCGTAGGCCCCGTGGCCACATTCACATAATAAGACACAATCAGGCCCATAACGCCGGAAAACACCGAAAACAGGATGGAAAAGAAATGATATTCCCGCATATTCCAGGAAAGGCTGCGGCTAGCGGCTGCCGGAAGGATTAATAAGGCATTGATAAGCAGGATCCCCACCCATTTGATAGACACCATCACAATCAGGGCCGTCAGCACGGCAAAACTATTTTCAATCAGGGAAACCGGGATATGGCGGCTCCTTGCCAAAGTACGGTTCAAGCTTACGGCTAAGAGCTTATTAAGTCCAAACAGCCAAAAAAGAAGTGTAACCACAAATATAAAAACAAGATATAACAATTCCGCAGGTGTTATGCTAAGGATATCCCCTACCAGGATGCTGGAATATTTGCTGAAATTCCCACCCTTAGACAGGATGGCAAGGCCAAGCGCAATGCTGCAGGAAGAAAAGACGGAAATCACCGTATCCGTGGACGCTGCCACCTTGCTGCTAATCTGGTTCAGCAAGAGGGCAAACGCAATGGCAAACACACACATGGATAGGCTGGTATCTTCTATCCCCAATACCACCCCCACAGCAATGCCGGTCAAGGCAGAATGCCCCAAAGCATCTGAGAAAAAAGCCATTTTCCGGTTCACAATCATGGTCCCCATCAGCCCGAATAGGGGAGTGATAACCAGCACGGCCAAAAAAGCATATTTCATAAAATCATATTGCAGCCAGGAAAATATTGCCATATCATTCCCCTCCTTTCCCGTTTTCTTGCCTTGCCCCCCGATCGGCAGCTTCTGCGTCCCCCTTGGGACTTATCCTCCCGCCTGCCTCTGGAAGGCTCAGATTCCCTTGGAATGCCTCCGCAAATTCCCTGCTCTGGAATACCTTCTGGACGCTTCCTTGCTTTATGACGGCCTTATCCAGCAGGATAACATGGTCGGCGTAGCGCTTTACATAGTCCAAGTCATGGGAAACCAGGATAACAGCCAAATCATAATGCTGCTTAAGCCGGTAAATCGTCTGGTAGAATAAATCCATCCCCTTTTGGTCAATGCCGGACACCGGCTCGTCTAAAAGGAGCAGGTTAGGCGCATCCATAACAGCCATAGACAGGAGGACGCGCTGCAGTTCCCCGCCGGACAAGTTGCAGACCTGCTGTTCCAGCAGGTAGCCAGCTTCAAATACATCCAAGGCCTCCAAAATCTGGGCTTTGAGTTTCCTGCCTTTCCAAAAACAGACGGGAAGGCGGCTATGGTATGCAGCAATCATGTCGTATACGCTGACCGGGGTCTGCTTTTCTATATTCAGGGATTGCGGGACATACCCTATTTTCATCTTCTGGATCCGGCCGTCTTCACGGTCTTTGAATTCAATGTGGCCTGTGTGGGGGATGTCGCCCAGGATTGCACGGATCAATGTGGATTTGCCAGCCCCATTCCTGCCGATGACGGCATTCAGGGTGCCGCAGTGTATGTGGAGGCTGATATCGTTTAAGATTTGCTGGTTTCCCAAAGAAACGGACAGATGGTTGATTTTTATGCAGTGGAGGCCGCAAGGGGGGATTATTTTCTGCAAGATGCACCTTCCCTTCCATAGACGTCATAAACTAGCTGTTTTATCTTATCAATATTTTCCTGCATCGCAGATAAGTAACTGCCTGCATCATACCCTCCCCTTACCAGGGGATCTAAATAACATACGCTGCAGCTGCTCTCCGCTTCCACAGCATCCCCCATGTCTTTGCCATAAAGTTCCTCTGCGAAGGCAAAGGGCACTTGGTGGGCGCTGATTTCTTCCAAGACATCCGCCACCTCCCGGGCGCTGACCTGCCGTTCCTCGTCCAAATCCATGCAATAGGCCGTCTCAAAGCCATATTGCCCCGCCACATAAGCATAAGCTTCATGGAAGATAACCACAGGGGGCATCTGGCCGGAAACCTCCGAGACATATGCTTGGATTTCTGAAACCTGTGCAGATAATGCTTCTATTTCCTGGCAGTATGCGTCGGCATTCTGTTGGTATGCTGCCGCATTCTGGGGATCTAACGTGCTGATGCTTTCTGCAATGTTTTGCACCATCCTGGCATATAACCGTGTGTCCATCCAGGCATGGGCGTTTTCCCCCTCTTCATTCTCCCTTCCTGCATCCGAGAGCCCCTCTCCCCCGGTATGGGAATGCCCATGGGCATGGCTCCCGCTTTCCCCCAGCAGTTCTATCCCCTCTGTAGTTTCCGCAATTGCCAGTCCAGGGTAAGCTTCTGCCACTTCTGCCAAAAACCCTTCTATCCCGCCGCCGTTTACTAAAAATAAATCTGCCTTTGATATTAATACCATATCCTGCGGCGCCAGCTGATAGTCATGCAGGCATCCCGCCTGCGGCTCGCTTAGGTTCTGCAGACTCACGGACTGGGTGCTGCCCAGCACGTTCAGGGCGGCAATATACACGGGATAAAAGGATGTTACCACCTGCAGCTTCCCTTCCCTGTTCCCATCCCCTAAATCGGTATAAGCTTTCGTAAAAATACCGCCTGCCAGGGATAGGGCAAGCAGCATGCAGAAAACAAATCGATACTTATCCTTCCTCATGTCCCTGTGAACGCCCCTCCAGCAAGCGGTCTACCAAGCCCCAGATTTCTTCCCGCCCCTGCTTGGTCAAGGCGGAATAAGGGAGTATGGGCGTCCCCGGCTTTACCCCCAGGCCATCCGCCAGCATTTTCATGTGCTTCTGTACCTGGCTCCGTTTCAGCTTGTCGAGCTTCGTGGCAATAATAATCGGCTCATATCCCTGGCAGATAATCCACTCGTACATCTGCTTATCATTCGCGGAAGGCTCATGGCGGATATCAATCAGCAAAAACACCGCCATAAGCTGCTGGGACGTGCGCAGGTATCTCTCCACCATTTTCCCCCATTTTTCTTTCTCTTTCACGCTGACCTTGGCATATCCATAGCCTGGGAGATCCACCAGGTACAATGTGTCATTGATATTGTAATAATTGATTGTCTGCGTCTTCCCAGGCTGGGAAGACGTCCTGGCCAGGGACTTGCGGTTCATCAGGCCATTAATCAGAGAAGATTTCCCGACATTGGATTTCCCGGCAAATGCAATTTCCGGCTTATCTGTCCCAGGCAGCTTGCTGCTCACCCCGCATACGATTTCTAACGCCACTGATTTAATTACCATATGATCCTCCTCATCCCTTCACCAAAGCCACGTCCAATACCTGCTCCATCTTCCCTACAAATACGATTTCCAGGCCTTTCTTGATTTCCTGGGCAATCTCCATAACATCCGGCTCGTTCTTCTCGGGCACGCATATGGTCTTAATCCCTGCATTTTTTGCCGCCAGGATTTTTTCCTTCAGCCCGCCAATCGGCAGCACGCGGCCCCGTAAGGTAATCTCGCCCGTCATGGCCACATCCTTCCTGACCTTACGTTTGGTGATAGCGGAAAGCATTGCCGTAGCCATGGTAATCCCTGCGGAAGGGCCGTCCTTGGGCACTGCCCCTTCCGGGATATGGATATGGATATCGTTCTCTTTGAAAAATTCCTTGTCTATCCCATACTTCCCGCTGACGGAACGGATATAGCTAATCCCCGCCTGGGCAGATTCCTTCATCACATCCCCAAGCTGGCCTGTAAGCTGGAATTCCCCTTTCCCTGGCATCAGGTTCACCTCAATCTGCAGGGTATCCCCTCCAACGCTGGTCCATGCAAGCCCCCTTACAATCCCAACCTCGTCCGCCTCATTTATTAAATCAAAATTATATTTTTCTTTCCCAAGCAGCTTTTTCAGGCTGTTTTCTGTAACTTTTACTGTTTTCTTGTTTTTCTGGTAAATATCCCGGGCAGCTTTCCGGCAGATTTCCCCTAGTTTGCGCTCTAAGTTCCGCACCCCGGCTTCCCTTGTATAACCACGGATTAATTTTTCCAAAGCATGGCTGCTGATAGCCAGCTGGCCATCCTTTAAGCCATTTTTCTTCATCTGCTTTGCAATCAGATGCTCTTTGGCGATATGGGCTTTCTCGTTCTCTGTATAGCTGCTGACCTCGATAACCTCCATACGGTCCAGCAAGGGCTTTTGGATGTCCTGCAGGGAATTTGCTGTGGCAATAAAGAGAACCTGGGACAAATCCAGGGGCAGTTCCACGTAATGGTCCCGGAAACGGCTGTTCTGCTCACCGTCCAATACCTCCAGCAAGGCAGACGCCGTATCCCCTTTGTAATCGCTGCTGATTTTATCAATCTCATCCAGGAGCATCAAAGGGTTCTTGACGCCGGCATTTTTCAGGCCATTGGCAATCCTTCCCGGCATGGCGCCTACATAGGTCTTCCTATGGCCGCGGATTTCAGCCTCATCCCGGACGCCCCCCAGGCTGATACGCACATATTTTTTATCCAAAGCCCTGGCAACAGAGCGGGCGATACTGGTCTTGCCCGTACCGGGAGGGCCCACCAGGCAGATAATCGGGCTCTCCCCTTTTTTGGTCAGGTTCCGCACCGCCAAAAATTCCAGCATGCGCTCCTTCACCTTTTCCATGCCATAGTGGTCTTCATCCAGAATCCGTTCCGCATCTTCCAGATTCTTATTATCCTTGGACACTTTATTCCAGGGAAGCTCCAGCAATGTCTCAATATAGCCGCGGCTCACTGCGCTCTCGGAAGAGTTGGCAGAAACGCTTTTGAACCGTTCAATCTCTTTCTCCAGCTTCTCCTTCACTTCCTTGTCAGCCTTCAGCTTCCTTGCCTCTTCCAGGTAATGCTCAGCCTCGGACACCGTATTGTCCTCCCCCAGCTCTTCCCGGATTAATTTCAGCTGCTCCCGCAGGATATATTCTTTCTGGTTCTTATCTACTTTTTCCTTAACCTTGGTCTGGAATTCGGTCTTGATCTGGATAATATTAATCTCATTCAGCAGGATAATCATAATGGTCTCATACCGTTCCTGCAAAGTTTCTGTTTCCAGGATTTTCTGCTTACTCTCATACCCCACAGGGAGATTGTTGCCAATGTAATCCAGCAGCTTCTCTAAATCTGAGATTTCCTGCATCTGCCTGGCCAGTTCCTTGCCATGTTTGGGGTTCAGCAGGCAATATCTCGTAAAGGTCTCCTGGATGCCCCGTGTCATGGCAGCCTGGATCTCCGCTGGAAGCGGCTCTTCTTCCTTGGGGATTGGCTCCACCCAGGCAGTCAGGCACTCACCGTGTTCCATTTCTTTTAGGCGGGCACGCGCCTCGCCTTCAATCAACACACGGACTACGCTGTTTTGGAGTTTAATTACCTGCTTTATGGACGCAATAATCCCAACCCCATACAAATCCTGTATTTCGGGCTCTTCCTTCTCAATATTTTTCTGGGTCACCAAAAACACCGTCTGTTCCCCCATCATAGCAGCCTCTACTGCCCGGACAGACACACTTCTACTCACGTCAAAATGTGCCACCATACCGGGGAGTATTGCCATTCCCCGTAGTGCCACTGCCGGAATCTTCATGTATTGTTCCTTCATAGTATTCTCCATTCCACCTCCACAGCCGATGCGTTGGTTTCCCATCAGGCAGATTTGCTCGCCTTGCCAAATGCAATCTCCACCTTCTGGTCATTCTCTATCGCCGCCCGCGTAATATTGCAATGGGTAATGGTCTCATCGGAAGGTACGCGGTACATCAAATCCATCAGTACCTTCTCCACAATCGCCCTAAGGCCCCTTGCACCTGTCTTGCGCTTTAAGGACTTCTCCGCAATTGCCTCAATAGCATCATCCTCAAAATTCAGGGATACGCCGTCCAATTCGAACAATGCCTCATATTGGCGGATTAAGGAGTTCCTCGGCTCTTTTAAGATACGCACCAGCGCGTTCTTATCTAAAGCATCCAAAGAAACCGTCACAGGGACGCGCCCTACAAACTCTGGGATCAGCCCAAATTTCACAAAATCCTGCGGAAGAGCCTGCTTTAAGACAGCTCCCTGATCCCTATCCCTTTTATCTGCTATTTCCGCGCCAAAACCCATGGATTTCTGATCCATCCGGTTCTCTACAATCTTATCCAACCCTTCAAAAGCGCCGCCGCAGATAAATAAAATATTGGTAGTGTCAATCTGTATCAGTTCCTGCTGCGGATGCTTCCTGCCGCCTTGGGGCGGCACGCTCGCTACAGTCCCCTCTAAGATTTTTAACAGGGCCTGCTGCACGCCTTCCCCGGAGACATCCCTGGTAATGGATGGGTTTTCCGATTTCCTGGTAATCTTGTCAATCTCATCTATATATACAATCCCTCTCTGGGCACGCTCTATATCGTATTCCGCCGCCTGGATAATCTTAAGAAGGATATTCTCCACATCCTCGCCTACATAGCCTGCCTCTGTCAATGCTGTGGCGTCCGCAATGGCAAACGGCACGTTCAGGATGCGGGCCAGCGTCTGCGCCAGAAGCGTCTTGCCGCAGCCAGTAGGGCCCAACATCAGAATATTGCTCTTCTGCAGTTCAACCCCCAGGTCAGCGGGAGCCAAAATCCTCTTATAGTGGTTGTACACTGCCACGGACAGCACTTTTTTTGCCTCATCCTGCCCAATCACATATTCGTCCAGGAAGTCTTTCAGTTCTACCGGCTTAAGGAGGTTGATTTCCTCTGCTACCGGCATCATATCATCGTCCTCTTCCTCCCCCAGCTCCTCTTCAATGATTTCCGCGCAGATATCCACACATTCATCACAGATATACGCACCGTTGGGGCCTGCAATAAGCTTCCTCACCTGTCCGTCCGTCTTGCCGCAGAAAGAACAGCGGATCCTATCGTCTAAAAATCTACCTGCCATTTTTTCACCTCGTCACAAGTATCAACAATATACAGGGACAGCAACATCCGTACTGCCCCCGCTTCCTTATTTCCTATTAGTAATCACGCCATCAATCAAGCCGTATTCCATTGCCTCCTGGGCAGACATGTAGTTGTCCCTCTCTGTATCTGCCGCAATGACCTCATAAGGCTTGCCTGTATTCTCAGATAAAATCGTATTCAGGCGCTTCTTGGTCTTCTGGATATTATCTGCCACAATCTGAATATCCGTCGCCTGCCCCTTGGCGCCGCCAGAGGGCTGGTGGATCATAATCTCTGCATTGGGCAGCGCATAACGCTTGCCTTTCGTCCCGCCTGCCAGCAGGAACGCACCCATGCTGGCTGCAAGGCCAATACAGATTGTCTCTACATCGCATTTAATATAATTCATCGTGTCATATATTGCAAGGCCAGCCGTCACTACCCCGCCTGGGGAATTGATATACAGATGGATGTCCTTCCCTGGGTCTTCCGATTCCAGGAACAGAAGCTGCGCAACCACAAGGCCAGCCGTCACCTCATTGACTTCCTCCCCTAGGAAAATAATCCTATCCTTCAGCAGCCTGGAATAAATATCGTAGGATCTCTCTCCCCTGCTGGTCTGTTCTACTACATAAGGCACTAAGCTCATTTCATTTCCTCCTTGTCTCACAAAACCCCCGCAACATGCCGCCGCATGCCCCTTCCCCAATTCCAATTTATACTTCTACTGCATGTTCTGTAATCAGGTCTACTGCTTTCTGGATAGACAGATCTGTCTGGATGGAATTACGCTCTGACTCGTCTATCATCTCCTCCAGCTTCTCCACTTCCATGCCGTACAGGCCTGCCATACGCGCAATCTCAGCCTGCACCTCTTCTTCCGGCACCTCAATCCCTTCTGCCTTAGCGATTGCCTCCAGCACTAGGCTGGACTGGATCCTCTTGAGGGCATCCGGGCGCATCTGCTCCCTGAGCTTATCTATGGTTGCCCCTGTGAACTGCATGTACTGCTCCAGGGACAGTCCCTGCTGGTTAATCCTGCCGGCAAACTCCTCCAGCATGGAACCCACCTGCGTATCTACCATTGCATCCGGGATTTCCATCTGGGCGCCTTCCACAGCCTTCTGCACTGCTTCGTCTTCTTTGCTGCGCTTTGCTTCTTCTTTCTTGCGTTCCTCAATCTGCGCCTTCACGCTCTCCCGGTACTCTGCCAGGGTATCGAACTCGGACACATCCTGGGCAAATTCATCGTCCAGCTCCGGCAGTTCTTTTCCCTTTATCTCATTAACCTTCACCTGGAACAATGCCGGGCGGCCAGCCAATTCCTCTGCATGGTAATCTTCTGGGAAGGTTACGTTCACTTCCACCTCGTCGCCGGTATTCTTCCCCACCAGCTGCTCTTCAAAACCTTCAATAAAGGAATGGGAGCCAATTACCAGGGAATGGTTCTCACCCTTCCCGCCTTCAAAGGCTTCCCCATCCATAAAGCCCTCATAGTCAATGACTGCCGTATCGCCTTCTGCAATGGCACGGCCTTCTACTGTGACCATCCTGGCATTGCTTTCCCTCTCTTTGTCAATCTCAGCAGCAACCTCCTCATCTGTGATGGAGAAGTCAGCTTTCGCCACCTGAACGCCCATGTATGTCCCGAGAGTTACTTCTGGCTTCACTGCAACCTCTGCGCTGAAAATGAAGGGCTTCCCCTTCTCTATCTGCACCACGTCAATGGCCGGGCGGGAAACGATATCCTCCCCGGATTCCTCCACAGCCTTGGGGTATTCCTGAGAAATCAGTGCATTTGCGGCGTCCTCATAAAACACCTCCGGGCCGTAAATCTTCTCCACCATATGCCTTGGCACCTTCCCCTTACGGAAGCCTGGGATGCTAATCTTGCCCTTTTGCTTCAGATAAGAAGACTGGATGGCCTTCTCCAATTCCTCTGCAGACACCTCAATGGTGAGTTTTGCCATATTTTTCTCCAAATTCTCTACCTGTACGCTCATTGCTGCTATTTCCTCCTTCAACTTATATCCTGAATCCTTAAGAAGGGCACCAAAAGATCTGCATTTCAAAACTTTTGACGCCCTAACTGTCCCTATCACTTCAATCGTCTATAATGCCTCATACTCAGCCGTCTAGACATTATATCACACTTCTTCCGAAAATGCCAGTACTTTTTTTGATGGAAAAAGTAAATTGCCTGCACCTGCCAGCATCCCGGCAAGATGCCCTGTTACAGCCTATTCCACATCCAGCAGTTCCTGCATAAAGCTGCAATAATCCGTCCTTCCCTCTTTGATAAACCGGATAGCTGTAGAAGGATGGCTGTTCAGGATGCCAGTTAAAAGGTATGGGATATCGTAGCCCCACACGGTCCCCTCCTCTTTCAGCTTCAAAATGTGCTTTTCCACAAAACGGATGATTGGCACTTCATCATATTTCGGGTTTTTTAAGAAGCTCAGAAGGGTTTCCATATAGCAGTTCCCTGCCCCCCGCCCCATGCCGCTTACCGTAGCGTCCAATAAGCTTACGCCCATGCGGCATGCCTCAATCGTATTGGCAAAAGCAAGCTGCTGGTTGTTGTGGGCATGCATCCCCACAATCTTTCCTGAGGCATTGGCAACCTCCACATATTTCTGTGCAAGCTTGGTAATCTGCTCCGGATAGAAAGAACCGAAGCTGTCCACCAGGTAAATGGCGTCCACAGGGCTCCTGCCCAGAAGCTCTAGGCCGGCATACAGGTCGTCTGTATTTACTTTCGATACCGCCATAATATTGACCGCTACCTCGTAGCCTTTCCGCTTGCAGTCCTCAGCCATCTTGATGGCCGCCGGGATCTGATGGATGTATGTGGCCACGCGGATCATATCAATCACGCTGTCCTTTGCCGGCAGGATATCCTTCTTATAATTACAGCGCCCCACATCCGCCATGACGGAAATCTTAAGCGGGCTGTCGTTCTTTCCCACAATGGCGCGGATATCCTCCTCGCTGCAGAATTTCCACTTGCCAAAGGCCTTAGGGTCAAAAAGTTCCCTGGAGGCCTTGTAGCCAAACTCCATATAATCCACCCCAGCCTTGATGTTTGCTTCATACAAATCCCTGGCAAACCCATCCGAAAACGCAAAATTATTTACAAGCCCCCCATCCCGCAAGGTGCAGTCCATCACCTTAATATCGGGGCAATAATCCATTAATGTCCTCTTTTGGCACTGTACGCTGTCCATTCCTTTGTCCCTCCGTTTCCGTTTTATCCTGCTTCCACGCCCCAGGATTCCCGGCGCTGCAGGTTCCCATTTTCTTTTCACACTTTAAACCAATAAAGTACATATATCATACAAAATATCCCCTGGTTTGTCAACCTGCGGCTTGCCGCTTGCCAAAAAAGCGCCTCCTTGGCATGACAAGGCCTGCTCCATGGAAATCTTTAGCATTTTCTTAATACCTGGCGCCTCCTTTGGCAGAACCCCCGAAAACACTGGGAATAAATGGAAAAAACATCCGACAAGGCCCGACAGCACTTCGACAATTCCCGTAGGGCGCATTGCTTTTATGGCACACATTATGCTATACTTGATACGGACGTTTTTTGATTGCAGAAGCATATTTACTTTGATGACAAACTTCGTGGTATCCTTTTGTCAAAAATATGAAGATGTCGAATTTCAAAGAAATTTTTTCCTTGAAGGAACATTTGAATATGGATATAATACAAATAGTCGCCTTTTATGAGGGTTTATCATGAAAAACTACAGGAGGACACAGCGTGGAAAAAATAAATGTGGCAATTGCAGATGACAATGAGGGGATTGTGAAGGTTTTAAGAGAAATCGTGGGCAGCGATGAAGAACTCCAGGTAGTTGGAACGGCAAAAGATGGGGAAGAAGCGTACCAAATGATAAAAAAGAAAGAACCAGACATTGTGCTTCTGGATATCGTAATGCCAAAGTTGGACGGACTGACCGTCATGGACAAGATTACAGCTGACAAAAATATCAAAAAACGCCCGGCATTTATCATCATCACTGCAATTGGACGGGAGCCCATCATGGAGGATGCATTTTCACGCGGGGCCGAATACTATATTATGAAACCTTTCGACAGCAAGGTGGTAATCAACCGCATCAAGTACATGCGCAACTTAGAAATGCGGAAGGCAACGGAGGTACGGAAGGGAAACGCCTATGAGAAAAAGGCTGATTTAGAGGAACGGAACCTAGAAGGGAAGGTCACGGATATCATCCATGAAATCGGCGTGCCAGCCCATATTAAAGGATACCAGTACCTCAGGGAAGCTATCATTATGTCGGTGGTAGACATGGAAATGCTCAACTCCATCACCAAAATCCTCTACCCAGGTATCGCCAAGAAATACCAGACTACGCCAAGCCGCGTAGAACGCGCCATACGCCACGCCATAGAAGTGGCCTGGAGCAGGGGTAAGATGGATACGATTGATGAATTATTTGGCTATACCATCCACAATGGGAAAGGGAAGCCTACTAATTCGGAATTTATTGCTTTAATTGCAGATAAAATCCGGCTAGAATACAAATCAAGGGAATCATAGGAGGTCTTTTACATGAAGAAAATACTCTTTGCAGCATCTGAAGGAAACCCCTTCATAAAGACAGGCGGCTTAGCAGATGTCGTAGGGGCCCTGCCGAAATATTTGGACAAAGCGCAGTTTGACGTCAGGGTCATGCTGCCCAAATATATGTGCATCCCAGAACAGCTCAAGCAGAAAATGACATATGTCACAGAATTCTATGCAGATATGCCAAGAGGACAGGAATACATAGGAATTTATGAATCTGTTTCAGAAGGAATCCATTACTACTTTATTGATAATGAGCATTACTTTGCAGGAGACAGCCCTTACCATCAGATATTCGAGGATGTGAATAAATTCGCATTCTTCTCCAGGGCGGTATTAGCCAGCCTGCCAGTGATTGGGTTCTGTCCCAATATCCTACACTGCCATGACTGGCAGGCTGCCCTAATCCCGGCCTTCCTGGACGCCTTTTACAGGGAAGACGCCTTCTACCGCAGCACCCATACCATCCTTACCATCCACAACCAGAAATTCCAAGGCCGCTGGGTGATTGACGACATCGAGAACTGCAGGGACCTTCCTGCAAGCTGCCGTTACCAGGCTATGGAAGCCTACGGAGAAAGCAATTTCCTAAAGGCTGGCATCCTCTACGCAGACAAGGTCACGACCGTAAGCGAGACCTATGCGAAGGAAATCCAATGCCAAGAAGGAGGGGAAGGGCTGGACGGCGTCATGCGCCAAATATCCGGCAAGCTCTCCGGCATTGTCAACGGCATCGACTATACCGAATACGATCCGCTGCACGACCCGCTTTTAGACGCCCATTTCAGCGCCCATAGCCTAAACCGCAAAAAACGGTGCAAGCAGCTGCTCCAGAAGGCAATGGGCCTGGACACCGATCATTCCGCCATGGTACTGGGGATTGTATCGCGGATGACAGAGCAGAAAGGCTTCGACCTGGTCAATTATATTATGGAAGAAATGCTGGATACCATGCATGTGCAGGTGGCAATCCTAGGGACAGGGGAAGACCGCTACCAGGACTCTTTCCGTTTCTTTGCCCAAAAATACCCTGGCAGGGTGTCTTCCTTCATTACCTACAGCGAGGAACTTGCCCATAAAATCTATGCCGGCGCAGATGCCTTCCTGATGCCGTCCCAATTCGAGCCCTGCGGCCTGAGCCAATTAATCAGCATGCGCTACGGCACCATCCCCATCGTACGGGAGACCGGCGGGCTCAAGGATACCGTAGAGGCCTATAATGAAATCTGGCATACAGGGACTGGGTTTAGCTTCGCCAATTACAATGCAGATGAAATGCTGTCCATTATCCGCTATGCATACCGCGTATTCTCCGATACGCCCAGGGAGTGGAAGGCCATGGCAAAACGCTGTATGGAAACGGACAACTCCTGGGAAAGCTCCGCACGCAAATACGAGGCGCTGTATGCCAAAACCCTATAACGCCTAGATTCCGCATATGGGTACAAATCCCCATAACGCCTAGATTCAGCATACGGACAAGCCGCCAGAATCCTGGTCATACAGATAAACGCAATCCGAAAGCACCTCCTCCGGGGAAACCTCTGCCAGATTGATTTCCTTAACAATCCGGGAAAGTTCCTGGGGGCTCTTGGCTGCAGAAGCTGGGATTGCAATCACCTCATGGACGCTGCTGGGAAGGATATAGAAGCTGCCGCCCAGCTTCTGTGATACCTGCTCCATTTCTTCTTGATAGAGCAGGCTGGCAGCGCCATTCTGGCGCTGGCGGTTGGAAACCACATACATAGGCACGGCTCCGGACTGCAGGCTCTCCCGGCTTAAATTGCATTCTTCCAGCATCTCATCATCCAAAGCCGGCAGGAGCAGCTCCGCCAGGGAATTACACGTAAACGGCAGCAGCAACGGCGTATTTGCACGGGCCAGCGGGAACAGGGCGCCTGCCTCTATCCCCCAATACCTCAGATGCTCATTGCGGATTAAAATCATGCCGTTCTTATAGGGCCCTTCCTGGACCAGGCAATAAAATACAACCGCAAGATCCAAGAACGGGACATGGGGGACTTCTTCCAGAAGTTCCTGATTCCGTCCGAAATGGACAAGCTTGTAAGCAATACGGGAACGTACATTATCAAAACTGGTAAAAAAGGATATGTCGATATTCTGTACCGTACTATGGCTATAATAGTAACGCAGGATACGGTTTTCTATTTCAGAAACCGGCGTCCCTTTCTGATATTCCCCGTAATATCTGTTCAAATATATGGTCGGCGATACATTGCTGCCTGGCTCCAAAACCGTAAGCCCGTCTAACGCTACCTGGTTGTTATGCTGGAATTGCTGGATGGAAATGCTGGCCTCTTTGGGGAAATGCCCCCGCAAGCTAGATATTATCTGTTCTTTAAACGCTTCATATGTCATATGATACCTCCTAGGCTGTGCTGGCAGTTGGGAGGCAGTAGATACATATCAGATGTATAAGCCTTACTGTATCACGTTTCCCTCCAAAAAGCAAGTTTTTTTTAATCTGCCGCTTTTATTTCTTTCCAAAGGATACTTAAGTTTGTATTGGAAATGTCGTCTAATGGCTTTAAGACCTCACAATTTTCCAAAATCTCATTTGGCGGGAAAATCGTAGGGCTTTCTTGGATTTCCGGATCCAGGGCCTCTTTTGTCTTGGTATTTGGCGTTGCATAATACACATAATCAAAATTCATCATAGAAATATCCTCCCGGCACAGGAAATCCAGAAATTTCTCTGCATTCTCCTTGTGCTTTGCGGTTTTAGGGACAAACCAGGAGTCAATCCACATATTCGAGCCTTCCTTGGGTACGGAAAACGCCAGGTTTTCATTAAATTCCAGGGCATATCCTGCCTCCCCGGAATAGACCACGGCCATAGCGGCATTTTCTGCAATCATCTCATCCTGGGCTTCATCCACCAGGTAGGAATATACCAAAGGCTTCTGCCGGATAAGCATTTCCTGCGCCTCCTTCAGCTCCCCCTCATCCGTCGTATTCAGGGAATACCCCAAAATTTTTAACGGCACCATAAAAGAGTCACGGACAGAATCTGCCATGATGATCTGCCCGGAATAGGCTTCATCCCATAAGATGCTCCAGGAATCCACCTCGGACTCCTCTACCATTTCCTTATTATAAAGTATCCCAACCGTACCAAAGAAATAGGGGAGGGAATATTTATTTTCAGGGTCAAAGGACTTGGAAAACTCGAAATATACCGGATCCAAGTTCTTGGACAGGGGGATGTTCCCAAAATCCAATTCCTGTACCTGGCCCTCCTGGATTAACTTCTCTACCATATAGTCTGAAGTGCAGATTAAGTCATAGTCAATGGCGCCGGCACGGTATTTGGTATACATGTTTTCAGGAGTCACATATTCTTCATATTCTACCTTGATGCCGGTTTCTTCCTCAAACTGCTCCAGGACCTCAGGCTCCAGGTATTTCCCATAATTTAAAACGGTCAAGGTGTCCGGGGAATCCTTGGCGCCGCATCCAGATAGTATTGCAAAAGCCGCCAGGAAGAGGATGGGCAGGCATAAACTCTTCTTCATAGTGTTGTTCTCCTTTCGTAAAACAGCAGGCATCGTTTTACTCCTCCTTTTGCCTTGCAGACGGCCCAAAATTCATAAAGAGCAGCAGCACCAGCGCAATCAGGAACAAAATAGTGGACAAGGCATACATCTCCGGCCGTATTCCCTTGCGCATTTCCGTATAAATCATGGTAGAAAGCGTATTAATCCCTGCTCCCTTCGTAAAATAAGTGACAGAAAAATCATCCAGCGACATCGTCATGGCCATCAAGAAGCCAGAGAATACCCCCGGCCGGATCTGCGGCCAGATGATTTTATAAAAGGCATATAAAGGCGTCGCCCCAAGGTCTAACGCCGCTTCATACGTCGTCCGGTTGCTTTGCTTTAGCTTCGGCAGCACATTCAGGATCACATAAGGGATATTGAACGTAATATGGGCAATCAGCACCGTGCTAAGCCCAAGCCTTGTAAAACGCACAAACAGCAGCATCATGGAAATGCCTGTCACAATATCCGCGTTAAGCAAGGGGATGTCCGTCACCCCCAGCATAATGGCCTGCCCCCGCTTTTTCATCGCATCAATGCCAAGGGCAGCCAAGGTCCCCAAAAGCGTGGCCACCAGGGCCGAAACCAGGGACACAAGGATGGTAGTCCCAAAAGCCTCCATCATGGAGCTGCTGGAAAACAGGCGCTGATACCAGCGCAGGGTAAAGCCGCCCCATTGCACCTTTGATTTTGAATCGTTGAAGGACAGGATTACCAGTACAATGATGGGGAGGTATAGAAACAAAAAAATCAGGAACATGTAAATGCGCTCTGCGGATCTCTTCAGCATATGCCCGTACCTCCTTCCTCACCATGGGAATTCATAAGGGCCATGCTGGCAATCACAAATACCATTAACACCAGGGAAAGCCCGGAACCTAAGTTCCAATTATATTCCTGCATAAAGGCCTGCTCAATCACATTCCCAATCAACAGGACCTTGCCCCCTCCCAGCAGGTCAGAAATGGCAAAGGAGGTCAGGGCAGGGACGAATACCATGATAATCCCGCTGACCACCCCCGGCATGGTAAGGGGCAGGATGACCTTAAAGAACACGGTAAAGCCGCCTGCGCCTAAATCCCTCGCCGCCTCGATGACATCCTTCTCTATCCGGGACATGGCATTGTAAATCGGCAAGACCATAAAGGGCAGGAAATCGTATACCATGCAGAATACGACTGCCGAAGGGGTATTTAGGATATCCAAGCCGGGAAGGCCTAACATATCCAATATGGTGTTGATTACCCCATGGTTGGACAGCAGCATCTTCCAGGCAAGGATACGCAGCATAAAATTCATCCACATAGGCAGGATAAAAATAAACACCACCAGGCTGCTTTTCTTGCCTTTCATCCCATTCAAAACCATAGCAAGGGGATAAGACAGCGCCAGGCAGAATACCGTGCACAGCAGCGCCAGTTCCAAGGAGAGCACCAGCGCCTTCCAATGGACGGAAGCCGTAATGGACGTAATATTGAATACCGTAAACTGCCCGCTGGTAGTAGTGAGGGCATAATACAGGATCAGCCCTACCGGCAGGAGGACGAACCCTGCAATCCATAAGAGATATGGCCCTGCCAAAATCTGCCGCTTCAAGTTATGCATCTGACTCCACCGCCCTTTCATCACTGGATTCTGGCTTGTTCATAATCTGTATGTTATAAGGGTCTACACGGATGCCCACATGGGCGCCTACCGGATGCATCTGGGTTGCCTGCACCATCCATTCATAGCCATTGGCCATAACATCCATTTCCCAATGGACCCCTTTAAAAATCAAAGAAGTGACATCCCCCTCCATCATGCCCTGCATAGGATCCACCAGCTCCACGTCTTCTGGGCGGATGACCACATCAACGGGGCGGTTTTTGCCAAAGCCCTCGTCTACGCAGGGGAATTTCACCCCCAGCACCTCCACCAGCCGGTCTTCTATCATCATCCCGTCAATAATATTGCTCTCCCCGATAAAGTCCGCCACAAAGGCATTGGTAGGTTCATTGTAAATATCCTGCGGCGTGCCAATCTGCTGGATATAGCCCTGGTTCATGACTACAATGGTATCCGACATGGTCAATGCCTCCTCCTGGTCGTGGGTCACATAGATAAAGGTAATGCCCAGCTCCTCCTTGAGGCGAATCAGCTCATACTGCATATCCTGGCGCAGCTTAAGGTCAAGCGCCCCCAAGGGCTCGTCCAGCAGCAGGACTTTGGGCTCGTTGACAATAGCCCTTGCAATGGCAATCCGCTGCTGCTGCCCGCCGCTTAGGGAATCTACACTACGCTTCTCAAAGCCGTCCAGGTTCACCAGCTTCAGGGCATATTTGATCTTATCGTTGATGTAAGACTTGCTTTTCTTGCGGATTTTCAGGCCAAATGCAATATTTTCCGCAATCGACATATGGGGGAACAGGGCATATTTCTGGAATACCGTATTCACCTGGCGCTCATTGGGCGGGAGGCTGGTCATGTCCCTGCCGTCAAACACCACTTTACCTGCATCCGGCGTCTCAAAGCCCCCAATAATCCGCAGCGTAGTCGTCTTGCCACACCCAGAAGGGCCCAGCAGCGTCAGAAATTCATTTTCCCGGATATATAAATTTAAGTCGTCCAAAACCACCTGCGTGCCAAAACACTTGGAAATATGCTGCAAATCAATCAGCCGTTTGCTCATAGCGCTATCCTCCTAACCCGGGTTCCCCGGAACGTCTCCTAAAAGCTGGGCGGCGTTGTAATCCACAGGACAACCGCCTCCCGGCTGCCATTGTTCTCTATATGGTGCTTCTTCCCTGCTTTGAAATAAAAGGATTCTCCTGATTTCACTACATAGGAAGAAGTTCCGTAGCACAGGCGCACAGACCCCTTGAGCACATAGCCAAACTCTTCTGCCTCATGGGGGAGGTATACCTCCGAGGAACCCTGGGGCTTAAGCGTCATGCGCACCGGCTCCATTGCATTTTTCTGGGCGTTGGGAATCACCCATTCCACCTTGTGGCGGAGCCCTTCATCTTCTTTCTCAAAATAATCTTCCTGCCGGAACACAATCTGCTCTGGCTCCTGATCCGTAAAAAACTCTGCTGGGGTCGTGCCCAGGCATTGGATAATATCCAAAAGCGTGCTTACGGAAGGAGAGGTAAGGTTGCGCTCCAACTGGGAAATAAATCCCTTGGAGAGCTCGCTGCGGTCTGCCAGCTCCTGTTGCGTCAGGCCGTACTGTATGCGCAGCTCCTTCATACGGTGTCCGATATCCATAGATGCCATCCTTTCTTCCAGGCAGCACAGCCGGCAGCCTGTGCTGTGCAGAAATCCATCCTGCCAAAACCTCCTTTGCAGCCTGTTTCCCTGCCTTGAGGTAAAAGCAATGATATATTTTTCGTTTAACAATTCTAAACACAAGATTTATTATAATAGGAAAATTGGAAATGTCAATAGAAAAATTAAGAAGTTTTTAATAAACTGCTATCAAGCTGCAACTAATGTTACAGCTTGATAGTGCAATGTGCCAATGACATATATTCTACCTCTATAAGGAGATGATTGGATATTCCTTTTTTCTGGATAAGGAGCAGTATGTCTATGATTATTCCGAAACAGATTCCTTAGGTATATTTATAAAATTACAGAAAATCGAAATTGAGTGATGCCAGATTAGGATAAATTTTTGTTTTGTGAAAAGAAAATATCTTGAGTTTCCGCAAACTGTAATTCCAAAATGAATATAATCTCCCAAAG
>CAJUSO010000005.1 GCA_910588965.1 uncultured Lachnospiraceae bacterium | reverse complement strand
ACCTTCTCCTCAAAGATCGGATCCAGCATGCCCTTCATGGCTGCCTGCACATCCTCAATGGCATTGTAAATCACCTTGTACAGCCGCACGTCCACGCTCTCCCGCTCTGCCGTCGCCTTCGCCGTGGCGTCTGGGCGCACGTTAAACCCAATGATAATGGCATTGGAAGCAGAAGCTAAGCTTACGTCCGACTCGTTGATGGCCCCTACGCCGCCATGGATGACCTTTACCACGACCTCTTCGTTGGAAAGCTTCACCAGGCTCTGCTTCACGGCCTCCACGGAACCCTGCACATCTGCTTTTACAATAATCGGCAGTTCCTTAATATTCCCGGACTGGATCTGGGAGAACAGGTCGTCTAAGGACATCCTGGCCTTGGTATCCTCCAGCATCCGTTCGCGCCCTTCAGATATAAAGGTCTCTGCAAAGCTCTTGGCTTCTTTCTCCGTATCCGTACATACAAAGATTTCCCCAGCATTGGGCACATTATTCAAGCCTAATATTTCCACCGGTGTGGAAGGCCCTGCTTCTTTGACCCTCCTGCCCTTGTCGTCAATCATAGCCCGGACCTTGCCGTAGCAGCTTCCGCAGGCAACGGGCTGCCCCACTTTAAGCGTACCCTTCTGCACCAGGACGGTAGCCACGGAACCGCGCCCTTTATCCAGCTGCGCCTCAATGACTAGCCCCCTTGCATTCCGGTTCGGGTTCGCCTTCAGCTCGCTGATTTCCGCTGTCAGCAGCACCATTTCCAGCAAGCTGTCAATCCCTTCGTGGGTATGGGCAGACACTGGCACGAAAATCGTGCTCCCGCCCCAATCCTCCGGGATTAACTCATATTCTGCCAATTCCTGCTTCACACGTTCAATATTGGCGCTTGGCTTATCAATCTTGTTGATGGCCACGATAATCTCCACCTCTGCGGCCTTGGCATGGCTGATGGCCTCCACCGTCTGGGGCATTACGCCGTCGTCTGCCGCTACCACAAGGATGGCAATATCCGTAGCATTGGCCCCGCGCATACGCATTGCGGTAAATGCCTCATGGCCGGGGGTATCCAGGAACGTGATTTTCTCCCCGTTGCACTCTACCATGTAAGCCCCGATATGCTGTGTAATGCCGCCTGCTTCCTTATCTATCACATGGGTATCACGGATTGCATCCAAAAGGGATGTCTTGCCATGGTCTACATGCCCCATGACACAGACAACCGGCGGGCGCTTCTCCTGGGTAGACACATCCTCTTCTGCCTCCTTCAGCAGTTCCGCAATGACATCCACCTTTTCCTCCTGCTCACAGATGCAGTTAAATTCTAATGCGATCTCCTCGGCCATGGCAAAATCAATCTCACTGTTTACCGTAAAGACTTTCCCTTGCAGGAACAGTTTCTTGATAATAACAGAAGACTGTACCTTCATGCGGTCTGCCAATTCTTTAATCGTCATCTTCTCTGGCAGGGTCAGTGTCTTAATCACTTCCTCTGCTTTCTGCTGCGGCTGCTTGGGCTGTTCCTTTTTCCCCCTGCCCTTCTTTTCCAGGTTATCAAAACGCTCCTTCTTCTTGCCCATCAGTTCCTTTTCATGCCGCTGGCTGCCGCCTTTGCGGTTGTCACGCTCGCGGCTTTCCTTGCCCCTTGCCTCATCCATGGGCACGGATTGGGAGTTCTGGTTCATTTTATTGATTTCCTGCTCAAAACGGTTCCTCTGCCCTGGGCGGCCGCCTTGGCCTGGGCGCGCGCCCTGTGCACCCCTGTTGTTATTCCTATCCCCGGAAAAACGGTTATTACGGTCACGATCCCTCGGCGGGCGGTTCCCACGGTCTCCCTGGGGCCTGTCATTCCGGCTATGGTCCCCTTGGGGCCTGCTGTTCCCATCCCGGTCTCCCCGGTAACGGTTATTACGGTCGCGGTCCCCTTGGGGTCGGCTGTTACGGTCACGGTCCCCCTGAGGCCTGCTGTTCCCATCCCGGTCTCCCCGGTAACGGTTATTACGGTCGCGGTCTCCCTGGGGTCGGCTGTTACGGTCACGGTCTCCCTGGGGCCTGCCATTCCCATCCCGGTCCCTTTGGTAACGGTTATTCCTATCCTGTTCCCCCTGGTTCCGGTTGCCCCGGTCGCGGTTTCCTTGGTTCCCTCCGCCCCTGGCTTCCTGGCCTCTGTTATTCCGGTCGCGGCCTTCCTGGCTGCGGTTATTCTGTTCTCTCCCCTCTTGGCCCCTGCCATCCCGGTCGCGGTTTTCCTGGATGCGGCTGCCCCTATCCTTCTCGTCCTGCGCCTGGCTTACCTGGCCGCGGCCTTCCTGCCCCTTAGGCAGGCTGTTCTTTTCTTCCTTCCCCTTCTGTGTCCTCTCCCCCTGGAACCTACCTGTGCGCTCGCCCTGGTTCCTCCCTTTCTCCCCTTGGGCTTTGTTCCTGTCCCCACCCCTTGTACGCTTCGGTGCGGTTTTACTGTTCTGCGGGTTGAATACCGCTGTAATGCTCGCCTTCTTCTTGGGGCGTTCTGCGTTCTGCCCTCCCTCTTGGGCTGCCCCTTCCTTTCTTCCTTCCTCTGTTTTCTTGGCCTCTGCCGCCTTCTTGGGCTCTTCTGCCTTCTTATCTGCTGCTTTCTTAGGTTCCGCTATTTTCTTTGGCTCCCCTGACATATTTGCCTCTTCTCCTTTTTTTGCTTCTGCTGCTTTTTTGGGCGCTTCCCCTTTTGCGGAAGCCTGCCCTTTCGATGGTTTCTTCTCTTCTGTGCCCTGTTTTTGGCTTTTCGCATTCCCTTGGGCGAACCGCTCCCTCACCATGGCAATCGTCTCGTCCTCAATGGAACTGCTAGCCACCTTCCCTTCAATGTTCTTCTCTTTCAAAAATCCCACCACCTCTTTCGGCTGTATTTTTAATTCTTTTGCAATTTCATATATCCTGATTTTTGCCATACGTTACTACCTCCGATATTTCATATTATCTGCCATTCCATAATCCTTGTGCTTCCCTGCCTTCTATAATAATCCATCCTATCCCATGCCTTCCGTTAACTGCTTCCCCTAATTCCATGCCTTCCGTCCGTTCCGGCCATCCTATCCCATGCCTTCCGTCCGTTCCGGCTATCCTATCCCATACCTTCCGTCCGTTCCGGCTATCCTGACTCCACGGTTTCTGCCTATTCTGCACCTCCTGATTCCACGGAATCTGTTATCTCAGGTATTCCTGCCGCCTGCAGCTTTTCCTCCAGGCTCTTGGCAAACCCTGCATCCAAAACGGCAAGGGATGCACGGAACCCTTTGCCAATCGCATGGCCCAACGCTTCCATAGGCGCATAGGTGTAAATTGGGACTTTGTAATAAGAGCACATATTATAAAACTTTTTCTTCGTGTTATCAGACGCCTCCGAAGATACTACCACCAGGGATGCCTTCCCATCCTTTACCGCTTTCTCCGTAGAAAATTCACCGCTCGCCACTTTCCCTGCCCTTGTGGCTAACCCAAGCATGGACAATATCCTATCTTGCTGCAATGTTTTCCATCTCCTTTACCAAATTTTCAATGCTTTCTTGAGGTATGGCGGCTTTGAGGGAACGTTCCAGGCCTTTTGCCTTCAGGGCTTTTGCGAGGCATTCTGCATTTGGGCAAAGGTAAGCGCCCCTGCCATTCTTCTTTCCGGTCACATCCAAAAGGATTTCACCTTCTGGCGTCTTGATGACACGGAGCATTTCCCTTTTGCTTTTCATCTCTCCACAGCCAACACACTGGCGCATGGGAACCTTTTTATTCATTTTCACCGCCTTCTTCCCCGTTTCCTATATTCCTGACTTCTCCATAAGCATCCCCTTCTGCTTCCATAATGCCTTCTTGGTAAACATCCTCTTCTGCTTCCTCTTCCGCTTCTCCGTAAACATCTCCTTCTGGTTCTATTGTACCTTCTCCGTAATCATCTCCTTCTGGTCCCACTTCCTCTTCTTCGTAATTATCCCCTTCTCCATACGCATCCTCATTCGTATCGCCTATACTTCCCTCTCCGTACGCATCTTCCTCATAATCGCTTGCGCCTTCTTCCCTGTACGCATCTTCCTCGTAATCCCTTACGCCTTCTTCCCCGTACGCATCTTCCTCATAATCCCTTGCGCCTTCTGCAAAACCATCCGTGAAATCCTCGTCGTATTCTTCATAGTCATTTTCATAATCCATGAAATCGCCGGCTTCCCTTGCCTGGGTCTCACTCTTAATATCAATCTTAAACCCTGTAAGCCTTGCGGCTAGCCTTGCATTCTGCCCCTCCTTGCCAATAGCCAGGGACAATTGGTAATCCGGCACCACTACCTTTGCTGTCTTCTCATCTGCATCAGCAATGACAGAAATCACTTTCGCTGGGCTCAGGGCATTTTCAATCAGCATGGCCGCATTATCACTCCAATTGATAATGTCTATTTTTTCCCCGCGCAGCTCATTGACAATGGTATTGACCCTAGCGCCATTCACTCCCACGCAGGCTCCTACTGCGTCCACATCCGGGTCATTGCTCCATACGGCAATCTTTGTCCTGCTGCCTGCTTCCCTGGAAATGCTCTTAATCTCTACAATGCCGTCCTTGACCTCTGTCACTTCTGATTCAAACAAGCGCTTCACCAATTCCGGATGGGTCCGGGATACCAGGATTTTCGGCCCTTTGGAAGTAGGCTTCACTTCCAGGATATAAAGCTTGATCCGCTCTGTAGGCTGGAACACTTCCCCCTTTACCTGCTCGTTCTCATTTAAGATAGCATCCACCTTCCCCAGGTTAATGCTGATATTCCTGCCTACATACCGCTGGACGATGCCAGTCACCACGTCCTTCTCTTTGCCATAGTACTGCTCAAACAATACTTTCCTCTCTTCTTCCCTGATTTTCTGCAGGATGACGTTCTTGGCATTCTGCGTGGCAATACGCCCAAACTCTTTGGACTTCACCTCAATGTTGACAATATCCCCAATGTCATATTTGGAATCAATCTCCCTGGCATGCTGCAGGCTGATTTCCATTACGGGGTCTTCCACCTCCTCCACCACAGCCTTCTCCGCATAGACATGGAACTCGCAGGTCTTAGGGTTGATATCCACCTTAATGTTGTCTGACTTGCCAAAATGGTTCTTACAGGCGGTAATCAGGGAATTTTCAATCGCTTCCAGCAATGTTTCCTTGCTGATGTCTTTTTCTTTTTCTATTACAAGCAGCGCTTCCAATAACTCGTTGTTCATTTTTTTATCCTCCTTGAGTCCTTTTATCTTTCCCGCGGGGCAACGGGATTTTAATATGTTGCTTTTAAAAATCAAAGGCCAAGCGGATCAATGCAAGGTCTGTTTTCGCAAATGTCATTTCCGTATGATCCTCCAGCTCTATGGTTACCGTAGTTTCATCATATGACGTAAGGGTGCCATAAAATTCTTTTTCCTTATTAATAGGGCGGTAAGTCCTGATTTCAAGTTCCTTGCCCAGGCTCCTGGCATAGTCCTTCTCTTTCTTCAAAGGCCTGCCCAGGCCGGGGGAGCTTACTTCAAAAATATAGGATTCCTCAATAAAATCCTGCTCATCCAGCAAATCGCTCATCCTCCTGCTGACAACCTCGCAGTCGTCCACGGTTACCCCGCCTTCTTTATCAATATACGCCCGCAAGTACCAGTTCCCGCCTTCCTTTACATATTCCACATCCACCAGTTCAAACTGGCACTCTTCTATGATTGGAAGCAGCAATTCCTCCGTCCGCTGCTCATAACTCTCTTTCCTTGACATGCTTCCACCTTCTTCCTCTCTCTACTGGCCACACGCATAAAATTGAGAGTGGGCAATGACCCACTCTCAACTCTCGGATTATCTTGTTATCTCCTTTATGATAACACTTAATTTTCCCAAATGCAAGGGGAAATAGAAATAATTTCTCTCCCCCTGCAAATTGTCCCTGTCTCTGCTTATGGGGCGCGATTCCCCCTTTAGGGCTGGCTTAGCCGATATAGCCCTGCGCCTTCAGGAGTTCTGCGCACAGGATTGCCCCGCCGGCTGCGCCCCGGACGGTATTGTGGGAAAGGCCTACGAACTTCCAGTCGTAAACCGTATCCTCACGGAGGCGCCCTACGCTGATGCCCATGCCCTTTTCATAATCCACATCCTCTGCAACCTGCGGGCGGTTCTCTTCTTCCAGGTATTGGATAAACTGCTTCGGTGCGCTGGGCAGCCCCAGTTCCTGGGGCAAGCCGCAGAATCCCTTAAGTTTTTCTATGAGCTGTTCCTTCGTAGGAACCTTCCTGAACTTTACAAATACAGCCGCCGTGTGGCCATTTAAGACGGGGACGCGGATGCACTGGCAGGTAATGGCCGGGCTTTCTGCCGGGACAATGACGCCGTCTTTGATCCCGCCCCAGAGGCGCAGGGGCTCTTTTTCTGATTTTTCTTCTTCGCCGCCGATGTAGGGGATGATATTGCCTTCCATCTCCGGCCAGTCTTTCAAGGTCTTGCCTGCACCGGAAACGGCCTGGTATGTGGCGGCCACCACTTCGTAGGGCTCAAATTCCTTCCATGCGGTCAGCACGGGGGCATAGGACTGGATGGAACAGTTAGGCTTCACGGCTATGAAACCCTTCTGGGTCCCAAGGCGTTTTTTCTGGAACTCTATAACCTCCATATGTCCCGGGTTGATTTCCGGCACTACCATAGGTACGTCCGGCGTCCATCTGTGGGCGCTGTTATTGGAAACCACCGGGGTCTCTGTCTTGGCATAGGCTTCCTCAATCGCTTTGATTTCTTCTTTGGACATATCTACGGCGCTGAATACGAAATCTACCTGGGAAGCAACTTTTTCCACTTCATTGACGTCCATGACAGTGATATCCTGTACGGCTGCCGGCATGGGGGTATCCATTTTCCAGCGGGAACCTACGGCCTCCCTATATTTCTTGCCAGCAGAACGGGGGCTTGCTGCAATCGTCGTCACTTCAAACCAGGGATGGTCCTCCAGCAAGGCAATAAAGCGTTGGCCTACCATGCCGGTCCCACCCAGGATACCTACTTTTAATTTTTCTGTCATTGTATTGTCTCCTCACTTATTTTTGTTCTTATCCAGCCTGAATTTTATGGTCTGTCCGTATATAGCGGACAAATGTTGTCATAGGAAATATATTAATATATTTGAGGAGAAAAATCAATCCAAAAAATATACAAAATTATGGTGGAATCTTATCAAATTATAGATATTGTGACCGAATAAACCCCTTAGGGACGCAGCGCCCACCCTTATTCCAGCAGCTGTGTTTCCCAGTCTGCAATGCTTTCCTTCCAATCATGGCTTAAGTAGCCTTTTTCCAGGGCTATCACCTGTTCCATGGCTTTCTGGCCTGGGGCGCCGATGGTCAGCCTTTTCTCCACACAGGTTTCCATGGAAACGGCTTCAAAAATATCCTTTTCAAACACAGGGCTAATCTGCTTTAATTCCTCCAAATCCAAATCGTCAATGGCCACATTTTTCTCAATGCAATACAGTACCAATTTCCCCACAATGCCATGGGCGTCACGGAAGGGCACGCCGTGGTTTACCAGATAGTCTGCCGCATCGGTAGCGTTGGTAAAGCCATGCTTTGCGCTTGCCTCCATCCTGTCCTTTTGGAATTTCATCGTAGACAGCATGCCCGTAAAAAGGGCGAGGCAGCCTTTCACCGTATCAATCGCATCAAAGGTCAGTTCCTTATCTTCCTGCATATCCTTGTTATATGCCAAGGGAATCCCCTTCATCGTGGTAAGCAGGGACATCAGGGCGCCGTAAACCCTCCCCGTCTTGCCGCGCACAAGCTCTGCAATGTCCGGGTTCTTCTTCTGGGGCATAATGCTGCTCCCGGTGCTGTAGGCGTCGTCAATCTCCACAAACTGGTACTCGTTGCTGTTCCAGATAATCACTTCCTCTGAGAAGCGGCTCAGGTGCATCATAATGGTAGAGAGGGCAGAAAGGAACTCAATCAGGTAATCCCGGTCGGATACGCCGTCCATACTATTTAGCGTAGGTCCTGCAAACCCCATCTGCGCCGCCGTATCATACCGGTCCAAATCATAAGTGGTCCCTGCCAGGGCGCCGGACCCCAACGGGCAGTAATTCATCCTATGGTAAATGTCCTCCATACGCTGCCGGTCACGTTTGAACATTTCAAAATATGCGCCCATATGGTGCGCCAGCGTAACAGGCTGCGCTTTCTGCAAATGGGTAAAGCCTGGCATAAACGTATCCGTATTTTCTTCCATGACTGCCAGTACCGCCTGGAGCAGCCCTTCCAGAAGGCTATCTGCCTCCAACACTTCCTGGCGGATATAAAGGCGCATATCCAACGCCACCTGGTCATTCCGGCTCCTGCCCGTGTGTAATTTCTTCCCCACATCCCCCAAACGTTCAATCAGGACCGCTTCCACAAAGCTATGGATATCCTCATACTCATGGGAAATCTCCAACGTCCCTTCTTCCACTTCCTGTAACATCCCCTTTATCGCGCTGGAAATCTCCCTTGCCTCCGCCTCTGTTAGGATCCCCTGCTTCCCTAACATCTTCACATGGGCAATGCTGCCCTCCATGTCCTGCCGGTAAAACTTCTTGTCAAATGATATGGACGCATTAAAACGGTAGACCAACTGGTCGGTCTCTTTCGTAAAGCGCCCTCCCCATAACTGTGCCATACATTTTCCTCTTTTCTCTCATTCTTTCAGTCCGCGGGTTTCCCCTTCTGCCTCTCCTGCATGGAATACACGCACCCGCAATAATCCTGCCGGTACATCCCATATTCCCCCGAGAGTTCCACCGAACGCTTATACCCATCCTTTTTCTTAAAATCCGAAGCCAAATACCTGACCCCATACTCTTCTGCCAGCTGCTCCCCAATCTCATTCAGTTTGCGGGCATTCTTCAGCGGGCTAATGGATAACGTGGTGGTAAAATAATCCATCTGCCTTTCCCTGGCCTGCTGCGCCGCTTCCCTTAGCCGCAGCGCATAGCACCGGAAGCAGCGTTCCCCGCCCTCCGGGACGCTTTCCAGCCCTTCGGCCATTTGGTAAAAGCGTTCTTTCTCATACTTGCCTTCCACAAACCCGATAGGATGGAAGCCCCTTCCCATCTGCCCCTGCTTTTTTGAAAACCGCTGGATAAACGCCTTCTGTTCCCCCACCCTTTTGTAGTACTCCTCATCCGGGTAAATATTGGGGTTATAATAAAAAACGGTAATCTCATAATATTGAGACAGATACTCCAGCACATAGCTGCTGCACGGCGCACAGCAGCTGTGCAAAAAAAGCTTCGGCACCCAGCCCTGCTTTTCCTGCTTCCGGATGTTCTGCTCTAACTCTTTTTGGTAATTCCGGTTCATCTGCACCCTTCCCAGCTCCAAGGCAGGCCGTCAGCCTGCGTATTCAAAATGCTGGTAATCCTTCACAGAATTCCAGCTGCCTCCCCAGGTAAACCCATACTCCCCAAAAAGCTGGCAGCACAGGCCGTCCCCCTCTATCTTATAAGGGAAATCCCCGCCGCGGTCTGCATAGGCCGCCCCTTCCGGCGGGCTGACAGTAACCTGGCCGTCCCCCTCCTGCTTCACATAAGGATTATACAGGGGATTGATATCAATGGCAAGCCCTTTTGCATGCTTTGACAGGCGGCTGCTCCCCGCAATCTCACGGTAATTGAAGGCAGAGGTGTTGTTATCCGCCATAGACAGGGCGTCCTCCGCCCCATAAGTATCAATCAGGAGCATTTTCTCAATAGGGTAAGACTGGCGGTAAAGCTCGCGCATGATTGCTAAGATATCTTCTGCAATCAGCTGGTTCACAATCAGTTCCCCAATATGGGCCTGCCCGTCAAACCCCATATGCAGCACACGCAGGTAGCGGAGCTCCTCAAGGGAAACTGTGTCATTTTCCTGGTAAGATACGCCCCAGACCCTCTGCCGCACCTCCTCTGGCAGTTCCATGCTGCAAAACAGGCTGTCAAGGATTTCCTGGGAAACCTGGGAAACCGGAAGGGCTGTGCCTGCCGGCATTTCCCGGATTTCCGCCAGGTTTGGCATTTGCGGGGTTCCTGCTGCGCCTGCCTCTTCCTGGCCTGGCATTTGTGGGGTTCCTGCTGCGCCTGCCTCTCCCTGGCCTGGCATTTGCGGGGTTCCTGCTGCGCCTGCCTCTTCCTGGCTTGGTTCTTGCGGGCTTCCTGTTATGCCCGCTCCTTCTTGGCCTGGTTCTTGCGGGCTTCCTGTTATGCCCGCCTCTTGGGCGCTTGCCAGGGGGATGCTGGCTTCTGCCACAGCCTGTTCCAGGCATGCCCCAAGCCCCAGGGGGAACCCCCTCTCCAAATAAGCTACGCGCTCCTTCCCCTGCCGCCATCCCTCCCCCTCAGGCGCCTGCAGTAGCCAGTACGCACCCAGGGACAACAGGGCAGCCCCGCCCAGGAAAAGGCATCTCTTGAAAAAACGGCTGGATTTCCTTCGCTTCATCTCTGGCTCTCCATCCTTCCTATCATCCGGTCATATGGCAAGGCCTGCCGCTTCCTGGCATACGCCTCCCACAGTTCTTACGCTTTGCAAAGTTATTGTACCATGCAAAACGCCCTGAAACAACATGTAAGCAAAAATTTCAGCCCCATATAATTGCGTGCGCACGCATCTTGTGATATAATATCCCCAATTGGAGGTAGATTATCTATGAAACTATTAAAATGGCTTTCCATTGCAGACCGTTTTTACAAAATTTATTTGGACAAACAGCTTGCGCCCTTTGGCATCAACAGCAGCCAATATATGTTTTTGCTGAAAGTATGTAATTCCCCCGGCATCCTGCAGGATTCCCTGCTGGATATGTTTTATGTCCATCCAAGCAATATTGTTCGGACAATTGCGGCATTGGATAAGCAAGGCCTGATTACCCGTTCCCCCAATGATAAGGATAAGAGGACATGGAAGCTGTACCCTACCAGCCGCGCACAGTCCATGATAGAAGAAATACGGGCAGCCTGCGAAAAGACAGAGGCGGTTTTGCTGCAGGGTTTCAGCGAAACAGAAAAAGATCTTTTCGCAGATTTGCTGCAGCGGGCTGGAAAAAACATTACGGCAGAACTGCATATCCGGCGAAAGGAGGAAGAATAGGATGTCTGGAAATCCCCTAGGTTATGAAAAAATCCCAAAGCTGCTGAAAGACTATGCCCTCCCAAGCATTACGGCCACCCTGGTAGGTTCCCTCTACAATATTGTGGACCAGATTTTCATTGGCCAGGGCGTAGGGTATCTTGGAAATGCCGCGACCAATGTTGCTTATCCATTCTCTACCATTTGCCTTGCCATCTCCTTGCTCATCGGGATTGGCAGCGCTTCCCGCTTTTCCCTTTATCTCGGGAAAAAGGAAGAGGGGGCAGCCGCTAAGGCAGCCGGAAACGGCATCGTCCTAATGGCAATCGCCGGGCTTATTTACCTGGCCATAGGGGAAAGCCTGCTGGACCAACTCCTGGTATTGTTTGGGTCTACGAAAGACGTGTTCCCTTTTGCGCAGCAATACGCCCGTGTCACCTTGGCGGGGATGCCGTTTTTAATTATCACAAATGGTATGAGCAATTTAATCCGGGCAGACGGAAGCCCCAGGTATTCAATGGCCTGCATGGTACTGGGCGCGGTTGCCAATACCATCCTTGACCCAATTTTCATTTTTCTTTTCCATTGGGGTATCTTCGGGGCGGCTTTGGCAACCGTCCTTGGGCAGATCCTGTCCTTTTTTTTCGCCATACGTTATTTATGGCGCTTCCAAACCATCCGTTTTGAAAAAAACAGTTTCCGGCCCAGTATCCGGGAAAGCCTAGAAACCTGCAGTATGGGGATAAGCAGCAGCGCGAACCAGATTGCAATTACCCTTGTGCAGATTATACTGTATCATTCACTGACCTATTATGGGGCGCAATCAGCCTATGGCCCGGATATCCCGTTAGCCGCCTGCGGGATTGTCATGAAAACAAATGCGATTATCCTGGCTATCGTCGTCGGGATATCCCAAGGCTCACAGCCCATCATAGGCTTCAACTATGGGGCAAAACAGTATTCCCGTGTACGGGAAGCATACCTGCATGCAATCAAATGGAATATGATAGTTTCTGCCATCGGTTTTTTGCTATTGCAATGTTTCCCGCAGCAAATCATTTCTTTGTTTGGGGCCGGTGACACGCTGTACCTTGAATTTGCTGTCCTGTTCATGCGCATCTATCTATTTATGGTACTGGTGAACGGCGTACAGCTGCTTTCTTCTAGCTTTTTTACGGCGATAGGGAAAGCGGTGAAAGGGGCTTTCCTGGCGCTGACCAGACAGGTTTTCTTCCTGATACCGCTTATCCTGGCGCTACCGCTCCGCTTTGGGCTTATGGGTGTGTTATCCGCAGGGCCCATTGCCGATTTTATGGCATTTCTCCTGTCAGTTGTGTTGGCACGCATAGAATTAAACAGGCAAAAATCGCTTTCCCAAAAGGAAGGCCCCCAAACACAGGCGCCTGCCTGCCCCAAATAATAGATACCCCCTACCGTTCCTGCAGTTCCCCATCCCGCATCCGGAGCGCAACATCCGCAGCCTCTGCAACTTCCATATCATGGGTCACGATCACCACACAATACCCCTTTTCATGAGCCAGGCTGCACAGGATTTCTATGATATTCTGGGTATTTGCGCCGTCAAGGTTCCCTGTAGGCTCGTCTGCCAAAATGATTTTCGCGCTTGACGCAAGGCTCCTGGCAATCGCCACACGCTGCCGCTCCCCGCCAGAGAGCTTTGCGGGGAACCTGCCCATCTGCTCCTTTGTAATCCCAACGCCCTCCAGAAGCGCCGCAGCCCGCGGCTTGGCGTCTCCTGGCATCACCCCGCACAGTTCCATGGGAAAGCAGACATTTTCCATAACTGTCAGCAAGGGGAAAAGGTGGAAAGCCTGGAAAATCATAGAAATGCTTTCCCTGCGGTAACGGTCCAGATCCAGCCCGGCCAGGCTTGCCCCATCCAGGGAAACCGTGCCGTCCGTAGGCAGGTCTAACCCTGCCAATAGGGATAGCAGCGTGGATTTCCCAGAACCGGAAGGTCCTACAATGGCATAGGCCCGCCCTGCCCCAAACGTACAGGATACGCCGGAAACCGCCGCTTTTTGTGCATTCTTATATTTATATGTTACGTTATCTAAAGTTAATGTCGGCATACTTCTTCTCCTTTCCTTGTGTCAATCCTGCGACCCCTGATGCGGCCGCCAATATCCCGCAGGCACACCCCAGAAAGTACAGCAGCCAGCAGATGGCAAGGGTCTGGGCGCTCCTTGCAAATATCCCTGGGGCAGGCGCCGCCAGCAAGCATGCTGCGAGCGCAATCCCAATAAGGCAGAGAAAAACCTGCCCAAGTGCAAGCATGCAGCGGGCGCGTTTTTTCGTAACGCCCAACATGCGTAAGAATACGGCTTCTTGCGCCGACTGCAGGATAGGAAGCCCCGATCCAAACAGCCCAACCAGCGCCGCGGCAGCCACTGCAATGGGGAAGAGCGACTCTAACAAGCCGCAGATACGCTGGATATTTTCAAGCCCGGTAGAATCAATATAATAAGAAGCCATGGTTGCATAGGCCTTGTTGCGGTCCTTCAATTCATCCAAAAAACCATCCAGGCCGGCCAGCTTTTCATTATCCGCCAGTATAAATTCGCAGTAGCCAATCGGGAAGGGCTGTCCATAAACCCCTTCCGCCTGTTCATTCATCCCTGCAAAAATACAAGAACCGATGTCCCCGTCACCTGTCTCTACCAAGCCGGCGACTTGGTAGATCTTAGTTGCCAGCCCGGCGGCTGCCTGAAGCCCTTCCCCTTCTCCATACATTTCTTCCATGGCAGAATATAGGGTATCGGACATCAGGCTTATCTTGCTGCCTGGACGGATGCCCAGCGTCTCTGCAAGGGACTGGCCAACCAGGCACACCGGCCCTGTGCTGTCCAAGACAGACAGATCATATCCCTCTGCATAGGTTATGTTACATCCTTCCCCCAGATAACGCCCCACATCATTGGAAACTACCATAGGGGTATGGAGTTTTCTGCCGTCTATACGCACGCTGTAATTCCCATAACAGTACACCTCTTTGGCAAAATCAGATTTCACCAGTTCCATCAGGGCAGAAGAAGAAAATTCCAATGCCCTGCCTTCCACATGCATTTCATGGAAGGCGTCCTGGTATGTAAGCCTAGCCAGCACAAACAGGCCAATGCCGCCTGCCAGCACGGCTGACAATGCAAGCGACACTGCCGTTTTCCCAATGCCGCGCCTCATATGGCGTAGGGCATGGGCTGTGACATGGCGCAGCGCCCCATAGTTTCTGCCCTCTGGCAAGCCCGCCTTTCTGGCGGCAGGAAGCTTCCCGGCATGAAAGCTTCCCGGAAGGGGAGCCGTATCCATCCCAACGGATGCGGCTTTTTCCCCCGCCTTTGCCTTGCCCTCCTGCAGCAGTTCCAAGGGAGGCGCCTTTTTCATCCTCCGCAGGAAAAGAAAGGCAGCCGCGGCAATCCATGCCAATTCACCAAACAGGCATAAAACCAAGGCGCCTGCCGGAAGGGAGGTATCCGGGACATACCCGTTCGGCGCACTGGCAGCCATGCCTGCAAGCGCCTTGGCTGCCGTGCCAGAAGCATAGGAAAGCCCTGCTGCGGCGCCTATCGGCATGGCCAGCGCTGACAGGGCAGCCAGCGGCAGCAGAAGGGCATTTTGGGCAGCCCTGCCTGGGACCCCCAGGGTCCGCATAATGGCATAAGCCTTTTTGTTCTGCCCAATATAAAGATATGCTGCTAAGAACAGCGCCATGGCTGCCCCGGCTAGATACAGCACAGCGGCCAGAAGGGACGCCAGCGCGCCTGACTGAAAGCTTTCTTCCATGCCTAGCCAGCCCCCGTCTGAAAAACGCAGGCTTAAGCCCATTTCCGCTGCAAAAGGCTCCGCCGCTTTCCGGAATGTTTCTATGTCGCGTGCATCCTCTATCCAGACGCTGAACGCACCTGGAGATAGCTCATAACGATCCGGGACCTCCACTGGCAAAAGAGCGCTTGGCACAAAAACCGTATTGGACGTATAACTCCATTTGCTTTCGGATATCCGTGCATCCAGGGTGTCTGTAAATTGGTAGGCGCCTATGATTTCCAAATCTTTGGCAGAAGCGAAGCTTGAGATGGTTTCTGCATCTTGGGCCATAGCGCCGTACAAGGAATTCTGCCGAAACAGCTTGCTGCCCAGTTCCACGCCGACCCGGCTGCCTATGGACAAGCCATTTTCCTTCAGGAAAAGCTCGCTTACCACACAGGCGTCCCAATCCCCCGCCTGCAAGGGGCGTCCCTGGGATATTACCATCCTGCGCTCGTTAAAACACGGGATAGCGCGCATATCCGAAGTATACACAATATCATAAGTAGATAGGCTCTGGGTGATAGCCTCTGCCAGCCCTTTGTAATATGCAAACTCCTCTGTTTCCAAATAATTGCCTGGCGCCCCGTCCAGGACACAAAACGCCTCTTCCTCCCCGTCCATCTGGAGGTTTCCCTGCAGGCCGTGATACCTCCCCACTACCAGGCACCTGCTCCCTTTGCCCAGCTTGTCAAAAAATGCCGCAGGGTATGGGATTTCCCTGCCTGTCTCCTCCAGCCCTACGGCCGTTACCCGTACCTGCCCCCCTGTGTCAATTTCCGTCTCACTGGCAAGTACCTTTACATCATCCAAGACCAGTTCTATCCAGCCCCCATCCTCCGGGCTTCCCTCATATCCCTGATATGTGCCCTCCAGCACAAACCTGCTGAGGCTGCGGCCTGCATATTCTACATCAGACAGGCGCCGGAACCCCTCTACCCGCCCAGCTGTCATATACCTTGTGTCTGCCAGCGTAACCCCAGGCAACGCGGAAAATTCCTGAAGCTGCGCTTCTGTGGGCCAAGGCTTATCTTCCACCTCATAAACGTTGGCATAACCTAAGCCCCCGCTGCCCCCCATCAGAATGACATCCGGCACCGTATTATCTAAAGCGGCAACCCCATGATAGAAGCTCTCGGCATTTGCTGCTTCCCGGGCCGTAACCGCATAATCCGCAGCCCGTGCGAACAGGGTGAATGAGGCTGCCGCCACTAGAAGGAACGTCAGCAAAGCCTTAAGCGGGGTGCGCAAAAGTGTTTTGAAAGCATTTGGTTTTCTCATAGCCTTTCCTCCAATCTAACACATAAATCCCCCTTGTGGGAACGCTAGGGAATCCCTGGGGTTTTCCCTTATAGGGCTAAGAGAAAACAACACCCAGGGAGGACATACCTATATCCTACCTGGGTGTTGTGCCTTACTTTCGGTAAAGTTGTGTTAAAGTTGTAATATTTGCCCTATTCCACCCTGAGCTGGAAATCGGCCGTAGCAGTATCGGCGCCATTAAAACCAGAAAGCCAATTCATTGTGGCATACATCCCGCTGCCATCAATTTCCAGCCTCGTAACCATCCAATCCCCATACCGCCAGCTTTTCTCCGCACCCGATGCCTCAAGCCCGGATAATTCTACAAAACGCCTTAATTTGCCATAGGGCTCTTTCTCTGGCAATATCTCCGTAAACACAATACGCGCATCCCATACCTGCCCTGTTACGGCGTTTACATATAAGACTGCCTGCATGGATCCGCTGGAAATCTGCACATTCCAAAGGCTATAATAGGGCTCTAAGGATTCCTCCGTCCCTTCTTCCAGAATAGCCGTTTCAAGCATGGCATGTACGGCCTCCTCTTTGCCCCGCTTCCCATCCATCCCCATTTCTGCAAGCCATTTATTCCCGGCCTTAATGGATTCCTCCATAGAAATCTGCCCCTTGACGGGGTTATGGATGGTCAATGCCCTACGCCTCTCCCAATAGCTTACCACCGCTTCCACCTGTCCTGTAGTAAGGATCTGCCCTTCCTTGCCCTGCCTTCCTACCACCGGCTGCTCCCATGCCGCTTCCCCGCTTTCCGCTAAAAGCTGCCCTTCCCTTGCTTTTAGGATAAGATCCATGCCTGCCATGCTGCCAAAAGAAATGGCCAGCGCAAGGAGTACCGTAAGCGCTGTATATTTATATCCTTGGATCTTCCCTATCCCCTCCTGCCAGGCGGAATGCCACGCTGACTGCCGTTCCCGTCTTCCCATCGCTTTCTATCTCCATCCTTGCCCCATGTATTTCCACAATCCTTGCTACCAGCGCCATGCCAAGCCCAGCCCCGTGCTGCTTCCTTGACCGGGATTTATCCACCCTATAAAATGCCTCCGTAATCTTCCCAAGTTCCTCTGGGGGTATCCCCCTCCCATTGTCCTTGATTACAACTTTAACCGCCTCCCCTTCCTGCCGCCCGATGACCCACAAGTCCCTGCTGCCTGCCTTTACGGCATTATCCGCCAGATTTAGGGCCATTGTCTTAAACAGGTCAAAATCCGCATAAATGCTGCCTTCGCCCGCCTCTATATGCAGCGCTGCGCCGTGCTTTTGGCACATAGGGCCAATCCCTTGGCGCAGGTTTTTAAACATTTCCCTGATAGGCATCCTCTCCAGGACAAAATCCTGCTTGCCCATTACGAACAAATCCATCAATTTCAGTGATAAGGCCTCCAGGCGCATGCCTTCCTCCAGGATATAACCAGCCGCGCCCTTCACCTGCTCCCGGGGCAGGTCGCGCTGGTAGAGCATATCCGCATAGCCAATCACAGACGTCATCGGCGTCTTCAGCTCATGGGCGAAATTCGCTGCAAAATCTTCTTTCTGCCTGGCCATATCTGACAGCTCGGCCACTTTCTCTTCCACCTGCCTGGCCATCTGGTTGAACCCAACAGCCAGCTCCCCAATCTCATCTTTCCCCTCCATGCGTATCCGCTGGGAATAATTGCCCCTTGCAATCCTTCCCGCCGCCTCGCTGACCCTCTTTATCGGAGCGGTAAGCGCCTTCGTCAGCAGGAAGATGATGGGAAAGCTGATACACAGGATGGCAATATAAATCTTCTGGAAATATGCTATCATGCGTTTCTGGGTATGGAGCATCGGGCTGATATCCGTCTGCGTCACCAGATATACCCCCTGCCCGCCTTGCCGGACGTAATCACAGACCAAAATGTAATTTTCCCCTTCCTGCCCCAAAATCTGGAAGAATATCCTGTCATCTTCGGTTTTCTTAAAATCATACTTATCCGGCAGCACCGCCAGGCTGGAAAAGTAATCTGTCCCGTCTTCCCCATACACTGCGGCAGGTACTGTAAAATCCCTGGAAATGCCTGCCGCCCCGCTTCCGCCCTCGGCAAAAAACTCTGGGTTGGAATACAGCATGGACTGAAGGATGGACCGGTTATACTGGAAATCCTGGAAAGCAATCTTCTTCTGCTGCCCGACTGCATTCCCGTAGGCGTAATTAATCAGCAGATACCCTGCTGCCTGGAATGTAATGCCAAATATCACGACAAAGCAGAGAAAGATCTTATGGAATAGCTTCATTCCCCCTCCTCCAGCCGGTATCCGATCCGGAATACCGTCTTAATATAGCGCTCCCATCCCAGCTTCCGCCTAAGCCTCTGGATATGGGAGTCCAACGTTCGGGTATCCCCCATATACGTCCCGCCCCAGACTTTCTCATAGAGCCGTTCCCGGTATAATGCCACATTTTTATTCTGTATCAGTTCCACCAGCAGGTCAAATTCCTTCACTGTCAGATCCACAGCCTCCCCGTCCCTGCTGACCGTCCTGGACGCCATATCAATCTCCACGCCCGCAAAAACAAGCTTCTGGTTCAGCTTCCCATACCGCCGCAGCAGCGCCTCCACCCGGGCAAGCAGCTCCCCCACCTGGAAGGGCTTGATAATATAATCGTCTGCCCCAAGCTTTAATCCCTTGATGCGGTCACCCACCCCGCTTTTGGCCGTCAGGAAAATGACAGGGGTCCCGATTGGCTTGACATACTCCAGCAGCTCATAGCCGTCAATCTCTGGCAGCATAATATCCAGCAGGATCAAATCAAAGCTTTCTTTTTCAATGAGATCCGCCCCAACCTTCCCATCAGGGGCGCAGGTACATCCATACCCTTCTGCTTCCAGGTTTACTTTGATTAAATTTGCAATTGCCCCATCATCCTCCACAATTAAAACCTTCATGAAAAACCTCCCAACCAGCCCCTTTGGACATTATCCCCGATGGAACGCCCCAAAAGGGATGCCCCCATCGTTTCTTACAGATATCATACCCGATAGATGTGTCAAAGTTGCGTATTTACTGGGATTTCAGCATTTCTTTTAAAATCCGGTTCACCATGCCTGGGTCTGCTTTCCCCTTCATGGCCTTCATCGTCTGCCCCACCAAAAAACCTACCGCCTTTTCCTTGCCATTCTTATAATCCGCCACGGATTTGGGGTTATCCTGGATGACCTGCGCAACGGTACGCTGTAAGAAGCCTTCATCACGGACCATTTTTAGCCCATGGGTCTCCACATAAGCCACAGGGTCGGCATCTTCCTGGAAAACCTTTTCAAATACTTCCTTGGCCACCGTGCTGTTCAGGCTGCCCTCTTCCGTAAGGGCAATCAGCTTCGCCAGGTTCACCGGGGAAAACCGGATATCCTCCGGCTCCATCTCCTGTTCTTTTAAAAGGCGCATGGTCTCGCCCATCAGCCAGTTACTGGCCTTTTTGGGGTTATGGCAGAGTTTTGCCGTCGCTTCAAACAAATCTGCCAGGCGCTTAGAACTGGTAAGGATTTTGGCGTCGTAATCGGGCAGGCCATACTCCGACTTATAACGCGCCTGCTTTTCCGTGTGCAGTTCCGGCTGGCGCTCCCTGATTTTCTGGATCCAGGCGTCGCTGATTTCCACAGGCGTTAAGTCAGGATCTGGGAAATAGCGGTAATCCTGGGCATCCTCCTTGCTGCGCATGGCATAGGAATCCCCCTTGGCGTCATCCCACCTCCTGGTTTCCTGGATAATGGGCTTCCCCGCTTCCAGTAAACCAACCTGCCGGGCTTTCTCCCCTTCAATCGCCCTGGCAATTGCCTTAAAGGAATTTAGGTTCTTCATTTCCGTACGGGTGCCAAACGCCCTTGTGCCAGCCTCGCGGACAGACAGGTTGACGTCTGCGCGCATGGAACCTTCGTTCAGCTTGCAGTCTGAAGCGCCCAGGTACTGGATAATCATCCGCAGCTTATCCAGATAGGCAATCACTTCCTCTGCGGAACGCATGTCCGGCTCAGAGACAATTTCAATCAAAGGGATGCCGGAACGGTTAAAATCCACCAGGGAACAGCCCTCCCATTCGTCGTGGATCAATTTCCCGGCGTCCTCCTCCATATGGATTTCATGGATCCCAATGGATTTTTTGCCGGACGGCGTCTCAATCTCCACGCCGCCATCCCTGCAGATTGGGAGGTATAGCTGGGAAATCTGGTAATTCTGCGGGTTATCCGGATAGAAATAGTTTTTGCGGTCAAACCGGCAGTAACGGGTGATGGAGCAGCCTGTGGCCAATCCTACGGCGATGGCATATTCCACCACTTGCTTATTCAGCACCGGCAGGGTCCCTGGCATGCCGGTGCACACCGGGCAGGTATGGGTATTGGGCAAGCCCCCAAAGGCAGTGGGGCAGCCACAGAAGATTTTTGTCTTGGTAGCCAGCTCTACATGGACTTCCAAGCCTATGACGGTTTCGTACTCTTTGCTCATGGGTGAATCCTCCTGTCATCATAATAGCTGCGCCTGCTCATAGGAATAGGCAGCCTTGATAATCTTCTTTTCCTGGAAGCAATCGCCAATCAGCTGCAGGCCTATGGGCAGGCCCTTAGAATCCATGCCGCAGGGAAGGGAGATAGCCGGCAGCCCTGCCAGGTTGGCGGAAACCGTATAAATATCCCCCAGGTACATTTTCAGCGGGTCGCCCAGGCTGCTGCCGATTTCCGGCGCCGTCCCAGGGGCGGTTGGCCCTAAGATTATATCATATCTCTGGAACGCTTGGCTAAACGCCTGTTTTATCAAGGCTTTGGCACGCAGCGCTTTTAAATAATAAGCATCGTAATAGCCGGAGCTTAGGACGAAAGAGCCCAGCATGATACGGCGTTTTACTTCCGCACCGAAGCCCTCGGAACGGGAGTTTTTGTACATTTGGTGCAGCCCTTCGCTGTGTTTTGTGCGGTAGCCGTATTTCACGCCGTCAAAGCGCGCCAGGTTCGAGCTCGCCTCTGCGCAGGCAATGACGTAATAAGCAGGGACCGCGTATTCCGCCAGGCTCAGGTCAAATTCCTCCAGGACAGCGCCTTGCCCTTCCAAGGACTTGGCGGCGGCCAAAACGGCAGCCCTCACTTCAGCATCCAGGCCCTCGCCCAAGTAATCCCTGGGAATCCCGATTTTCATCCCCTTCACATCAGGCACAAGGGCAGAGGTGAAATCCGTATCCTTGCGGATGATGGAAGTAGAATCCTTTTTGTCATAGGATGCAATCACTTCTAGGATGGCGGCGCAGTCTGCCACGTCTTTGGCAATTGGGCCGATTTGGTCCAAAGAAGAGCCATATGCAACCAGGCCGTACCGGGATACCGTGCCATAGGTGGGCTTTAAGCCTGTGACGCCGCAGAAGGAACTGGGCTGGCGGATAGAACCGCCCGTGTCAGACCCCAACGCATAGAAGCATTCCTGGGCCGCTACGGCGGCGCAGCTTCCCCCAGAAGAACCGCCAGGGACATGGGAAAAATTCCTGGGGTTTTTGGTAATGCCAAAAGCAGAAGTCTCTGTGGTGCTGCCCATGGCAAACTCATCCATATTGGTCTTGCCGATGATGACTGCGCCCGCATGGATAAGGTTCTGCACGGCTTCGGCCGTATAGGCGGGGACAAAATGCTCCAGCATTTTAGAACTGCACGTGGTCGGCATCCCAGCGGTGCACATATTGTCTTTAATCGCAACAGGGACGCCGGCCAGGGGGCTAACAAGCGCACCGCCATCCAGCTTTTCCTGGATTTCCTGCGCCTGGCGCAGGGCCCCTTCCTGGTCTATGGTAACGTAGCTGTTGATAAAGCTTTCCATCTGCCCAATCTGTTCGAGCGTGGCCTGGGTAGCTTCTACAACGCTGATTTCCCGCTTCTTTATCTTTTCCGCAAGCTGCACTGCGGTGAAAGCTGTGATATCTTTCATTGGCATAGTCGTACCTCTTTCTTTTTTCTGGGATAAATAATGTTGTACCAGGCTATTCCACAGCCTTTGGCACCAGATAGCTCCCCCCTTTTGTTTCGGGCGCATTTTTCAGCATGTTTTCCCTGTCATCCTGGTTTGTAACTACATCCTCCCGGAATACATTTGCCATGGGAAATACATGGGCCATCGGCTCCACGCCTGCGGTGTCCAGTTCATTTAACTTATCCACATAGTCCAGCATTTCCCCCAGATCCTTCTTGGCTTTTTCCTTCTCCTCCGGGGAAAGCCCTAACTTTGCCAGTATCCCCACATATGCAATGATCTCGTCAGAAATCATATTTTTCTCTGTTTTGGCTCCCATACGCTGCTTTTTCGTAAGGCCATAAAGCACCTCGTCGCAAATCCCGGAATTATTATAATCCGCTTCCACCCTCGTCCCTTCATAATGCATCCCGCAGGCTTCCATCACCTTCCCGGAATAAGGGTTCCTGGGATCGTGCCTGGATTCCACCCGGTTTACCCCCACCTCATCAAAAAAGAAATCCATCACTGCCTGCACGGCCTCTGTGGCAACGCCCTGGTTCCAGAACCTCCTGCTGATAAAATACCCAAGCTCCACCAGCCTGGCCTGCTCGATTAGCTTCGTCACGCCAATGCTGCCTATGGGCTCCGCTGTTTCTTTCCATTCTATGCACCAAAGATACCTATCTGCCTCCCCATAGCCTTCCACCCAGCTCTTTAAGATACTTTCTGTCTCCTCCTGGCTGCCATGGGCGGCCCAGGTGAGGTAACGGGTCACCTCTTCGTCAGATGCCCAGTCCTCATACATTTTTGATGCATCCCCTATCTGAAAACGCCTCAAAACCAAGCGGGGCGTCTGAATCTGTTTTGTCCCTAAATGTCTCACTGTGCGTCCCTCCTGCTCCTTTCTTCAAAACCTTCTGCTTCCCCTCCGAATTACTCCCTCACTCTTATATGCACTTCCCGCAGCTGCTGCGTGCTTACCTCGCTTGGGGCTTTGCACAGCAGGTCCTGGGCATTCCCGTTCATCGGAAATGCAATTACCTCACGGATATTGCTTTCTTTCCGCAGCAGCATCAGCATCCGGTCAATCCCCGGCGCCATCCCTGCATGGGGCGGCGCACCGAATTGGAAGGCTTGGTACAACGCGCCAAACTTACGTTTCAAGGTATCCTCATCGTACCCTGCAATCTCAAACGCCTTTACCATAACATTGAGGTCATGGTTGCGGACTGCCCCAGAGGATAATTCTACGCCATTGCACACAATATCATACTGATAGGCCAAAACCTCTAAGGGATCCTTTGTTTCCAGGGCTTCCAGCCCACCCTGGGGCATGGAGAAGGGATTGTGGGTAAAGCAAACCTGTTTGGCCTGCGGATCGTATCCAAACATAGGGAAATCATTCACATAGCAGAAACGGTACGCATTTTCCTCTACTAACCCCAGCTTTTCCCCAAGCTCTGTCCGGATCATGCCTGCATAATAAGCCGCCCGCTCTTCCTTGTCCGCCATAAAGAAAATGGTGTCGCCGGCCTCAAGGCCTGCCAATGTGCGGAATTCTTCTTTTAATGGCTCTGGGATAAATTTGTCTATCGGCCCTTTGTATGTCCCGTCCTCCAAGGCTTCCAGATAGCCAAGGCCTCCCATGCCAAGGCTCATGGCAAATTCCAATAATTTGCTGTGGAACCCTTTAGACATCTCGGCATGCACGCGGATTGCCCTGACTGTCTTGCCAAGAAAGGGACGGAAGGTGCATTTCTGGAAGAACCCCGTCAGATCCATAATGCGCAGCGGGTTGCGCAAATCCGGCTTATCTGTGCCAAATTCCAGCATTGCCTGTTTATAGCTTAACACGGGATAGGGCGCCTTGTCCACAGCGCTCCCCTTAGGGGCAAATTCCTCAAAAACAGCCGAGAGCACTTCCTCCCCTACCCGGAACACATCCTCCTGGGTAGCAAACCCCATCTCAAAATCCAGCTGGTAAAATTCCCCCGGGGAACGGTCTGCCCTGGCGTCCTCATCCCGGAAGCAGGGGGCAATCTGGAAATATTTATCAAATCCGGATACCATAAGGAGCTGCTTGTACTGCTGGGGCGCTTGGGGCAGCGCATAGAATTTACCTTTGTATTTCCGGGAAGGGACAATGTAATCCCTGGCGCCTTCTGGGGAAGAAGCGCTTAAAATGGGGGTCTGGATTTCCAAAAATCCAAGGTCTGTCATTTTCTGACGTAAAAATGCAATCACTTTGGAACGGAACACCAGATTGTCCCTGACCTTTGGGTTGCGCAGATCCAGGTAACGGTATTTTAGCCGCACATCCTCCCGGACTTCCCGGCTTGTTATTACCTCAAAGGGCAGGGGGGCAGATACCTCCCCCAACACCTGGATGTCCCTGGCTTCTAGCTCAATGGTCCCTGTGGGGATTTTGGGATTGTAAGTTTCTTCCCCCCTCTTTTCAACCTGCCCTACCACTGACACCGCCTGTTCCTTGCGGATACCCCCCAGCAGCTCTCCGTCCCGGATAACCACCTGCATAACCGCATAGGCGTCCCGGATATCCAAGAAAGATACGCCGCCATGGTCTCGGATATTCTCCACCCATCCTGCAATCCGGATTGTCCTGCCAATATCCCCCTCTGTTACCTGCCCTAATGTGACGTCTCTGTAAATGTTGCCCATATCTACCACTCCTTTCCTGAAAAGCGCCTGCGCATGATTCTATAAGATAAAAAACGCCCTGGAATACATCTTTGTATTCCAGGGCGAATAAATATCTTATCCGCGGTACCACCCACATTGGAAAACCACCTGCCTGCAGCACATAGGATGCAGCGCAGGAAAATCCTCCCACTCTTATGCTTAACGCGCACAACGTACTGACCTAGTTAGCAAGGCTGTTCAGCCAGTCTGCTCCAGAGTGTTCCCTTTGCTTCCTCTTCCAAACGGCGCTCTCAGTCGGTGACGCCATATTCCTGTCGGCCTCTGAAAGCAAGAGTCTCCTTCATCGCTTTCTTATACTGAAATTTTTAAGTTATGTGCTATCTTAGCACAAAACATTTGCTTTGGCAAGGAAAAATTTATTTTTTTGCACTTTCTTTGGAAACCATCAGGCGTCACTCTTCTGCCGTAACCCATTCCACCTGGTAAGGTTCCCCAATAGCTTCCCCTACGTTTTTCACATATTTTTCCAGCAATTCCTGGGCACGCTGCTGCCCCTGCAGGAGCAGCGCGGCATCGGATTCTGCTGCCTGCCTCATATTCTCCTGGGCTGCCTTGAACGCTTCTGTCTGGTCATCCGCCGTGATATCTTTTGCCCAAAGGCCTTTTTTGCTGACCAGATAAGATTCTGGATCCAGGGATTTCTCATCCACCTCACAGCTTAAAATCTTTGCCTTGGGCATGGTAATGGTAACAAGGCTGCCCTCCACACTCATATCAAAATCGCTGATTTCTACGCCTACCTTTACAATGCCAGAATACTCTACCCACAATTCCGTATTGGTCTTCCACCAAAGTACCTTATTCTCCTTATTCAGCTTCGCTGTATTGTGGAAATAGCATTCCAAGGTAGCCAATTCACAGATATTCTGCATCTGCTTTAAGTTAACGCCTGCGTCTTTTTTTATGGTTTCCCCGCTTTCCCCAGAACCGCAGCCAGCCAGTGCAAGCAGCAGTACCATGACGCCCAAAATATTCCATGCTTTTTCCTTCATCTGTAGAAACGCTCCTTCCTGCCCCGCCGTCCTTTTGCTGCTAGGGTGGTCCATGCCATCTATTCTATTACCAAAGCATACTGCTCCTCCTGCTGCTCCAAAAGAGGCTCTAACAATGCTTTCACCAAATCCTTCGTGTTCTCTTCTGCCAGGCGGATAATCTCCTGGTTCGAACTGCTTTCCTCTTTGGCGTCTGCAATGCATGCGGAATAGGCTTCGCTGGAAACATCTTTTGTCTCGGCTTTTTTATCCATAAATATGTAATCTAAAGACGTCATGTCTACAACCACATCATTAATCTTTGTCTCAGGAAGACGGACAAAGACTTTTTTCTGCCCTTCGTCTACTTGGATCTGGATCTGCTCCATGTTGATGCCAATCTGCACTTCGGCTTCATAAGCGGCATAATAGGAGGGCTCTCCCTCATTTTCCGGATCAGGGATGCAAGCCACGCCATTGTATACGGCTTTGTAGGAAGATAAGTCGCTAATCTGCAGGATTTTCTCTAGGGAAGCCTCCGTGGCTACCGTGATTTTTTCCCCATTTCCCTTGTCCCTGCTAAAAAGATGGAGCCAGGCATACAGGCCTATGCCTACAATAGCGAAAATAAGGATCCTCCGCAGGAATTTACCCCTCCTACGGCTTTCTGGTTTTGCCTTTCCTTCTCTTTCCACAAACATTCCTCCTTTGTCTTATGGACTCACTGTAACACAAAAACGCCGCTTCCTCAACTGGAATTTATGGGATGGGCAATCTACTTCCCTTTCAGCCAGACCATGCACTGCTTCTTAACTATGGGCCGCTTCCTGTGAAGCTGCCTGGCAATCAATTCCCTTACAGAAAAAAACAGTTTCCCGCTTTGCATAAGATACAGGCGCTCATAAGAAAATCCCAAATAATTGCCGTACATTTTCCATAAGCCCACCTGTTTTAGCCAAAATACAGATGGGCTTGCCGGCTTATTCCACTCTTACCTTCTTGGCCTTGCTATATGCCCCATAGACGGCTGCCTTCCCCGCTTTCTTGTAAGCCCGGATACGGAAATAGTACGTCTTTTTCCTTTTCAGCTTAGAGACCGCCTTGGATTTTGCGCTTCCCTTGGCAACGGATATGCGCCGGGAGGAACGGAATGCCGCATTCGTGGCATACTGGATCTGATAGCCGCTTGCTTTCTCTGTTTTCTTCCATTTCAGCAGGGCTTTCCCAGGCCCTTTGCCCTTCGCCTCTGTCAGTACGGCTTTCTGGGGCGCAACCTTTATGGTTACTGTCTTGGATACCTTCTTATACTTGCCTGTCTCAGAAGACGTGATTACAATCTTAGCAATCCCAGTCCCTTTGATTACCACTTTCCCGCTCTTTTTGTTTATGGTAACTACAGAAGGCTGCTTTGACACATAACGGAGAACCCCATCCCCCTTTTTCAGCTTGGCTTTCAAAGAAAAGGCTTTCTCACCATAGGTTTTCTTAAACTCTGTTTTTACGGAAATCTTCTGCCCTGCCTTTTTCACAGGCGCAGGGCTATCCCCACCTGGATTGGGTTCTGGGTCTGGCTTAGGGTCCGGCTCTGGCTCCGGCTTAGGGTCTGGCTCTGGCTCTGGCTTAGGGTCTGGCTTTGCCGCAGTTTCCTGGCTGCCCCACAGGCAGGTGTTGTTGTTCCCTATGGCGGAGAAGGCCATAACCCGCACAGACGGCGTCCTCTCATCCTGCTGCTTGCTGGGCACGCCTTTATATACGACGCCGTCCATGCGCAGCGTAAGATAGTCATAGCTTTTCCCTTCGCCTGCAGACAATTCCCATGTGCCTGTCTTCGCCCCGCCGATTGTGCCGTCCTCATATAATTCCAGCCTTTGGGAGGATATCATATCCCCATTGGTCCTAGTGCCATGGTCAATCAGCTGGTAGCTTCCCGCCACTTCCTCCCGTCCATAATGCCCTGCGGTCTCTCCCTGGTATTCATACACAGAAGCCACCGGCCATTGGTCCTCATTCATATACTGCTTGCGCACACGGACCTGATGGTTTTCCTGCTGGTTCCCTGGCTGGTCAAAACGCTGGTGGTAGAATAAATACCGCTGCCCGTCTTCGTCTATCAATGCAGAGCCATGCCCTGCCGCACGGTATCCCGGCTGGCCTGGGAAGGCGTAATTCCCAATAAGCTTAATGCCGTATTTCTCATTGTCCCTGCCATTATCCTTGGCATTTCCACCCTTGGCGTCTAAGTAGGGGCCATAGACGTCCCGGGAACGGAACAGGCGCATATTGTAACCTCCGCCCGACAAGAGGCCGCCGTATGTCTCATATAGATAATAGTAATCCGTCTCCGCATCATAGAGGATATATGCCCCTTCCCCGGACTGATGGTTGCCCCCGGCGATATGGGTGCCGAAATAGCGGTCAATAAAATTGCCGGAAACCGGCTCTGTGCCGTCTGTCCCCGGATACTTCACCGCCCCAGTAGCTTTATCCAGTTCATGGATGAATAGCCCGCCGGACCAGGAGCCGTATACCATGTACATGCCCCCTTCCTTGCTGAAAAATACAGTAGGGTCGATAGCATTTGGGGCATAGGCCTCCCGCCAGCCGCCATTGGCGGTAAACCATTTATCACTGATGCCGGACAGCTTCCCCGCCGCAATCAGCTCAAAGAGGTTTAAATAACTGTTGTTCCATTTTGTATTCCGGTCACTGTGGCTGGAAGGCCCCGCCAGTCCATGGTCCACTTCCCCATTTTTAGTAAAGCCAGAATAAATGATGGTATCCACATGCTGGTATGGCCCTTCCACATGCTTGGAAACAGCATAGCCGATACAGGAACGCCTCCAGGTAGAGGAAGCGCTGTAATAGAGCATGTATGCGCCCTGGGAGCCGTCCTCCCATTGATAGTGGGGGTTATAGGTAACATCCGGCGCCCACACGCCCAAGCCGCCGCCTGCTGTATCCCCATCGTTATAGCCTGCCCAGGCAAAGGATTCAGACAGGTTTTCCAACACATCCCCATAGACAGAATCCTGCTTCCAGCTATCGTCCCCGCGGGCATTCCAATCCCGGTTCATCTGTGTCCAGCCCACCAAATCCTCAGACTTGGCGTCGGCAAGGTGGGTGCCGAAAAGGTAGTAAACCCCCTCCGCTTTGATGATGGACGGGTCGTGGACAGAGACACGGGAAACAGACGGCTCTTGGGACATTACCGTCACTGTACGGCCAAGCCCTTGGGGCATGGCAGCCAGGCATAAGGCCACAGCCAGGAATACTGCAGCCGCACGTCGTATGATTGCTTTTGCCTGCATAAACCTCCCTCCTTCCTTATGGTCTTATTGTACTCCAGGGACAGGCTCCTGTCATGTATTTCTTTTGATATTTTAAGGGAAAATGCAAATGAAAAAAACTGATATATGCCGGGGCTGGTAATTAGGCTTATAGGTGCGGCTTGAAACGCCCTTAGAAACTACAGATAGCCAAATGCCCGTGCAGGCACGGCGCTTGGCCCATTGCCCGCGGGAAGAAAAATAGGCCTGGCTTTCTGCTAACAATCCAATACTCTGTCATGACACTTTAGCACTGAGCGGTACTAGTGCGTTTGCGCCGCAGGCTACTGTCTAAACGCACTAGTACCGAAATCAGTGCGAGTGACGCAGGACATAGTGGTGTAATAAGCAAGAAACAACAGCCTTGGAGCTGCCCCAAAGCAAAAAGACCAGAAAGCCACGCCCTTTCCATTTCTGAAATTATAGCATACTTATTTCAAACATGTCAACTCCTTTCTATGAAAAATCAGCAAACCCAAATCAAAAACCCCGCTGCAAGCAACGGGGTATCAAGCTTGCTGCGCTGCAGAGCAGCGGGGTATTCGACCCTCGCGGCATTCGTCAGATATCCATGCAAACATGGCTATTTTTCTCATTGCCCGCGGGAATAAATTTTGTGTTTATTCCAAAAGTATGGCGGAAAGATTGAAAATACAGCCGAAATATACTATAATATCCATACATATGACACCCCAGGACCGTTACAGCCTACGGTTCCGGAATACGCAGGGGATGCGCATTCCGCAAAGATATCATTTCGGTGTATAGAAAGGAACTGATTTACGCAAATGAAGAATCTAACAACAGAGGAACAACAAAGGCTCTGGAAATTAGAGGAGCCTCCCATCCGCAAGATCCTGCTCTGGGGCCTGGACGGCAGGAAAAACCCCTGCCTGCTTATCCTGTACGGGGAACAGGAATTTGAGCGGGACCTTTACGCTTCCCGTAATTCCTATTATGCAGAAGCGCACCTGTTAAAGCCCATGGTTGTTTATACGAATTATGCCGTCTTCCATGGGACGGGCGGCCACCTGCCTTCCATCCCCAACACTTATTTCTTCAAGGAAAAAAACCTGCTCTGCTACATGAAGGGGTACAAAACGGCACGCAGATACTGGGAGTATGACAGGAACGGCACAGGCTGGTATCAGCGCATAGACATCGACGAGAAATATATCATCCAGGAATTTTATGATATGGAGCAAACCGTGGCCCTTCCTTATTACGGAGGGATGGGCTATCAGGATTACGCCGGCTATTTGGCCTCTAACCGCGTCACGTTCCAGGATTTCGAACTGATTGCACAGCCCACCGATTTATTTGGCTTCGCAGAAGACAGCCCCTATTTGGAACCCATTGTCCAGATGTGTTCCAAGGAACGGCTCCACTCCAGGAGGAAATACCTCAAACAGTTTATGGGGATGCAGCCTTCCGCCGAAGATTATGGCCGTCTCCTAAAGACTGCCAGCGTGGAACTGGCATGCGGTATCTTCCAGGAACTTACCGCCGCTGGGAACCCCATTTTATTAGAAACGGCGAAGGAAATCGAAAAAAGCGGCGCCCTATGGGCAGCCCCTGCATACCACAACGGGCTAAAGCGCTGCATCCGCCAGTACACCAGCCTGTTTGATGAGAAGCTTTTGTGGAAGCAGAAGGAATTTATCTACCGTACCCTGCCGGAAATGGATTTCCATATCCAAAAGCTAAAAATAAACGGCAAGGACATCACAGGTGCAGGGCTGGAGGAATATTTAAGCAGGCCCAATGCATACCGGGACATTTACTATGTGTTCGGCAGTCAGGAGCTCTATGCCAAAAACACCTATACAGACGGGACCAACATCCGCAATATTGCCTTTAAAAACACCATACAGACAGCAACGGCCTATGGGATGGCTGACGCGATTGGGCAGATTGCCTATTACCTGGACACCCCTAGGATGGCCTTTTATTTCCGGGGAAGCGGGAGGGCAGGCGCATACAATTATTATGTACGCCACCTCCGGCGGACCCTTGATGCCTATCTGGCAGAGGATGAGGAAAAATTCATCACCGCCGCCTGCAAGATGCTTACAAGCTATACCGACCAGGACAGCCTGGACAGTTCTTATGATAATTTTTACATGAATTACTTTTTTAACCGCTATTTTTTGGATGCAATCACCCAAGATGCGGCGGCAGGGCAGTCCCTATGGCACAGGCATCTTACAGACCTTCTTTTTGCCGCCCAACATGCGAAAGCCTTGCCCGTACATAAATTTTGTTATGCCATCCTGCAAAAGGCAGCTTCCTGCCATTCCTTTGACGCCTATGGCATAGAAGGGCTGATTGGGCTCTGTAAAATACCTTATGGGAAAACAGCCCAATTATTCCAAGCAATACTCCTGCCCAAACTAGCGGCGCTGCAGGAATTTGACGCGGCAATCATGCTGTCCTTAATGGACACCCAATCCGAAACCCTATGGGACGCCGCAAAAGCATACTTCCGGCGCACCTGCGGGAAATTCCAGCCCGAAGAAGTTGCCAGCTTCCTCCTTTTGGACACGCTGGATACCTGGCAGGATATCTTAGAAAATAACCTCCAGGCATTTACCCTTCAGGAATACACAGCTTTCCTAAAAGCAGCCGCTGCCAAAGGAAACCTTTTCCTGGAACGGCAGATAACGCTCTCCGAACCGGCCGCAGACTTGCTGCTGGCCTCCGTCCGCAAGCTGGAGGATGCGCCGGCCGCAGAACAGCGGGAGCTTCTGCGCTATTTTACTTCCCTGCTCCTAAGCATCCACAGCCTCCCAGGCTTCCTGTTTGACCTGACAGAAAACATCCTGTTTTCCATGCCATACGATAGGCTGCAGGAGGCGCTTTCGGATATGGATCTTAAGCGCAGCAGGGTTACGGAACGGGAATACCACGTCCTATCCCTGCTGAGGGCATGCAAGGAGGGCGCACTCCCCAAGGACAGCCTAATCCTCTCTATTTTGGAGACCGGCTCAAAAAGGCTTGTCAAAACCCTTACAGAAATCATCATCCGGCAGCAAGAAGCGCTCCGCAACAGGAAGGCTGCCCTGCTGCTGCTATTCGAATGCAAGGTGCCTTCCCTGAACCAAACCGCCCAGTCCGTCTTTGAAAGCATGGAGCCAGGGCAGCGGGAAAAACTCCATCTGATACTATTGGATTCCCCTGTGGAACGGGCTTACCAGTACGGCCTTGGCATGCTGGACAGATGGTATGGGAACCGCCTGCCAGCAAACTTCATCCAACGGATGATGGAGCATCCCTGTGTGGAAGTGAAGGCTTACCTTTCCCAAAAAATACAGGCAGCCTTCTCCTGCCTGGAAGAAAGCAGCCCGGATTTATATCTGTATTATGCAAAGACCTTGCTTTACCTGCCCAACAGGGCTTCCAAGAGCAAGGAGCAGATATACCGCACCATGCCCCTGTTCCTGAAATACCATCCCCAGAAGCGGCAGGAGCTGGAGCATATGCTGCTTGACATCGGCAGCGCCAACAGCAGGATAGATTCTGAAAGGGCGCTCGTGGCATTCGCCCAGATCCAGAAGGAGGTAGGCATCATATGAAAGTAGGATATAAATACGCAAGCCCCTCCCGGTGCATGCAGGAGGGCAGCCGGGCAACCTTAGGGCTGAGCCCTGACTTATCCCGTGACGAAAAGGTTTCTTTCTGCGGGAAATTAAAGCAGCCCTTATTGTTCCGTGACGCCATGCTTATGCTAAGGGAAATCGTGGTCTCAGATACCAGGAAAAAGCCAAAGGAACGCACCGATTACTTCCAATGGCTTGACGGGGAAATCGAACGGCGCATAAAGGCGCACAAGGAATACATGCCCCACGTCAGGGAAGGCCTGAAAAAACAGATGGACGGCTATGACCTGGAGCTGTCCCAGAAAAAAGATGAAATCAGCCAATTGTTAAAAATACAGCGCAACCTGCAAAAGCAGCTGGACCAATACGACGCCTGGAAGGATTATTATAACATAGAACGGGACTTCTGGAAATTCATCAAAGACAGGGACTATAGCCTATGGTTTGTCTTAGACCCTGTCATCACCGTACATAAGGACCAGGTTTCCTTTGAGGCATTTTCCTTGGATGAATCCATTTATGGCTGCCTGTCCGTGGCCATGGATGAATTCGAGCTGCTGCAGGCGCCGAGATTAGGGACCACGAATATTGACTTTTCCGCCAAATTAGAAAAAGAAATGCAGCGGTTCCGAAGCTATACGGACGTCACATTATCCGTCAACCCGGAAGGCTTTACAATAGACAACGACATCGTGCCGGAATATGTGGAAAAGAAAATCGACCTGCCTGAGACATGGATCAAAGGCTTTAACCAGGTATCCTCCGCAGCAGCTTTATCCGGGATGGAACTTAAGCTTTCCCCTTCTGATATGTACGATATCTGCGCCTTTTTGAGGAAGCACAAAGAGAAGGCCAGCCCGCGCTATATGAAATGGATCCTAGAGCCCCAGCAAAGGGTACGGGTTGTGTTTGAGCCTTTTGGGACGTCCCTTACCCTAAACGCCGTTTATACCGGCGCCCAAAGAAGAGAGGAAAAAATCTGGGGCAGGAGGCGCTGGCTTGTGGCTGAGAAGCTTATCCCCTTATCCAAAGCCTTTTATGTGCGTCTTCTGGGGTTTGGGATGCCTCAATTTATCCGCGCCGATATGGGCACGATGCAGATGACCATCGGCTTTTCCTCCTGGTCATCCAACGACTGGGTCAAGGGCACGGCGTTTAACATTATGGCAGGGTTTACAGGCCAGGGCTGTTATCCGGCGGTTTACCCACTCCTTAAGGACAGGCGCTGCCTATCCATGGAAGAACTTTCCGCATGCCTCCCAGGGGAGAAAAGCGACCGCATCAAAGCCGGCGTGGGCATGCTGTTCCGGCGGGGCGAAGGCTATTATGACGCGGTAAATGGCTGCGTGCGCTTCCGCCATCTCTGCAACGCCCCTATCCCCCAGGCGCTCTATGAAGTCTCCGCCATAGAACGGGATGTGGAAAAATACAGCAAGCTTACCTTTGACAATATGACGGTACGCTATACGCGCCGGCAGGAGTTTGTATTCGCCACATCCTACCAGGAGGGCAGCCACCAGCCCTCCAGCAAGACGGAACTTACCATTGACCAGGACGGGCAGATTACAAAGTTAAACTGCAGCTGCAAAGCATTCAAACGGGGGGCGCGGAACCTTTCCGAGCCATGCGCACATATCCTCGCGCTATACGTGGCTTCCTATAAGCTGCTGAAGCTTGAGCATTTAGAATACGAGAAGGAATACAAAATCAACGATATTATGGAGATGTTGCTATAATGGATACGAAAGCCGAATACAGAAACCTGGTACAGACGATGGGCAAAAAAGAATTTACCTTCCAGAAGATGCTGGAATACGGATTCTGGCCCAGTAATTTGCCCACGCCCTACGAACGCCAGCAAAATGAAACAGCGCAGGATTTTGAAAACAGGAAAAAGCTGCTGGACGAATTCCAGGCGCTTTCCCAGCAAATCGCAGATGCGCACCAGGAAGAACAGGAAATCATAAGAAAACTGTCTGCTTTGAAAAAACAATACCAGGATACCTGGGATTATGAAAAAATCCGCTCCATTGTGTCCCAGGAGATTATGAAGGAATCCATCGCCAGACGGGCAGAACGGAAGGCGGAACGGGAACGGCAGAAAAAGCAAAAATCCGAAGCCTGGCAGAAAAAGAAGGCAGAGCAGATTGTATTTATCGGCAAAGGCTATTCCGGCCTGTTAGGGAAAAAAGAGACCGACCTGCAGAAGCTTAAGGAACACCAGATGCCCATTATCGAGACAGACCGGGAACTTGCAGCCTTCCTTCAGGTAGGGTACAGCACGCTGCGTTACCTCACATACCATAGGGACGTGGTGGCCTTTGACAACTATTACCGCTTTGATATCCCCAAAAAAAGCGGGGGCATGCGCCAAATAGCCGCGCCCAAGACACAGCTTAAAACGGCCCAGCGGAAAATCTTGGGCGAAATCCTGCAAAAGGCCACCCCTGCAGGCGCTGCCCATGGATTTATCAAAGAACGGTCTGTCCTTACCGGCGCCAAGGCACATACGGCAGGCCCTGATGTGCTGGTAAATATTGATTTGGAGAATTTCTTCCCCACAATTACATTTGAACGGGTCCGGGGATTATTCCAGTCCTTTGGCTACTCCGGCTATATTGCGTCGCTGCTGGCCATGGTCTGTACCTACTGCGAACGGATGCCGCTTACCGTAAAAGGGGAGGTAAAATACATCAAGACATCCGGGCGGATCCTGCCCCAGGGCTCCCCGGCAAGCCCTATGATTACAAATATCCTATGCAGGAATATGGATAAGCGGATCCAAGGCCTTTGCCAAAAGCTGGGGCTTACCTATACCAGATACGCAGACGACATGAGCTTTAGCTACACAGGGGATGCCAACGGCTTTGCCATCGGCAGTTTCCTAAAAAGCCTAGGGAAAATCATAGAGTCCGAAGGATTCCATATCAATAATCAAAAAACACATGTGCTGCGCAGGAACAGCCGCCAGTACATTACCGGGATAGTCATTAACAATGAGGAAATCGGCGTGCCGAAGAAATGGGTGAAAATCCTGAAAGCCTCCATACATAATGCGCAGAAATTACGTGATTCCGGGGCAGATGTGCCCAGCAAGGCTATCCATGAGATTTCCGGGAAAATTGCGTGGCTGAAAAGCGTAAATGAAAAGAGATACCAAAAGACGATACAGCAAGGGACAGAATTTTTAAAAAGCGTCACATAAAAACATATGACGTACCATGGCTGCCGCTACCGTTTTCTGTAGCGGCAGCCATGCTTTTACCCTAGCGGCATTTCATCACCGGAAGAAGAGCCCCGCCTTCTTTCTTCTTGCTCCATCTTGCTTTTCTGCTGGGAAATCCTTTGTTCCAGCCTTTTATTTTCCCTATGGAGCCGGAAAAAATCTGCCAAAAGCCCTGAGCACAGCAAAAGCCCGCATAGGATACCGCCTGCAAATTTCAAAAATACAGATAATGCCATTCCTTCCCTTTCTCCCTTTCCGCAACTACGATTCCAATCCTTATCCCTCTGCCCCTCTTACGGCGCTGCCGCCAGGAGGCCTTTGCATGGCTGCGATTGCCCAGGAATCTACCTCTTCCTTCCCTGCATCCGGGCAGCCGTAAATTTTGTATGGACACTATATCATAATTCAAAGGGGATTCCTATCTTTTCTTGGGAAATATTGGCATTTCTGCTTAATTGTCGACTTGAAACGACACCTACCTGTCATAGCTGTCCAGGAAATGATGCCGGACGCCTTGGTCCTTATAAGCAATCACTGTGCTCAGGTTCACGTTCTCCACGCTTTTAAAGATATTCCCTTCCACAAAGGGGTTCACCTGCTTCATCCCTGCAATCAGGCGCTTCACCTCCATCCGCTTGGACAGCCCCCTGCCGTCTGGCTCGCAGCTGGCACAGTTCTCTGTGAAACGGCAGGCACACTGGATAAAATGCAGGCAGTTATAATCCCGCCAATGCTTGATATCTTCCTCACGGATATAATACATAGGGCGGATCAGTTCCATGCCCCCGAAATTCGTGCTGTGGAGTTTAGGCATCATGGTCTGCACCTGGCCGCCGTAAAGCATCCCCATCAAAATGGTCTCAATCACATCATCATAGTGGTGCCCCAAGGCAATCTTATTGCAGCCCAGTTCTTTGGCCTGGTTGTATAAATGCCCCCGCCGCATGCGCGCGCAGAGATAACAGGGGGACTTTTCGATGCCATACACCGCCTCAAAAATATCCGTTGCAAATATCCGGATGGGGATGCCCAGGCGCTTGGCATTGTCCTCAATCACCTGGCGGTTTGCCGGGCTGTAGCCTGGGTCCATCACCAGGAATTCCAGGGCAAAAGACACCTTTCTATGCTTCTTTAGTTCCTGGAAAAGCTTCGCCATCAGCATGGAATCCTTGCCGCCTGAGATACAGACGGCTATCCGGTCGCCCTCCTGTATCAGCTGGTAATCCCGGACAGCCTTGGTGAATTTTGAAAACAGCTGCTTATGGAATTTCTTCTGGATGCTTTGTTCGGCTTCCTTCGCCTGGGATTGCCCCGATGGCTTGTTATCTTCCATATAATCCAGGAGCCAGCCGGTATAGCCGCCTGCCAGGCTATATGCCGCAAAGCCGCATTCCCGCAGGGCAGCTGCTTTCTCCTTGCTTGCAATCCCCCTGGCACAGTATAAGATAACTGCTGTCTCTCCCAGCCCGGGACCTGCATCCTGGGGACTTGGGGCATCCAGGTATTGCCTCAATGCCCCGCCGTTCCCTATCTTTTCCAAAGGGATATGCACCGCGCCCGGCACCATCCCATAGGATACGGCGGATTCCTCCCGGATATCCACCAGCAGGTATGGGACCTTTTCCATTCCTTTTAATTGTCGGTATGTGATTTCCAATTGTTCCATGGTATTTTCTCTCCGTATATTCTTCTTGTCCTGATTGGCACTTAGGCCCTTGCGGGCAAAAATTTAACCCAAGTATTACTATATCGGAGTTGTCCCTATTTGCCAAGAGGCAATCCTGCAATTCTGGCAAATTAATCCCTTCCAGGCTGCCTGCCACGGAACCGCCAGGCAAATGCAGGGCTGCGCTATTTCCTGTACTGATAAACCTTTAAGGTTACCGTACCGTCCTCATTTAATGTGAATGTCTCGATGTAGGCGCCTTCCTCCCCATCTCCGCCTATTATCTGCTTACTGGGTGACATCCCTTCCTGCCCGTCTTCAAAAAGCATTTCCAATGAGACATTGCCAGAGGCTCCGAGGCCATCCTTACTGACCTCATAAGAATACGTGATATTCCCTTCTGCATCCGGCTTCAGCACTTGGGTCAGCTCCTCCAACAGATCTGTATTTGCTTCCAGTTCTTCTTCTGTCCAGCCTTCTATTTCTGCAGTAAGGGATGAGCCCAGGCCTTCCCCGCCTTCTGGCGCGGCCTGCAGCTTGCATTCCCCGTCTTCTCCTTCTGGCTGGGCTGTCCCTTCTCCTGCCCCCTCAGGGCTGCCAGATCCCCCTTCCCCGAATAATTCCTTTTCTACCCTTTGGATATAGGCCTCCGCGGCCTCCTTATCCGCTTTGGAGGAATCCAGTGGCAGGCAGAACAGGGCGTTTACGCCGCCATATGATTCATTCCTGCTAATCTGGCCTGTTGCCTGGTCAAATTGATAGGCGCCCTGGTCATAAAACGTGCCGCTGCAGACTGCCAGGTACAAGGTACGGTCTGCAAAGGCTTCCACATTGTCCGTCTCTGTAATCCGGTACTGTATGCCATCCTGCACAATCTCGGAATATCCCCCGCCCATGGTGATAATATTAAACCAGTTGGGATCCTGCCCTTCAATCAGGGGCGATACGAAGAATGGGTCTGTGCCGTAGGATTCATCGCTGACAGCCGGCCTAGGGCTCCCATCCAGGTTCTCAATGGCAGTGACCACATAGGTACGGTCGTCCCTGACGCTTCCCGCATCCTCCGTGCTTACATATTGTGTCAGGTTTTTCCCAGACAGGATTCCCAGCAGGGTAATCTTATACTCCCCAAATTCCTGGGACTCATTGAGGGAAACGGCGTCCTTGCTTTGGAAGGCCGCCGCAAGGCCCTTATCCTCCAATACCTCCGCCACCTTATCCGGCGCCAGGTACTTCCACGTAGCCACAGCGGTCACAGACCCTGTGAAAAGGATGGCTGCTGCAATCAAAGCAGTTGCCGGGATTCTCTTCGTAATGTTTTTCTTTGTATTGTTTTCCTTCATATGCTCTATCTCCTTTGCCTGCCTTAAGATGTTCTGGTCCAGCCAATCCCTTGGCTGCTCCTTCGGGGAAAGGGCTTGTTTTAATAATGGATCCATATCTGTATCATGCTTCATTGAATACAACCTCCAATTCCTGTCTCAGCAGCTGCCTGGCTTTGTGGAGCCTGCTTTTTACCGTACCTTGGGGAAGCTTTAAGATTCTCCCAATCTGGCTGGTGGATAGCTGCAGGGTATAGTAAAGGTAAACCGGGATACGGTAGCGGTCCTCTAGCCCCGCTACTGCCGCCCTTACCTGTTCCTGCTGCTCCTTGCGCAGGACAAATTCCTCAGGGGAAAATCCCTGCCCTCCTGCCCCAGCCCCTAATTCCCCTTTCAGTTCCTCTGTCCCTGCAATCCGGCTGCGCCAGGCATATTTCCTCCTTTGGTTCTTCCAGATACGCAGGGCGATAGAAGCCAGATAACTCTTGGGGTTCTTCTTACTGTCAATCTGCTTTACAAGTTCCATGGCTTTCAGGAATGTGTCTTGATAAAGCTCTTCTGCCTCCTGCCGGTTCCTGGTAAGCTGACTGCAAAATGCATAAATATCTTTTCCATATTCCTGGATACACTGCTCCAACTGCCTTACATCCATGTTCCAACCTCTCATCACTTGTTGTTATTACCGTTCCGACGTCTTTGGGCAATATGTGATGTGCCCTTCACTTATACATTGTAATAACTTTGCTTTTGGTTTAAAAAATAAAAAAATTTTTTCCCTGCAAGGCCTTTCCTATAAGAGAAAAAAGCGGGCAAGCCCGCTTTAACCCCCCTATCCCATCCATCTTGAGGGGGTGCACGCTTTGACGCGCTGGGCGCAATTGCGAAGCAATCTTTTGCCAAGTGTGCGGGCGCGCATCCCCCAGAGGGTTTTCTCTTATAGGAAAGCCATGGACTTTCATGCTTTACAGCAACACGGTCTTTCCTATAAGAGAAAAAAACAGCGGCAAGCCTTTCCTTAAGGCCATACCGCTGTATCTAGGCATATTCCCTGGCCGGAAGCCAAAACTTCCGGAATCCTATGTTTCCTTTATACCCTGGACAGATATTCCCCTGTCCTGGTGTCAATCTTAATCACATCCTCCTGCTCTACGAACAACGGCACATATACCGTCGCCCCTGTCTCTACTACGGCTGGCTTGGTAGCGCCTGTAGCCGTATCGCCCTTAAAGCCTGGCTCTGTATCTGTAATCTTAAGTTCCACGAACAGAGGCGGCTCCACTGCAAATACATTCCCGTTATGGGAGCAGATTTTCACCATTTCATTTTCCTTTACAAACTTGAGGGTATCCCCAATCGCCTCTGCGTTCAGGGCAATCTGCTCATAGGTCTCCACATCCATAAAGTGGAACAGATCCCCATCAGAATACAGGTACTGCATGTCCGCCCTGTCGATACGCGCCTGGGGGCATTTCTCTGTGGGGCGGAAGGTCTTCTCCACCACGCCGCCGTTCTTGATGTTCTTGAGCTTGGTCCTTACGAAGGCTGCGCCCTTGCCTGGCTTCACATGCTGGAACTCAATAATCTGGAAAATATTGTTATCTAACTCAATCGTAATACCATTCCTAAAATCTCCTGCTGAAATCATTTGGCTTTCCTCCTTAAAATGCATTCGGGTAGCTTTCCCCGGTCTTTTCTGTCTGCTTTGCAAAACTCATTGAGAAGTGGGCGCACTTTGCCCCCACATTTCTCTCATTTTATACTAACTTGGCATATTTTTCAACCTTTTTTCAGGAAAACATCTTAATTTTCCTCTATCTTATGTATCATATCTACCCGGATCTGATGCCTGCCGCCCATAAATTCCGCTTCCAGGTATGCCTTGACGATATCCTTGGCCAGTTCGCTGCCTACAACCCTGGCTCCCATGGATATCATGTTCGCATTGTTGTGCTCTTTAATCAGGTGCGCCGTGGTAGTGTCTGAGCAGACGCCGCAGCGGATCCCCTTGACCTTGTTGGCTGCCAGGGAAATCCCCACGCCTGTCCCGCAGACTAAGATGCCGCAGTCTGCCTCCCCGCTTGCCACAAGGCGCGCTGCCTTCTCGCCGTATTCCGGGTAATGGCAGCTCTCATAGCCATCCGTCCCCACATTTATCACTTCGTGGCCTAAGCCCTTTACATATTCCATAAGTTCCATTTTCAGATCTGTTGCCGCATGGTCATTTCCAATTGCTATCCTCATCCTTCTCCTCCATCTTCCATAACGAACTGTGTATTTCTGTCTGCCCTATCCTTATTATACTTTAGATTGGGAAAATTTCAATACTTTTCTCTATCCTTGGCTCCCTGTTCTGCCGGCCTGCCGCCTGGAATAGAAGAACAGCACTATTTTCTCCAGACGCCGTTTCAGCACAATCTGTATCTCCTCTTTGGGATGGATGGGGCGTGTCAGGATGGTATAAAGCCCTGCCCGGTTGGCGCCGTACACATCCGTGAAAATCTGGTCTCCCACAAACAGGGTGTTGGATGTATCCGTCCCCATCAGCTCCATTGCCCGCCCATAGCCGGATACCTTGGGCTTCCTGGCTTTGAAAATGTACTGGACCTTCACTTCGTCATTGAACATCTTCACCCTCGGCTCCTTGTTATTCGACAGGAGGCAGCATTGATAGCCTATCTCTTTGAGCTGGCCAAATAAGGCCTTCGCCCTGCTGTCTGCAGGTGCGCCATGGGGGACTAAGGTATTGTCAATATCAAAAATCACCCCACGGTATCCCTCCTGGTACAGGCGGGCAAAGGCAATCTGATAAGCGGAATCTATCATTTCATTGGGATAAAACCTCTGTAACATGCAAATTCTCCTAACATCCAAATCCATGCGGGCGCCTGGACCCTTTTTTCCTGCGCCCCTGGGCCATGCCCCTATCGGCTGTCCTTATGGATCCAGCATTTTCTTCAATTCATCCATAAAGGTATTCACATCCTTAAATTCCCGGTAGACAGAAGCAAACCTCACATATGCCACCGGGTCTAATTCCTGGAGCATATTCATGACGATTTCACCGATTTCCGCACTGGAAATTTCTTTTTGGGCGCGGCCGTATACCTTTACCTCCACTTCCTCCACAATCCGGTCAATATCTTCCACAGACACCGGGCGCTTATGGCAAGCCCGCAAGATCCCTGCCTCCACCTTTGACCGCTCATAACGTTCCCGGTTATTATCTTTCTTTATGACAATCAAGGGAATGGACTCCACCTTCTCATAAGTGGTAAAACGCTTGTCACAACCGTCGCAAAGCCTGCGCCTGCGGATTGCAAAATTATCCTCGGCCGGCCTTGAGTCAATGACCCTGGTATTGTCGCTGCTGCAAAATGGGCATCTCATGGGCTTTTCCTCCTGCGTATAGAATCGCTGATAACGTCGTCTGCCAGCTGCAAGCCATCGGAGCTATCGGGGCGCGTCCCATCCAAAGGGATAGCCGCTTTATGGCCTGCATGCCGTCATATTTTCTTTAGTATAGCTTTCTTTTTTTGCCTTGTCAACATTATTTCGGCTTGGGTTCCGGAATCTCTACCAGGATAATATCCCTGCCAATCTTTACGACCTGGCACCATGGGATGATTATTTCGCTCCCCCTGCCGAACATGCTCCACATTTTACCGCAGCCTGGAATGATCAGGGCAAGGATTTTGCCCTGGTTGGTATCAATGTCTAGGTCTACAATAAATCCTAGGCATTTGCCGTTGCAGATATTGACGACTTCTTTTTCTCTTAATTCACAAAAGCGCATAAATGTCCCCCTTTGCATATATCTTATTTTATGCAAGAAGGGGGTGTTTTGTGATTCTTATGGCTGCACCGCCTGCTGGGATTTTACGTCACATTTTTCGTGGCGATGATGTCCACTCCTGTACCTGCCGCGTTGCTGGCAACTACATCGCCGATACGGATTGGCGCCTGCACTTTTACGCCTTTTAGGGATTTTATGATATCAAATACCTTCTCTTTGGGCACATCCCGTTCCGTTTTCACGGATACAGCCGCAAGGCGTCCGCCCTCTACGGGTACCGTCGTAGTAACAATACGGGTAGGGCATGTGGCCTCCTTCCTGGCGTACTCCTCCCCGCGCTTACAGGTATTCCCTGTAACGCCTGTTACCTGCCCGTTTTCTAACCCCACTTGGATGGGGCAGCCTAAAGGGCAGCCGATACAGATTATCTCTCTTGTGTCCATATGTCCTGCTTTGCCTCCCTTCCCTCTATGCCGGTTCTTGCCCTTCTATTTTTACTGTAATCTGGGATAAATCTGGGAAAGCAAGGAGCTGCTCTTTCTTTAGGAGTACCTCTTCCATCTCCCCGGGAGCCATGACTGGGCGCTTTCTGTGGATGATGCGGTCATGGTTCAGGTATACGGAGATATAACAGCCTTTGTATACGCCGCCTACCCGGAAACGCACCTTATGTTCCCCATCCATCCTGGCCGGATTCATTACCCGCGGCACGGTATAGCGCACGCCTTGGCCTGGCTGGATAGGGACATCCGCATGCGCGGGCGGCAAAGCCCCTGCACCGCCTAACACATATTCAGCGGCATGCCTGCCTGCCGCTGCCGCCTCTTCTGACACAAAGTCCACCAAATCGTGCACATGGAGCACATTGCCGCAGGCGAATACGCCCGCCACGCTTGTCTCTAAGCATTCATTGACCCATGGGCCTGCGGTGGCTGGGCTTATCTCCACACCCATCCTCCTGGACAGTTCATTTTCCGGGATCAATCCACAGGAAAGGAGCAGGGTGTCGCAGGTATAATATTCCTCTGTCCCTGGGATTGGCCTGTGGTTTGCGTCCACCTGGGCAACCACAACCCCCTCTACACGTTCCTTACCTCTGATTTCCACGACGGTATGGCTTAATTTCAGCGGTATGCCAAAATCGTCCAGGCACTGGACGATATTCCGCTTTAAGCCGCCGGAATAGGGCAGCAGCTCTGCCACCAGCTTTACCTTAGCGCCTTCCAACGCCAGCCTCCTGGCCATAATCAGGCCGATATCACCAGAGCCCAAGATGACTGCCTCACGCCCCGGCAGCAGGCCGTCCATATTGACCAGGCGCTGCGCCGTCCCTGCAGAATATATACCGGCTGGGCGGTATCCTGGGATATTCAGCGCCCCCCTGGGACGCTCCCTGCACCCCATTGCCAGGATGACGGCCTTTGCCTGGATTTCAAATATGCCGTCTTCCCGGTTCATGGCTACCACTACCTTATTTCTCCTGATATCCACGGCCATGGTATTTAACTTGTAAGCAATCCCAGCTTCTTGTACTTGCAGGATAAACCTCCAGGCATATTCCGGGCCAGTCAGTTCCTCCTGGAAGGTATGGAGGCCAAACCCATTGTGGATACACTGGTTCAGGATGCCGCCCAGTTCCTTGTCACGTTCCAGCACCAGGATGGATCCTGCACCCCTTTTCTGGGCAGACAAGGCCGCCGCAAGGCCTGCCGGGCCGCCTCCTATAATGACAATATCATAGCTTAACATATCCTTTTCCTCGCTTTTTGGCTATAGCCTGTCTTTATTCATGCCGGCAGCCAGCCTGGACTCCCCGCCAGCTTTCGTAATCCCCAAATAATCCAAGCCGCATTCCCTTGCCAGGATTTCCATTACCTTGGGGGAGCAGAAGCCAGACTGGCAGCGTCCCATGCCTGCACGGGTCCTGCGTTTCACCCCATCCAGGGATTTCGCGCCCAGGGGCCTTTGGATGGCGTCTATGATTTCCCCTTCCGAGACCATTTCACAGCGGCAGATAATATTGCCATAAGCCGGGTGCTCCCGCACCCATGCCACCCACGCTTCCTGTGGCAGCGCCTTGGGGTCTGGGATTCCCTTCCGGGTCCCGATAAAGCCTTCCTTTTTGGCTGCGCCTGCCAAATCCCGTACAATGCCTGCCACCATTCTGCCAATGGCCGGCGCACTGGTCAGGCCAGGGGACTCAATCCCTGCACAGTCCACAAAGCCTTTTGCATCCTCTGGCTCGCCAATATGAAATGCATGGCCGTCCTCATGGGCACGCAAGCCTGCAAAAGAAGTGATTACCTGCCGTACCGGCAGCCCCTTTACCGTATCCCCTGCCTTGCCAAGCAGTTCCTCCAGGCCTTCCTGGGTGGTATTTGTCCCTTCCCGGTCCTCTATATCCTTTGCCGTAGGCCCCACCAGAATGTTCCCATGGACGGTAGGCGTCACCAATACGCCTTTCCCAAACTGATTCGGAAGCCGGAAAACCGTATGGCGGACAAACCCCTGGGCTGAATGGTCTAACAGGCAGTACTCCCCACGCCTGGGGGTGATGTGCAGCTTTCGGGCGCTTACCATATTGTGGAATTTATCTGCATAGACCCCTGCCGCATTTACCACAAACCTTGCTTCGATTTCCCCCTGGCTGGTCTCAAGCGCCCAGGCGCCCTCCTTCTTGGTTATGCCCAGCACTTCTGTGCCGAACCGGAACTCCACGCCGTTTACCGCCGCATTTTCTGCAAAGGCAATGTTCATGCCAAAAGGGCAGACAATCCCCCCAGTAGGCGCATATAGGGCCGCCACTGCCCCATCAGAAATGTTGGGCTCCATTCCTGCCAGCTCTTCCCGCCCCAAGATACGCAGCCCCGTTACGCCGTTTCTGATCCCTCTCTCATAAAGTTCCTGCAGCCCCCGGCGTTCTGCATCGCTAAAGCATATGACCAAAGAACCGTTCCTCTGGAAGGGGAAATCCAGTTCCTTGGAAAGCTTGTCCATCATCTGATTCCCTTCCACATTCAGCTTCGCCATCAGGCTCCCGCTCTCTGCGTCAAACCCTGCATGGACAATGCCGCTATTGGCCTTCGACGTCCCACAGCACACATCCTCTTCCTTTTCCACAACGCAGATATCCAGCTGATACCTGGAAAGTTCCCTGGCAGAGGCAGCCCCAGACACGCCGGCGCCGATAATTACCACATCATACATTTCGCCACCTGTCCTTTCCCTATTCTCTTCCCATCCTGGCCTGGAAACATCAGTCCTCCTTTGCCCAGCCATAAGAATATTTTACAGCCTTCTCCCAGCCTCTCACTTTCGCCCTCCGCTCTTCTTCTGAAATGGAGGGTTGGAAGGCCCGGTCAATCGCCCAATTCTTAACCACGTCTTCCTTGCTCTTCCAATAACCTACTGCAAGGCCCGCCAGGTAAGCCGCGCCCATGGCGGTGGTCTCTACGCAGGAAGGGCGGTTTACCGGGGCATTGATAATATCCGCCTGTACCTGCATCAGGAAATCATTGGCGCTTGCGCCGCCGTCCACTTTCAGGGAATTGAGCGCAATGCCGGAATCCGCCCTCATGGCACAGAGCACGTCGTTTACCTGGTACGCCAACGACTCTAGGGTTGCCCGGATAATATGGTATTTATTCACGCCGCGGGTTATCCCCACAATGGCGCCCCTGGCGTACTGGTCCCAATGGGGCGCCCCCAGGCCTGTAAAGGCAGGCACTACATAACATCCATTGGTATCCTCCACTTTGCGCGCCATATTTTCCGAATCCGACGCACTGTCAATCAGACGCATTTCATCACGCAGCCACTGGATGGCAGCGCCTGCCACAAAGATAGAGCCCTCCAGGGCATAATCCACCTTCCCATCTATCCCCCAGGCAATGGTGGTCAGCAGGCCATTCTGGGAAAATACTGGCTTTTCCCCTGTATTCATCAGCATAAAGCACCCGGTGCCATAGGTATTCTTAGCCTCCCCGGGCATAAAGCAGGTCTGCCCAAACAGCGCTGCCTGCTGGTCCCCTGCCGCGCCTCCTACAGGGATTGGCCCGCCAAAGAAGGCAGGGTCTGCCATGCCATACACAAAGCTGGAAGGGTTGGGCTCTGGCAGCATACATTCCGGGATATCCAGTTCCCTTAAAATATCCCTATCCCAGGCCAATTCATTAATATTAAACAGCATCGTACGGGCTGCATTGGAATAATCTGTCACATGGGCCGCCCCCTTGGTCAGCTTCCAAATCAGCCACGTCTCAACGGTGCCAAACAGCAATCCCCCCCTCTCAGCCCGTTCCCTGGCCCCTTCTACATGGTCCAGGATCCATTTTAATTTCGTACCGGAAAAATACGCGTCAATCACCAGGCCTGTCTTCTGACGGAAGACGTCCACAAGGCCTTTTTCCTTCAGGGAATCACAATATTCCGACGTCCTGCGGCACTGCCATACGATTGCATGGTAAATGGGTTCCCCCGTATCCTTGTCCCACACGATGGTAGTCTCACGCTGGTTTGTAATGCCGATTGCGGCAATGTCCCCTGCAGAAGCCCCAACCTTCTGCATCGCCTCCACCGCCACGCCCAGCTGGGAAGACCAAATCTCATTGGCATCGTGCTCCACCCAGCCTGGTTTCGGGAAATACTGCGTAAATTCTTTCTGCGCCACGCTGCACATTTCCCCTTTTTCATTAAACAAGATACACCGGTTGCTCGTCGTCCCGGCATCCAATGCCATTACATAGCTTGCCATCCAAAAACCTCCTTCCCCTAATAAACACGGTTCCTTTCATCCTCTGCTGCCCTGTCCTCCTCGCTCATGTATCTGCGGAATACCCGCTCCAGCAGGAAACTCTGGATCCAGCAGCAGACCGCCGGCAGCATAATGATACATGGGAATACAAGATACGCCCAGAATAGGGATGCTGCCGCCACAGCAAGCACCACGATTGTAGTGGGCAGGTGGGCTGCCGCCATCAGTATGGCGTTCTTCATGCAGTCCTTCCTGGTATTCTCAAAACGGGACATATAGGGGAACAGGTAAGCCACCCAGGCATACAGTACCAAAAAACCCATAAGGATTAGGTAGGAAAGCAGGCGGAACGGGCTCTCTGGCGCAGTATAATTCCATACCACATACATATCCGCCCCAAGGCAGGCGCCAACTGCCATCACCAGCAGCCATACCGGCACAGTCTGCTTAAAATTATCGCGGAAGGCAGAGACATATTCCTGGAAAACATAGCCCCTGTCATGGCGTACCACCTTATACACTGCATAATATAAGGATGACATCGCCGTCCCAATCGTAAAAATGGGGATACAGCACAACAAAAACACAAGGCTTAAGCAAATGCAGTCTGTAAATTTGGAAATGGAACGCATCAAGCCGCCCTCTAAACTAAATAGTCTCATTTCAATCCCTCTCCTTTGTCCTTATCATATTTTCTGCAAAATCCAAAAAGATAAAAGGGGCTGTCGCATAAAGCGTACTCCCTTGCAGTTATGCAGCTTTCCACGCTACCATACATAACTACACGGTTCCATGCTCCATGCGACAGCCCCCTCTGGCCTCTTCCTTAATCCTGGGGAATAATCTCTTTCTTGTTATAGCTTCCACAGCTCCTGCATACCCTGTGGGGCATCATCAGTTCCCCGCATTTACTGCACTTTACCAAGGTCGGGGCCGTCATTTTCCAGTTCGCCCTTCTCTTATCCCTTCTCGCTTTGGAAGATTTATTCTTGGGACATATTGACATATCAATCACACCTCCTTACATTGGTTAAAAATATCCTGGATTGCCGCCATCCTTGGATCCAGTTCTGCTTTCGGGCACTGGCATCCTGCCAGATTCATATTAGCGCCGCATTTTTTACAAATGCCCTTGCAATCCTCCCTGCACAGAACCTTCATAGGCCAGCTCACCAGAATCTCTCCAAAAATAAGCTGATCTACATCCAGACTCGTCCCTGCCATGAAATCCATTTCTTCCATACGCATTTCTTCTTTCTCACCAGTAAGGTCAATTTCCTTATCAATGGTTAAATGAAATGCCTGGCCTGTCATCTCTAGGCACCGGTCACACGGAATTGCAATCGTAAGCTCTGCCTCTCCCTGTATCAGCAGGCGCCGGCCGCCCTCATTGGCAAACCGAATGGCAAATGGCTCTTTTTTCACAATGGGAAAACGCCCCAGCCTCGAATCAAAAGACTTCAGGCCAATCTCCACTTGTTCTGATATCTCCCCGCCTCCGCAGGAAATGACATCTGCTAACTCTATTTTCATGACAGTCTCCTATCCATACCTGGTATATTATACATGCCATTCCCAGGTTTGTCAATCAAAAACATTGCATTTTTTGCCATCCGGCAGAATTGGCAAAAGAAACCTCCCCCGGCCGTCCCAGTACAAGATGTCCCATCGTATATCTGCTTCCCCCAGCAACCGGGGCTCCTTGGCTGCAAAATAGCCCTATCTGCTTTCCCATCTAAAGCCTGTTTTCATGCGAAGGCAGCGCCTTCACGGAATTCCTTATCCACACGGATCCCTTCTTCTGCCATACCCCTCCCGCCTACCATTTCAGCAGGTTTCCCGGGCACTTAACAGATTTGCTATTTCCTATCCGGAAAACAGATACGGATGCTTAATCTGCTGTTTTCGTATTCTGCTGATATCGTCCCATCCATTTGCTCAATAAGCGTTTTAGAAATTGCTAACCCTAAGCCGGTTGATTTTCTGGCGGCTTCCACGGTATAGAAACGGTCAAACAGCCTGCCCACCTGTATTCCATCTAACCCAGGAGCCCTATTGGAAAAAGTGATTTCCCCCTTCTCTGACAACGTGATTTCCAAATCTCCATCACTGTATTTTATTACATTACTGATGAGATTAGAGAACACACGGGATAAGGCAGGACGGCCAAGCATCCGTATTACCTTTGTTTCAGGCAGGTGTATTTCAGGAACAATGTCCTGTTCCGTTAAAACAGTATAAAATGCTGCAATACTTTCTTCCAATACCGTATTGATGACAACCTGCTCCTTGGTTGTATTGTCTTTTGTTGAAATGATAACAGAGTACCGGAAAAGCTCCTCTGAAAGCTGTGTTAAAATACCCACACGGTCTTTTATAATTCCGATATACCGATTAACCGCGTCCGGTTTTTCTTCCCGTTCCAACAATTCTAAGTAACCGCAGATAGCCGTAAGCGGGGTCCGTAAATCATGGGAAATATTTGTGACTGCATTTTTCAATTCCATGTCGCCTTGCTGGAATCTGTGCCGTTCTATGCGGAGTTTACGGAGCTCTGTATTTATGGCGTCTGCTAACTTACGCATATGCCTGTCGTTACAAGAAATGCCAATAAGGATATTCGTATCGGTCATGAGCCTGTCGGCAAAGGCATCCGCTATTTCCTTTGCGGCTTTTTGTAAGATATAGATTTTCATAACCAAGGCAGCGATTACCATTGCCATAATACCGGCTAAAGCCCATAACCATCCTTCCATACGAAATTTACCTCAAATTCTTTCTCTTAAAAATAAATATTCCGCAAAATGTTGTCAAGAACGTAATGGCAGCAGAGGATATTATCATACGGATGGGATGGACGATGTCCAACTGCCACATCCTCAACCCTTGCCCTGTGGGTAGAAAATCAAGAATAAAGTCATACGCTTTACGCATTGCACCACCGACATAATTCGGATTAGGGGACGGCTTAGACCGTTCCATCCCACCTGAAGTTATCTGGATATCGCTTATTGTTTCCGGCTGGCTAAGGCCGTTATATAACATGCTTGCAAAAATAAGAAGCCCCAAAACCAACAGCATAGAAACCATAACGGTATAAGCCTTATTTGTAACTGTCATACAGACAAAGGTACAAATCCCAGAAAAAGCCATTACGGACAGAACCGCAACCAATAAATAGGAAAACAGTTCCAAAACAGTCATTTTCCATACACCGAGAGTAGGGATAGCGGCTAATGCGCCTATCAGCCATACCAGCATGATTAACAAAGTTGCTGTAACCGTAGTAACCAGGCTGGCAATATAAATATCCGTTTTTGTATGGCCAACTACAATTTTATTCCGGATTGTCCCGTCACTATACTCCGTACCGAAGAACATACTGCTAAACAATGCACAAAACATACCGATTGATAACGCAAAGTGGAAATAATATTCTTCAATACCGTAATCGTATCCTGCCATATCAACGGTGGCCTGCCTGCAGCCATTCATCATATATACAACCGAATAAACCAACATCGCCCCCATACAAACCCAAAAAATTTTATCTCTCCAAAGACGGGAAAAATTAGCAGATAGCAGCTTACGCATTTTTTCCACCTCCTATCAGGCTGACATAGTAACTTTCAAGGCTTTCATCGCGTTCCTGCATCGAAATAACTTCGCAATTTTCTTTTGCCAATGCAGCCGTTAGGTGAGATATATTAACCTTTGCATAGACATCCGCAGTTTGTTCAGTTATGATTGTATAATCAACCTTCATTCCGTCAAGGGCACGGGCAAGGGCTTTCGTATCGCTGACTTCCATGCGGACGCATTTTCTGCAAGCAGCTTCTAACTCTTCTGCACTCATTTCTTTTAGAAGGCGCCCGCTATCAATAAAACCATAATGCGTTGCCAGCCTGGAAAGTTCATCGAGGATATGGCTGGAAATCAATACCGTAATCTGCTGTTCACGATTGAGCTTTAATATCAATTCCCTGATTTCAATGATCCCCTGTGGGTCAAGGCCGTTAGCAGGTTCGTCTAATACCAGAAAATCAGGGTCTCCTACAAGGGCTATTGCGATGCCCAATCTCTGCCGCATACCTAAAGAAAAGTTTTTTGCTTTCTTTTCCTCCGTATTATCAAGCCCTACTAATTCCAAAATCCCCGCCAGCCCGTCAAAAGACGGAAGCCCTAAAATACGGTACTGCTGTTTCAGGTTATTCTCTGCGGTCATATCAAGATAAATAGATGGTGTTTCTACAACAGCCCCCATCCTTCTTCTGGACTTCATAATATCCTTATCCGTATTTTTCCTTCCGTAAAGCGTATAATCGCCAGATGTAGGCTCCTGCAACCCACAAACCAAACGGATAAGGGTTGTCTTGCCAGCACCGTTTTTCCCTACAAAGCCATAGATTGCCCCTTTGGGAACATTCATAGACAGTCCGTTTAATGCTTTAAAATCTTTGTATTGTTTGCATAAAGCATTTGTCCTGAGAACATAATCCATAAAAACATAACCTCCTTGTTTTGTATACTGGCATTATAGCTGTAAATAGTAAAGAAAACGGTAAAGAGGACAGTAAAGAAACAGTAAAGATTTATTCCGCCCTCATTTTAAAGCCAATCCCCCAGACCGCTTCAATATAGTCTCGGCTATTCCCCCTCCGCAGCTTCTTTCTTAAATTGCTGATGTGCATTTTCAATGAGCTTTCCGTGCAATCAGGCGTATCTCCGCTGATACGGTCTAACAACAGCGATTTCGTAACAACCTGTGTCGGATTTTGCATAAGCAATTTCAAAATGGCATATTCCGTCCTCGTTAATCTTATTTCTATACCGTTGCGTTTTACAGTATGGGTATCCGTGTTAAGGACAATATCTGAAAACGTTAATTCTGAAGAAACAAGCATACTTTCCGCATTTCTAAGATGTACGGAAATCCTGGCTAAAAGTTCTTTCATGTGAAAAGGCTTCGTCACATAATCAACCGCACCGCCAAGCAGCACATCGACTTTATTATCAATATCAACCTTAGCACTCACCACAATAACAGGTATTCCCTTTATTTTCGGAAGGACATCTTCCCCATCCAATCCCGGCAGCATTAAATCTAATAATACAAGGTCTGGTTTTGACTTAGACAGCACTAATAATGCTTCCGTCCCAGAATAAGCACGGGAGATCCCATATCCTTCTTTGGAAAGCGTTTCTTCAAGGACATTCCCGATATGTATGTCGTCATCAATAATTAAAATCCTTTTCATAACCAATCAACTCCGTCTTGTTTTTTGTTTGCTTTATATCTGCCATCAGCAGGTTTCTCCGCTGTTTTAGGGATAAGCCATACATGGTTGATGTCCGTACCGATAGATTCCAGCGCCCTGCGCCTTCCTGTGCCGTCACATACCCAAACATTTCTGGCCTCCTAAACCGTACTGTCCCTATTATATCCGCTTAAACGAACAACATCAACTCACAAAACATGGATTCTCATCTAAACAAACATCATTTATAATGACTTTCCAATAAAATAAGCGACAGAGATTTTACCCTCTGCCGCTATGAGGCCTATGCGTATAGGATTTCCCTATCCACAATCTCCCTCACACAAACCCGTATGTTATTCCTTCTTCCTGTCCATTCCAAGGCGTTTTCCGCCTTTAGCCGCTCTGTGTTATACCCTGCGCCTGTTCCATGTCCTCTATAAGCCGGTGGGATTGTTCCTGTACCTGTTCATCAATTTCAGTAAGGTATGTATTTAGCCTGGCACTTGTGGGAAGATTGATATATGCACTTCTGCGGTACTGCTCCAGATAACGCAAGTGTCTCTGTCCGAACAATGATTTTACCATTTTGCAATCCCTCCAAATAAGATATCCACTCCACCTTGTTGTGCCTGCTGCCTTAAACACAATTTTGGGCTTTCTCCCTATCTGGTTCCGTTCATCCTCGGATAAGCGTAATCAAAGTGTAATCAAACCCGTATCGGCACCCACTTGTTAAATCCAACAATATCATTGATTTCCAGAATCAGGAATGTTATAATTAAAAAGGAGCAGGCGGCTACAAAGCGGTTAGCCTCATCAGTAGGTTCCAAGGCTACCTGCATCCGGCCAAGATACAAGGTAAGCTTATTTACTTTCGCTTGTTGTTCCCATTACCTAAATAGGCAAGCAATGCAACGAGAAACGAACCGCCAAAAACAACAGGCTTAAAACTTCGTATGTACTCATATGCAATATCCCGCTTCTTTTGTGAAGTTAGGGAATCTACCACCTTGTAACGCGTCTGCTCCGTTGAAAAACTATAACATACCATTTGATTTCCAACAATATAAATTTAAGCACATCTGTGAAAAGTAAGCCAATAAGTTTGTAACACTCAATGATAACAGACGTTTACGCCTGGAACAGGCATTGGCGTCCAAGCACCGTACCTTCCAGTCAACCCCCGGTCAACCCTCAGGGGAAAGAGAAAAAAATAACGGGAACCCTTAAAAATCAAGGGTTCCCATCAATTGAAGCAATGAGACATCGGGGATTCGAACCCCGGACAACTTGATTAAAAGTCAAGGTATATCTCTAGTGTTTTCTAGTGCTATAGCATAATATGCGGACATTTTGCGGACATCTTGCAACGGTGTCATCTTAAAAGCATCCCCATCCCCTAAAAAGGTTATAGGCTAAATGATTAAGCAGATGCTTCCTTATATCCCCATAGTTAAGGCTAGAGGGATATAAGGAAGCATCTGATAAAACAGATACCCGTTGGAGATTCCGGCAAGATATGTGAACTGTTCTATTGCGATATAGGGGATGTTTTCCAGTATATGCCAGATAAAAAAGGCTCTTGAAACCGATTGCAGATGTGCTATATTAGACGTAAGAAAAGGGAAAGCCATAGAAGCGGCTACCCCTTATAGTGAGAAGCTAACACTTAATGTCAGCCGTCAACTACTCCGAATAGTTGGCGGCTATTTCTTTTTTCCTTTGTAAATCTGATAAAACAAATTCGCAAGGGCGACAACAAGCATACCTATCTGAATCAATTCCTGATATGTAACATATATTGTTTCACCCTCCTTGCTTTCGTCTGGAGGGCTACTTGGACCCTCCGAAAGATAAGAGGGGTAAAGCCGCCTTTGGCTCTATGGTTTTCCCATATTGGCAATATAACACCATTTCCCCTACCAGGCAACTGTTACAAAAACCCTCTGCTTTTAGGCAAGGGGGTACCAAGAATCAGGTGCAGTAGGGAGGGCGGGCTTGCCACCGCTCCCTACCAAAGGGACGAAAGTGGTTCTTAAAATCAGACCACCCCCAACAAAGACTTCCACATCTTCTTCTTGGCCGTGATTTCCCCATCAGGGTTTTTATACCCCAGCACTTTTTTCTGGTATTCATTCACGGCTGCTTCCATACCCTTTCCGAAACAGGGTGGCTCCCCCCTGTCTGCTTCCACTTCCCCGGCATAATAGCCCAGGGCTTTCAGCCTGCGCTCTAGCGGCGTCACAGCTGCATGGTGCTTATTTGTGTTTCTGGAAACCGTCATGGTATTGCCGAGCGTCTCATCCCCTGCCATGCCATCCTGCCTTGAGCCTGTAGCCCCCTGTACATCAATAACGAACTGACGCTGCGTATAGCTGGAATCCGGCCTGCCCCCAGACGCCCCGCCGCCAGCATAGACCACGTTTCCACTGCTGTCATAGACGTACTGGCCAGCTTTGCAGTCTGCAATTGCAAAATCCCTGTTGTGGTATGCCCCAGACTGGTTCTGGCATATGCCATCCTTCCAACCTGTCCCTACACGGTACCAGGCCTCTTTTCCCTTGTCTACCCCCTGCACGGGCTCCTCCTTTACAACATGGCCAATCTTTTTCTTAAAATCTTCCCACAGCTTAGGGTCATCCATCATTTTCCTTGGGCAGTATTTCCCTTTCGCATCAAAATGCCGTATTACCCGGTCTGCAGGGATGCCAGTGGTTCTGATCAGGTACTTCACCAGTTCAATGGCATTTGCCCTGGCCTTTGCGTAATCCCCATCTGGGTTTACGCAGATCTCAATATTGATTGTATTTCGGTTTGTCGCATCCTTAATTTCATGGGAGCCGCCATATTCTACCCCAATAGAGTACGTCCCGTCTGAATGGCCTGCAGCCTGGTAGATGCCATCTGACCCGGAATAATATTGCACGGACATGCCCAGATGGCCCGCAGCCTGGGCAGAGGCATGGCGCTGCGCCCCTGCCCCATCCGCGTAGTTATCTGTTTCATGGATCACTATGTATTTGGGGCGGTTCTGCCCGGCATATGTGTTATTTTTTGATATATAATCCTTATTAATGTCCATATTACCCCTCCTCCCCGCCTTTATTTTTTAATACCTCAATGGCTTTCAGGACTGGCATGGGCATTGGGATGCCCATAAGCCCGGCATTCTCAATGATGGAAATACCCTCATTTGCAGTAAATGCGATAACTGCGGCGTCCCGGATAAAATTCGAGCCCATCACCAGGTCTAGGCGGCATGCCACCAGCACGACCAGCAGCGTCACGCCTTTCCGGCACAGCCCCTTCCACCCGGCACGGCTCTCCAATGCCCCATTGTCCGTCTTCTCGCTTTTATGGAAAATCCCGGCGACGGCAAGGCCTGTTATGTAATCTGCCCCCATGAAGATTAGGAGCGTCTCCAAGGCAGCGTCAAACCCTCCGAACAGCGACGCTACCGCACTCCCCAAAAAACCTATTGCAGATAAGATACCAGCTTTCATAAGATACCATCCTTTCTTTCATTTGCCTGTTTTATGCTACCCATTGTTGACGCCATCCCCTGCTTCTTGGCCACTGCCACCCCCTTCCTGCGATGCCCCATACCCCTGTTCCAGGTCTTCCCCAGTGTCCAGGTAAGCCATATCCGGGTTCAGTTCAAAAAACATGGATAGCTTCCTGCGGTAGCCGGGGTTGCTGGACCCGCGCCGTATTTTCTGCTGCCACTCTTCCCAAGATCTCGTGAAATAGTGGTTTAATTGGAAAAAACCCGCAGCTGCTGCGTCCTCCCAGCCAAGCGTCAACGCCCCCATCCGCTCAATGGGGACGTAGCTTTGGAACCTCGCTATGCGGTTCGACTGGGCGAATCTCTTCCCGCCGTGCTTCCATCCCTCCCAGTCCGTGGACTGCGTGAACCGCTCCATGTCCGTCCCGTCTGTCCTGTACACCTGCCCATTGGCGTTATAATGCCGCCACAGGCACTCTATGGTTGCGTACTGGCTGTTCCCTTCCAGGAACCCCACAAGTGTCTGGGAGCCATCCTTGAGGACAACATACTCGTCCGGGTCGGCGGCCAGGAACCACCGGGTCTCCTTTGAGTGGTTCCTCAGGAAGTCATTATGGGAATCCTCCTGGGTTGCCCTGGACGTCCTCCATGGGATGATGGTAAGCATGTCCAGGTACGGGAAGCCTACGCTTTCCAGGTACTCACGGACAGGCGTCCCGGATTCATTGTCATAAATATAGAAATGCCCGAACCCCATCTCCTCTATATGGTACCTTACCCATTCTTCCAGGTAGGGGTTCTCGTCCCGCACAACCGTGACCATGGAAAGGAAATGCTCAGGCTCAAGCGCTTCCTCCTCACGCCGGAATATATCATTTACCGCATCTTTCACGCTCTCCTGGTGGCGCATGACCATCCCTTCCTTCTGCCTCTCCAATGATTCCACCAGCCCCCTTGCATCCCTGGAGATGGAGGCAACCGCATCCACGCCCATCCCAGACAGGATGTTGTCCATGAACGTCTTATGCTCATTATTGACCGCTTCCCTGGCTGCGACAAGCTGCGCATCTATTTCCTTCAATTCCCTGTAATATCCATCCTCCGTTTCCCCTACCTTGACTTCCCCGTCAATATAGTAAAGCCTGTCAAATAAATCAGCGGATTCAAGCATCTTTAGGAAGCTGTCGTCCACTTGGATTGCATCCCCAGCGGGGGCTTCCGCTTGCACGGCCGTGCTGTACCCGGTAATCTTATTGTTTGAATAATCCACATAAACCTGTACCATAATCCATCGCCCCCTTAATAAAGCAGTTCCAGCCTAAGCAATGTTAGGTTGCTTGCCTTAGACATATCCACAGTTATCTTCCCGTTTGCGCCGGCGCTGCATTCATTCGGCGCATAAGCCAGCCCTATGTATCCGTTCGCCGTCATCTTCTCCCCGTTGAACACAGGGTACACGTTGATAGACATCTGCACATAATCACATGAATTGGAATTGTAAGCAGTCGAACGTACCAATGCCACCTCACTTACAAAAATGTTCGACACATCTGCATAAATCCCGCCGATTATCCTAGCTATAACATATTTCCTGCCATTCGGGACAGGTTCATATGATTCCGGGTCATCACCACTCGCTTCGCTTGTCCAAAAATCTTGCATGCCGGATTTCAATGCGCCAGAGAACAGGACTTTCTTTATCTGCGCATTGCTTGCGCCCGGGATGGAGCCCCCGCTGCCCAGGTAATCCTTGTAATTTGCCGTGGTAATCAGTTCTGCCTGGGATTCCCATGCGTCATTATTATTTTTCTGGCCGACTGCTATAAACGCCCTTGGGTTACCATCGCCCTTGCGGATGCCCAACGCCGTCACATATGGCACATCGTTCCCATCATAGCAGTTCATCAGCATGCAGTCCATATAAGTGCCTGCTATGTCTGTAAGCCCCTTGAACTGCCTCATCATGTTAAACCTTACCCTGTTGGTTGGGACATACCCTGGCGCTTGTAAGCCACTGTTCTGTGTATACCTTCCATATACTTCCCCGGCAGCCAGGTCCCCCCACACGCCATCCACGTTGCTCCCGTCTTTCATGGCAAGCATGCCGGTGTTGAAGAAGGTAGGGATCTCATATGTGGCTGCCACTGTCCCTTCCGCTGGTGTCTCCGTGTCGTTTATTGGGTCTATGGCCTCCCAGTGGCTGTCTGTAGATAATTGGAATGGGACATTGGCGTTTTCTATTGTCACGGTCACCGGGTTTTTCAGTGCCAAGTTGTAATATATCTCTATAAAGCACTTCCCTGCCGCCCCTGTCACAACCCTTGCTTTTAATACCGTCTGGATGTTCGTCTTGTCCGCAACAGGGCAGAACTCGTATTTCTTGTACGTGTTAAGGAACATGAGCCTGTGGTACTCGTTATTCATGTTTCCATACTGCCGCTTAATGTCTATGATGCAGGAGCCTGTTGACACATCCCCCTCTCCCACCTCCGCTATCTTTTTCCACCCGACGCCTTCAAGCATAAATGTCTTCTGGCTGGCATGGCCAGCTACAAAAAGGCTTTCAAGGTAGTCATTCCTGGCAAGCATGTCCATATTAAATTTTTCTGGTATGTCATATACGGCGGCCACGCTGCCTGCAGCCGGTGCCTCAGTGTCTTTTTCCAAGCCCGTGGCTTCCCAGACCCTCCTTACCCCATTCCCGATTGTCAGCGCATTCTCTATTGTTACCTCGCAGTCATTCTGGTACGTGCCGCTGTAATAGACTTCCAGGTAGCACTTGCCACCAGCCCCTTTTACGAACCTGATTTTTTTTACCAGATGCACGCTTGCAGCATAAGACGTATCATAAACCGCTGAAAATACATATTTATTTGTTGAGTTTATAAAGGATATCTTATGCGTCTCCCCTGGGTTATGGGCGAAAAACCTTTTTATGGTCACCATGCAGGGCTGCCCTGTGGCATCTGCATTATTAAGCACCGCTATCTTATACCATCCAGCAGCGGCAGGGAAATCCACGAATTTCTTGCTTACGTCATCTGCGATGAAATGCCCCTCCAGGTACTCGCTTGGCACTGCCCCAATGCCGGCAGGCGTCGGCTTATACGCATCCGTATACACGGTATGCCAGCTGCCCCATACGCCATCCAGGCATGCGCACACCTGTTCCTGCACGGCTTTTTTGGCCGAGACGTAGATGCCCTTGCGCAGCACCCCGTATCTCCCCATTTTATACCCGTCCACCCGGTATGTGGCCCCTGCTGCCAGGTAGATTGTGAAGCACTCGTCCGGCAGGGTACTGAAGAACGCCTTCAGGTCGGCATCCATGTTTGCGGATGTGGAGGTGAGGCTGTATGTGTGGTATCTTTCCAGCCCGATGTCCCCCGCTGCCAGGTTCACATCCCCCGTGCGGTAGGATTCTTCTTTTTCCCCCTTGACCCTTACGGCCTTAGGCACCGCTGGCCTATCCAGGAGGTCGTCATAGCTCCCCGTGAAGGCGACCTCCTCCAGGTCGGCAAACCATTTCCTTATCTTACCCAGGGCTGCCTTGAGCTTCTCGCCGGACGCAATGTTAACCCGGGAGGTGGCCTGTGTGAAACCCACCGCCCTCTCTGCAATGTCCGTGTCCCAGTTTGCCTTATCCGTTGCCGTGACATGGATGGCGCTGTTGCCCACATGGGTGTCCAGCTCCGCCTTGTCGGCCTTTTTCCCAATGGCATCATCCAGCCCTTTAATCAAGTCGCCATTTTCTTTCACAGCCTCCGCAAAGTCCTTCAGTGTCCCCAGTGTCTCCGGGTCGCCGCCAATCAGGTCTGCAATCTTCTGGTCTGTGTACCCAGTCGACTGCTCGTAAGTGCCATCCCATGCCCTCTTCTCCGCATCCGTCACGAACCTGTGCGTGGCGTCCTGGCTCACCATGCTGGCCGGGTGGGTTGGCGGGTGGGTGTAGTTATTTGCCCCTTCCTCCACCCCGTTTAATTTCCGCTTGTCTGTGGACGACATGAACCCAGAAGCCGTGGTGCTGGCGGCAGGATGCGTGTGCCCCGTGCTGGATTTCCCGTCCAGGGCGGCTTTCACGGCCTTGTTCTGGATCGGGTTCGTGCTCGTGCTGGACAGTGCACTATCCACTTCCATGGCATCCTGCTTGGCGTCCCACTCATTGCGCTTTTCTGGCGTGACATGTGCCTCCCCGTCTTCTATATGCGCCTTTAGGTCACCCTCTAAGGCATATAGGCCTTCATCAAGCGTCACTGACAGTTCAATGCTGCTGCTTATCGCCAGGACAAACCTCAGCCTTTTCTGTTTCACTATGGCAGATGAATCAGGGTCTATATATTCCGCATCCGCCCCAGCATTGTCATAAAAGCACAGCTTTCCATTGGCGATTATCCCAACCTCCCTGAAATAAAATGCCTTTGGGGCAGACTTAGAGCTGAAATCACACTCAAGTATGACCTCAGCCCCATCCCTCCTCATTTTTGATATGGGGAGCCGCATCACCTCGTTTACCAGGCTGCCCTTGCTTGCAAGCGCCCCCTGGTACTGCCCATCACCCAAAGAGACTGCTGTGAACTGGAACCGTTCCCCAAGCTCTGCCTTCGCCAGTTCATTCCTCCCATCAACTGTCTGTACCAATCCTCCGAATCCCATCAAACCACCTGCCTTAACTCAAATATTTCCGTATCATGCCACACTGCGCCGTTATACATAACCCCCTTCATATACCCTTCATAGATGACAGAATATGGCAGGTGGGCAGGGAGGGTCCTGCCCAGGTATGCCATGAGCTGCTGGTGGGCGGCATCCCCGGCCTTTTCAGACAGTATCCTTACTTCTAATGCACTGCCCATGGAGACGGTTGCCTCAGCCCCCTCCCCGCATAGGATTTCCGCAAATGCCGCGATGCTGCTCCCGGAAACCTTGCCATTCCCGAACATATAGGCAAACACCTGCCTACGGCGTGCATCCAGCGCCATCCCCTCCACAGGGATTGCGAACAGCCGCTCATAAAATGCAAGCTGCCCTGCTGGCATATTCATGACAAACTGCGTGGAGATAAGGGCCTCCAGGCTATCCGCCATGCAGTCAGCCGTCCATCCGGCAAAGCGGTAGATGGCATCCATCTCCTTAACCTGCCGGTAGAACTTGGGGCCATAGGAAGAGATTTCCTCATACCCGCCCCGCTGGCGGTTGTTAAATACCTCCATGGATTTCCACCTCCCCCAGGATGCCGACGCACCCTTCAGCAACCATGACATTTTCTGCCGCACCGTTCATTGTAAGCCCGGAAAAATCCTTGATTGCTGGCACATCTGCCAGCATCCCGACGACCTTTACATATTGGATGACCATCTGTTCCCCATCCCCCGTGCCCAAGGCCACTTCCTTCAGGTATGCCATGAGCTCCCTCCTAGCCATGGCGGCGGCAGAATCCGCTGTATACCCTGGGGATATCTCTGCCGTGAGGGAGATATCCAGGGCTTCCCCCCTTGCGGCAATGGCATAAAAACGGCACCCAATCAGCGCCTTCCCCTCGCCTAGCCCGGCAGACCCAGGGTCTATGTCCCCCTGTATCTTTTCTACAAGGGACGCGGGGGGGACTGCCCCTTCTGAACTTATCAGCAATGCCACCACTGTATTCTCGCCCCGCCCAAGCGGCGTTATGATTGCCCGGCCAATCCCATCATAGTCCTCACACCAGACTTTATACTGCTGCCTGTTCCCGTTCTCTGCAGGGAGCGACAGCACGTCCAGGTAGCGGCCCCGCAGGCTGTCATCCGTCTCTGTGTCAGAGCCTGCCGCATATAGCCTGCCGACCTTGGCTGAGACAAGCCCCGCCGTGTTCCTCACTGGGATCAGCGTCTGGCCTTCTGGGATATGGCTTGCCCCGCTCCCAGGTGCCTCCGCCTCAAGGTAATAGCCGCCGTCATATGGGACAAGCGTGAAGTACTGCCCCCCTGCCATGAACCTGTCCCCCTCCAGTTCGGCAGCTGCCATCCCTTGGAACTGCGCCTCATAATAGGATGGCGTGGCCTGCTTCCTATGTATCAGCCTTTGGGAAGCCTTCTCTTCTAAGACCTCCCCCACGCAGCTCTCATCGGAGAACATGGAGAAGGCCATCCTTAAATCCTCATAAAACTTTGCCACCCGCATCACATGGCCAGTGCACGCGTCCATGTAAACGCTCCCCTGCCTTGTGTCCACGCCCAGGGTCTGGCCCATCTCCCTTGCCTGGCTCATCAGGTACTCCTCCGTGTATTCCTCAAACATCAGACCGCCTCCTCCACATGGATGACCCCAAAGATTGTATCCACCTCTGCCCTTATGTATGCGCTGTCGTGCACCGGGTACCCAGCGCCGAAAATGACCTCCACGTCCCCCACGCCCAGTATGCGCCCATCATGGATTAAGGCATCCTCCACCAGGAAGGCAACCTCAGCCTCGATGTATTCCATAGATGCGCCAGGGTCCATGAGCCTGTCCTGTATCTCGCTCCCATACTGGCTGTCATAAATCAGGCACTTGAACCTTGGCGTCATAAGCGCCTTCTTTATGAACTGCCTGACAGCCCCTTCCCCATCTATGAAGCCCCCAATCCTCCCCCTGCCCCAGTCAACCAGGTATGTCCTTGACGTTTCCGTATCCTCTTCCCCAATTGTTTCGAATGGGATTGGGTTGTCTAAAAGCATGGAAATCACCCCTTCCTGTCCAGGATGCAGTATTTCTTCCGGTTGTTAACCCCCAGCAGGTAAACGCCCTCGCCGCGCCTTAAGGCACCTTTCACTATAAGCTGGGTTCCTGCCAGGCCAAGCCCTGGGATGTCTGCCGTAATGGCATGGTCCGTAAGGTGCTGGGGGACTATGAGGGCATTCTCCCCCAGCACCATTTTTGCGTCATTGGCAAGCGCCACCTGCAATGGCGCTTCCTGGACGACTGTCCCTTCCACAACCCCTGGCGCATCTGGGAGCATGGACTGTATTGCCTGCTTAAGCCCTGTGGGCTGCCTTGCCTCCATGCCGCCCCCTATCCCGCTTCCCCTATGCCCCTTGCGAAGTTCAGCTTCAGGGACATGGTATGCGCCTTCCCGGAAAAAGTGTGCGTGTCCTCGTCGATGTAAAAGGTACGCTTTATCCCCAGGTGCGGGATTACGGCATATACGCAGCTGCCGGACACTGCATCCGTTATCCCTATGCCAGATACCTTCAATGCCCGTGCAGGCTTCCCCTTCTCTTCAAACACGGACTGCACCAGTTCACGGATCTGCGCCTCGTTGTAGCCATCATCCACCGACTGCACGTCCATGAACGTGCCAATCCTTGCCTCCAACGCAGCATCTGCCTCCTCATAGACCACGGCATCTTCCTTTGATAGGAGCCTCACCCTGGTCTTTATGCCAGATATGCTCTTTGTGTACTCATACCCCGTGATATTGGCCCCATATTCCAGCACCCACTGCATCATATGCTCCACGCGCCTCCTGAGATGGATCCTGCCCTTCTCGGAGGATATATAATACCGTTGGCTGGTCGCCTTATAGGTCATGCTCAAGGCATCCAGCAGCACGTCATAGAATGTGGTCTTTGCCTTGGGGAGCTCCGGTATCACATATCCTGTCTCTGCAACATCCCCGCAGGGGATCCCTGCCCTCGCCATGCAGTCACGGAATATCTGGGACGCCGTCTGGTTGGAATAGCAGAAGGAATCCCGGTTGTTGGCAAGGTAGTACATGCTGTCATATGCCGTGAAGGACAGCCTCCGGCTGTCCCCCTGGGCATGCGCCTCGATGATGCCCCGGAACAGCTCCTCCTTGCCCTTGTACAGGACGCACCTGTCCCCATCTGCGCAGTCAATGGAAATCCGTTTATTCCCGCCCCCTCCGTCATCCAGCAACGTAGCCTTCAGGCAGCGTGGGGCTGCCCCCTTCCTGCCGCTCCATATGATTTTCTCCACGCATCCTGACACGTCATATCCAGAGCCGCCCTTCAGGATTATAAGCCTAACCATCCAAACACCCCCTAATCAGGCTGGCGGGATTGTGAGCACCTGCCCTGCATGGATCAGGTTTGGGTTGCCCCCAATCACCCCCTTGTTTGCCTCGTAAATTATGGTATATAATGACCCGTTCCCATAAAAGCGCTTCGCGATGTTCCAAAGGCAGTCCCCATTCACCACCGTATAAGTCTGGGCAGCTGGCGTGCCGTCCGTCCTGGAACCGGAAGGCGACACGCCAGCTGTCTTTTTCCCTGGGTCCACCTTTATTTTCCGTACCTTGGCTTCCCTGTACTCCTTTAGCTTCAAAGTAAAGTAGACCGTCCCAGGGTCGCCGCCCTGCTCCTGTATCTCAAACGCCTCAATGGTGCAGTACATGGACACCCCGGGCTTCCCTGTGATGGTAAAACGCACAGGCTTCCCGCTTTCCTTCATCTTCAGTATCCTGTCCCTGGCCTTTTTAGGGCTTGGGATTTTTTTCATCCTGCATCCTTTGAAATAGGATTGCGGGAAAAAGGACGAGAACTGGATGGCCGCAGCCCTGCTGTCCTGGATGATGGTCACCTCCCCAACCCCGCATACCTGCAGGCTTGTGTTTTTTGACCCATAGGATATTGCGACCTTTTCCGGGAGCACCGGGAACTCAAACAGGCTTTTCTGCTTCAGGTACATGCGGTACTTCTGGGGCTTCTTTTTCTCCGTTGCCCTGCCCATGCCCTGTTCCAGCTGTTTCAGCCGCTCCAGCTTCACTGCCCTGCCTGTGCCTGGCTCCACATACACTTCCTTAGAAGTCATAGCTTAAATCACCCTCTTCCAATATTTCCTCGCTCAAGATGGACAGGAACACGTCCCGCGCCTCTTCCAGCATCACCTCCACAACCTGCTCCTTCGTGATGCCGCCCCCTACGGTTATGCCCCCATTCCCGTTTATGTTCACATTGACAGTCCTTTCGCTGCTGGCAGCAGGCTGCACCGCCCCCTGGGAAATGCTGGCAGGCTGTACCGCCCTGGCATCCTGTGTGCTCCCTATGCCCAGCATGCGGCCGGCATCAGCCCACATCTCTATGGAACGCCTTGAGCCATCCACGGGGATGATGTACTCCCCTCCTGATTCCGCGACAACGCCAAGGTGTGGCTGGTCGAAGTAGCCGCCATCGGCATGGAGGGAAGCCCTCACCATAGCGTTTCCAGACCCGCCCCCAGAAAAAGCGATATTGGCCATAGGGTTCAGCAGGCGGTAGTCCAGCCGTACGGCCACATCTGCGCTTGTCTGGAACCCTGCGCCAAATATTCTGTCTACCGCATCCCCCACATCCCCGTAAAGGGCTGATACCGCACCTTGGATAGTGCCAAGGGATGTGGCAATCGCAGAGGAGATGCCACTGCCTAAAGCCGATGCCACAGATTCATAGGATATGTCCACCGTGCACCCATTGATGGCGTCCTGGATAGATGAGGCAAGCGCACCGTCATCCATGCCTATGACCTTGCACTCGACAGAGACCGGGACTGTCTGCTCCACTGGGGCTGGCTCCTCTAGGCCGGCTGCCCCGGCCAATGCGCTCTTGTCCTCCTCGCCCTGCTTGTAGACAGTCCTCACTTCCTGTTCTGTCTCAATTGGATCGGAGGTGGATTCGTCCGCTGCTTTCTGTACTTCCTCATGGGCCTTATTGGCGGCTTCCCCGACCCCGGAGGCGTCCACATCCACTTTGTCTGCTGGGATGTAGATTTTCTGCCCCACCTCAATCACGCTTGGGTTCGCTATCCCTGGGTTTGCTGCCAGCAGCTCGTCTAGGGCGATGCCTGCCTGTACGGCGATATCGCTTAATGATTGGCCTGCTGTGACCTCGTACTCCACGGCCACGGTGCCGCCGTCCAGCGTGGCGAGGTTGCCGGTCGCATCAACGCCTTCCATTGCTTTGTTAAGGAGCCTACGCACATTGTCAGCATCCACTTCAAAGCCCTGCAGCTCGGCCACCATCCCTTCAATGGTGATGGGCTCTTTTGCCACGTTCTCCTCTGCTATTGCCACCGCCCTGCCTACGGCGGAGCGCAGCGCGTCCGGGACATTCTTGGTTCCTGCCTGGATGGCTTCGGCCATCTCCCTGCTTGCAGGGTCCGAGACCATCTGTTGGGCGAACAGCTCCCAGGCCGCATCCATGTCCCCTGCCGCCGCGCCTGTCTCAATGGCTGCGCGGTAGGATTCCGCCACTTTTTCAGGAACCTTCTGCCCTACTTTTATGTATTCATCAATGGATGCTTCCATAGCCTGCACATCTGGCTTGCTAAATTCAAACAATTGCCTCAGTGCCTTTTGATCTTTGCCATTGCCAAGCGAGGATATGGCATCGTCAACCCCAAAATCAATATCCCTAAGGATTGATCCATAATCTATATTCTCAGTCCCAAACTCCTTGGCATAGTACCTGAAATCCTCCCCTATACTGCCTATGTATTCCTGCGTGATGCCCTTTATGCTTTGGCGGTTCTCGCTGATTTTATCCTTGTAGGTGTCTTCCAACGTGTTGGCTTGGAATTCCAGGCTTTCTGCTAATGTGCTTGCCGCCGAGTCCCTGGCCGCCCACGCATAACGCTCCTCATACCAGTCACCCTTGCTTTCTGTCAGCCTCCCCTTATTTACAAGGCCTCCAATCAGATTGAAAAACTCCAAGGATCCTGCATCCAATGCTTCTTCCGCTGTCTTCCTCTGCTCCTCAAGTTCCTCAACGATGGAGGTATAGGTGTCTTCCGTAAGATCCTTGCCAGACAGGCGTCCATACTTCTGCGTTATCAGCTTCATCTGTGCCTCTGCCTCAGAGGACTTCCAGCCAGACAAGATACTGTTAATCTTCCCCTGCAGGATGTCTATGGCAGCCTGCTCGTCTACATCTATAACCCCATCCTCCAAAGCCATCTCAATCAGGTTTGTAAGCTGCTGCTTGATTGTGGACACCTCAGCCATATCCTGAGCCATCCATTTTCCAATATCGTTTGACAGCTTTTTCCATATCCCGTCCTTTGGAAGCAGCGCGGATATCAAAAGCCCGCCTGCATACCCTCTTTCTTCCAACTCATCAAGGCTTGACTGCGCAAACGTTTCAATATTCGCCAGGAACTCTTCCTTATCTGCCCCGTCCAGCTTAATCCCAACCCTGGCCTTCCATTCAATCGCATCATTGGCCGCAAGGGCTTCCTCCGCCTCCTTGGCAAGGCTGTCCGCGTTCTCAAGGCGCCCCAAAGCCGTATTGACATCTACAAGCCACTCCGCATGGAGCACATGGCTGGCAAAGTCCTCTATCTGGCTCCCATTCAGTTCTATGCCCCCAAAATGCGATTCAAGGCTGTCCTGGATCTGCATCTGGTTATAAGAATGCACGGCAGCCCCTATGGCTGTCACAGCCGCAGCGATTGCTGCTGCCCCTGCTGCCCATGGGTTGCCAAACACGGAGGATGCCAGCTTGCCAAGCGCACCCCCTAGGCTCCCGGCGTCCTCTATGCCCTGGCTGATGCCCTTCCCTACCTTCATAACCCCAGAAACACCCTTCATTGCCAGGAAACCGGCCCCTAGGCTGCTGAATGCGCCTGCAATGGCCTGCGGGTTCTTTAAGATTGCCTCAAATAATGGCTTCAGTGCATTCCCTAGCTTGGCTGCCCCATCTGCAAGGGCGCCAAAGGCATCTGGCACCCAGCCCGTCAGGATAGGGATGACTGTGCCTGTAATGTACTGTGCCCCATCCCGGAGCGGCTGTTCCATCCGCTCAAAGGCCTGGAGCTGCATTTCCTCGAAGGCGCTGTTCATGTTCGCCATGTCGCCCGACAGGTTGTCGTTCATGATGCCAGCCATCTCCTCAGCAGTTCCGCCAGCGCCCCGCAGGGCTTCCTCGTAGCCAGAAATCTTCCCCATGCCCTCTGCCAGGGCGAAGTTGACCGCTTTAATGGAATCTGCCGTGAATGTGCTGCCAAGTGCGGCCGCCCTCTGAGCATCCCCCATGCTGCCCACAGCCCCCTCCACATCCGTCATGATGTCCGTCAGATCCCGGAAATTCCCAGATTCATCCTGGACGGCAATGGATGCGTCACCTATCTTGATTGCCCCATCCTCCATCCTCTGGGTGATGTCCCGCATGACCGCCGCCAACGCCGTGCCTGCCTCGGAGCCCTTATAGCCTTGGTTTGCCATCGCCTCTAGGAAGGATGTGGCCGTCTCCACATCCTGTCCGGCCGCATGCATGTTCGCTGCGCTGTTGCGGTATGCCTCGCCCAACGCTTCTACCGTAGTGTTGCTGTTTGACTGGGCGAAGGCCAGCATGTCCGCAAAATAGGCCGCCTGCCCAGCCTCCATCCTAAATGCGCTCAGGTAGTCCGTCACCATGTCGGATGCCTTCCCAAGCTCCATGCCGGATGATGCCGCCAGGTTCAGCACGCCGCCCAATGCGGACGAGGACTTATTTGCATCCCAGCCGGCCAGGCTCATGTATTTCAGCGCCTCCGCCGCCTCGGATGCAGAGAATACCGTGGTTGCGCCGTACTGCCTGGCAGTGGCCTCAAGCAGTTCCATGTCAGCTAAGGATGCCCTGGATATGGCCTGCACCTCCGACATCATGGAAGTGTAGCCGCGTCCCAACTCAATGGTATCTGACACGAAGCCGCTGGCCTTGCCAAGGATTGCCGCCCCGGCTACGATGGCAAACAGCGTTTTCAATGCCCCAGCCAGGCTCCCTGCCTCGGCCTCCGCTTCCCGCATGGATTCCCCGGCATTGCTGGCATCCTCGCCCAGGTTCCCAAGGCCATTTCCATTGCCACCCCCTAGGTCATCAAGCCCATCATCCAAATCCCGTGTGGAATCAGACAGGTCCCGCATGCGTCTGCCGGCCTCTTCCGCTGCATCGATTAGATCCCCGAGCCTGCCGCCGTCCCCGGCGCCATCCAGGCCCCGGCCTAAATCCAGGGCTGCCCGCGCCAGTTCATCCAGGACTGCGCCCGCCTCATTTGCGGCTGAGCCAATCCTGTCTGCAAACTGCCTGGGTGAATTGGTACTGAATGCGCGGTCAATCCTTTGCCCCATCTGTGCAAGCTGGCTGGCCGTGCCCATAGCCCTGGATGAGATTTGGGAAAGCTTTGGGCTGACCCCGTCCTGTATGGCCATCCTGATTGTAACGCTGTCTCCCATGCCCATGCCTCCTTAGTCCCAAAACAAAAAAATACTAGCCACCTTATTGGCCAGTATTTTTTTACCTTCCATTATTGAAATTTCCCCATATCCTTTTAGGAATGCCGAAAATGCCCTAGGAGGGGTGTGTTTTTTAGTTCACTTTTATATAGACATGCGCAAGCCTGTCCGATGCATTGATGGGGTGTTCAGTGGCAAGCTGCTCTGATGCGATGTAGGCAAGCTGGACGTTCCGTGGCATCTCCGCAAACTCCTCCATGCGGAGCCCACGCTTCTGCCAGAGGATGTGGGCGTATATCCAGTCGGATGCCCCGGGTGCCTGCACCGCACCAGACATCAGTTTTTTATCCTATCAACCTCCCGCCCCTCATCCTCACTGCCCATCAGGCCGCAGGCAATCATCACGCACTCATTCGCGTACTTGAACTCATCCCGGCTTGGGAACAGGGTCTCTGGCATGTCCAATCTGTCAAGCACGCCATAGTACTCCATCAGTTCCGAATCGTCAAGCTTTGGCTGGACAAACGCCTCCACCATGATATGGAGGCCTGCCCTCTCTGCGTCATATTCCCTCACCATGGCCACATGCCCGTTCTCAACCACCGGCCTGCCGCCGTTCTTCTTGTCCCGGAACACCTCATCCTTCCAGTATAGCTCCCTGATTTCTTTAATCTCCTTCATGGGGATGCGCCTGATGATGAACGGGATGGGCTTCCCGTCCTTCCCCTTGAACCTCTCAATCCCGTCAAACTCCATATTGCCCTTGCTTTTCAGTTCTTCTTTCATGAATGCCCTTAAATTCATATCCATCCGTATGCCCTCCTGCCATTATGCATATATAACAGGATGGCAGGGTTCCCTGCCATCCTGCCACCATTAAGCCAGGTCTTTTGCCCCAAACTTAATGGATTCCTTGACCACATCGCCGTCCGTGTCAAGGTCCATCAGTGAGATGTCCCCCGTCATGACACATCCGACAGCGACGATGGAATCGCCCTTATTGATGTCATAGTAATCCGAATTCCTGTCCTCGCTGATCCCCTGTATCTTCATCTCTGGGGTCTTCCCAGACCTGATATACTCCAGGACCTTCCTCTTGTACATTGGGGTTGTCTTCCACTGCTCGATGGTGCCAGTGATGTCATACCCAATCCACCGCCTGTTCGTCCCCTGCTCCCCCAAGGTCTTCCCTTCCCACACCTTCGGCGTGAAGAGCAGCTGGAACTTGCATGCGTCCGCCACAAGCGACCCGTCAATGTACACCTTGCCTTCCCGCGCGGAAAGGGGCCTCTTATTCACTGTGTCTCCCATGCCTTCGCCTCCTTTACCTAGCCACTACCGTGAAATAATACTTCTCTGCGGAATCCACGGCCTGTATGCCTACATTGATATACACGCTGTCGCCGACAGACTTCCCACGGTCAACCTTAAAGTCGTCATCCAGGCTGACGCCTGTAATTGCCCCGTCGTCCTCATATGCCTTGAGCATTGCCCTGCCAAGCCCTTCCATGACGCTCCAGCCATCAGGGTTATTGTCAAACCTGCCTGGCACGAATGTGGCAAGCAGGTCATTGGCAAACGTGTCATAGACCCGGCATGGCCTGCCCTTATGTATGTCTACTGGGTCATCTTTGGAGAAGGTGACCTTGGAATTCACGTCATACTCCAAGATGACGCTGCCCGCCTCATCCACGCTGAAGAACGTCTCCCCGGCCTGGATTGCCTGGACGGATTCCTCGTTGGATTTTTCCCCGGTAACCGCCGTAGCCCCAGCGACCGGGGCGTATGTCAGGGAAGTGGTATAGCCAGCCCCGGCTGCTGCCCCGGCCAGCCAGGCGGAAGCCTGCACGGCATCCAGCCGCTCCCCCTCAAACTCAAACCCATTTGTAAGGTTGTAAATGCCCTCATAGTCCGCAGCCGTATTCGGGACTGCTGCCTGGCACTTCCAGCCGATGGTATTCCTGATATACCTGATTTTTGTCGTAAGCGCCGTGACCAGGGATTTATCCTCCGTCGGGAACGCCATGCAATTAAACCTTACCTTCTCCGCCATATCCAGGAATTTGGATATGGATGCGTTCAGCCCTTCTTCCGTATCAGAGCCCCCGGTAAGCGCCACCCCGGCAAATGCTGCGAGCCTCCCTTCCGCAGCCCCGGACACTTCTATGTAAGAAGACCCGGACAGGTCCCCTAGTGCTTCTGCCTGCTCAAACAGTTCCACCTCAGAGCCCCCGAGCATGACGGACACGTCAAAGCCCCCAAGCGGGTTCTCCACGGATATGACCGAAATGCTGTTCCCTAATGACCCTGCATACTTCGCTGAGACCTCCACGATGCCTTCGCCTACCGTAACCGACCCACTGGCCTTCTCGCCGCCACCCGGGATGAATACATACACCTCCATGGCGTTCAGGAAGATGAGGCGCAGGAGCCTCATATGCGGGCTCTCGTCATAGACAGAGCGCCCGAGCTTCCGAATTTCAGAATCTGGGGATTCCGCTGCCAGGCGGATCCATTCTTCCCTTGGCCCCCAGTCATACCCAATCAGGGGGATGGTGACGACACCACGCTGGGATTCCGTTGCTGCTGGCTGCCTGCCATTGATTACATTGACATATGTGCCTGGCCTGACCTTTGGCGATGATGATTTAAAAGTCCCTCCTGCCATATCTACCTCCCTTTCCCCAGCCAGCCCCGGATGACGGCTCCTGCCTCCTGTATGGACATTTCCTTCTCTGTATGCCCATAGAACGCCCCGTCAAACGTGCTGGCCGTAATATGGTACAGCTGCATGCAGTTCTCCCGCAGCTTCCCCACCTTAAATTTCTTTCCGGATTCCTGCCGCGCTGCCATAATGCTGCCTTCCTGCCCTGCTGCATCCGCAGGGGTCCCTTCCCTTTCCAGTGGGGCTCCCTCTGCGGCCTTCCTCTCTTTTTCCTGCTTCCCATCCGTCACAGCCTTTCCGCTGCCTTTCTCAGCCATTCCTTCTGCGCCTCCTCGCTTTTCCTCTGCCCTGCTGTCGCATCTGCCCAGGCTCCATATACTTCGCCCGGGCTTGCGAGCAGGATGTTTACGTTGCCCACTTTCCCCGCCGCTTCCCTTTGGAAAGAGAAATAATGCCTCAGCCCCAAAGAAAGGCGGACTGTCCTGCCGTCAATTTTCCGTACTTCCGGGTCTGTGGCATGCACAGACCAGCCGGAAGGCTCCCCGCCCTGCCCTACCGCCGGGATTGCGCACCCGTCACGAAGCAGGCAGTGCTGCACGCCAGACGCATGGCGGTATGCCTCCCACTCATCCATGGCCATGAACCAGCATTCCATGGACAGGGTGGAGCAGTAGGAGGACAGCGTGGCCCTTCTGCTGCCCACCCTCGGTACGGGGAAATACATGGACGGGACTACAAAATCTTCCGGCACCTCGTCAAAATAAGGCGGGGAATAGATGCCAGAATTGTCCTGTATATAGCGGATTGCTGAAGCGAAAACCTGCCCCAATGCCGTGGTTACCATGCCTTGCGCCCCTCCTTTCACAGGTACCTGTCCACAAACCCTTGGAATCTTGCCCCCGCAATTTGCGGGAACATCCGCCTGAGGGTCTCGGCGGCCTTGTCGAAAAAGCCTGATCCATCCACCCTTGAGGCTTTCAGAACCATGCCCGTCTTTGCGCCAGGCGTATAGAAGAACCTGCCGCCGCGCCATATGCCAGGGACGAACCTCCCAGGCCTCTGGCTATGGCCGCTGTTCACCCATTTTGCATACTCCACCCTTGTGCCGACTGTCAGCCTCAGCCCTCCAAGGTCCAGTTCGAACACATTGTACCCGGAGCCCCTGCTGAAGGAATCCAGCATCAGCCTGGTGTCCACATTCTGCGCCCTCATGATTTCATCCTGGACGATTTCAAGGAACTCATCCCCTGCCTCTTCCAACACCCCGCCCATGAACGGGCGCAGCCTGCCGGATGCCTCTCCGAATTTCCTCGCCATCCCTTCCAGCTCGCTTACGTCTATCATAATCCTATATCGCCCCTTTCACGCCTCCTTCACGCCGAAGCGTGACAATGATATGGTGCCCCCTGATTTCCCTTGGCACGTCTGCCCGGTAGCGCAGACCGGTCTCCCGGCTCTGCACAATGTCATTTTTCCGGATGCCCGTACCGATTGGGAGGGACAGCTTCACCTGGCCTTCCAGGCTGCTGTATGGCTCCCCCTGCACAATCTGCAGGCTGCCACCCCCTGTATGGAAATGGCAGGGCACATCCTCTTCTGCCGCTTTCCCTGTTGGGACCATTCTTGCTGCCGCCTTTATGCCGTATCCTCCTGGGGTTGGGCTGTCCACCAAATGGAATATGTCACACTTGTGATCCAGAAAATCCTCAAACACCGTGCATACCCCCCTTCCTCCTTCACAGTTTCCGCAGCCGCATCGTGATATTCCCCCTGTCTGGGGCGATGGTGTAGCCGCTTAGTAGCCCGTCCAGGTCAAGGTCGTCCAAGCTGGCCTCTGCGCCATCCACCGTGTAGGAATAGTCATCGAATGTCTCGCTTTTTATCCGCCGCCTTGCCTTCTCCACGGCAATCTTTGCATAAGTCTCCGCAATGAGGATGACCGCCATCCTGACAGGCTTGGGCAGCTCCGGGTACTCCTTGTCCACAAATCGGTTGTTCGTGATGCTGGTTACCTTCATCTCCGCCCTGGCTATGTCCATCTCAAGTTTCTGGCTATCCCTGCCAAGCACTTCCTGGCAGTCTGTGTATGCTTTGACATCTTCCGGGGTAGCCCATGGCCTGGCTGCCATCACCCCATGCGGAGGGCTTCCCTTGCCTCCGCTGCTTTATTTTCCGCGGCTTTTACAGCCGCGAGGATGTCGTCCTTCTTCCGCAGCCCGGAAATGTCAATGCCGCCTACATAGGCATATGCCTTCAGTTCCTCCAGGGTCATCCTGCCTATAGGGGTGCCTGTAGCCATGCCCTCCTGCCCCAGGCCATCCAACGGCGCACCTATATCTTCCATAGTTCCTGCTATATCTGCCCGTATGGGGGCTTCTGTAGGGGCAGGCGGGATTGCATCCCCCATGGACGCTGCCATTTTATCCCCATCTTCTGTGCCATTCACGTTCCCCTGGACAGATACTTCTTCAAAATACCCGCTTGCCATGGCGGCATGGTATTTTTCCACATCCCCGACAACCACATACGGTTCTTTCCTCGTCGCATATACCGCCCCGCTGTATGACAGCCCCTTCACCAGCCTCAAACGATGCTCCATAAGCCCCTCCTTACTGGTATGACTTTGAGAAGTCGTATTCAGGGAGGCCCTTGATTATTGCCGTGGCATCAAGCTCCTCAATGATTACATCAAAGTCAAAATGTGTCACATAGAAACGCTTATCCATCATAATTGCCTCTTTGGACGTGGCGTCCTTCCGGATCTTCACTGTGTAAGTGTTGACCTCGATGATATTCTTGGGATCTGTCAGGATTACAGTCGTATCATCCATGTTCGGGACTGGCAAGGTCTGGATGGCAGCAGGGCTCTTATAGAGTGCCTCTGGAACGACGCCGCCATTATTGATGACCTTGTTCAGCAGGAACAGCTCCCACTGCTGCGACCTGGTCGGAGACATCAGCCACCGGAGCTTGCCGTTGTTGTACTTGTTCGGCATGGATGCTACCGCCTTGTAGAACATCTCCATCTCCATGTCCGTGGCACCTGTGACATCAATGATATGCCCCCCTGTGGAAATCAGTTTCTTGATGCCTGTGTTCAGCTTCAGGAAGTCATAATCTGGGTCTGAAGCGTCAATCCCTTCGTCCCCATTGATAACCAGGTCTTCCGTGTCAACTCCAATCTGCACCGTCATCAGGTCCGTGACTGCCTTCTCAAAGCCCTCCCCCTCGATATTCTCACGGATGGTCTCTTCTGTAATCTCCCAAGGAAGCCTTACAGGGGTTGTCTGGTATTTGATGACACCAAAATGGGGCTTTGCCCGGTAGCCGTCATCCGTATTTTCGGCCTTCCCCCTCAGGATCCTGCCAGAAATCCCAATCTTGTCAATCTCGCCGGACTTCTCTGCCCTCGTCTCGTGCCGGATAGCCGCCATCAGCGGGGTTGCGTCAAACGTCTGGCGCAGGAACTTCTTTGCCTGGTACGGCTGGAGCAGACCGCTTGTGACCACCCCTGTCGTGATTGCGGATGAGTCCTTCACAATTTGCCTGTTGCTTTTTAATAATGCCATGCCTATGCCTCCTTCTGAAATTAAATAATGCCATGCAGGTAATGCATTTCTTCTGCTGCCTTCTGTACATCCCCGTTATTGAGGTTCGTGGGGAGGCCGGCCTGCTTCATGAACGGCTCCATGGCCGCAGAGACCGCCTTGGCGATGGCCTCCTCAAGGCTTTCCCTCCCTTCCCCTTGCCCGTCTGTGTCTTCCTCCCCCGTGGCCTTCCGGATGGCCGCTTCAATCATCCCCTGGACATCCGCCTTTGTCACTGTGCCCCCAGAAGGCGCCTGTGCGCCTTGCGTGGATGCCTCCCCGGCCATTGCCTGCCTTACGGCCTCCACAATGTCATTTTTTGTGATGCTGCTGCCTGCCACTGTTTTCTGGCCTATGGGTGGCTTCCCCATGCATTCAGCCACGGCAGCCTTCACGATTTCCTGCATCTCTGTCTTCGTCACTTCCATTCCCTCCTCTTCTTCATCCTCGAACTTTGACAGGAACTCGCCCAGGCTCTCATGGATGCCTCTCAGCGTGTCCCTGTTCGCAGCGCTTAGTTTCTTCCCTGCCTTGCGGATGCTATCCACAGACTTGGCAGCTGTGCCTGGGTCTGCCAGCAGTTCCGTGACAATCTCATTGAAATCCGCAAGCGCCTCCTGGATAACCACGGGATCAGGCTCAGGCATATACCTGTCATCATGCCAGCTCCAGCGGAAGAGTACATCCTGCAGGGCATAAAACGCCTGCCAGAAATTCTCGGACGTGATGCGTCCAATATAGCTGTCCTTCACTGCCCCCTTCTCCACCACGTCCATACCGAACATCCCGGCCAGCCGCTTCAGGATGCCCTTCCCTTCCTTGCCCTTGGCATCCGGCAGCGCCCCCGCCTTGGCGATGTCCACATCCTCCTGGCTGTACTGCCCGACCCCTCCCATAGAGAAGCCCGTGATCTCCCCCTTCTCCACCGCCTCGAACACGGCAGGGTCCGTGACCTCCACAGTCATGAGCCATGTCCCCTTACGGATGGGCTCCCCGTCAATCTCAAAGTCACACTTTGCGACTGAGCTCTCCACCACGGCTGCGCCCTCCAGCGGCTCGAAGCTGTGCTGCAGGTCAACGCTGCTGCCGTTCTTCACAAACCAGTGAGCCGCTTTGGTGATTTCCTCCTCCGTCATGTAATTTCCCTGGGTATCCTCCGCCATCGGCTCATACACAACCCCAGTAATATAATGGGCTTCCTTATCCGTTTTCAGGATACGCCCATAGGTCAGGAACTGGGCGTCCCCATCCCCTGCTTTCGTGATAAGGAACCGTTTCTTATTGGCGGCCTTATCCACCAGTGAGACGAACGTTATCTTTGCGTCCGTCATCTCATACGCTTTGGCAATCCTATTCGCCATCCATGCCCCTCCTTCCTGGCAGAATTTCATAAAAAAGGCATAGAGCCCTTACGCCATGCCTTGCCTTTTCCCATGTGCTTTCCCTCCATGCAATCACCTCATTTCTGTAAGTAAAAAACTGTCGACCGAATATCGGCCAACAGTTTCTATGTTTGAAAATATTTAGTTCACGCTGCTTGCTCTATCACGGGATAGATGTCATGCTTCTTTAATTCTTCGTAGAGAAACAATCTACCTTTCTGTGTCCATTCCGTCTGCATTCTCACATCCGGCTGTCCGTTGGAGTGCACAATGTCAATCGTCTTGCTATGCACATATCCCTTGCCAAGATATTTTGCGTACAATATCCACTGTCCGCCTACCTTGCGCTGTATTCCAAGCCCTTCCAGTTTCTTATTAAATGCTTTTGCAGACATTCCGTAATCCTGGGCAATCTGCGTTGTCAGGACGGTTGCTGTGTTTTTCAGAATAAGGTCAACATAGTTTGCTTTTGGTGTCAGCTCTCCAATAACCTTGTCCATATCCTGTACAGTGCTTTCCAATCTTTCTATTTGCTTGTCCTTTTCTCCCAAAATTTTATAGGCTTCAATCACTGCCATAGAAATAAGCCGTTCACCATATAAAGCCTGCCGCTGCGGATTGTAATAATTTTCTTCCAATTCGTCGAACTGCTCCCATGCCTTATCAGTTCCAAGCATTTTACAGTGGCGGCTTGCTCCCTTGCGCGTCCACAAATAAATCTGATTTGCATTCTTTCCAACAAGGGAGAAATTTTCTACCCTGTTCTTGAACTCCTTTAATTCCGCTCCTTTTAATAAGAAATAGTGTTCCCCATCTTTGAAATGAATTGCATTGTTGCCATAATTTTGCTTAACCTGTGTTTCGGACGCTCCATACACTTCCGCAAGTTGCGCTGTAGTGATAACTCTCTGTCCTTTCCATTCAATCACTGGAATATCGTTACTGCCGACTTTTACGATTTCATTCATCCGCTTTACCTGCCTTTCCATAAAATCGCCTTTTATCAGAATAGCGGAGAAACGGTTAAGGCTTACCGCTTGTCGTGTTGCACTCACTATCTCCGCTGAAATAATCGTATCATAGAATCGAAGATAATTTGTACTATTTTAACCGAGAATCAGAGCCGCCACCAAAATGACATTGCATACCACCGATACCGCCAGTGCAATCTGGCATACGATAAGCCGCTTTTTCATTTCCCGATAATCTCCGTTGCAAGGTCCATGTGTTCTTTTTTCATGTCATTGCACCACCTTTCGCAACATCTGAACTGTTCGCTTTCATTCCCATTAAGTACCCATACATAAAAGCGTTTTCTGCCCCTTGTTGCCAGTTGCACTCCGCTTTCGGCTCATACAATCCAAATCCTATGTCAAATAACTCTTTTATAATGTCTTTTTGCTTTCGGGATTTGCAATAAAGGCAGTTGCTTTTTGCCGCTTTCAGTGCGGCGTTTGCCTGTTCATTCAGTTCCAATTTGCGAACTGATTCTCTCCAATCATACCACATTGTAAGGACTGCACTATCCGTTTCCTTGTCGGTCAATGCTTTCAGCTCAACAAACAGCTTTTCCAACTTGTTATTGATGTATCTGCAAACAAAAATACTTTGCAAAATCTCCAAAATCCTCTCGTAGTCCTCTATTCCGGGATTTACGAAAATATGTTCTCTGTAATCATAAAAAATGGTGTAATGTTTCATTTTGTAGATATTGTGAATAATTATCCAATGCCTGCTTTCAAGCAGTTCTTCCTTTTTCAGAATGATTTCCGGCTGTTTCTTCGTTATCAGTTTTACCATAACAAAATCTCCTTTTACCTATTGAATTTCTGCAAAGGAGAAGGTATAATAGATTTACATTCCCTTTGCGGAGTGGCTGTAGAGAGTTGGTTGCTTGGTGGGCGGCAACTCTCTATTTTTTGTTCATTTCTTTGCTAACCATCTCTATCCCTTTTGTTATTACCTTTGTTTTGGTGGTATTCAGCTTTTCAGCACATTCTTCCAGTAATTCACTTTCAGATTGCGTCAAGCGAATTTCCAACCTAACATTACGGGGATTATCCGTCAGCTTTTGTCCCATTTTGGGCGACACTTTACTCCCTCCTTTCAAAATGCACGTACAATCTGCGCATTGTTACTATACCAAATTGCACGTACAATGTCAATAGGCAAATTTAACTTTTTCCACCTTACCTATTAAATAATTTCTCGATAGGTATAAAAATACCCGCCTACACTATGTAAGCGGGCTTTCTATGCCACTCTTAGCAATATATCAAATTTATCCAATGGAAGCTATGCACCCATCACTATATTATAAAAACCTTCATCCAATTCTGCATCATATTTCTCAAAATGGTAAATGTCAGCAGTTGTCCAAATATAACCATCTTTTTCAAAGCCAAGCACTTCTTCCTTTAGCCTTTTTCGGGTTTTGCAGTCAAAAATCCGTCCTCCTACACAATTATATTCTACACTCCTCATATACCCAAGTACTTTTTCTTTTTCTTCTGGAGGCAACTCTTTTACATCAAAATCTGGGGCTTTTTCTGTTAACTTATTTTTCATTGCATGCTTCATGATTAATCACCTTCCCTTTCTTTGGGAGTAAAAGAAACCCATTCCCCATCTTTTTCGCCAATGGCTGATTCCACCTCCAATGTAGTAACCTTTTTTCCATTATTCATTCCATAGTATAAAGAAACATTTTCCGTAGGGGCAAGGACTTCCACATTCAGTTTATTGGCTATAAATTGTGCAACGCCATTCTCTTCCTGCCCTGTACAGCAAGAAATCAGGCGTATTGCCTTTCCCTTTGTATAATCTTCCCTTTGTATAATTATAGCACTTAGAGTTTCAGCGTCAATAGATTCCCCGAAAAATTCCACAAAATTCGGGCTTCCATGCAATACAACATCATAATAATTTTCCTCTGGCTTTATGTATTTTGCTGCTGCCCCAAGCCTCCCATCATCAAATATTGGCTTATCTGCATCGATTCCACGCTTAATGATTTCCTTCCTCCGTTCTTTGTCAGGCACATACTTTTTCATATGCTCTGGAAGAACTGTGGCCTGTATATCAGAAGATTCCTCTTCTCCGAAAAGATCAATATTATAATTGCGTTCCCATTCCGCATCCACCTCATCCATATATTTTTCCCGCAATGCCCTGCGTTCGTCCACAGACATACCCATAACCTTTTCATTGCGTATCTGCTTCATGATGCAGTGGCAGTTCACAGTTTCAGACGCAGGGAGGCAGATATCCCTTGGGCACATTGGGTTGCGTGTTTTCCTATCTACACATTCCAGCTCAAATCTTTCTTCAACTGCTACCCTCTGCCCATTCATCTCCACATGGTTTTCCCTTGGCCTATTTTTATGCGCCCCAGTATGCACCCACTCTTTTTCCTCCACGGACGGGTCTTGGCGCATGTACTCCAGCTGGGCATACGACTCAATGCGCAGCACTTCCGTCTGGGCAACCCGCCTTGCCCGCCAGCCTGGGGAGCGTATCCCGCTCCTTCCTATGGCATCTGCCACCTGTTCAATGGAAAGAGCCTTTTCCTGGCTGTCCAGGAGTATCTTCTCAATCTGCTTATTGGTATTAAGATGCATGAGGCCAGCTAACTGGCTGCTCCAGCTTTCGATGAAGTCCTGGGCGGGCTTCGTGATGCGCCTGTCAATGGCCAGCGCCTTGTCCGCATCCACCAGGAAATCCTGCACACACTCCCCCATCAGGGACTGGAACTGCTGCCGCAGGATTTTCTCCAAGGCGTCCCGAAGCTCCTTTTCCGACTTTATGCCTGGCCAGGCCTCTGTGAGGAAGGCTTCAATACTGTCCGCTTCCTCCAGCTTAGCCAGGAGCCTGTCCGCATGCCCCTCCAGGGCGTCCCGGACGGCATCCTCAATCTCGTTGATGGCCGCCACTGCTGCGCCTGCTGCGGCAAAACCTTCTGCGGCAAGCTGCTTTTCCAAATCTTCATCTGCCTTCTTAATGTATGCATCAATTGCATTAATCAGGCCATCAACTTTTAAGATTGGATTACCCATCGCTATCCACCTGTTCCCTTATATCATGCAGCAGGCGGCGTACCTCCTTCATGACGGCCACCACCTCGCCAGGCTCGCCATTCTGCTCTGCCTTCTCAATCTGCCCGTCCAGCTGCTGCCCTGCCTGGCGCCATTCTTCCTGCTGCTGTGCCTGTTTCCCTCCCATAGCTTCCCTAATTGCCATGGGCAAGTCCCCCTGGCCAGGCGCCTGCCCTGCATTTTTGGCTGACACGGCAACCGGCACCTCGCCCCATCCCCCTGGGTAGTCATCGCTGCTTTCGCCCAGTGCCTGGTATGCCACCTGCTTCGCCTTATTTGGCGGGAGCCCGCCCGCCTTCTCTGCCACGGTCAGTATCTTGTACAGGTCGTCCGGGTTCGTGATTTCCGGTGCCTTAAACTCTACCTCACAGTACCTGAACTGGTATCCATTCAGGAGGCGGTGGTTGATTACCCATGCCAAGGATGTGCGCTCCGGCTGGAACACCTGTTTTTCTGTAATTTCCATTGCAGTCTGCGCCGTTGCCCGGTTAAAGTCCTTTGTGTAGCCCACATACAGGTCTGGTAGGTTGAAGGCGCTCTGCACACGCTTCCTGTTGTTCTCTATATATTCCTGGAATAGTTCATCCTTCTGCAGCACCCCTGCCAAATCCTTCAGTTCTATCTCTGGCTGCTTTACATCAAAATTATTCTCAATGCTCTCCGTCTCCAGGATCAGGAAAGAATGCTGCCCAGCTGCCCCCCGGATGCCATCCATATATTCCTGGAGCTTGGCATAGCTTTCGTCTGTGAGCGTCCCGCCCTTTATGGCAATCAGCAGTGGGATATGGCGGCCATTGACAAAGTAATTGTTGTTCAGGTGTTCTGCCCTACGTGAGCCATCAGAGCCAAGGATCTGGCCAATCCACCGTACCTCACCATAATCCCCAATCCCGACAGGGAAGTCAATAACCTCATTCGCCTGGTACTGCCTCTCAATACCATCCTTATAGGCCCCATCCCTCAGATCCATGGTGCGCGGGTCGCCAAATTCCTTGAAATAGACAGCAGAGCCGCCAATTTCCTGTTTATACTTCCGGAACTTCTTTTTCCGCCTGACTACCCTCCCGCGGTAGAAATACCCCATGTCCTGGTATGGCAGCAGGGGCTTGCTCTTCCTCATGGATGCGGTATCCTTAATAAAATCCAGCTGGACGACATTCCCTTGCAGGTCCCTTATGACCTCGCAGAAGGCAACCCCGTATTTCTCCCTTGCCTCTATGACGTCTTCGAAGACCTGCTTCGTGTCCTGCTCTATGCTAAGGAGGTTCACAATGTCCTGCAGCCTCCCCCATTCTGCCTTTGCCTCTTCCGTCTCTTCCTGATCGTCCTCAATATACTTTATCCCTATGCCATAGCCCGCAATATTGTTTTTGTATGCGCGGATGCACTGTGGCAGTATATTGGAGTTCCTTACCATTTCACCCAACTCTTCCAGCGGGAGTTCCGGCTCTGTCCAGTCTGAGGCATAACGTTTCTCATCCGCACTTATCTGTGTCGTGCACTCCGCTTTGACAACGGAAGCCCTGATGGCTGGCCGTGTGCATCCTGTTTTCCCCCCCATGTAGGCTTTTCCCAAAGTCATCCCACCTTCCTCTTCACAGGGTAGCATGCCAGTAATATGCAGTCAGCCTCATCTGGGGAAGACAGGCCACGCTCCCTCATTTCTTTCTTGCTTTCCACCTTTATCTTCCCGCCTATGTAGGAATATTTCCTGCAGGACAGCTGCGCCACCAGGTCTTCGTCATCTGGCAGCACCAGCATGGGGGGCCGTCCATTCCCCTCATCATCAAAAGGCTGTATCATCTCCCGGATGGCACCCATCATCATGGTTGTGCTGTCATAATAAAACCGATGGCTTATCGGCTTCCCAAACTGCATCGGGATGATGGCCATCGTGGCATATCGGGCCGGCTGCCTCCGCTTAATCGCCCGCAGCTGGTCTGTCACACCCCCGCCGACGCCACTGTCATCCACCTTCACGTATACCGTCCCTTTAAACTTATACAGGCCGACCAATGCCAAATAAAGCTGTGCGATGTTTCCGGCAGTCCATGTGGTGTCCTGCCCGCTGTACTTCTTATGCATGCGCACAGCCTCATTTATCTTATAGGCGATACAGGTCTTGTTATCCCCAAACCTGGCAACGTCACATCCGATGTCGATAGAATGCACCCCAGAGCGGTCGACAACCTTCTCCCCTGCTGCATCATAATAAACGCCCAGCGCTTTTGCCGTATCTTCCCGCATCTCTGCCTTTAATGATGCTTCAACCCATGAAAGCTGCAGGAACACGTCATCTTCCTGCCGTGGGAACTCGCCATATATCCTGACCCGGACAACGTTGCTGTCCTTCCCATATTTCCGGATAAGGGAGGCGATGTTGTCTTTATTTGTCCTGGCGCTGTCCAGGGACGACACAGTATGGCATCTATAAAGTGCCCGGTCCGCGTGGAAGGCATCAAAGAATATGCCAGACGTCCTCGTGGGGTTTGCGCACATCAATAGCTTGTTATTGCCGCCGGACAGCGTGCCAAGTATTGCCTCCATGATGGGGTCGGCCACGCCGGAAGCCTCATCCACGATGAAGAGCATGTTGTCCTCATGGAACCCCTGCATGTTTTCTGGCTTCGTTGCAGTCCTTGCCACTGCAAACCAACGTTTCTCATACCCATCCATATAGATATAAGTCTTTGTCCACTTCAGGAGCCGCTTTAAAAGGGGCGACCTTTCCTGCCATTTCGCGGCCTCAGACCAGAGCACGTCATGGAGCTGCTGCCTTGTTGGGGCGGTTGCCACGACCCTTGGGTATGGGAAGCAGGCCAGGAACCAAAGCAGGGCTACGGCCTCCATGCCGGTCTTCCCTACACCCTGTCCGGATTTAATGGCGACTTTGGGGTTCCCCGCCAGATCCATAAGCGCACCTTCCTGCCAGCTGTCTGGCTCAAAGGACAGGACCTCCCTGGCAAATAGGACAGGATCCTGCTGGTACATCGGGACGCGCCCCCCAAAGAAACGCCTCCGTGCAGCCCTATTTTGCCCATTCATAGGGAACCGCCTGCCTTCCCATCCCTTTCTGCTTCCCCTATTACGCTTGCGACCCAGTCATCAACCACGTAATCCGCATCTGCTCCTGCATCCTTTCCCATGCGCTCCGTCTCCGCCCTTATTTTCTTAATACGTGCCTCCTGTTCTGCGGTTGCCATGTCCATGTGCTCTGATAGCCACCGCAGCGCCTTCATCCTATCTGCAAGCTTCACTTTTATGCCATCCCTGCCCTTGGAGACTTCAGACACAAGTGTGCCGTCCACCTCCTGGCTATCCCTGATATTCACATAGCTGACAGCAATCTCTTCCTTCTTCCCCGTAATAGGGTTGTCCACTTTAACCCTCTTCTTGCCGAACTCCGTAAAATCTGTGATGTCCGCAAAGGCGATGTCCATATATTTCTGGAAGATGTCCGCTTCGCTGAGGAACTCCCTGTTGAGCCTCTCCTGCTTCATCCGCATGATTTCATTTTTCACCTTGGCGTTTTTCAGCAGCCGGCTCCCGTTCTGCGCCGATGTCGCATAATTACATCCATAGGCCTTCTGGTATGCCTTTGTCGCATTGAAGCAGCGTATATAATGGATGCAGAAAAGACGCTGCTTGTCCGTCAAGCCTGTATTCTGCATTACCCCTTCTACCTCATCGGCTACTTCTTCCTTAGCTTCTTTTGCAACGTTGCGTTTCCCTCCTGCAACGTTGCATCCCCAATGATGCCTGTTCTTCCAGCTCCTGACAGTCCCTTCCGCAACGCCAAGTTCCTTCGCAATCTCCGAAAGCTTCATACCTTTGCGGAATAGGGCTTCGCCCTCCTTCTGTTTCCCACTCGGCGCCCTTGGCATACCACCACCTCACCTTGCCTTATTCATCACTAACATACCCTCCCAAAAAGGATGCCGCATAAATTGTAGGCATCCTTTTTGGGAGGGTATGTTAAGGAAATCCCCCTATGGCTTTGTCCCATAGTGTTCCGTATTGCCTTTGTCTATTTTATATATTACCACAGATGCTGTGGGCATTGCGGGCAACTTTGAAGAAATTATAAAATTTCCTGCTGGCTGTCCTCCTATCCATGCCTAGGGAAGCCCCTATGTCCTCCCAGCACATGTTATTGACGCAGCGCAGCCTTAAAATCAGGCGTATTTCCGCGTCATCTACAGAAGCCAGGAATTCCTCAAACCTCTTCCTTTCTTCCTGCAGCTTCTGGAGGGAATAACGCAGCATGTCTTCCAACTCACCCTGCCTTTCCAGGAAATCATCTGTCATATTTGAGTACGCCCCCTTGCCTTTCGGCATGTCTGATAGGACATTGGGCTTGTAATATTTCCGCCCGGCCTCCAGATCCCACAGTTCCTTCTTTATGCATCTGATTTCCTGGCTTATGCAATATACCTGGCTGGCATCTTCTAATGTCATGAATATCACCTACTTCCTTATCTGCCCATACCCGCCAACCCAACCTCTCCCTGCAATATCTCCGTTACCTCTGCTGGATATGTAACAACGTAGGCCTTCCCGCCTGCCTCCTTTATCTGCCTTATGGTGTGCTCCTGTATCTTGGAAAGGATGCCGATAAAGGGGCGCTTTACCTCGAAGCCATAATACCTTCCGATCACTACGGCACAGATATCCGGGATGCCCTGGCGGCTGTATTCTTTCTTCTGCTCCTGCCTAAAGGCTTTCACTGCCTCATTTGCCTCAATCGCAGCGACTTTCTCATAAAGATTTTTTAATTGCCCTTGTGTCAGGACTACCAGCGCCTTTTCGTCTTTCTTTTGAGTATCCATGCTATCGCCCTCCTAAAAAATATTTTAAAATCATATCAGATTATGATATAATTTAATTGTCCACGGGAGGGTTGCGAAAGCGCTCTCCTTTTTTATTCTGCCGAAATCATCTGCAGATAATCATCAACCGACATCTGCCTTGGAAGATTATAATCGGGTACTTCGTCTGTGGATGAATGGCCGCCTTTTTTACTAGCATGTGGGACGGTTCCAGATTTCCTCTTGTAGCAGACTGGCCCGTATCCAAGTTCTCTGCTCCTGGGATTGCTTAATTTTCTCCCACAAATTGAGCATTTCATGATTAATCATCCGGGTCAGAAATAATCACCGGATCCGCCAATGGTTGTATATAATAGAAACTTGGCACCTGCCCTGTTTCCTCCAACCACTCACGGAATACTTTGTCAATTTTTTCCTGAAATTTATCAACATCTTTATAGCCTTTTCTATTTTCAAACTCCGGCCAGCCTTCCGCAACCTCTCCGACTTCTTCATAAGCATCTTCACTTACCTGATCCAATAAAGAATCTGCTGACAAATGTGGGACATAATCCTCACAAATCCCTATAACAATCTTTTCCCCTGGCTTTTTTCCACAACCTTTGGCATCTTTTATACATTCTTCAACAGAAGCAAATTTCCCATGATGCCAAATATCATCTGTCTGGTTTTCTGTCCATGAATATTCCTTATTCATCTGCTTTCCTCCATTTCTCCTGAAAACAGCCTCAACGTTTCCCGAACAGCAGGTAATCCGCTGACGTGTCCAGTGCTATGCATAAACGCGCAAGGGATATCGCCTTTGGCTGGCTCCTGCCTTCCAGCCATGACCTTACGGTTGAATGGTCTTTATGCATCTTCCCTGCCAGCCCTTTTATTGCCATCCCTGATTTTATAAATTCTTCATTCAGCCTCTCCGTGAACCCTTCCAGTGCCACTTTGCCACCTCCTCTTCTTGCTGCCAGCCCCTTCCGTCAGCTTTTGACTGATGATAGGAATCAGCAGCCGGGCCGACATCCTCATGTGGATTGCCGTAGGCGCCGCCGCAATCTTGATAAGCATATCCATATAAATTTCCTCTGCAGATAACTTGGCTGCATATTCCTCCATTTGCCTCTGGTTTTCCTTTACAACCGGGATATCTTTGCACCGTTCTGCAATCTCATGAATCAGTCCCAAAGCCTTTTCAGTGAAAACCACACTATCATCATCCTGTACACTTGGCTCATCCAATAAGCTACATACCAGATTATCAATTCCCATTCCGAACCTCCTTAATAATCAAGCCCTAATGACGTATCAACATGATCTTCATCAATATCCATCTCGATTTTGGTCTTGTTAAAATACAGCGAAGCAACAAAACACTCAAAATCTGACATACGCCGCAGTTCATTCAGTTTTGACAAATCTCTGCCCTCGTAATGTACGCTTGTAATGGTATATGGTTCTTCCTTGTAACTCATAATCCGCATTTCAAGGTAACTGTCATCATGTGAATATCTTCCGCTTGGTTTTTCCAATGCAAAATGGATTGTCATGCACTTAAACACGCCGTCATCACTGTCCTCATCAAAGGAAACGTAAAACTCATTATCGTGTTCGTATTTCTCGCTATCGTCCATTTCAAGAAGTGTCTCTCTGTACTTCTCTGCAATTTCCGACATTTTCACGCTTTCTAATTTCCGAACAAAAAGACTATCAAAAACGTTCTTTATCTTCTGCATCACATCTTCCTTTAGGGTCGTTCCGATTAACTCGCTGAATGTATCAGCTATAAATTGGTTATAACCCGCAAATCCGATATTTACCGCAACCTCGCTGACCTGTTCCTCAATCTTTTTCTCAATGTCACGCTTAAAACTGTAATCTTCACAAGCGTCCTTTACAGCCTTTGTGATTGTAGATTCAATGGATTGTCCAATCTGTTTTTCAATCACTTTTTCATCTGCCATTTGTTTCAACTTGGCATTTATGATTTTAGAAAAATCTATCTGCATATACTATTCTCCCTTTCTTCCTCTTTTGACATTTCCTCTTCAACCTCATGATGGAATTGAAAAAGAAACCACAACTGCTCTTTTTTATCCATCACATTCCGCCTCATTTATTCTATAATCAGTATCTGGACGCATAGGAGAACTTGCCTCACCATCTAGATCATTACCAGAAGCTAGATATAACCTATCATGTCTTTCTTTTGGCATCCCTCCTGGTTCTGGATACTTCCAAAACTTACCCTCCTGGTCCTTATATGTCTGACACCCAAAATCATCCAGCCCAACAAACACTACCTCCTTAATTTTAGACGGAATAACCGAGAATTCATAGTCTGCCACATCCTCTGGATGCAGAGGATATTTATATTCAATATATCCCCACGCCTCCTGCTCAATGTCCTTACAGTAAGTTTTAGAATCAAAATTGACTATTTCTAAGACATCATTAAATGGTGACTTAGGATAACTGCCCGGAGTAATCGGGCGTTGCGTACTATAATATTTCATTTATCCCCCCTATCAACTATGCGTGGCATTAAAATTTTCCATGACCCACGTATTTCCCGTTGCCGCCACAGCAATCCTTGTACGTTCCTGGGGTGTCAGAATCCCACAGGGCAAGCTATCCATTGCCTCCATCGTTCCGCATTCATCACAGAGTATTGTCTTATTGTCACTCCGAGAGACAGCAAGCAATCGTTCAAACTCCCTTCCGCATTTCGGACATTTCATCATCCTTTCAGTCCCCCTTTCAGCGTTGACACTTCCCGGCACTTTTCGGCATACAAACGATCCATTTCTATTATCTGCCCAGGCGAAAGCCCTGTATCTTCATAGGCCTTTAACGTATCCCTCAAATCTGCCATAGCCCACAAATTACGGTAAAATAACGCGATTAGGCCTCCTACGCTATCCATGCCGTCTTGCAGATAATCAACCATCCAATCATCAAAATCCTTGTCACAGGTAAACGCATCATCACCGCCTGCATGATCTTTGAGAAGTGCCCTTGCCAACACTCTTGCATCCTCGTCCAAACTGTAATCCCGGTATCTTGCTTTGCCGTCCTTTATGTAACATGAGTTATGCGCCAGCTCAAACATTCCCATTTCTGCAACCGGCTTATCTGATGTTAACCGCTTCATAATATACCTCCATAATCTTCAAATGACATTTGCTTTGCGGGTGGGCTGCAATTCATCCAGATAGCTTCTTTTTTCTTGGAGCATACCTGTGAATATGCCGTTGTTTCGTAACGGTTCCACCCTGCAAGCATATTGTTATACAACTCTGTTTCATATCCGCTGATAATTACCGGTCCTTTATGCTCAAGCAGGAGCGCAAGCAAGCACTCATGGTCTCTGGCATCCATCTCATACCGATACTGCTTTCCATGCCGGGTATCCAGCATATATGGTGGGTCGCAGTAAATCAGCACATTCTCAAAATTGAATCTCGGAATAAAGTCTGCAGCTGGCCGGTTCTCAATCTGAACCCCTCTAAGCCTTCCAGCAGCCTGAATAATCTTTTCCGGAAGGTTGCACCAGTCCTGTGATGCATAGGAGCGTTCCCGCCCCTGCACATCATTCTTCCAGCCCACCTTTTCCCCAGTCGTGCGGAAACCATGCCCCATATTCAGACGAATATAAAAATTCACCGCACGCCCCAAGCTGTCTTCCGGTATTCCGGAAAATGCATCCTCATAAACCTGTCTGGAGTATGGCGTCCAGTAAATTTCATATGCCAAACGCTCCGGATCTTTCCGGATCCAGTCAAACAAATTAACCACGTTGTCGTCCAGATCATTCACAGTTTCTATATGGCTTCTGGGCTTGTTGTATAACACCGCACCGCTGCCGAAGAACGGCTCCAGGTAGCTGTGATGTTCTGGAAAAAAACTGATAATCCATGACGCTAAGCTCCACTTACTCCCTGGGTACTTTGCTACCGCTTTCATGATTGCCCCCTACAATTTTTCAAACTCTTTCTGCAGCCGCAGATGTTCTCCAAGAATAAGGCCATAAAGCAGCGCTCGTCCATCTGAATTTATCTTTATTGATTCATTCATTGTGCATCCCGCTGCCAATATGTAAACATTCCTGTCTTCATCCTCCATCCACGCTTTTGCTTTTTCTAATTCCTTCATCCTTTTTTGGATCCCATTTGCCTTTTCCAGATTTTCAATTTTCATATGTTGCCCCTTTCCGGGCGGCGGAGCCTACCGCCCTGTTTTATTATGTGATATATCAATCCTTGACCAAAAGGAATGCTCCCTATCCAAGATTGACAGGCAAAACAATGGTCCTGAAATCGCTGTCCTCAGCTTCGACAATCATAGGCATCTTTGGCCCTTCCAGGGAAAGCCCGACATTATCACAGTCAAAGGCTTTCAGCGTTTCCGATACCAGACGGGCATCAAAGCCTATTGTCAGCTCTTTTGGCATTTCCTCCCGCAGTTCCACCGTTTCGTTATAATCTGTCGTTTTGTCCTTAATGCTCAAGCTGATGGTATTCCCTGACATTTCAAACCGGACCGGGCATTTTTCTTCCGTGCACATTTTCGCCCTTACCATGGCATCCAGAAGATCTGTCCTTGACACAACCGTATGTATCGGGAATTCTTTGAACATTGACCTGTACTTAAAATATTCCCCCTCAACAAGCCTTGTATAAACTTCAAAATCTTCTGTGGAGAATACTGCGCCCAACCTGTTATGTTTAATCTGCACTTCCCCGGAAAGACCGATGGACTTCAATTTTTCCACTGTATTTTTAGGTATCAGCAGCTCAAACTCGCCCTCGTAATCTACCCTGTCCCATGCTAATACATGCCCATCCAGCCCGACAAAATTCAGCTGCCCTCCCGTAGCCTGCAGACACATGGCCATCATTACGGCACTCTGCCCCTGTGCCGGAACCGCATACGCAACACGTTTTACAGATTCTAAAAGCATATCTGCTTTAATCGTCAGTTCATTCCCCTCTTCCGGCACTGCAGTCACTGGAAAGGTTTCCGCATCCAATGTCTGATATTTATTTTTAATCTTGTCTGCTTTTATAGTGATAGTATTTTCCGCTGTTGGCGCAATTTCTATTTCCCCATCCGGCAGATTGTTTATCAAATCAAATGCCCGCTCCGGGATGATGAATGATTCGCCCTCAGTGCCCTCTATTTTCGCCTTGACGGTCATTTCCATGTTGTTAGCTATTAAATAACAGTCCTTCACCAAAATACCCTGTAAGACCGCCTGTGTGGTTTTCTTCGGCACCACACTTTTGATTTTATTCAGCTTCTGCGCCAGTTCTGTTTTCTGTATTTTCATCCTTTAATTCAACTCCTTCCAAAATAAGGATTGTACATTGTCTTTCCGGCAAGCGGTACGGCTCCAATTCCTGTTCCGTCATAAACTTATGGCCAAACAGCGCTTTCATCTGCTTCCATATTTTCCAGGGAACCCGATAAAATTTGACCAACCCAAGCGAAACCATCACAAAACAATGCGCCCCGAACTGCTCATAAATATCAAGGCTCTTCCACTGGGTATCCGTGACCACGTTCTGGTTTATCCTGTCGGAATCTGTATGCTTCGCCTCAAACATGATGCCTGTACCGTCACGCAGCACCCCTTTGTAATCCGGCTGGCCTTTTTTCTCATAATATCCCCGGACAACTCCATTACTGTCCTTGCCGGTGATGTGAAACGGCTCTGGTGTCTTTTCTATATGTGCCCATCCGTTCCGCAGGTAAAACTCACAGGCATCTGACATCCAGCGTTCAAAAGCCTCACCGGATGCTTTGCTCCGTCTCCCAATTATCTGCCTCCTTGGATCAGGCATTTTCCTGTACCCCCAGATATTTGCCAAGGACCGTTCCGATGCTAAGCAGCTTCGCCGTTCCGATACCACGGATCATCCCAATCTCTCCAAGAATTTTTTCAATATTTACCGGTTCCTGCTTCGGCGCCTGTGCCTTCCCCCGGTTGAATCCCTCGCTCCTTGCTTTCTCCACACGGTCCTCAACGTAATGCACGAGCTGTTCATCTGTCATTTTCCGCATCCTTACCGCTTTATCATGAAGGATATTTTCATCTGTGGTGCGCCTGCAGCTCCTTTTCTTTGCCATATCGATCTTCCTTTCTTCTCTTCATATATTCTGTATGGCTATGCCGGCAGTCCCGTCCGTATAGCCCTCCCCATTCCTGTTCCATTTAGCCATTTTCATCACCTGGCCCAATCGTAATGCTTTCCCCCAGTCCGGCCAGCCCCGATATATCCAGCCCTGAATCTTTACAGAATTTCCTGAAACAGTCTTTACACATAAATCCGAACTGTTTAGGCTGTCCCCCCTCTTCTCCGAACTGGCCAGCAGAGTAATCATTTCCCCTTTTTTCAAATGTGAATTACATACAGAGCAATTTCCGTACAGCTTTTTCTTCATCTTTTCGCTGATTCCTGATTTTCGGAGCTGCTTAGGGAACTCACGCCGCGTATTCCCTTCCCCCACAATCCCCAAAAGCTTCTACTTCATAAACACTGGGATTCCCATACTGTCCGCTTCCGAAATAATACCCTTTACCCAGTCCCATTCTGGGATGACATCCCTTTCTGCCCCCTTTTCTGATATGTATCCCAAATGCCTGTCTTCTTTCCATATAGCCCCATGAAAGGAAACCCGCTGCCCACACTGGCCACAATATTTCGGCTGGTAATCCGGACCGGCGTCCAGCACATGGCCACACCGAGGGCAATCCATATACTGGTGTTCTGTAATGGCAAATCCATATTTCAGATAATTTGCAATCCTTTCAATCGGTTTCATTGCCGTTTCCTTAGACATGTTCACCATCACTCTTCCTCCCAAAATTCTACGAAATACATTGTCTGCCCTCTGCCGCCAGGACGCTCCTTACCTATTCTCGCCGCATACCCTGCTTTGATCAGCAGGCAACAGAGGGTGTTCCGGTCTTCATCATTCAGCTTCTGGAGTAAATTATTTATTCTATGTTTTGTCTTATCTGGCATTAACTGCACCCCCGTTCTACGCCCGGCTCTTTTTTATGCTATCCAGCATTTTCTTTTTGAATGCCTGCGTAAATGCCTTTACATCAGGTGTCATATCACAGTTATGTAGGCCACGGCACTGGAACACATCATTGTTTTTCCATTCCATTGTGAAATACGGTTCATCCGGGCTGCCTGCTTTCCTAACGAAAAAAATATTCGTTTCCCCTTTAGCAACCCTATCTACATAACCCCCGACACAATGATGTAATTTTTCACCTTCAGCTTTGATATCATCTGCAGTTTTCGGAACCACAAGCACCAGCCCCTTCCCTTTAATGGAAAAAGCATCTGCCCCATCATTTGTCTTGAGAATCTCTTCTAAGGCTTTCCTCGTCTGCTCCATATTTCTTTTTGCCCCGCGCTCCATACGCTTCTTTTCCGCAGCAGCCTTCTTATCCTGCAATTCCTGGTATTCCTTAGCTGTCCTGTCATGTACCTTCTTGAAATTGGTCGGCATATAAATAAACATATTGTCAAGGTCATATTTCAGTTCTTTACACCAGCCAAGGTACTCCAGCCAGTCTTTTGCCATATTCCGTTTCCGTTCAACCCTGGGATCCTCCCGTTCTTTGTATCTCATACAAGCATATTGCCAGCATCCGCCGTTATCCCCTAGCGGATAACGCTCACTTTCTTTCGTAATATATTTCACCAATTTGTGAAGTGAAACCTTACGGTTTGCCTGATTTAAAAGTTCGGTGTTGCACTCAAATGTTTCATAATATTCTTGCAGCTGCTCCGGTTTGAACTGAAGGCCAATCTGCTGTGACACCTGCAATAATCTCAACACATAGTTGTTTCCGTCTACTGTCTGCAATACCCTGGTATTGACTTTTGTAAGCCCTAAAATCTCATAAATGGTTTTTCCTTTATAATTCACTTTGCCTACCATGCCATGGTAATGGTTTTGGCTATTTATGATATCCCTGGCCAGGTTATTCAATCCCATTTTGCACAGCCATTCTAATCTTGGAAAATCCAAATATGCTTTCATTGCATCCTCATAGCGTATTGACACTGTCGGGATGTTCGCAGACAGCACTTCCAACGCAGAGTATTTCATAGGTGTATGCGCCCAGGCTTGCGGGAGATTGCACGGATATAAAATACATTCCATGCAAGCTATCCGGCCACTATCCGGGCACCATCTTGGCATCCCCCGCTGTTTATATACACCCCATTCATAGGACACACATTTAGGCTTCCCATTAGGGAATGTGCAGATTTTCCTTCTGTATTCATGTACATCTTGCTCAACCCTATCTTTGTTTATGAGTGCATCTACATAACTGTCACTTCGGATGCGTCTATTTGCTTTAAAGTAGCGGAGGATAAACCCATCCCGTGTAGGGTCCACATACAGGAACCATCTTTCATCAAATATCTGTCCCGGCATTTTCCCTTTTGCCTTTATTGTCACCCGACTGCCGCAGAAAGGACATATTCCTTTTTCATTATTCCGAAGGCGAATCCCTTTTCTGTTTACGGCACCAATATTCTTACAGTAGGTACACTCACACACAGCCGTACCCTTTTTCTCTTCTTTGTAAATCAGATACCGGCTAAAGCTCATCCCACATTCCCATATCCAGTCATAGAATTCCCCCGGTGCATCTTTAATCGGCTCCATCACCGCATCAATTCTGTCCGTTTCTTTTTTATGCCTTGCAGACAATCGTTTCCCTTTAACCTCATCCTGAAACCGGCGTATAGCATCCCATGGCTTATGAGCATCTTCCGGATTACTATACTTGCTGAAAAAATCCTCTATAAGCTCCTTTTCTTCCCCGGACCAGATAAATACATTCTCTTTCCATGAGCTTTTTCCCTTTTCGGAATCCCATTTGTAATCTAACAATGAAAAATCCCACATACCGTCAAATGCCGCTGTCAGCCATTTAACTTTTGACACCTTTAAGTCCTGCGTGATATAATCACTGTCAGACAGAAATGTCCTGAATGCCGCCTCTGGCTTTCCTTGTTTGAGCTTGCTGGTCTCATAGAAAGTCAGTTGCAGTATTTTTTCATCTTCAAGCAATCTGGCCGTCATTATATGTGTCATGCCTCCCAGGCGCTTTGCGATTCTGAGCATGTCCGTGGTTGCCGGATTTCTCGGTATTTTTGATAATTTCCGCTTATCCAAACTCTGCACCCCCTACATTCCCATCATGGAGAACATATCAAGCTGCCCATGCATATCACTGTTATTTTTCTTCGGTTTTGGCTGTTCTTTTTTCGCATCAGCTTTCTTTTCTGGTGCTGTCACTGCTTTAGATGTTTTCTTCTTTGCTTTTGCCGCCCTCCCAGCAGCTGCTTTTTTCTGCTTTTCTTTTCTCTCAGCCTCTTTCCTGGCTTTCTCTTCTTCCTCAGCCTTGTCATCTTTGTGGTAATAATCCATGGCCCACTCATAGACTACATCATCACGGATAGCCGCTTTATTGCCGACCGCCTGCTCCCTGGCCTGTTCATAGATGTAATCAATACATTTCTTCCAGGTTTTGTGTTCCTGTACCACATCCTGGGAGAGACCCTCATCCTCTGCGCACCGCCCAAGCAGATATCCGATTACTGGTTCTGCAAAGCTCTTATCTTTGTCTCTGTCCAGCTCCTTCTCCAGCTTTTCCTTTGCCGCTTGCTTTGCAGAAACTTTATCTGCCTTGCCAGCAGTATCAGCCAGCCCAGTATCGGCTTTGTCATCTGCCCCATCTTTGGGAGCATCCACGGCAACATTTCCTTTATCTACGCCCCGTTCCACAGCCCCATCTGTAGTTTCAGACTGCAGCGCCTCCTTGCCCTGGCTTGCCAGCCCGTCTCCCTTAACCTCAATCACTGTCCCACCTTCCTTTCCAATTCTTCTCATACGCCTTCCCCCATTGCCTTTTGGAGCAGCCCCTCTTGCCTGAGGCTTGAGACATGCCTCCTCACGGATTCCTCTGGGAATGTCACCTGGTAAGTCCTCTCCATGACACGGCTTACAATCCGCCCGTCATATGGCAGTTCCATGGGCGGGTAGTTACTTGTGAAAATCGTCACGAGCCTGTTGATGTACCGCTCGTTGATTATCTGGTAGAACCTGTCGTCTATCCACCCCGCATGGGATTCTACCCCAAAGTCATCAATCACAAGCACTTCTATGGTGCCCAACGCCCCCAATATGCTGCTCTCGCTGCACTCTGCGTCCTTTCTCCAGGCATTTTTGATTTCCTGGAGGATTGCCATGGAGACGGAGAACCTTACCGTGTGGCTCTTCAGGAGCTCATTCGCAATCCCTGCCGCCATATGTGTTTTCCCGCTCCCCTTTGCCCTGGACCAGATATAGAGCCCCATCCCATGTTCCTGCTGTTCCTGAAAATCCCCCAGGTATGCCTTAATTACCTGGCATGCAAAGGATGCGGTCCTGCGGCTTCCGGCTTCCCGGTAGGCGTCCAGCTGGAATCCGCTAAGCACCAACCCCTGGAATGCCTTTGGCAGCTCTGCAAACCTCAGCCTCCTGGACATCATTGCCCTTTCCCTGCACTGGCAGGGGGATGCCGTCTCCACTCCGTTACTGTCCCTTGCGATAATCCACTCGGCGCCCCCGCACAAAGGGCAGGCTTCATGCCCTGCCGGCTCTGCGCTCCTGCATGAGCTCATTGATTGACTTCTCAGCCGCTCCAGTGTTTCTTCCAGCTTTCCCATCCTTCCCTCCTTCCAGGTATTCCATGAACACATTGTCCCGCAGGAAATTTTCTGGGTTCTTGATGAACCGTTCTGGTATCCTTTCTTTTCGGCAGTGCCCTGCATAGCGCCCTGCCGCCCTCACTAGGTCACTGCCTGGTACTCCTGACATCACTGCATTGCAGTATTCTGTCTCTGCTAAGTAGCGATTCCTCTTCCTTGGGTATGCAAGCCAAAATTCTTCAAACTGTTCTGCGGGGGATATAGGGGGTATCTCTGTTTCTGTTTTATTTCTGTTTTGTTTTAGTTTATTAATAGGCTCACTTTGTGGTTCACTTTGTGGTTCACTTTGTGGTTCACTTTGTGGCTCACTTTGTGGTTCAAATTTGCATTGGTTTTGAACCACTATGCTGATTATCCTATATTGTGCCGAATGGCTGCCTCCCCTTGACTTCCACTCTATGAGCCCATCCATGGATAATTTATTCCTTGCCCTTTTAAATGCGGATGCATTCAACCCCGATTTCAGCATCAGGATTGATGAGGCTACCGTAAACGTATCTGGCCACCCCGCTTTATTCGCTATGGACATCAATGCATGCCATAAGGCGATTGCGGTGTTGGGCTGCGGGTTTAGTTCGAGCCTATCGTAGAATGCTTTTATTTCCGTCAGGTAATTCACGCCAGGGTTCCACCCCCATTCCTATATGTCCTGTTGTGCCAGTGGCATGAATGCCACTGGCCTATTTTCCCGCCTGTCTCCGACATTCCAATCAGTCCCATCTTACATGGCTTCCCTGATTATCTTTCATGACCGTTATGCTCTGTGGGAATCTAGCCTTGAATGTCGGGTCATGTGTAATAGCCATAACTTTGATTCCAACATATCTCTGCTGGATAGTTTCAAGTGCATCTACATACGCTTGTACTCCTTCACTATCCAAAAACGGTGCTTCATCTATAAACAACATCCCCAGCTGGATGCCGGCCGTAGAGGACTTTATTTCAGCAAGAGCCAGTATTACGGATAGTGATGCCTTTACTTTTTCTCCGCCAGATTTTGAAAGATATGGCAGCGCCGGCTTCCCATACTCTTCAATGAAAATATCCAGCGTGACTACTTCCTTTTTGGAATTGCTCTTCATCACCTTTTCTGTCTTGAAATCAATCCCCATCTTGCCCCCGGTCATCTGCCCAAGGATTGTATTTGCCGTTGCGGTCAGCTTCGGGACGATTGTGCGGATAATCTGATGCGGGATGCCGTCCTGGCTGAACGCAGCTTTCAGGATGTCATAATCTGCTGTTTCCTTGGCCGCATCACGCTCCTTTCCCTGCAGCACATCAATTTCCGCTTTCAGCTTACCTATCTGCCCCATTTTCTGTGTCAGCGCCCCGACATTCATCTGAAGGAGCTTAATCTCTTCCTCAATGCCTTCAAGCTGTGTATCCAGATGCCCAACTTCCGCCTGCTTCCCTGCAAGATCCGTAGTCTTCAAGATTTCTTTGGAAAGTTCAAGCTGTTTTTCTGATAATTCAGTGTCCAGCTCTGTTATCTGCAGATCCAGTTCACTAAGCCGCTGGGTAGCGTTGGCCAGCCTCTCCTGGATCACTGGCAGCTGTTTCTCCTGTTCAATCCAAGGAGAGAGCATCTGCATTTCATCCGAAACCTGTTTGTTTTCATCAAATGCGCCCCTGTACTGCTCCAGCTCTTCCTTTGCCCTGGATGCCTCTACATTCGCCTCTGCGAGCCTTTTTTCAATATCTGATATATTTGACCGGGCATTCTCTACGGAAGCCCGTACAAGGGCAATTTCGCTTACCTTCTTCCTTACCTGCTCTGCCTTTGCCACATAAGGAAGAAGTTCTGAGCAAAGCCTTTCTGCTTCTGCCTTTCTGCCTGCGTCATACGGTATGCTGTCACGTTCGGATTCTGCCTCCGCTACTGAGGAAATACGCTGTGCAAGAATGTGTTCCAATTCCGCTTTCTTTGCCCGGTATTCCTTTTCCACTTCCTGCAACATCCCCTTTGATGCTTTTGCTTTAGCCAAAAATTTGCAGTCCGCTTTCTCAATATCGATACACCTGCAGTCGTCAGAGAGGATTGCAATATCCTTCCCAAGGAAATTCCGTGTCGATATGATCCGGTCATTATTTGCCTCAATCTCTCTTTCAATTTCCCTCTGTGCCGCTTTTGCCGCCTGCACACGCTGGTCAGCTTCCTGATGCTTTAGTGCCAACGCCTGCATACCATCCAGGGAAGACTTGGCATCCTGGTATTTCTCTGCATTCCGGAGAATCTCCGCATCACCAAATGTATCCTCATGCTCCGCAAGCCGGGCTTGCTCCTCCTGCAGCTTTGCTTTTGCTGTCGCAAGTTCTGATTCCAAGTCAGAAACCCTTGTTATGGACTTTGAAACTTCCAACTGCTTTGAGCCAAACAATGCCGCTTTTTCAATCAATTCACTTTTCCTTGCTTCCAGCGCCCGGTACCGTTCTGCTTTTTCCATGACTGCCTGCTCCGTATCAAGCACTGCCTGGCAATTCCTGATGATTTCCGATTGAGCACCCCTATTTTGCCCTGTAGCAGCCTTTTTCACTGTCAATGATGCAATAGATTCCGACAGCTTATCACACCGTTCCTGAGCCTCCCGCAAAGAAAGCAGCTCCAGCTTTCTTGCATCCCGCTCCTTTGTGATTTCCCTGGATTTTTCCGCCTTTGCCTGTAAATCCGCTTTTGCCTGCTCCATCTCCCTGGCCGGATCCCCATAGTTTTTAATGGTGGCATTATGTATCCCAATCTCCTGTTTCAACTCCCTGGTCTTTGCCCCAAAAGCTTTTGCCTTATCCCAGGCAATCTTATTCATTGCTTCATACACACCAAGGCCGAGCAGGTTTCCAAGGATGACCATCCGGTCTTCTTTCTGCGCCTGTAGGAACAGGCCGTACTGGTCCTGCATAATCAGGGCGCAGCTCTTAAACGTCAGGCTGTCCATACCAAGGATGTTGATAATCTCCGCCTGAGTATCTCTCTGTTTCTCCTTAGAACGGTTACGCCATTCACCGTCTACCAGTTCTGACAGGTTCAACGTCCCTTTCCCGGACCTTGCCCTCGTCCGTGTTACCCGGAAAACTTTATCCCCAATCCGGAAAGTGAAGATGATGGAACCGGACCTTGCCTTTTCATCATTCCTGATCCACCCGGTCAACTCCCCTTCCCGCGGTTCCTCATAAAGGCAGTCAATAACCGCATCCATGAACAGGCTGCTTTTCCCGGCGCCGTTCTGGCCGTTGATTGTACAAAAGCTGATATCTTCAAAGCTAAAATGTTCTTCCGCATAATTGCGGTAATTCCTTACCTCGATTTCAACCGGCTCAAATGTACCTGTGCCTGCCGACAGCGACATGCTCGCTTCCGCCTGGGCAATAACAGGCCTCGCTTTGAGTATAAGTTCCTGTATCTGCTCCTCCGTGTATTGTTTATCACACAGGTACTGCCGGAGGTTTTCTTCCGGATCTGTTGTATTGGACAAATCATTACGGTCTGCCGCTTCTTCGACCTTTTCTGGGAGTATCCCGGCCACATAGAAAGCCCCGTCCTCATATAAGGCTTTTTCCAGAAGCGCCGTATTCAAGGCCTTGCTGTTTTCATAGGAGCATGTGTAAAGTATCCTTACAATCCGGTCCTGTACTCCGCCGTTATACCTCCACCAGTTAAATGCCACATCGTCCAGGTTTCCAAGATTAATGGCCGTAATGTCCATATCTGTAAAGTGAAATGTAACAAATTCCCTGTAAGGCGTCTGATGGAATGTCCTGCTCCAGCCATCCGGCGAATATTCATGTATCCAAAATCCCCGTTCCTGCCCCTCATCATTAAATGTCATGGAATTGATAGCCCCTGAATAGTAACAGTTCTCAACATTCGGCAGCTTCTGGGGGCGGTGAATATGCCCCATGGCAACCAGGTCAAAATCTGCCGCAATCAGGCACTCCGGCAGAAGGACCGGTTCAAACTTCGTCAGCATCATCACCTGCCCGCTTTCCGCGTTACATCCAGGGATTGTGTAATGGGACATGAGGATGCTCTTTTTCCCTGGCTCACACTGGGCTTTCAGGCCAAGCACTGCACTCGCAAGTTCTTTCGTCAGAACCTCATGTTCTTCTTCTTTCCCAAGCCCCGGATGATTTGCCCTAAAATATCCCCGGTCAAATCCAGGGAGTATGGCAATATCAAACTGCTTTGTCTTGATTACCCGTGGCACAGTTACTATCTCCACATTCGGCACCAGTTCAAAATGGGCCTGTAGCTCCCCAAAGGCTTCGGCGCTATCATGGTTTGGTGTGCCGCGCATCACGATCACCTTTCCGCAGCATTTTGACAATCCCAATATGATATTCCGTGCCTGGAGTACTTCCTTGTGGCTCCTGCCCTGCCAGATCTCCGCCCGGTCAAATACATCACCTGATACAAGCGCCAGCTCCGGCTTTACTGTTGCTGCGACATGCACCATTTCTTCTAGGCACTTCTGCGTGTCAAGGGAGCGGAGGTTAACCCCGTCCCTTTCCGGCCCTTTAAAGGAACCAATGTGCCAGTCCCCAGTTTGAATAATCTTAATTCCCATATCTGAGCCCTCCTTGTCCATTTCTCACAATCTTCTGGCATTTATAACACAACGGCCGATCAAACCTTTCCACAGAGTAATCCCACACTTTCCGGGATATCTGCTCCCCGCATTTATCACAGCAGAAATCCCTTGAACGGTCTTCCCCTTCCACTGTCTGGCCTGTCCCCTGCAGTTGGGTCTCCTGGCTGTATCCTGCTGCTTCCTCCTGATAGGTCCCATCAACATACTTATCATAATTTTCCCCATCTGCCGCGTCTATGGATGCCTGCTCTGGTACTTTGGTCTCAATCTGCTGGATACTCGGAGCCTGCACGTCGCCAAAAAGGTTTTTACATGACTGGAACATGCTCCCAATCGCCGCCCGCTTCACTTCCTCATGGTTCAGGTTTGGCACGAGGTACGCCACCACAAAAGGCTTCTGCAGCTCTTCCAGCGTATATGTCCCTTTGATGTGCAAAGCTGTCCTAATTGCCCCATTCAGGGCTTTCGCCTCACATATCTGCGGCATATGCTTCATAAATTCTGCCCGCTGGTTTGGCGTCATCCCAGATGTAACATTGTCAACAATCGTTTCATGCGTATCTTCCACTGTCAGGATCTCGCCTGTAAGCTGTGGGACAGATATTGTGACGCGGTATGCCACATCTTTATTCCTGCAGTTTCCGCACTGGACTACTTTTCCGCTGTTCCGGTTCACTGCCACGCATTTCTGGCAGGTTGTCGGGATGACATGCTCACTGGAAACCATTTTAATCCCGGCCCCATCAGCAAGCCTTTTCAACCCATTTTTTGTAATGGCATATAAATTAGGAGTTGCAGGGTGGAAATTTCCTTTTTTGTCCGTATATGCATCCTTCGCTTTTTGCTGGATGTAGACATCCCCTTTCTTCGGGTCAGAATCCAGCCGCACAGCCTGCACGACAGGTGACTTGATATCCGGCACTTCAACCATTACTTCTGTATTCCCCAGAAGGTTGTACTTTTCTGCTGGATACTGCTTGGAAATGCTTAATTCATTCATAAAATTTTACCTCCATATTGTTTTTTATGCTTGATTTATAATGCACTGCCTGTTACAATAGGAGTATCCATTTGGGCGCTCTGGTCTTTGACCGAGTGCTCTTTTTCCATATTGCGCAGTGCCTCACATAAATCCATAGTAAATTTTGAAAAAGCGAGATTCCGCACATATTCCTCCGTGAGCTTAACCAGGTACCAGTGCTGGAGCACTACAGGCCTGCCCTCCTGCCTGTAGATATATTCCTGTTTGCTCCTGGCAAGCCCCAGCGCCTTGCCAAACTGCCCGTCTGTAATCCTGCATCCGAGCAGCTTTTCCACTTCTTCCTTCCTCACATCCATCCCTTATCCCATCCTTTCCTTATTCCCCTGCCCCCTGAGCCTCCTAGCCATTGCAGCATGTATTGCCCCGCTGCCCCTTCCTTAACCATGCCATCAAAGGCCCTGTCCTTCCCATCATCCCCGCAGTCACAGTGCTCCCCTGGGTCTAAATGGGATCCACATTTAGGGCAGACATTATAATATGCCATGCTGTCACCTGCCTTTCTTTCGCCTGCCTCTAAAGGCGGCTGCCTCCATCCCTGGCCTGGAAAGCCAGCGTTGCGATGAAACTCCAAGTCCTGCCGGCCTCGCTGACCGTCAGGACGCGCCTGTTCCGGCTCTCCTTAATCTGGTACCCGCCTTCCAGGGCTTCCTCCACATACCCTGACATGTACAGGGCTGCCCTGAACAAAGCCGAATAATCCGTCAGCCCAGTCCTGTTCCTCACCCTTATGCTCTTCAATCCTATCCTCTCCTTTCCATACTCACCCACACGGAAAAGGGCGGCAGGGGAAATGGCAAACGTATGATGGGCAATAGGGGGTAAGAGAGCCCCCGCCGCCCTTTTCCGTGTGGGTGGGGATATTTATTTTTTCTGTGCCCGGAACTTCTCAAGCCCCTGCGTGTCGAAAAGGATGGGGCTGTTCCTTGATGTAGGGTCTATCTTCCAGGCAATGCTCTGCCCCTTCGTGCGGTATATCCGCATAAGGTATTCCTCCGGGAAGCCCATCTTCTCAAGCTCGGACTTCCTCATCACTGGCTTTGGGTATTCCATGCCGCTAATGCCCTCCTTTCATCCAAATATAATCTCCATTGCTTCCTCCAGCTGCCCCCTTGCAGCCTCTATCTGTGCTGTAATCCCATCAATGTCGCATGCAGCAGGCTGGCTTATTATTGCCTCTTCCAGGGCTGCCGTGACATCGACCAGCACATTCCCCCTCAGTGAATCCATCAGGCCCCTCCTACTAATCAGGTCATCACCAATCATCCTGCCACTCCCTCCCTTCTGCCTTTCTGCCCCCTTTTCCCATGCTCCTGGCTTACCAGTTCCCTGAGCCCTGCCAGCTCCCTGTCGATGCCCTCCAGTTCATGGGCATACTCCGGTTTCCAGCTGGATCCGGATGACATTATGATGTACAGCCTCCTGTCCAATAAATATAAATACCTTAAAATATCCTTCTCTGTCATGGCTTCCTCCCTGCTCTGTTTTGGCCTTTCCATATGTCTGATATAGCAGCTCTGTAGAAAGGGAACACTGTGCATATAGGGCTTAACGCTTCCACCGCTCTAAAACCAAATTTTCGCTCATGTTATACCCCTACCTCTGTAATTGAAGCGTCTGCATTGGAGGATTGCGTGGCTGTTCATACCCTAATTCTGTCATTCTTGCCACTTCTTCCCATATCATAAAAACCCCATTTTTTGTTTCCATCCGCTTTTGAATCCATTTGCTCATAATCTCTATTGTCTTATCTACTTCTTCCATCCCCCCTCACCACCTTCCTATACTGGCATCTAAAAATCTCTCTAATTATTTACAGTTCTTCTAAAAGCTCGTTTATAGACACGCCAAGCGTTTCTGAAATTTCCCTACCAAGTTCCATTGTCAGAGCCTTTGTACCCCGCTCAATCTGAGCTATCATGGACTGTGTGACATTTACCGCCCCTGCCAATTCCACCTGGCTCATTCCTTTGTCCGTCCGCAGCCGCTTTAAATTTGCGCCTATTGACAAATCATTCACCCCCCTTCTTCCAACGCTTATAAATCATATATATAATTACTGCATCCAAAATGATAATCCCCACATCCAGGATAATTTTTAATACTTCCAACATTTCCATACTTCCTTTCTTTTTGATATTTATATTGACAATGAGAAGATTAAAAGCTATTCTTTTCTTGGGGAGGTTTCCCTCCCCGATTGCTTAATCTAACAGGTTTTGGATGATGTCCACTAACTTGTCGATTAAGTTAAGTAATGCAGTGATAAGGACTATCGTTTCCAGCGTGTGGTTCTTATCACTTTTTTTGTGCTTCTTTTTCTTGCTCATTGGCTCAACCTCCTTTATTTATTTAGTAATCCGTGGTATTATGTACTTGTGGATTACTATGGTTATATATTATCACCTAATTAGGTTAATTTCAATACTTTTTTCACCTTTTTAGGTTAATTTCGCATATTGCATAAATATAGGAGGTAGTTTTTATGTATAATTCACAAGAAATTGCTTATCGCATAAAATCGACAGCAAAACAACAAGGAAAATCGCTTGGTGAAGTTCTTTCTGCTTGTGAACTTGGAATTAATACAGTTTCAAAAATAAGTAAAGGAACAGATATTCTAACTTTAAACTTTGCCAAAATCGCCGACTACCTCGGCTGCTCCGTGGACTACCTCTTAGGCAGGACGGACAACCCGGAAATCAACCGCTGAAAGGAGGTGTAAGCCATGTTGGACAAGGACAATGCAAAATTGCTGGAAGCCAGGATATTGGAACGCCTTGAGCAACTTTTCAAAAATGATGGCGTCCACAAAGAAGCAGCTAAAGCGTCTGTTCCTGCTATAATTATTGCCTTGCAGGAATATGAAAGGCTGTCTTACGAATGCCGCAATCAGGAATAATCAAACTCGGTTTCTCCTTTTACCAGCTCTTCCTTCAGGCGATCAAGCGTAAGCGCTTCCTGTTCTATTTTATCAATCCTCTGTTCGACCGCCTGGATACGGGCTTCCAAACCGCACTGGTTCCCGTGTACTGGCTGCTCCTCTGATGGGGCAGCTTTTTCCTTATTTCCCACTCCCTCCCTTCTGCCCTTCTGCCCCCTTTTCCCATGCTCCTGGCTTACCAGTTCCCTGAGCCCTGCCAGCTCCCTGTCGATGCCCTCCAGTTCATGGGCATACTCCGGTTTCCAGCTGGATCCGGATGACATTATGATGTACAGCCTCCTGTCCAATAAATATAAATACCTTAAAATATCCTTCTCTGTCATGGCTTCCTCCCTGCTCTGTTTTGGCCTTTCCATATGTCTGATATAGCAGCTCTGTAGAAAGGGAACACTGTGCATATAGGGCTTAACGCTTCCACCGCTCTAAAACCAAATTTTCGCTCATGTTATACCCCTACCTCTGTAATTGAAGCGTCTGCATTGGGGGATTGCGTGGCTGTTCGTATCCTAATTCTGCCATAGTGGTCATCTTGCCAGCTCTGAAACCAGCAACAAACACTTCTAATATATCCGCTTCCTGGTCAGGCATATTTTTTATACTTTCAATTATTTGTATCTTATTTGCACTTTGCATTTTATCCCTCCTTTCTTTTCTGAGATAAGGATATCATTTCTTAGATAAGTTGTCAATATTATTTTTCTTGACTGAGAAAAGTTTTTCTGGTAAACTTGCTTTGAGGTGATGAAATGGAATTAAAAGATAGACTGCAATTAAT